>SUUG01000004.1 GCA_015062655.1 Coriobacteriaceae bacterium
CCGTTTCTGCTCAGATAATCCCTGAGGGCGGAAATCCATGCGGGCGCTTGCGCGCCCGCATGGAAGGGAGCCGCGGCACCCGGCGTGCCACGAGGCAAAACGCGCGCGAGGAGACGATGAATCGCCGGCGGCGGACAGGAGTCCGCGTCGGGGGCGCAAACTTGCGCCACTTGTACCAGTTTTGAAGCAGCGCGTTCAAACCTAACGCCACTTGTACCAGTTTTCGGGGTAGGCGCAAGTAGCCGGCAAAACCGCACCTCCTCTACCTGCGGCGTTTACGACCAGAATGGGCCGTCTACTTCCGAGGGAGCGAGAGACTGGTACAAGTGGCGTTAGGTTTGTCCGGCCCATCCCAAAACTGGTACAAGTGACGAGACTTTTGACAAAGCACAACCCGGACGCGGTCGGATTGCAATCGAAACTCGGCCAAATCGCCATGGGGAGCGCAATGCGGGAGCGGACAGGCGCGCCCACAGCGTGGACAGGGTGCTACGGAGGCGTGAGGCGGACGCAGCCGGGTCGCGGCGCCGGCAACGAATAGGCCCGCCGGTGGGCGCGGCATCGCGCTCACCGGCGGGCCTGAAGATCCAGGACCTGCCAGGGCCCGGCATCCGGCAGCGACCCTACTCCGAGCGCAGGGCCTCGACCGGGTCCTTGCGGCTCGCGCTCCGCGCCGGAATGAGGCCGGCGATAAACGAGAGCCCCACGCTGATCGCGATGAGCACGACGCCCGTCTGCCACGGCAGAATCGCCACGTTCGGCACGTCGAAGAGCGAGTTGACCACAGCGTTCACCGGGAAGGTCGTAAGCACCGTAATCCCGACGCCGAACACGCCCGAGATCAGGCCCTCGATGATCGTCTCCGCATTGAATATCTGCGAGACGTTACCCTTGCTCGCGCCGATCGCCCGCAAGATGCCGATCTCCTTACGCCGCTCAAGCACGCTGATGTAGGTGATGATGCCGATCATGATCGAGCTCACCACGAGGCTGATCGACACGAACGCGATGAGCACGTAGCTGATCATGTCGACGATCGTGGTCACCGAGCTCATCAGCGCGCCGACGATGTCCGTGTAGGTGATGACCTTCGCCTCGTCGCCTGCCGCGCTCATGCGCTCGTTATATCCATCGAGCACGTCGATGATCCCCTGCTTGGACTCGAAGTCCCGCGCGTAGATGTCGATCGTGTAGGGCTTGCTCATATCGGCATAGTCGAGCTTGGCGAGGTTTCCGTCGAGGCTCGAGGGCGTGCTCCCCATCATGGAGGTCACGAGCGAGGTCAGCTCCTCGTCGGTCATGTTCATCTTGAAGGCGTCCTTGAACGCGTCGGCGTCGATGCTCACAGCCTCGGACATCCCCTCGGAGAGCTGCGCGGTGGCGCGCGTCATCGCCTCGGTCATCGCGGTCTCGAGCTGGCTTGAGACCGCATCGACGACCTCCGTCATATAGGAGGCGAGCGCGGTGTTCAGCCGGTCCTGGATCGCCTTGACCTGCTCCTGCTGCGCCTGCTCGACGGCGCTGAGATCGACGAGGCCGCGCCGCATCGCCGAGGCGATGATCTGCTGCGCGGCGTCACTCGCCAGGTACTGCTCGACCATCGCCCCCGGCTCGTCGCTCGGTTCGACCTCGCCGGCGGCCACCGCGTCGCGGAAGCCCTGCATGAGCTCGTCACCCATCGCGGCAGCGACCTCCTGGTTGATCTTGATCTCCTCAAGGCCCTGCGAGAGGTTTGGCGTGCCGCCATCGGGCGACTGGAGCAGCTGCCCGAGGTCGAGGTCGGGCTGCGGCAGGCTTGAGGAGTCAAGGTCGAAGCTCAGGTCGTCGAGGTCGAGCTGGAGCTTGCCCGGGTCGAAGGTGAAGGCGGCCTCGATCGCCCCGGTGTCGATACTGAAGAGGTTCGCCATATCGAAGTCGGTGGAGCCCTTCCCCTCATCGGCGAAGCTTTTGCCCGTGAAGACGTCCGTCTCCGGCGAGGCGAGCTGGTCTTTGACCACTTGGGAGCCGGCGGCCACCTCGATCAGGTGCTCGGTGAGCTCCGGCGTGTAATAGACCCCCGAGGAGAGCGCCGTCGACTTGGACCCCTCCCGCGCCTGCACGATGCCCGAGACCACGAGGTCCTCGCCCACGGCGATCTGCTGCGCCACATAGGCGTCGTCGTTGGACTTATCCACCCAGACGCCGAACTCGTCATCACGCTGATAGAGGTTCGAGGAGGGCACGAGCTTGAGTTTGAGATCCATGAAGTCGTCGTAGGTGAAGGTGGCGTCGTCCTCATCGACGGTGATCTCCTCGCCGTTCATGTACGCCCGCGTCATCTCATCCAACTTGGTGCGGTCGCGCAGGCCAAGCGTGTAAAGCATGAGGTCGCTCACGCCGCCGTCGGAGGAGAGCACGAGCACCACCTCGTTGCGGTTCTTCGGCCAGTGCCCCGCCTTCACGTCGTAGCCGGCCTTGACCGTGTCGAGGTTGCCCGGCAGCTCGGAGAAGATATCGGATTTCATCATGTCCGACATCATCGGGCCGCCGGCGTTACCGCCGTAGCCGTATGCGGAGAGCGTGGTGTCGGGGTTGACCTGCTGCACCCCCGACCTCGTGTCGGCCAGGTAGATCCGGGGCGTCACGTTATAGCGGTACGCGACATCGCTCGCGAAGGCGTCGATATTGCTCTCGTCGCCATCGAGGAAGGTCTTGAGCGCGGCGAGGTCGTTGGTTCCCACACCTTCGAACATCTGGTTCACGACGCTTCGCTCGCGCACCTCTCCGTCCTTGACCTCGCCGTCGTCCCCGCTCGCCGCGCCGCCCAGGCCCCCGCCCGCTCCCGAGGCCATGAGCGAGGTCAGGTCGAAGCCGGTGCTCATGATCTGCAGCGGGTAGGAGGACAGCGTCTCCTCTTCAACGGATGCAACGTAGGCATTCACACCGTTCGCGAGGGCGAGGATCGCCGCGATGCCGATGATGCCGATGCTCCCCGCGAAGGCCGTCATGATCGTGCGGCCCTTCTTCGTCATGAGGTTGTTGAAGGAGAGGGAGAGCGCGGTCAGGAAGCTCATGGAGGAGCTCCGGATCTTCTTCTCGCGCTCGCGGGTGCGGTCGGACTCGTCCGGATCGAACGGGTGCGAATCGGCGACCACGTGGCCGTCGGCGAAGCTCACCGTGCGCGTCGCGTAGCGCTCGGCCAGCTCGGGGTTGTGGGTCACCATGATGACCAGGCGATCTTTGGCGATCTCGCTCAAAAGGTCCATGATCTGGACGCTCGTCTTGCTGTCGAGGGCGCCCGTGGGCTCGTCGGCGAGGAGGATCTCCGGGTCGTTGATGAGGGCGCGGGCGATGGCCACGCGCTGCATCTGGCCGCCCGAGAGCTGGCTCGGCCGCTTGTGCGCGTGTTCGGCGAGGCCCACGCGCTCGAGCTCGCGCTGGGCGCGGCGCCGGCGCTCCTCGAGGCCCACGCCGGAGAGCGTGAGGGCGAGCTCGACGTTGGCGAGCACGCTCTGGTGCGGGATCAGGTTGTAGCTTTGAAACACGAACCCGATCCGGTTGTTGCGGTAGGTGTCCCAGTCGCGGTCCTTGTAGTCACGGGTGGACACGCCGTCGATCGTGAGGTCACCCGCATCGTAATGGTCGAGGCCGCCGATGACGTTCAGCAGCGTCGTCTTGCCTGAGCCGCTCGGGCCGAGGATCGCCGCGAACTCGTTGTCGCGAAAGCTGATCGTCACGCCGTCGAGCGCGACCTGCGTGAAGTCGCCCGTGGTGTATGACTTTCGAATGTCAGTGAGTTGAAGCATCTGCGCTCGCTTGTCGTGGTTTCAGATGCGGCCGGCGCGGGGCGCTATGGCACTGCGGGGATCCGTTGTGGTTCTGCGGGGTTGTCGTACCCAGATTGCCCCTCCCTAGCCGCTCGTGCGTGCGCGAACATATACTTTTCAGTGAAAGGTAGATGGGCCTCGCGGGATGGCTCCGTGCGCCGCAGGTGGGCGGGCGCGCATATACCCCGGCGGAGCCGCGGCGCTGCGTCCGAAAAAAACGGGGCCCGAAGGCCCCGTCTCAACAAACCGTTGTCGCCGTCGTCACTCCTTGCGCCGCTTGAGCACGAGCGCGGCGATCACCGCGGCCGCACCCAGCCCAACCAGGATCCCGACGCCCGCGAGCACATAGTCGCCCGTCTGGGGCAACGTCTTCGCACGGCGCCCCCTCTTGGGGCCGCCTTCTTCGAGCCGATCTCGTTGCCGTCGGCATCAGTGCTGTTGAGCGTCGCACGGGTGCCGTCACGGGTGTTGCTCGCCACCTTCGCGTCGCCATTGGTCACGTAGGCGTACTCGCCGAGCAGATCGTCGGTGAGGTCCTCGCCGGTTCCCCAGTACCAGCCCGGCAGGTCGAGGACAGACCGCGCTCGGAGCTGCCGGGCGCCACCGAGTAGCCGCTGTCGCGCACCGCCGCCTTCACCTGGTCAAGGTTGATGTGGTAGGTTCCGCCGGTGTACCGGGCGTCGTTCACCGCAGCGGAGTGGCGGTTCATGTAGACGTTGTAGACCTCGAGCACCAGCTTCAGGTTCCTGTAGTTGTCGACGTCGATGATCGAGCGGTTCATCTTCGCCATGTCGACGTCGTCGGCGGAGGCGAAGTTCGACGTCTCCTCGGAGTCGTCCGTGCAGTACAGGCCGTACTGGAGGCCGCCCGCCTCGACCGACTCATCGTTCACCATGGTCGCGGTGCCGTCGGCCGTCGTGCCCGCACCGGTGAAAAAGCTGCTTTCAGACGGTGCGGCGAGAGCCGCGTGCGGGTTCACCATCGCGAGCGCCAGGGCGGCCGCGGCAGCAAGCCCGCACACCATCGTTCTCGGATGCCTTCTCATCTCGAAGTCTCCCAACTATAACTGTGCAAATACGTGTGGGAGCAGGGATATGGCAACGGCGGCGCATCCGCGCGGTCAGAAAACGATTGCACAACTTTTGCGCAGCGAAGGGGGTGGCCCTCACACCTTCGGGAACGTCACCGTGACCGTCGTCCCCTGGCCGACCTCGCTGGCCAGGTCGATCCGCGCGCCGTGGTAGAGCGCGGCGTGCTTCACGATCGCAAGGCCGAGTCCCGTGCCGCCGCGCGACTTCGACCGGCTCTTGTCCACTCGGTAGAACCGCTCGAAGACCTTCCCCTGCTCCTCGGGGGCGATCCCGATGCCCGTGTCGGCCACGCGCACGAACGGCTCCCCCGCCCCGTTGGCACCGCAGGTCACCGTCACCGCACCGCCCGGCTTGTTGTAGCGGATCGCGTTGCTCGTGAGGTTGTAGACGAGCTCGTCCAGAAGGCGCGGCACACCGGCCACCACCGCCGGCTTTGTGCTGACCGCGAGCCGCACCTCGTTCTTGCGCGCGATGCCCTCGAGCCGCTGCGTGACGACCTCCACGAGGTGCGGCAGCTCGATCTCCTCGTGTGCGCCGAGCACGTCGCCCATGGCCTGGACCCCGCCCTCGGCGTGCTCGGATTCGTCGAGGTTCGACAGGGTGAGGATGTCGTTCACGAGCGAGGTCAGCCGCCCCGCCTCCCGGTGGATGCGGCCGGCGAAATCCCGCTGGTCCTCCTCGCTGGCCACCATGCCCTCTGCGATGAGCTCGGCGTAGCCCGAGATGGTGGTGAGCGGGGTCTTCAGCTCATGTGTGATGTTCGCCGTGAACTCGCGGCGCATGCGGTCGTTGTCGGCCAGCACCGCCATCTGCCGCTTGAGCTCCTGGCGCTGCTTCTCGATGCGGTCGAGCATGGGGCGCATCTCGGCGTAGGCGTTGTCGACGCTCCGGCGCGGATGGTCGAGATCGACCAAGGTGAGCGGCGCGATGATGGCCCGGGCCTCGCGGCGGGCCGTCACGAGCGCGACGATGAGGGCGACGCCGGCGAGCGCGGCGACCGGGCCCACGAGCGTGACGAACACGGAGAGCAGGCCCTCCTGCTCCTTCGCGAGGCGCACCACGGTGCCGTCGTTCAGGCGCACGGCCTCGTAGATCATCACCTCGCCCAACGTGGAGCTCGCACGCCTCGACGCACCCGTGCCCGAGCGCATGGCCTGTTCGATCTCGGGCCGCTGCGCGTGGTTGCCGAGCCGCGACGCGTCGCCGACGCTGTCGAAGAGCACCGTTCCGTCGGTTCCCACGAGGGTGACGCGCGTGTCCTCAAGCTTGAGCTGGGTGAGCAGCGTGGTGTCGTCCATCGCGTCGTCGAGGGCGGCCGCAGTGACCGATGCCTCGTCGGCCAGGCACGAGCGTGTGGACTCCGCGAGGCGCCGCTGCAAGAAGATGGTCCCCGCGAGCGAGAACACCACGATCGCGGCGAGCGCGACGGAGAACACCGACCAGAACACGCGGTGCGAGAGCGAACGGCGGTCCTGCGAGCGACGGCGCTCGCCGGCCGGCCGGGGGACCTGTTCCTCGGGCATCCGCCCTACTCCGTGGTCTCGGCGAACCGGTACCCCACGCCGCGGACCGTCTCGATCAGGTGCGCGTGGCCGCCGAGCTTCTGGCGCAGGGTCTGGACGTGCACATCGACGGTGCGGGAGCCGCCGTCGAAGTCCCAACCCCAGACGCTTTGCAGCAGGGACTCGCGCGAGAAGACGATGCCGGGCTTGCGCATGAGGTACTCGAGGAGGTCGAACTCGCGCAGGGTGAGCTTGAGCTCCTCGCCGTCCACCGTGGCGCGGCGATGGCTCGGCGACAGGGAGATGCCCGAGAGCTCGAGCGAGTCCGAGACCTTCTTGGTCATGCCACCGCGGCGCAGCAGGGCGCGGCACCGGCTCGTGAGCTCCATCAGGGAGAAGGGCTTGGTGAGGTAGTCGTCGGCGCCCCCGTCAAGGGCGACGACCTTGTCGAGCTCGGCGTCTTTGGCCGTGAGCATCATGATGGGCACCTGGGCGGTCTCCTGGTCAGCGCGAAGGCGGCGCAGGATCTCCAGGCCGTCGGTGTCGGGGAGCATGATGTCGAGCAGGACGGCATCCGGCACGCGTTTGGCCACCGCGGCCTTGAACTCGCTGTCGCAGCTGAAGCCCTCGGCGTCGATGCCCTGCTGATGAAGGGCGTACAGGGCGAGCTTGCGGATGTTGTCATCGTCTTCGACGTAGTAGATCACCGGGCACCCCTTACGGTCGCGTCATGCTGTCAACATGATACAACCGGTTTGTAAGCGGGAGGTAAGCCGGCGCCGTGCAATCGGCGTGCGGGCTGGGGCAGGGCGATGGACGGGACGTGGCCGTGCGGCCGTGGGTCCGCGTGGCCGCGCGGCTGCCCGGCCTCCTGGCCAGACGGGGCGTCAAGCAGGCCTACGCCTCCGGCCGCTCCGGGGCGGGCAGCGCGATCGTAAACACCGTGCGCTCGGGGGTGGAATCGCAGGAGATCTCGCCGCCGTGCGCGTTAACGATCTCCTTCGCGATCGCGAGACCCAGGCCGGCGCCGCCGTGGTTGGTCGCGCGCGCCGCATCCAGCCGGTAGAACTTCTCGAAGATCAGTTTGAGCTTGGGCTCGGGGATCGGATCCCCCCGGTTCTCGACGGTGACGCGCACCGTCCCCTCCTCGCGGGCCGCGCGGAGCCAGATCGTCGACCCCTCGTAGCTGTAGGCTATCGCGTTCTTGATCACGTTGTTGAACACGCGCGCCATCTTGTCGCCGTCGATGAGCGCCGTGAGGTCGGCGGGCGCCTCGACCTCGATCGTCTTGTCCTGGGCGGCGAGCGTGGGATAGAACTCCTCCGCCACCTGCGAGAGCATGAGCGAGAGGTTCACGTAGCCGCGAGTGAGCACGATGTCATGGAAGTCGAAGCGCGTGATGTCGAAGAACTCCTCGATGAGGGCGTCTAGGCGATGAGCCTTGTCGAGCGCGATGCCCGTGAAGCGGGCCCGCTGCTCAGCCGGCAAATCGGGGGCCTCCTCGAGCAGGGAGAGGTAGCCCACCACGCTTGCGAGCGGGGTCTTGATGTCGTGGGCGAGGTAGGTGACCAGGTCGTCTTTGCGGCGGGCCTCGTCGCGCAGCGCCTGGGCGCTCGCGCGCTCGCGGTCGCGTACGCGGGTGAGTGCGCCCTCGACGGCGAGGAAGTCCCCGTCGATCTGACTCCAGTCATCCGGGTTCTCGACGAGCCGGTTGACCACGTGGGCCGCGATCGCGGCGTCGGCGCCCTCGCGGCCGCGGTCGTAGCCAAGATAGTACATGGAGCGGCCGGCGAAGAACGCCAGGCAGGCGGCGAGCGCGAGGAGGAAGCCGCAGAAGGTGAACAGGTAATCGACGGTCACGAGCAGGTAGCCGAACGAGGATGTGATCGCGCTCCCAAGGAGCAGGACCATGAGCCAGATGGAGCCGCCGATCACAACACAGCGGCGCGCCGGGATGAAGCGGTCGCACAAGACGTAGCCGCCGAACAGGAAGACCGCCAGCAAGGGCAGGTTCTCGAGGCGCACGAGCAGGAAGAGCAGCAAGGCGAGCACCGCCAGAGCGACGATGCGGCTGTCGACGACCTGCCGCAGATGGCCGAGGACGGTGTTGAAGCTGTCGTCATCCCAGGATGAGGCCGCGAACGGGTGGGAGGCCTCCTCCGGCCGCGCGGGCTCGCCCCCCGCGGGAGCCGGGGCCCCGTTTTCGAAGGGGCTGACGGGCTTGTGGTCCGAGCCCCTTGTGATGAAGTCGCGATAGCTCAAGGTGCGATGCCTTTCTAGAACTCGCCTTGCAGCAGCAGACCGCCGGGATGGCGCGCCGCCGCGCACTTGGTCCTCCCCAGTATAAAAAGGGGTGCATCCAGCGTGAATGGAAGACTTGCTTAATATCGGGCTGCAGGGCGCGGGACGCGCGCGGTTGCTGCGGGGCGAGCGGTGCCGGGGTGCCTCGAGCGGAATGTGGGACGGATGCCGTGGAGCAGGATGCGCGGGCGGCGTGATCCGGACGCCGCGGGATAGAGCCGCGAGATGAGCGCTGTCCGCTGAACGCCATAGGACAAATGAGCGGGATCCATGCGGAGCCGCAGCATTGCGAGGCGGCGACCCCACACCGCACGGCGTCGCCGCCGCATGACCACGCAAAGCGACCCATGGCCCCAGCTATGCGGAGCCAGCCACTGCCGCAAGGCCGCTCGGGCCCCCATAGCCCTCTTCTCGCGGCCTTCGCAAACAAAAAAGTCGATTGTAAGGGGAATTATCGGCTGAGGGCTTTTATCACACGTTTTTGGCGCCATTTTCTCATAGAACTGCCTGTTGGGTGCTTTACTACGGAAAAGTGTATATAGCTCCTTCCGGAAAATCCCCTTACAATCGACTTTTTGTTTTCAACCAACCCCCCTAATAGAGCCCCGAAGCATGGCAAACGAACAACAAAAGTCATAGATCGGCGCCTACGCCTCGATCGTGTAGCCCACACCCCAGATGTTCTTGATGAAACGCGGATTCTGGGCATCGTCACCCACCTTCTCGCGCAGGTGGCGGATGTGCACCATGACCGTGTTGTTGGACCCCTGCATGAACTTCTCGCCCCACACGGCCTGGAAGAGCTCCTCCACCGGCACCACATGCCCGCGATGCTCGGCGAGGTAGAGCAGGATGGAGTACTCGAGCGGCGTCAGGCGAACGGAGCGCTCGTCCACGTTCACCGATCGGGCGTCGCGGTTGATCACGAGCCCGTCGAAGGAGATCACCGCGGAGTCCTCACCGGCCTGGTCGCGGCTGCCGTAGCTCGTGTAGCGCCGCAGCTGAGCCTTCACGCGGGCCACGAGTTCAAGCGGGCGGAAGGGCTTCACCACGTAATCGTCCGCACCGAGCGAGAGCCCCTCGATCTTGTCGTTTTGCGAGCCCTTCGCCGTGAGCATGATCACGGGATAGGTGTCCTCGGCCCGAATGGTGCGCAGCAGCTCGAACCCGTCGATATCGGGCAGCATGACGTCGAGGACCGCCAGGTCGAAGCCGGTTTCCAAGATCGCTCGGGCGGCGTCTGCCCCGTTGTAGGCGAGCGTGACCTCGAAGCCCTCGTTTTTCAGGTAGATGCCCACCAGGTCGGTGATCGTCTTCTCATCGTCGACCACCAGGATATGCGGATGCTCCATCCCGTGCCCCCTTCCAGCATGCCGACCATTATCGCCAAGATGTCGCACCGCAACGCCATCCCCACATCCGCTTCAGTGAGTTTTAAGCGTTGCGCGCGCCATGCGGCGGCCGTCGAATCAGGCCGCGTCCAGATCGGTCGCCTTCGGAACCTCGAACAGTTCCTCCCCCGCAGCCGCGCCCGGCTCGCCCGTGAAGAACCGCACGACCCGGTCCGCCTGAACGAGCAGCCATTCCAGCGGATTCGGCCCCGCCTGGTCCTCGGCCGCGATGAGCTTCACGCTCGCCAGGGTGCGCCCGCCCTGTTCGGCGCTGAGCGTCCCGACCTCCTCGCCGCGGCGCACGCCGCCGTTCACAGGATTGAGCGAGGCAGCCATCTTGACCTCGCCGGCCAAGCTGAACACGGCGACCGTCGCCGACGGGTCCTCCACGGTGACGTCGACCGTCCGGTCGGACCAGGCCTCATTGGTCACGCGTGCCACGAGCGGCGAGCCGTCCGCCGTGGTCTTCACGGTTGTGACCAGCGGGTAGGCAGCCATATGGTTGTAATACCAGGAGGCCACGGTGCGGGTGTCGGCCCAGCGCTGGGCGTCGCCGTCGCTTCCGAGCGTCACCGTGTACACCTCGCCACCGAGATCCCTTTTGAACGCGCCGACGAAGCACTGCAGCGCGATATAGGTCCCGCCCGTCTTACCGCCGATGTTGCCATCCTGGCCCCGCAGCTCGTTGCGGTCTTTGAGCGTGATGGATCGGTTCGCCCCGTCTTTGCCGCGCACGGTGATGACGCGGTCGGCGTCCCCGTCGATGGCGCGGAAGTCCTCGCTTTTCATCGCGTGGGCGAACATCGTTGCGACGTCGCGGGCCGTGGAGTGCATATCGGCCTCCCAGCCGTCGAAATCGAGGCCGTGCGGGTTGGTGAACAGGCTGTGCTCCATGCCGAGCTCTTTGGCCTTGGCGTTCATCGCGTCGATGAAGGTGTCGTAGGGATCGCTCGAAGACGGGTCGATCTTTCTGCCCACACTCGTGGCGATTGCCATGGCCGCGTCGTTGCCCGATGCCATGAGCAGGGCTTTGAGGGCGACGGAGAGCGGCATGGTGTCGCCCTCCTCGAGGTCGGCCGAGGACTGGCCGACGGTCGCCGCCGCGTGATCCACGGTGATCGTGTCGGTGACGTCGGCGTTCTCGAGCGCCACGATCGCGGTCATGACCTTGGTAATCGAAGCGATCTTGAGCTCGGTGTCGGCCTCGCGCTCGAAATAGACCGTGCCGTCCTGCCCGACGACGATCGAGGCCTTCGCCTCGATATCGGGGAGGTCCGACTCGGCGAAAGCGCCCGTGGAGGCCGCGGTGCCGCAGATGAGATCGGCGTCCAGGCGGCTCGCAAAGGCGGGCACGGGCAGGCAGACGAGGCCGGCCGCGAGACTGAGGGCGGCGAGCAGGCGCGAAGGGTGGAGATGGGGCATGGGCGCTCCTCAAATCGAGACGCAGCGGTGCATATGACCCCCATTATAACGGGGAGCGCGGGAGCGGCGAAAACGCGCCCGGCAGGGCCGAACCGGCGCCCGTCGCAAACGCAGGTCCGAAAGGCAAGGTGCCCCACCAGGGCGAAGCGCCGCGCCGGAGGAAGACGCCCTCGTCCCCCTACCCGAACAGCCGCACCGCGTTTCCCCATGCCGCGCGCTGGATCGCGGCGGGGTCCTCCCCGGTGCGCGCGGCCCGGTCGCGTGCGAGGGCGTCGGCGGTGAAGGTGACCATGGCCGGCTCGCACTCGGACCCGCGCAGGGGCATCGGGGCCATATAGGGGCAGTCGGTCTCGAAAAGGATCCGGTCGAGCGGCGTGGCGGCGAAGGCCTCGCGCACCCCCTCGTTCCGGTTGAACGTGGCCGCCCCGCCGTAGGCGATATGGCAACCGAGCTCGCACGCCCGCTCCATCGTGGCCCGATCCTCGCCGAAGCAGTGGAGCACGCACCCCGCACGAGGCACGCCCACGTCCGCGAGCACGCGGAAGGCGTCCGCATGGGCCGCGCGGGCCGTATCGCCGGCGGCGTTCCTCAGATGGAGCTCGACCGGCAGGTCGCCCTCTGCGGCGATCGAGAGCTGCCGGGAGAACACCTCGATCTGCAGGCCGCGCGGGGCGGGTTCCACCCGGTCATCGAGGTCGACGTGGTAGTCGAGGCCGATCTCGCCGATGCCCGCGCAGAGGTCGTCGACGAGGGCGGCGTAAAGTACGGCCTCGATCTCATCCGTGTACGCAGGCGCCCCATAGGGGTGGACGCCCACAAGGTAGCGCACCCGGTCGATGAGGGCGGACGGGTCATCGACCGCCGCGCCCGCACCCTCGCCCTCGGCGATGAGGCGCCGCGCGTCCGCGAGCCAGGAGCGGAGCCGGACCTGGAAGTCCGGGAGCCCCATGTCGTCTCCCACGGGGTCGAAGAGCGTGGTCAGCTGCCGCACGCCGACGAGCGCCGCGCGGGCGAGGCAGGAGGCGGGGTCCTTCTCCCAGAAGCAGGTGAGGTGGGCGTGGGTGTCGGCGAGCGGGGCGAGGGGGACCGGCGCAGGGTATCCCCGGACTCGGTTTCGGGACCGCTTGCAGAAGACGAGGGGCTCAAGGGCTCCGCTCACGCGGCATGCACCGCCTCGGCCATGCGGGACACGAGCTCGCCCACCGGTCCCGCGGCATCCTCTCCGTGGCGCTCGATCAGCCCCACGATCGCCGACCCCACGATGGCCCCGTCCGAGAGGGCGGCCATGGCCGCCGCCTGCTCGGGCGTGGAGATGCCGAACCCAACGGCCACCGGCGTGTCCGTGACCTCGCGGACGAGGGCCACCATCGAGGCGATGTCGGTCGTGATCCGCTCGCGCGTGCCGGTGACGCCCAGCGAGCTCACGCAGTACACGAACCCGCTCGCGGAGCGCGCGATCTGCCGGATGCGCTCATGGGAGGTCGGGGCTATCAGACTCACCAGATCGATCCCGCGCTCCGCGAGCGGGAGGGAGAACTCCTCCTTCTCCTCGAAGGGGACATCGGGAAGGATGAGCCCGTCCATCCCGAGCGCGGCCTGGGCATCGGCGAAGCGCTCGATCCCATAGGAGTGCACCACGTTCGCGTAGGTCATGAAGGCGAGCGGCACGTCCGTGCGCCGACGCACGCGGGAGACGAGTGCGAAGACGTCATCGGTCGTCACGCCCTGGGCGCGGGCGCGGAGGTTCGCCCCTTGGATCACCGGGCCCTCCGCCATCGGATCCGAGAACGGGATCCCCAGCTCGATCAGGTCGGCACCTGCCTCGGCCATCTGGACGACGAGCTCCTCCGACACGGGCAACGTGGGATCGCCGACGGTGACAAACGGTATGAACGCCTTCCTGGGGGCGCCCCGGCCGTCCGTGAAAGCGCGTGCAATGTTACTCATGAAGGTCCTCTCCCCGGTAGCGGGCGATCGCGGCGACGTCCTTGTCCCCGCGGCCCGAAAGCGTGACGATGATGGTCTGGTCGGCGTCCATGGTCGGGGCGAGCGTCATCGCGTGCGCCACGGCGTGCGCGCTCTCGATGGCCGGGATCACGCCCTCCATGCGGCTCAGATACTCGAAAGCCTCCACCGCCGCATCGTCGGTGACCGGTACGTACTCCGCGCGGCCCGCGTCGGCGAGGGCCGCGTGCTCGGGCCCCACGCCCGGGTAGTCGAGGCCCGCGCTGATGGAGTACACGGGGGCTATCTGGCCGTAGGCGTCCTGGCAGAAGTAGCTCTTCATCCCATGGAAGATGCCGACGGAGCCCACGGTCACGGTGGCCGCGGTCTCCGCGGTGTCCGCACCGCGCCCCGCGGCCTCGCAGCCGATCAGGCGCACCCCCTCATCTTCGATGAAGTGGTAGAAGCTCCCGATCGCGTTGGAGCCGCCGCCCACGCAGGCGAGGACGGCGTCGGGCAGGCGTCCCGTCTCGGCCAGGCACTGCTCGCGGGCCTCCCGTGAGATCACCGCCTGGAAATCGCGCACCATGGTCGGGAACGGGTGAGGACCCATGACCGAGCCCAGGCAGTAGTGGGTGTCGTCGATGCGCGCCGTCCACTCCCGGAAGGTCTCCGAGACCGCATCCTTGAGCGTGCCGGTGCCGCTCGACACCCCGCGCACCTCCGCGCCGAGCAGACGCATGCGGTAGACGTTCAGCGCCTGCCGCTCCATGTCCTCGACGCCCATGTAGACCACGCACTCCATGCCCATCAGCGCCGCCGCCGTGGCCGTGGCCACGCCGTGCTGGCCCGCGCCCGTCTCGGCGATGAGGCGCGTCTTCCCCATGCGGCGGGCGAGCAGAGCCTGCCCGAGCACGTTGTTGATCTTGTGGGCGCCGGTGTGGTTCAGATCCTCGCGTTTGAGGTAGATGCGGGCGCCGCCGAGATCGCGGGTCATGTTGGCGGCGTAGTAGAGGAGCGAAGGGCGTCCGGCGTAGTCATTCAGCAGCGCGCTCAGCTCCGCAGTGAACGCGGAATCCCCCTTATAGCGCTCATAGGCCTCCTCGAGCTCCATGACCGCGCTCATCAGGGTCTCGGGGATGTACTGCCCGCCGTGGACACCGAAGCGCCCACGGGAGCTTCTCGAATTGCTCATACCGACCTTCCTCTCGCCGCCGCGACGGCGGCCTTCATCTTCTCCGGATCCTTGACGCCATCCGTCTCGATCCCGCTGCTCATGTCCACGCCCCACGGGCTGACCTCGCGAATCGCCTCTGCCAACGTCTCGGGTGCGAGCCCCCCGGCCAAGAGGAAGGGGCGCGTGACGGGCGCGGCGAGCGACCAGTCGAAGGCGGTACCCGATCCCTGGCCCGCATCCAGCAGGACGAGGTCGGCGTGGCTCTCCTCGATACGAACCGCGTCCGCGGGGACGCGCGGCCGAAACGCCTGGATGATACGGACCCCGCGCGGGAGGCGACCGCGGAGCGCATCGATATAGGGTCGGTTCTCGTTCCCGTGGAGCTGGACGAGATCAAGGCCCGCCGCCTCCGCCGCCCGCGCCACATAGGGGATGGGGGCGTTCACGAAGACGCCGACGCGGCCGATGCGCGAACGGGCGGCCTCAGCGGACTCGATGGCGTCCATAAGCGAGCAGAGCTCGACCAGACGCTCCACGCTGACGCTTCGCGGCGAGGAGGGGACCTCCACCACGAAACCGCACAGGTCCGGCGCGGCGTCGACCACGGCGGGGATGTCCTCATCCCTGAACATCCCGCAGAGCTTCACCCGGGTCATGACGCACCGCCAACCCCGCGCAGGACGCCGAGCGCCTCCACGCGATCCGGGGCGCGCATGAGGGTCTCGCCTATCAGGACCGCGTCGATGCCCGCCTCCTCGAGCCGCTCGACATCCGCGCGGCTCGAGACGCCCGACTCCGATACGAACAGGCGGCCGGGCCCCACAAGCGGCCGCAGATCGATGCTTCGACCGAAATCGACTTCGAAGGTCTTGAGATCGCGGTTGTTCACCCCGATCACGCGGGCGCCGGCCGCGAGGGCGCGGGGGACCTCATCTGGCTCGTAGGCCTCGACGAGCGCCGAGAGCCCGAGGTCATGGGCGAGCGCTATGCACGCCGCGAGCTCGGCGTCGTCTAGAAGCGAGACGATGAGCAGAACCGCCGATGCCCCGATGGCCCGGGCCTGCCACACCATGTACTCGTCCACCACGAAGTCCTTGCGCAGCACCGGAATGGACACCGCGTCGGCAACGCGGGCGAGATGGGAGTCGGCTCCCTGGAACCAGGTCGGCTCCGTGAGGCAGCTCACCGCGGCGGCGCCGGCGCGCTCGTAGTCGAGGGCGATGGCAACCGGGTCGAACGCCCCCGCGGCGATGGCGCCGCGGGAGGGGGACGCGCGCTTCACCTCGCAGATGAAGGACATCCCCGGACGCGAGAGGGCGCGTTCGAAGGGGTATCCCGGCAAGACGGGAACCGCGCGGGCGCGCTCCCGGAGCTCCGGGAGCGGAAGGGCGGCGCGCTCCGCCGCCACGCGCTCACGGGTGGCCCCGGCTATGATCTGGAGTATGTTTTCCCTGTTCTCGCGTTCCATGGGCTCACGCATCCTGGGACGTGGCGACGAGGGAGTCGAGGGTGCGCAGGGCCGCGCCCGAAACGAGCGCCGCGCGCGCCCGCTCGAGGCCCCCGGCGATATCCGGGGCGATCCCGGCCGCGTAGAGGGCCGCGGCGGCGTTCAGGAGAGCCGCGTCTCGGCGGGCGCCGACCTCCTCGCCCGCGAGGATGGCCCGGACAAGGGCGGCATTGCCCGCGGGCGTCGATCCGGTGAGGTCCGCCTTGGAGCACCGCGCGAGGCCGAAGTCCTCGGGCGCGATGGCATAGGTGCGAAGCGCCCCGTCCGAGAGCTCGCAGACGGTGGTCGGGGCGCTGAGCGAGATCTCGTCCATACCGTCCTGGCCGTGCACCACAAGCGCGTGACGGACCCCGAGGTGCGCCAGCGCAGCCGCGACGGACTCGACCAAGGTCTCATCGTAGACCCCGAGCAGGAAGAACTCCGGGCGCGCCGGGTTGGTCAGCGGCCCCAAGATGTTGAAGATGGTGCGGAAGCCCAGCTCCCGGCGGATGGGGGCGACATAGCGCATGGCCCGGTGGTAGCGCTGGGCGAACAGGAAGGCTATGCCGCAGGTCTCGATGAGGCGCTGCGCGAGCGCGGGATCCTGGTCCAGGTTGACCCCGAGGGCCTCCATGCAGTCCGCGGTGCCGCAGGAGGAGCTGGCCGCCCGGTTCCCGTGCTTGGCCACATGCGCCCCCGCCCCGGCGGCGATGAGGGCCGCCGTGGTGGAGATGTTGAAGGTGTTCGAGCCGTCCCCGCCCGTTCCGACGATCTCGAGCACCTCGAGGCCGGGGTGCTCCACGGGCTCCGCGAGCTCACGCATGGCGCGGGCGGCACCCGCGATCTCATCGGCCGTCTCCGCCCGATCCGATTTGGTGGAGAGGGCGGCGAGGAAGGCGGCTATCTGGGTGGGGGTCGCCTCCCCGCTCATGATCTCCCGCATTGCTGAGAAGGACTCCTCGGCGGTGAGGTCCTCCCCGGTGACAACCTTCGCGATCGCTTCTTTGATCATGACAAGCATCCTTTCTGGTTGAAGCCGGTCGCACCGTGCGATCGGCAGATGCCGAGGAAGTTCCCGGCGATGCGGGGGCCCTCGGGCGTGAGGATCGATTCCGGATGGAACTGGACGCCGTAGGTGGGGTGCGCCACATGCCCGACCGCCATGATCCCACCCGAAGCGGCACCCTCGATGCGGGAGATGGGGCGAAGGCACGCGGGCAGGGTGCCCTCATCGACCTCGAGAGAATGGTATCGTGCGACCGAGATCACCTCGGGGATCCCGCGGAAGAGCGGGGAGGAGGTGTCGACGCGCGAGCGCGACGACTTGCCGTGCATCAGCTCGGCGGCATGTACCACCTTGCCCCCCAGGGCCTCGCAGATGGCCTGGTGCCCGAGGCAGACGCCCAAGATGGGGACGCGGCCGCTGAAGGCGCGGACGAGCTCCTCGCATACGCCCGCCTCCGCTGGCCTCCCCGGGCCCGGGGAGAGCACGATTCCCGCGGGGCCGAGCGATGCGATCTCCTCGACGCCGAGCTCGTCGTTGCGCACCACGCGGACGCTCGCTCCAAGACCCCCGATCAGCTGATAGAGGTTGTAGGAGAAGCTGTCGTAGTTGTCGATGAGAACGATCATGCGATGCCTCCCTCGGCGACGGAGAGGGCCTCGACGACGGCACGCGCCTTGTTCCGGCATTCCGCGAACTCGCGCGCCGGGTCCGAGTCGGCGACGATTCCCGCCCCGGACTGCACGCAGACCTCTCCTCCCCTCTTGTAAGCGAGGCGAATCGCGATGCAGGTGTCGAGGTTGCCGGTGAAGTCGATGTACCCGATCGCCCCGCCGTAGATACCCCGCCGGGCGCCCTCGAGGTCCTGGATGATCTGGCACGCCCTGATCTTCGGCGCACCCGAGAGCGTGCCGGCCGGCAGAATGGAGTCGATCACGTCGACCGCATCCCGATCGGACGCGAGGGTGCCCGTGACCGTGGAGCCGATGTGCATCACATGGCTGAACCGCAGGATGTCATGGTAGGAGGAGACCTCGACGCTTCCCAGCTCGCTTACACGACCCAGGTCGTTCCGCCCGAGGTCCACGAGCATGTTGTGCTCGGCGAGCTCCTTATCATCGGCCAGGAGCTCGCGCTCGAGCGCGGCGTCCTCCTCGGGGGTCGCTCCGCGCGGGCGCGTCCCGGCAAGGGGGTAGGTGAAGAGGCGGCCGTCCTCGAGCCGCACGAGGGTCTCGGGCGAGGCGGCGGCGATCTCGACGTCGTCGCTGGAGAGGAAGACCATGTAGGGAGAGGGATTCGCCGAACGCATGATCCGGTAGGCGTCGAACAGACTCCCCTCGGCCCGCGCCCTCTGCGGATTGGAGAGGACCACCTGAAAGACGTCCCCCTCGCGGATTCGCTCCTTGGCCGCCGAGACCATCTCGGCGAAGCGCAGAGCGTCGTAGCGGCAGGAGAGCTCCTCGAGCAGGCGCAGGGGCTTGAAGGCGTGACGCTGCGTGCCGGCGAGCACCCCCTCCATCTCATCCAGCTGCCCGAGGGCGCGCTCCCAAGCGGCGTCGACATCGCCCGTCCCCAGGTCGACCGAGGCGATGAGGACCATGCGCTGCCGATAGGAGTCGAACGCGATCACGCGGTCGAAGAGCATGAGGTCCATGTCGAGGAAGTCGCCGCACTCCAAATCCCCTCGGCTCAGGGAGGGCTCGGCGTACTTGAGGTAATCGAAGGCGAAGTAGCCCATGAGGCCGCCCGTGAAGGGAGGAAGCCCCTCGATGCGCGGGCTCCGGTGGCGGGCGATGAGCTCGCGCAGGAAGGCGCCGGGGTGCTCGACGCGGGTGCGCTCCGGCTCGCCCGCGCCCTCGAGGCCGCTCCTGACCGAAAGGACCCCGTCGACGCAGGTGACCTCCATCGTCGGCTTGAACCCGATGAAGCTGTAACGGCCCCGGCGCTGGTCGGGCTCGGCGCTCTCAAGCAGGAAGCAGTGGTTCGAGACGGCGCGGACGGCACGCAGCGCCTCGATGGCGGTGATGCGATCCGATAGCAATTCGCGGGTCACGGGGACGCGCCGATAGCCCCCGTCGCGCGCCCAGGCGCGGACCTCCTCGATGGTGGGCCTCTCAACCGAGCGCCCCTCCGGCCGCATTCCCTCGCGCATGGTGCACCCCTTCGCCTATGGAGGCGGCAAGCGCCCCCGGCCCGATAGAACCCAAGGACGAGCGACGTCAACGCCCGCGGTGCCACCTTGGTTCACGGTTTCCCATGCTCTCATACAGGGCGCGCGAACGCCCCGGGCAACTCACGCATGCCCTCCGCGTCGCAGCCTACTTCGGTATGGGGGGATGCCGCATACCGTTCGGTGCGCCCTCAGCGGCCCACTCATCGTTCTGCATCTCGCCCTGGATCCCACCGCCCCAGGGTCTCTCTACGCGCATGGACGACTACTTCTCCGCTTCAACGGTTTCTCGAATGCCGACAGGTTGGGAGCATCATAACCCAGCGACGCGGACGGCACAAGGCCCCATCTGTGTCCGAGGGCTACCGCACGGACGCCAACCCGGCGGCGAGCCGCACGAAATCGGCCGGGGCGAGCGTCTCCCCGCGGGCGGCGGGAGCGATCCCGCAGGCGGAGAAGGCGGCGTCGAGCGCGGACTTGTCGAACCCGGCGGCTGCCATGGAGTTCCGGATGGTCTTCCGACGCTGCATGAAGGCCGCATCGATCACCCGGGAGACATCCGCGCGCGCAACGCCCTCCGACGGCAGCGGCCCCTCGCCCGGAGCGTGCCGGTCGATCCGCACCACGGCGGAATCCACATGGGGAGCTGGCATGAAGCAGCGCGGGGGCACCTCGAAGCGGCCCGTCACACGGCCCGTGAGTGCGAGCTTGGCGGTGTAGGCGCCGTAGGCCTTGGTGCCCGGCACGGCGGAGATGCGGTCGGCGACCTCCTTCTGCACCATCACCACGGCGGCACGCAGGCCGGGGCGCTCCTCCAGGAAGGAGAGAATGATCGTCGCCGCCACGTTGTAGGGCAGGTTCGCCACGAGGATCTCGGGCTCGCCGCCGGATGCCTGCGCGACCTCGGCCGCGGAGATCCTCAGCGCATCTCCCATCAGGTAGGAGAACGACGGATGCGCGGTCGCGTGGGCCGCGAGCACCGGCTCGAGCTCGGCGTCCATCTCGAGCGAGGTCACGTGCGCGGCCTCCTGAAGCAGTGCCAGCGTCAGCGTGCCGATCCCCGGGCCCACCTCGAGCACGCGCTCCGTGCCGGAGAGGTCCGCCAGGAGCATGATCCGCTCGATCACATGGTTGTCCACCAGAAAGTTCTGCCCCAGCCGATGCTTTGTGGCGAGCCCATAGGCGTCGAGCAGCGCCCGCGTGGCGCCCGGGCTCGCAAGCGGGGATGTGGTCACCGCGCCCCCTTAGTTCTCCTCCAGGCGCGGGAACAGCGCCTCGCCCTTCTCCACCGGCGTACCGCCTGCGAGCCCGCCCCAGGCGCAGGCCGCGGCGAGGTCGTCCGCGCCGGCCTCGTCCGCGCAGGAGATGCGGCGCAGCGCCTCGGCCGAGGTCTCGGGCATGAAGGGGACGAGGAGGTGCGCCGAGATCCGGATCGCCTCGAGCAGGTTGTAGATCACGAAGGCGAGCTCATCGGCGCGAGCCGGATCCTTGGCGAGGGCCCAGGGCTCGGAGTCCTCGATGTAACGGTTGGCGGCACGGATGAGCTCCATGACCTCGGATGCCCCCTCGCCGAAGGCGAAGGCGGACATCTTCGCGGCATAGCGATCGACGATGCCGTCGGCGATCTCGGCGAGCGGGTTCGGGTGGGCGGAGGCATCCGACGGGCGCGCCGGGGCGAGGCCGTCGAAGTACTTCGCGCTCATGTTCAGCGAGCGGGAGATGAGGTTGCCCCAGCTGTTCGCGAGGTCGGCGTTGTAAACCTGGCGCATGCGGGAGAAGGAGATCGCGCCATCCATGCCGGGCACCACGTCGGTCATGAAGTAGTAGCGGTACCCCTCGACGCCGAGCAGGTCGATGACCTCGCGCGGGGCGATCGCATTGCCGCGGCTCTTGGACATCTTCTCGCCCTTGCCCGTCTCCTCGTTTCGAACCATGAGGAAGCCGTGGGCGAAGACGCGCTCGGGCAGGGCCTCGCCGATCGCCATGAGCATGGCCGGCCAGATCACGCAGTGGAATCGGATGATGTCCTTGCCGACGATATGCGCCTGGGCGGGCCAGCGGCGGGCGAACTCCGCCTGGGCGGCCGGCTCGTCGACGCCGTAGCCGACGGCGGTCATGTAGTTGAGCAGGGCGTCGAACCAGACATAGGTGACGTGCCCCTCGTCGAACGGCACGGGGATGCCCCAGTCGAAGGTGTTGCGGGAGACCGAGAGGTCGTTGAGGCCGCCGGCGACGAAGCTCTTGACCTCGTTCATGCGGAAGCTCGGCTGGACGAACTCGGGGTGCTCCTCGTAGAGCTCGAGCAGGCGGTCCTGGAAGGCGGAGAGCTTGAAGAACCAGCTCTCCTCCTGCACGCGCTCGAGCGGGCGGTGGCAGTCGGGGCAGAGGTGGTCGGCGCCCTCGTGGCCCTCGTTGGCCTTGGCGACCTGGGTGTCGGTGAAGAAGGTCTCGTCGGGGACGCAGTACCAGCCGTCGTAGCTGCCCTTGTAGAGGTAGCCCGACTCGCGCATGCGCTCCCAGAGGTACTGGACGGCGGCGCGCTGGCGGCCCTCGGTGGTGCGGATGAAATCATCGTTGGAGATCTCGAGCTCGGCCCAGAGGTCCTTGAAGAGCGGGGCCTGGGAGTCGCACCACTCCTGCGGGGTCATGTCGTGGGCCGCAGCGGCCTCGGCGACCTTTTGGCCGTGCTCGTCCATACCGGTGAGGAAGCGCACGTCATACCCCATGGCGCGGCGGAAACGGGCCTGGACATCGGCCACGATGGTGGAGTACGCCGTGCCCAGGTGGGGCGCTGCGTTCACATAATAGATCGGCGTGGTGATGAAATAGGACGGTTTCTCGGCCATCAGGCACTCCCCTCGCGATGTGTGTGCAGTCTGCTAGTCTATCAAAAGCGAGGCTGCAGGGGGTGTACGGCGGGCGAGAGGCGACACAGGGCGACGTCACTCCTCCGACATGGCTTCCAGCCCCACCATGGCGAGCACCTCATCCCGACGCGCGAGATACCCATCGCCAGATGCCTCGTCAGCGGCCAGCAGGTCGAAAGCCTCGTATTCAGAGATGGGAAGCTGCTCGCGATCCGTCTCGCAGATGCGAATGGGCACGTCATCTGATAGGGGAATCTTCGCGAACGGGTGCTCAGCCAGCGTGTAGGCCTCCGGCACCGCGCGACGCGGGTCGGCGCGGTTCACGAAAACCAGGTACTCCGCTCCCTCGCGCATGAACACCCCTCCATAGCGGTAGGCCGCCTCGGGCACCAGCAGGCGCCCGCCATCCCATTCGCTCAGACCGATGGGCTCGTAGAGCTCTATCTCATCATCGGGTTCAAATCCATCACCCGCTAGCACGGACGTCACGCGCACGCGTGTGAGCGTGGCCACCGGCACGAGCCTCCGCTCGCCCGTGCGCTCGACGCGCAGCACCGCTTCCGCCCCCTCAAGCGGACCGTACCCGATGAGCTCCGGTGTGAGCTCGGCCTCCCTGTCTATCTGCGCATTTGAGTAGGGCATGGGGGCGTAGGGCAGCGCGCCGATCCCATCGCCCACGTCCGTGTAACTCACACGCGTCACCACACCCAGGATGGTGCAGGCAACGAGCACCACCGACCATGCGGCGATCCACGGCCACATGCGACGGGCACCCCTTTTCATCGCGCACTCACCTCGCTTAGCCGTCCCTCGCTCATCTGGTATCTGAGGTCGCTGACGCGCGCCAACTCCTCGCGATCATGCGAGATCACGATCACGATCGCCCCCCGATCGCGCTCCTCGAAGAGGATCCTCCTGATCAGATCCTTGCCATCTTCATCCAGCGCGTTGGTTGGCTCGTCGAGCAAAAGAAGCCCCGGGGCCAGCATGATCGCCTGGGCGATCGAGAGCCGCTGCCTCATCCCCAAGCTGTAGCTTTTGAGCAAGCGGAGATCATCCGGATCAAGGCCGACGCGCATGAGAGCGCGGCGCGGGGCGGCGGGATCGCGCTTCCGCGAGATCGACTCGAGCAGCTCTAGGTTCTCGAGGCCGGTGAACTCGTCCCAGAGCGTGAGGGGCTCGATCAGGAAGCCCATGTCGGAGGGAAAGGCGCCCCCGTCCGTAATCCGCTCCCCGCAGACCTCGATCTCCCCCTCGTCCACGGAGATGAGGCCGGCAATCGCGCGGAGCAACATGGTCTTGCCCGAACCGTTCGGCCCTTGAAGGCCGGTGATCGACATCGCCGGAAACGATGCCGTCACCTGGTCGAGCACCGTCTTGCCCTTCAGACGCTTCGAGACGCCGCGAACCTCGACACCCACAGCGCGCGTTACCTCATGTTCCCTAAGCATGACCGTCTCCTAAGAACGCTGATGGCCGAGCAGGCCGCCGTCCACGTAATCGGCGCGTTCGAACGCGATGAGCTGAATCGCGATCATTCCGAGCGCGATCGAGCCCAGCATCGCAGCTTTCACGAGCAGTTCGGCGGTCGTGAGCTGGGAAGATACGATCGCGATACCCCACCCTATAGACGGCAGGCCGCCGCCGACAACGTTTTGCGCCATGAAATCCCAGACACCGTACGCGGCTGCCGCCAGAAACGAGATCGCCGGCTCGCGCACAAGGACGGCGGCGATCGTCGAGATCATGCACGCGATGAAAAGCACCGCGGCTTGGAGCAAGACAGAGCCGCCAAGGGAGATAAGATCCGAAGGGGTGGGTGCCACCGGCAGCACGGAAAACGTCGCTGTCACGTTGATAGCGAGCGAGCAGCACAGGCTGTAGAGCGCCGCATGTCCCGCACACGCCATAGCCGCACCCCTTCTGCTCTTGAACGACGATGCGAACAGTCCGCTGGAAAACAACGTGAGCGGACGCATCCAGACGAGAACCGTAAGCGGCACAAGTAAAAACGAGGCGGTGTTGGAACCGTTACAGAACAGATAGCGATCGAGCCACACCCGCTGCACGAGATCACGCTGCAAGGCGGCATACTGCAGCACACGGCAAGCAAAAAGCACCGCGATGGCGATGACCAGAAGGGTGTGGCGGCGCATAAAGATGCGGCGGATACCTCTCATAGCAGCAAATCCCTCCCCTTCGCACGTGCGGCGACCACAAGCCCAGCGGCCACGATGAAGAGGAAGACAGGCTCGCCGAAGAACAGGGCGGAGGAATCAAGCGGGATGCCGTAACCGGGTGTCACCAACCGGAAGAACAACATATGAAAGATACCGAGCGAGGAGGATGAGGAGATTGAGTACAAGACGAGCGCGGCCACACCGGGGATGACGAGCGCGATCGCCCGCATCCTCCTCATGAGCAGTGAGATTCCCAGTGAGACGACTGACATCAAGCCCGCCCAGAGCGCTGACCAAACCATAAACACCGAATTGTACAGATACGGATGGAGTCGATAGAGATCCGAGAAGATGAATTCGTCCGGCAGCAGGTCACGCGTATATAAAGGCACTCCCAACGCCCCCTCCATGACCCCCTCGGGGGGAAAGGCGATGATAGCGAGCGCCTGCAAGAGCACCAGCGTCGACAGAACGAGGAGGAACCCGCCCGTGAAGGCGACGATCACATGGGAGAGCACGAAAGAACCGATTGATGTCCTTGAGGCGATAACACCTGCGACACCGCGGCGAATATCTTCAGCTGCCGCATCAGAGAACATGAGCGCGGCAAGTATGAGCATGAAGAAGTGCAGGTAGACACGCATGGAGTTCACCTGCATGACATCCATATTCCACGCCCAAGCCGTGGCCGGCGAGGGAAGCTGGGAACAGTCCGCGCCGAAAAAACGGAAGCAGGTCTCCGTGAACGCGATAGCCACGAAGCCCAAAGACACCGTCACCGCAATCCTGAACTGCGGACGGCGGGGCATACGCCGGAATTGGACGCCGAGCACGGCGCTGAACCGTGAAACTGAGGCTCCCATGAGCACCCCCTGTGAGATCGCCGGGCCGGGTCGGAACCCGGACCCCGCCCGGGAAATGAGGAAGAGGGAAGGTCGCAGACAGCTAGAAGCTTACCGATCCGCTAATCGCTACGCATCTCACTCGCTCCTTTTCGCCTATCCCTCCTCCTCTTATCTCGATCTCCATAATATCACCTTATTTATGGTTTTACAGTGATCAATCTTTACAAACTAATCGCTCATGCGGGCGAAGAAATACGTTCCGTCCTCGCGAAACTTGCGCGTCTCGAGCATGAGATAGGATCGCTTACTGCATGAAAATCCTCGTTTCGCGTGCAAATATACGGGCGAGCCATCCATGCGCCCGCGCACGCCGAAACTGCGCCAACTCACCCGCACACATAACCGTAAGGCGAATCGGGGGCGCAGGCGGCGGGACGGATCCCGCAGCCTGCGCCCCCCACAGACACCCTATCGGCGAATGAACCCGAACGGGTGCTCGGGCTTCACGTAGTCGAGCAGGAACAGCTCCTCCTCCGGAACGCGGCCGACGAGGTTGCGCGTCCCGTCGGCGGGGATGTCCTTGAGGGCCACCTCGAGCTCGCCGCGGTAGTGCGCCATGCCGTCGTTCACCACGAGGACGTCGCCGCGCCTGAACACCCCGCACCCCGCGTCGCGCGGCGGGATCGACGTCTCGCGGTGATCCGTGCGCGGGAACGAGGAGCGCAGCATGTACTCGGATGCGTCCCCCCTCGTCACATGCTGGTAGTCCCACACGATGCGCTCCTCCACGGGGGGAATACCGGGCACGGTCTCGATCGTCATCGTGACCCGGGAGAGGTCGACCCCCGCGAGCTCGCGCAGCTCCGCGTCCGTGGCCTCGAAGTCACCGATCAGGATATCGTCCACCAACCCCGAGGCAACCAGGTGCCGCGCCTGGAGGCCGATGGGCCGATGCCGATCGTCCTCGCAGGTGGGAAGCCCGGCTGATACGGGCCAGGGGCCCACGGTCCCCGGCTGCCGACTGGTCACGAACGCCGCGACCGGCAGGCCCATCCCGCGGTAGCGCGCGGAGAGCCCCTGAAAGGTCTCCTCGGAGAGGCCCGTGTAGGGCTCCGGGTAGAAGTTGTGGCACACCACCATGTTCCGCATATCCGCCCCGCGCTCGATCAGGAGGTCGAGCGGGAGGTTGCCGCTCGCGTTGAACTCGATCGCGATGCCAGCGGCGTTCCGGGTCAACATGATGTCCCCCTGATCGCCGAAGTGCCCGTCGAGCCTGATGATGTCCACGCCCATCTCGGCGAACGGGCCGACGTCCTCGGGGCTCGCGCCCAGGCGCCCGAACACGTCCTCGTTCGTGTCGACCGACACTGTGAAGCCGAGGTCGTGAGCCATCCGGATGAACCCCGCGAACTCCTGAATCGTCTCATCCGCGCCCCCGCTGACCGAGAGCAGGCAGGTGAACACCCTGCTGAACCCCAGCCGGGCCGCGCGCTCCAGATAGCTGCGCACGCGCTCCACATCCGTTCGCTCGGGGTACACCGATACGCCAAGTCGCCTTCTCATGATCAGCCTCCTAGAAATCGAAGTCGAGGTCGGCCAGGTCGATGTCGTCGATCGCCGAGGTGGCGCTGGGCTCCTCGCGCTCCGCGCGCTCCTGCTCGGCGAGGTACTTCCCATCCAGCGTCTTTATGAAGGGGAGGTAGATGAGGACGCCGCATACGAGCAGGATCGCCTGCCAGACCGCGCCCTGCCACCCGCTCACCAGAAAACCCGAGATGATCGCCGGCGTCGTCCAAGGGATGAGGACGCCGTTCGCCACCGGGACCAGGCCCGCGGCCATGACGCCGTAGGTGGTGACGATGTTGAACAGGGGCACGAGTACGAAGGGGACGAGCAGCACCGGGTTCAACACGATGGGGAGGCCGAAGATGACGGGCTCGTTGATGTTGAAGACGCCCGGGCCGATGGAGAGCTTCGCGAGCTTCCGGATTCGATCGGACTTGCAGAAGAACAGCATCGCAACCAGGAGCGAGAGCGTCGATCCACCGCCGCCGAGCGTGGCGAACAGGCTCTGGAACTGGTAGTTGATGATGTTGGGTGCAGCGAGGCCCGCTGTGATCGCCTCCTGGTTCTGCGCCGAGAGCGCGAGCAGGATCGGCTGGTACACCGAGTCGGTGATGCTCGTCCCATGGATGCCGAAGAACCACAGGACGTGCGCGACGACGTACACGAACGCCTGCGCGACGACCGTGCCGCCCAGGTTCTGCAGGGGGATCTGGAGGAAGGAGTACAGGAACGTGAAGAAGTCTCCCCAGGGCGTCAAGGTGAAGAGCACCCGGACGAGCCACGCGCACACGACGGTGGCGGTCATGGGGATCAGCGAGGAGAAGGCGCGCGAGACGGTCGGGGGAACGCCCTCGGGCATCTTGATCATCAGGTCCTTGCGCACCAGGGCGCCGTAGAGCTTCACGGACAGGAAGCCCGACACGATCGCCACGAAGACCCCCTTGGAGCCGATCCACCCCAAGGGAACGCTCGCCACCCGGATCGCCGAGGACGCCCCCTCGGGCGTGAAATCCGTGTACAGCGGGAGCAGGAGCAGCCAGGCGAGGAGCGAGACGATGCCGGCCGACAGGCGGTCGTCAAGCCGCTCGTGCTCCGCGAAGTTGTATCCCATGAGGAAGGCCACGAACAGCGCCATCATCGACACGGTGCAGGTCCCGGGAACCGAGATCAGCGCCGCGAGCGTCTCGCCGCCGATGGTCGCGGTGGAGAGGAAGTCCGTCCACGCGGTGATAGGGAAGTTGCCGACCAGGGTGAAAAACGAGCCGACGATGAGCAGCGGCATGATCGCCGCGAACGTGTCCCTCAACGTGAGCAGATACCGGTTCTTCCCGACGACCTCCGCCAGAGGCATGAGCCGCCGCTCGAAGACACCCATGATGCCGGAATCGACATGAGCCATGTTCCGTCCCCTTCCTTATGCCGTATGCGTCTTGATGAGCAGGACCGCGTACTTGAGCACGCGCTCCCCGTCCAACCTGCCGTAGTCCCCGGCGTCGATGACCCCGACGGGAATCCGATCGCCGAACTTCTCGTTCACCTCGTTGAACAGGAAGCCCACCTGGGGCCCCAGAAGCAGGCAGTCGGGCTCGTCGCGCTCCACGAGCTCGGACACCTTGCCGGAGGAGAAGGCTTCGACGCGCGCGGGCAGGCCGTGCTCGTCCGCCACCTCCTGCATGCTCTTCGCGAGCATGCTGGTGGACATGCCGGCGCTGCAGAACAGGTAGATCTTCTTCATGCGGTGCTCCCTCTCGTCTCAGTTGCGGTACTCGGACGGGCGCTCCCCGCCCGAGCGGTCTTGGATGAGCCCGACGATCTGACGCGCCAGATCGAGCGTGGCGATGGCGTTCATCACATGGTCCTGCCCGTGCACCATGATGAGCGTGACGGGTTCGGGCGCCTTCCCGTTCAGGAGCTCCCTGATCTCGTCGCTCTGGTGCTCATGGGCCTCGTTTATCGCGGCATCGCCTGCCGCTATCAGCGCATCGGCCTCGGCGAAGCGCCCCTCCCGGGCCGCGGCCACCGCTTGGATCGCCGAGCTTCGCGCCGTTCCGGCGGGGACGATCAGCTTTGAGACCACTTCCTCATCTGTCATAGAAATAGCTCCTTCTCTGCGAATTTACATGAATGGGATCCCGGCTCCCCCGCATCACGGGCCGCCCCCTCCCCTCTGCCCGGGGGAGGCGATGGAGGACAGCTGGGCCATCAGGGACTCGTAGCGCCGGTCTGCGATGAGCGCCCCCATGCGCTCAGGCGAGGAGGAGAGGCGGAGCATGAGCTCGTAGAAGGGCTTGAGGTCCTCGTCCTCCGAATCGGAGATAAGGATGAGGAAGACGGCCTGGACCTCCTTCCCTCCCCACGAGACGGGCTCGTCCAGCAGCCCCACCGCCACGGCGGTCCGACGCGACATCGCACGCAGCGGGTGCGGCATGGCGACGCGGTTCCCGAACGCGGTCGAGGCGATCGACTCCCGCTCGGCAACGGAGTCCCTGAGCTCCGATGACATGTCGAGAACCCGCCGCGCACAGTCGCAGAGGACATCGAGGGCCTCCTCCCGATCGGATGCGGGCACATGGGCGAGGAAGAGACTCCGATCGAAATAGCACCGGGGATCGGGGGCGGCCTCGTCCACCGACTCAAGCACCCGCTTCAAGCCCACCACATCCCCCTGGTCGAAGAAGAAGCTCACCTCGTGGACCGGAACCGGAAGCCGGACCCTGATGGGGACGGTCGTGAACACGCAGTCGATATCGGAGAAGTCGACGTGGGAGAGCTGAGAGACATCGCATGTTCCGACGGCCCCCAGATAGCCTCCGAGTTGCTCCCTGACGCGCATGGCGAGCAGCTGGGCGCTGCCCAGACCGGATGCGCAGACGATCAGCACGTTCCTCGGGCGGCGGCCGCTTCTCCGCTGCTGCTCGAGCGCGAGGGCGAACGAGAGTGCAAGGTAGCCCACCTCGTCATCGCTCACGTCGCACGAGAACCTGTCCGCAAGGATGCGGGAGCCCTCCCGCGCCAGGGAGAAGGCCAGGGGATACCTGCTGACCACATCATCGAGCAGAGGGTTCTCGAGACGCATGCGATGCGCCAGGCGCACGGTCAGGGGGCCGATATGGCGCGCCAGGTTATCGCGCAGGGACCGGTCGTCTCGGAGGTCGACGTGGAGGCTGCGCCAGACCGCCTCGATCATCTGGGCCGCGAGGCCGTCCGCCGACACCCCGGGCGCGGACTCGACCTGATGCGCCATACCCACCTGGACCGGGGGGGGGAGGACCGTGCGCTTACCCGAGAGATGGAGGGCGATGTAGTCGATCTCCACGCCGGGCAGGCGGATCCCAAATATGCGCTCGACCTCGCCTGCGATCGCCTGGGCAACGCCCCTGACGCGCCGGTCCTCGACCACGAAGCCGCCCAGGCTGTCTTCGGGAAGCACATGCCCGCCCTGCAGCCTGGCGACCGCGACGGCTATGTGGACCACGAGGTTCTGGAACGCGATGGGCCTGATCGCGAAACCCATACGGTCCTTGATGCGCTCCACGCTCGCCGAGATGGACTCGATGCCGTAGGGGTCCGCCACGGGGTCGCGACCGCCCTCTGCGGTGGACCCGCCATCGCCCGCATGGGCCCTGCCACCCACGTTGAGCCGGTCCATGAGGACGCTGGCCAGGCCCACGCGGCGCTCCATCTCGGTCCCAACGATGCGGATCCCGTAATGGGGCCTCTTCTCCAGCTCCAGCCCGAACGCGCGCAGACGGCCCTCAACGGCCTTCAAGTCGTTCGAGACGGTCCTGCGCGAGCAGAACATGAGGTCGGCGAGGGCGTCGATCGTGATCCATGTCCGACGGGAGATCAGCTCGCCCAAAAGAAACGAGACGCGCTCCTCCGGCGTCGAGGGCGCCGGGGGCGCACCCGCCCCCGATCGCATGGCGCGGAGCCACCTGGACAGCGCGGGCCGGTCCCGCGTCTCGAAGAAGAGCCCCGCCGGACCCCGGGCGATACGGCACCCCGGTGGGAGGAGATGCGAGGCGGCCGCCTCCAGATGCCGCAGCACGCCGATCTCGACGTCGAACCATTCGGCAAGCTCTTCTTCAGTCTGATAGGGATGCGCATCGATATGCTGGATGAGCGATAGCACACGGTCTTCCGACACGCTCGGCATCTCATCACCCCCGGTATCTATGCGAGACATCACCTCAAACGCATTAGCTAGCAGAAGTCTATGAAATGCAAATGATGAGTTCCATGAAGGGTTTTGGAAGCGGGCAGGCGGGCGGCTGCACCATTGCGGCGCACCCGGCCCGACCCAGCGGCCCCGCTCAGCCCCGGCGCTCCCGGGCGGCGAGAACGCGCTCGTAGACGGCGCGCCTCTTGAGGGAGTGGCGCTGGCTCAAGCGCTTGGCGATGGCGGACGCGGGCTCACCGGCGTCGAGCGCCTCCTCGATGTCCGCCGCGAGGGCGGCCTCGGGATCCCCGGCGGGGGCGGATGCCCGCGGCCGCGGTTCATCGGGAGCCGGCGGGGCCACGACGAGTGCGATCTCGCCTTTCACCTCGGGGCGGGCGGCGAGGATCCCGCTCAGCTCCGCGGCGGTCCCCCGCAGCACCTCCTCATGGAGCTTCGTCAGCTCGCGGCAGACCGCGACGGTGCGCGCGGGCAGCACCTCGGCGAGGGCGGCGAGCGAGGCCACGACCCGATGCGGCGATTCGTAGAAGATGAGGGCCCCGGGAATCGGCGCGAGCTCAACGAGGCGGCGGACCCGCTCGCCGTGCCTGCGCGGCAGGAACCCCTCGAAGAAGAAGCGGTTGCAGGCGATGCCGCTCGCCACGAGCGCGGTCACGCACGCCGAGGGGCCGGGTAGGACCTCGACGGGGACGTCCGCCGCGCGGGCCGCGTCCACGAGGACCTGGCCGGGGTCCGATACGCCCGGCATTCCCGCGTCCGAGGCGAAGGCGATTCGCCCGCCCGCCCGCATGCGCTCGACGAGCTCGGGGGCGCGCTCGGCGATGGTGTTCTCATCGCAGCGCATGAGCGGGCGGGAGATCGCGAGGTGCGCGAGGAGCTTCGAGGTGACGCGCGTGTCCTCGCAGCAGACGAGGTCGGCCGCGCGAAACGCCTCGGCGGCGCGGGGGGTGAGGTCCCCCAGGTTGCCGATGGGGGTCCCCACCACGCTGAGCAGGCCGGTGCCTGCCGACGGCGCGGACGAGGCGGACGGGGCCGCCCCCGCGAGGGCTCGCGCTCCCATGGCTACTCGATCATCGCGCGCTCGAGCGTTCCGAGCGCGACCCGGGCGTCCCACGCAGGGATGCGCCTCTCCGTCTTCCAGGTCTGGAAGTACCAGCCGCTCGTGTCATCGAAGGAGGCGAGCTGGTTCGCCACGAAGACCCGCTCGTAAGCGGCGCGGCCCTCGGGCGTGATCGAGGCGCTCGACAGCACGGCGGCGCCGGACCACTCCCCCACGATCACCGGGAACCCCGAGGCCTTGGCGGCCCGGATGGCCGCGCGGGAACGGGAGATCGCGCTCGCGATTCCGCGCGGGGAGGTGATGTCCTGCGCGGTCTCGTCGCGATAATGGTAGAGATGGAGATCCATGAAGACGTTCTTGTAACGCGCCCCGCGCATGAAGCCGCGCCAGCGATCGGCATGGCCCGAGGCCGAGAAGATCACGGCCTTGCTCTCGGGCATGTGGGAGCGCACGAGCTCATAGGCGTCGCGGTAGAAGTTGCGCAAGTAGTGGATGGGAATGCCGTCCGTCACCGTGAGGAGGTTCTTCCGCACGCTCATCGTGGGCGAGTCGAGGAGCTCGATGCCGTACAGGGTGTCCGAGCTGCCGTAACGGGCGGCGAGGCGCTCGAGGACATCGAGCGCGACGTGGCGGCCGTTGGTGGAGGAGTGCCACTCCGCGATGTAATCGGAGGTGGTGACCGGCTCGTTGGCGTCCCCTTGTCCGCCAGGAACGGTGGCCAGATCGAGCAGGACGCTGACGCGGTGCTTGGCGCCCCATTCCATCGCGCGGTCGATGTAGTCGACCACGGAGATATGAGCCGCGTCCTCATCCTGGGTGCCGAAGGCGTACCAGGGAACCGGCAGACGGACCGAGTTCAGGCCGATCGAGGCGATGCGGCGGAAATCGTCCTCGGAGATGAAGGTCTCATAGTGATGGCGCAGGCACTCGCAGTAGGCGGCGCTGCCCAGGGCCCGCTGCAGCTCAAGGTCATTCGATGCGCCGGTCGCCGCGAACAGCGACGGGGTGACCCAGGGCTCGGGGATGAACCAGCCCGCAAGGTTCACGCCGCGCACGCGCTCCACGGCTGCGGAGGGGCGTTTCTGGGATCGTGCGATCTTGACTGGCAGGCCCATGGGCATGGCGCATCCCCCTTTTCAATGCAAAAAAGCGCCCAGCGAACCCGCCGAGCGCCTCTCAGTGCAAATGGTGGCTAGGAAGGGAGTCGAACCCCTGACACGCGGATTTTCAGTCCGCTGCTCTACCAACTGAGCTACCTAGCCATCATATCCGCCGTCGAACGGCAGCTCGTTAAATATACCAGACCGAACCGCGCGGTCAAGAAAAATCTCAGCGGGCGCGGATGCGGCTTTCCGGCGGAGCGGCGGCAGGGCGGCGCGGCGGTCAGCCGCCATCGCGCACGCCAAGAGACACGCGCTCGAGCACGAGTGCCGCGCCCGGACAGGCGAGAAGCCTTCAGGGCGGCACCTGGCTGTGACGCGCGAGGACCACCCCGTCGGCGCCGATGAAGGCGATGTCGATCGCACATCGCATGAAGCAGGTGTGGACCGACGGGCACCTCGGAAGCGCGAGCACGTAGGGGACGCCGTCTGGAGCGCACGCTGAGACGGCGTGCATGCCGAGCAGGCGCTCCCAGAACCTCTCGGCGAGCACAAGGCGCGAGCCTCCCCACCCCACAGCCTCCATCGCGGCGCTCGCACGGGCCGCAGCCCTGCCGCCGGTGTCCACGGGCGAACGGGCCGCAGCCCGATCACCGGCGCCAGCACCCGCACGGACCGCAGCCCGGTCGCGGGGATCCGCGCTCGCACGGGTCGCAGTCCTGTCGCCATCGCGCACCCGCTCACCCCTCACACGACCACCCCCGGCCGCCAGGGGTCGACCGTCACCGCACGAATATGGGAGAGCTGGGCGGGCGCGCCAAGGGACGCGCCCGCGATCTCGAGCCCTTGCGGCCACGGCGCGTACCTCATGGTGCAGGTGTAGGTCCTCAAGCTTCCCACCAGCGACAACAGGGGTCCGTCGTCCTGGCCGGAGCCGTCCTCCAACGCCACCTCGACCTCGACCGGATAGGGGCCCATCGCCCGCCGCAGCTCGTCCTCCACCGAAGCGGCCGCAGCCGCTGCAGACGCGGCCTCCCCGCCCACCGGCGACACGCCGTGGGCTATGACGATATCGGGGGCCATACGATCGAACCGGGCCGTCGCCGCCAGGAACAGCATGAGGTTGTACACAATCAGCGCGACGACGATCATCACCGGCGCAACGACTGCCATCTCGACCGTCGCCTGCGCGCGGTCCTCGAATCCGCTCATCAGGTTCCTCCCATCACATCGCGCAACCGTATGGTCAAGGGGACGGACCCGCCGCCGGGCAACGGGATCTCGGCGATGACGACCTCCGCCCCCAGGATCCGCTCGCGGACCTCATAGCCCAGGGCGGCGAGGATCGCGCCGGGATCGGTCGTGCCCAGGGGGATCGACCGCAACCGCGCCTGCGCCTCAGCGACCCCATCGAGATCCGATGCGGCGATCACCCGGCTGCTGTCTGCGAGCACGGGCTTTCGGTAGCTAAGGTCAACGGGGTCGATGCCGATCGCCGTCATCGCGCTCCGGACGCGGTCGCCCAGCCACCGCGCAACCGGACCGGCCCCGACCAGGTCCAGCCCCCTGAAGGCTTCCGCGGCGATCGAATCGAGCCCGTCGGAGAGATCCCCGTACGACACCAGGAGGCTGCCCCAGAGATCCATGACATCGCCCAGCACCCCGATCACCGAGGAGCCCGTGCGTCCTTCGAGCGAGCTGAAGAAAGACCCGAGCGCGTTGTTCTCCTTGGTGGCCGGGTCGCGCGAGAGCACCGCCGCGGAGATCGCGCCGCGGCCGGGCAAGGTGGAGGGCGCGCTGAACGCGGTGTCCATCTGGTCAGGGGCGGGCAGCTCGCCGGATACCGCAACCGCCACGCAGCCTTCTCGACCCGGCGGGGCGATGCGGGGGCGCTTGCCGACAAGCGCCGCAAGCGCGTCCTCGAACGAGCCTCCTGCGGCCTGCGCCCGCCCCTGGGCCTTCCGTTCGAGCTCGAGCTCACGGTTGCGGGATGAGACGTAGTCCCGCAGCGCCTCGGTGAACTCCCTAAGGTGGTATTCGAACCCGTTGTCGATGCTGGTGGAGGCCGCAGGCGCCTTCCCGACATCGCCCACGTCAAACGAGCAGACAGCGCAGGCCCTGGCCTGACCCGCTTCGACGGCCGCCAAGGAGAGCGGGCGCCCGGCAGGTCCGAGCGCCCCGGGGCACGAGGCGTCGAAATGCAAGGTGAGCCCTCCGCCCTCCTCAGAACTAGGCCAGACCGCCTCGGTGTACAGGCGGCTCCGACGAACCTCATCGGTGTTTCGCGGCAGCAGGGGCAGGTCGGCCTCTATGCGCCCGTCAATCTCGCGCACATGCGCCCGCTCCAGCTCCTCGCAGGCGAAGCGGTAGAAGGCGTGCCGCGCTGCGGCATCCGCGCGGGACTCGACATCCGAGCCCGTGGGCGCGTCGTGGTCGCGGCGCCATCGGTAGTATGCACGCGCGCGATCGAGCCCGACGGCGGGATCCCAGGTGATGCTCGACGCGTAATCGGGGTTCTGCGCCGCCGTGAGCCCCGAGAGCCTCGCAGCCCGCTCCTGCATGTTCATGCCCTCCCGCCCGCAGTCGGCGATCCATGCCCGCCGCTTGTCCGCCTCTGACTTCTCAGCGGCCCGGGAGAGCTCCCTCGCAGCCTCCTCGAGGTCAGCCGCCGCCTCTTCCAGGCCGTCCACAGGAATCTGCTCCCCCTCTAGGGCCGGAAAGTTGGAATCGGATTCCCACGGCACGGCCAGGGCCGTGCCGGAGAAGCGCGCCCGGTCGGTGCCCTGGGCGGCGCAGACGCGCGTGCCGTTGGCGGCGACCAGGTAAGGAAGGGCCTCCTCGAGGGACCCCAAACCCCTCGATGCGGAGGTGGCGAAATCGTTTCGGGTCTTGAGGATCCGAATCCCGGCGTCCACCGCCTCCCCCGCCGCGGCGCCCACGCCCGGCACGAGCATCCCCACCATGCCCACGCCCGTGACGGCGAGGCCTGTGAGTCCCAGGCTCAAGATGCTCGCATCGACGACCGTCGCCGCCGTATAGTAGGAGGACACCACGTTCGCCCCGGCCAGAGCGGTGGAATCGGCAGCGACCTGCGCGTCTCCCGCACGGGAGAGCGTCCACACCGCGGTGGCCGCCGAGAACGCGAGTGCGAGCACCGCGAGCAGCGACACCGCCGCGGTCACCGTGGTGTAGGCCCCGTCCTCAACGAACAGGTCGACTCCCCACCGCGCCGCGGACGGACGCTCACGCCGGCTCCTTCTCATGTGCCGCATTGCTCCCCTCCAACCATCCAGGCCGCCCGTCATAGGCGACATCCACGCTGACCCTCACGTCACCTTGGGAGTTTCGCTCCCCAAACGCTCCTGCAAAGACGCCGATCACCGGCAAGGGAGACGCCGCCCCCGCGATCGCAACGCGCACAGGCCCATCGCCCGCCGCGCGCACGAGCTCGATCTCCCAGGACAGGGGACCTCCGGCATGGAAGATCGCGAGGTCGGGGATCGCGGCGAGACGGCGCAGGGCGAACGCACGGTACGCCTCCTCCCCCTCTGCCTCGGCGGTGATCATGAGCCGAGCCGTCGAGGCGGCGGCCGCCTCCATCACCGAGCGCGTGTACAGCAAGCAGACGGGCTGCAGGCAGACGAGCAGCAAGATGAGGAACCCGGGCAGGAGGAGCGCCGCCTCGACCGTCGCCTGGGCACGCTCCTCCGCCCGCCCCGCGCTAGAAAAGAGCGATGTCGAGCGCCCCAAGCCCACCGAGCGCATGAGACGCCGCGCGCTCGGCCGCGCTCGCCAAGACCCCGTTCGCCCCCGCGCGCCAGAGTGCCGCCAGGGCGAGGACGACGGCGAGGAACGCCAGAACGGTGAGCGCATATTCGAGCGTCCCCTGAGCGATAGATTCGCGAAGCCGACCCCAACGTCTCCCGGCGTCGTACGGCTCACGCACCTCACCTCCCCTGATCAACCGGCAGCAGACGCGTGACACGCACTGTCGCCGTACCGTCTTTCGCCTCGAAGGCGACCATGATGTCCACCGCACCCGTCTCATGGCGCACCAACGCTCCCCACACCCTTCCCGAAAGATCCAGATAACCGCTCGTGACCAGCGAGGACGTGCCCTCTTCCCTATAGGCCGAAAGAGCGCCCCGCGCCGCTGCGACCAACCCGCGCTCATCAGACCACGAGACGCAAGCCTGGGTCTCCCCGTTGCCAACGACGCCGGTCCGCCTCTCGAGGTCGTCAAGGAACTCGCCCGATGATGACGGCGATGCGGGAGCGGAGAGGACCTGCTCGACCGCGGGCGCGGGCGCGCCCTCCGAAGAGGCCGGGGAATCGCGCCCGCCGCCCGACCGGGGCGCCGCGGCAAGATACGCCGTGAGGGCCACCGCCGCGCAGAGCAGCAGAAGCGAAGCCGCTGAGGGAAACCTGCCGCTCCTCACAGGCTGTTGATCCCCGAGGAGATGGCATCCCACAGAGAGGAGATCTTGTCGCGGAAGGCGATGATCGCGATGATGGCTATCACCACCAGCACGCCCACCAGGATCGCGTACTCCGTGGTTCCCTGGGCCCGTTCCTCGCGGGTGAGAGCGGCGGCAGCTGCCGCGGACCTCGTGAGGCGGGCTGCGATGCGTTCAAACATGGTGACCTCCTAGATCATGCCGCCCGCCGCGAGCAGCGGGCCCAGTATCGACAAGAGAAGAGCCGGCAGTATCAGCGTCCCCGTGGGGATGAGCAGCTTGACGGGAGCCCGCTCGATCTGGCGCTCCACGTCCGCGCGATGGGCGGCGCGGCACTCCCGGGCCTGGCCGCCCAAGGTGTCCGCGAGTGGGGCGCCGAGCGCGAGCGCCTGGCCCGTCGCCGTGGCGAACGGCTCGAGGGCGCGCACCCCCATCCGTCGGGCCGCCGCCATGAGCGCTTCCTCGCGCGAAGCAAGCCCCGTCTGCCAAAAGATGCGGGCGCGCCCCATCTCCCTCGACAAGGGCCCCGCCCGCTCGGCGCAGTACATCTCCAGCGAGGCGTCGAACGAGAGCCCGGCGCTGAGTCCGAGGCGGACCACATCGATCATCTCGGTCACCTCGCCGAGGCCCACAAGCCCGGCATCCCCATCCGGCATCCCAAGCAGGTGGGCCGTCGCCGTGCAAACCCCTCGCGCCCTCGATCCCACCTGGCCGAGCAGTCGTCTAAGCGCGCCGATCGCCTGCCCCGGCGGCACCGCACCGAGCTGCCAGGTGAGATGGGCCCAGGCCGTGAAGACGGCGAGGACGAAGAGCACGTCGATCACAGGTCCCCCTTCCATCAGATCCTCACCTTCATGATCCGGCTGATCAGCATCCAGGCGATCGCGTTCAGAGCGAGCGCGACAGCGATCGACGCCGCGCCCGCGGGCCGCATGATCCCTGTGCGAAAATCCGCCGAGAGCAGGGAGAGGGCACCTATCAAAGCAACCGGCATGCCCGCCACCATCCGCGCGGACATACGCGCCTGCGCCGTCTTCACGTCGAGCTGGCGCTTCAACTGCATGCGCAGGCCCACAAGATCCGAGGCCTGCACGAGCAGGTCCCCGAGCGGGGCTCCTGTGCGCCGCGAGACCTTGAGTGCCAGGGCGACCATATCGAGCCCCGGGGCCCGCAGCCGCTCCAGCAGGCTATCGAGCGCCTCGCTCGCAGGGACGCCGCAGTCTATGGAAAGCCCCACCCGCATGAACTCGGTCTTGACGGGCTCGCGGGCATGGGTCCCCACGAACCGCATCGCCTGCGCAAGCGAGCACCCCGATCCAAGCGCGATCGCGAGCGCCTTGAACGAGCCGGGCATCGCCTCCTCGAGCTCGCGGGCCCGCCGGTTCCCGACCGAACGCGCACCAGCGGCGAGCACGATGGGCACAGCAGCGAGGCCAACCGCCGATCCCAGCGGGGCGCCGAAGAGCAGCGTGCCCGCAAGCGTCGAGGCGGTGACGACGATGGCGAACAGGCCGAGCCGCGCGGATCCGTCGGGGGCGAGTCGCGTGACGGCGCCTCCCGGATCCCACGAGCGCAGCGCGTTCGTCACAGAGCCGGCGGCACCGAGGTCGGGGGCGATCCCGCACCGCTCCACGAGTACCGAACCCACGGCGGCCGAAGCGCAGGTGAGGGCCTCCCATGGGGTGCCGGGTGCCCGCATCAGGGCCGCGCCCTCGGGCAGAGCCGTTGCGACGCACAGTGCGACCAGCGTCCCTATGCATCCGGGCATGATCTCCTCCATCGCTCCACCTCCTCCGCGTCGATAGCGCCCCGCCTCACGGCCTCCCCTATGAACGGCGGCTCGCTCACGAGTCGCCAGACCGCGTCGGCGGCATCGAACGCCACATGCTCAAAAAGGCGCACGCCGCCGTCATCGGCCCGCGTCACCCCCGAGAACCCCGATACGAACCGACGCCCATCGGGACGGCGGACCGACATGACGATCCCGTCGAGCGCCATCGCGATCTGCTCCTCGATGAGGTCGCCGGGCAGGTCGATGCCGTACCGGGCGAGCAGCGTGAGTCTCACCACCGCCTCCTCGGGGCTTCCCGCGTGGAGCGTGGTGAGCGAACCGTCGTGCCCGGTGTTCATGGCCTGCAGCATGTCGATGCATTCCGCTCCGCGCACCTCGCCCACCACGATTCGGTCGGGCCTCATGCGCAGCGCGTTGGCCACCAGGTCGCGGATCGTGACGGCGCCCTCGCCCTCGATCGAGGCCTCCCTGGCCTCCAGCCGGACGACATGGGGATGGCGCTTGAATTTCAGCTCCGCGGAATCCTCGATCGTGACGATCCGCTCACCGAGAGGGATCTCGCATGAAAGGGCGTTCAGCAGCGTCGTCTTCCCCGAACCGGTGCCCCCTGCGACCGCGAGATCCTGCCGCAGACGCACCGCCCAGGTGAGCAGCTGCGCGTACCAGCTGGGAAGCGAGCCCGCCCCCACCAGCTCATCCAAGCTCCCGATGCGGTCGGAGAACTTGCGGATCGTGAGCAGCGGGCCATCGAGCGCGATCGGCGGAATCACCGCGTTGACGCGAAACCCGCTCGGGAGCCGCGCGTTCACCAGCGGGCTCCGCTCATCGATGCGCCGCCCGAGCGGGGAGATGATGCGGTCGATGATGATCCTGATCTGCTCATCGGATTCAAAGAGGTCGTTGAGCGGGAACAGCCTGCCCTCGCGCTCGAAAAACGACGTACCCGTGCCGTTGACCATGACCTCCGTCACCGAATCGTCCTCAAGCAGCCGCTGCAGGGGACCGAGCCCCACCACGTCATCGAGGATCTCCGCCGCGAGCCGCTCGCGCTCCCGCGAAGAGAGCTCCCGCGCCGCGCCGGTGTTGAGCACGGCGACGACCGCCGGCCTGAGCTCCGTGCGCGCGCTTTCGGGATCGGCGGCCACCGCGATCTTGGCCACCTCGGAGAACCCGACGCGCTCGAGCATCTCCCGCTTCGCCGACGCCTTGGCGTCGCGCAGCAGCCGTTCGGCCGTCCGGTCCCCCTGCGCACCGCCGGCACGCACCCGCTCCGCCACGCTCATGCGCCCTCACCTCCCTTGTTCCTCCACGGCAGGCGAATCCGCGGCCGCGCCTCAACGCGCCCCTGACCGCCGCCATCCCCGCCGTGCACCTCGCATCCCAACTCGCGCAGCGTCTTCACCGTGAAGGACCGCACGCTCCGGGCGAACTCGCTCTCCCCCGCCATCAGCTCGTGCATCCGCCCGTAGGACGCGAGCTCAAAGACCTCGGAGCCGCCGTCGGAGATGCGCGCACGGCTTTTCAGCGATGTAGCCATCTCGAAGCGCATGGCGGCGTCCTCCCCGCAGGACGGGGCGCCGTACCGCATGAGCACGCTCGCCATCTTGGTCCGCGGCACCCCGAGCCTGCCGGCGAGGTCCACCAGCCGCGATGCCGAGGAGCACGAGGAGGGGCCGGCAGACCCCACGATGAGGCAGCGGTCCGCCGCCGCGGCCGCAGCCGCCGCGGCATCTCCCCAGAACACCGAGGTGTCGATGAAGACCACGTCGGAGAGGCTGCGCAGCACGGCGATGAGGCGCTCGCACGGCTCACCCATCATCTCCGCGAGCTCGGGCCGCTCGATCGGGCCCCAGAGCGTGAGACCCGGCGCGATGCGCATCGCCGTCGCCTCGATGTCGGCATCGGCGATCACCCCCTCCCCCGCGCTGCGGATGCGCATGAGATCGCGCGGCTCGTCGACGCCGAGCAGACGGTGCGCGTCTCCGAACATCAGGTCGAGGTCGATGACCGCCGCCCGCAGGCCCGCGCGCGCGGCGCAGCAGGCCATGGCGCATATCAGGGTGGTCTTCCCCGATCCGCCCCGGCCCGAGAGGGCCGTGACGACCGGGGCCCGCGGCGTATCGGGGGCAGGGGCCGGGCACGCGAACGGCTGTCGCTGCAAGGCGTCGTTCGGCGAGGCGGCAGATGCGGACTCGGGGTCCCAGGAGACCGGACTGCTGACGGAGACGGTCGCGGAGTCCCGTGGAACCGGGCTGCCGGAGGGCGCTGACCCCTGGGGGACCGGGCTGTCCGCAGGGCAACGCCCAGCCTCCGGATCGGCCGCCCTGTCCGGGTCACTGCGGTCGGTTTCCGCAGCCCGCACGGGGCACTCCTCTTCAAGGCTGCCGTCTCGCCCCTGGTCCACCCAGGTCCGGTAACGTTTGCCCTCACCTGCGCGGTCATCGCAGCGGACGGGCCTTTTCCCATGCTGCTCGGCCCGCGAGGACCCCTCCACGCGCGCCTCACCCGCATGCTCCGCGGTATCGATGCCGGCGTCATCCGCCGCGATGACCTCTGTCGCGCCCGCGAAGAAGAAGCGGGCGACCATGCCGGGATCGAGCCGGTCGGCGATCACGACGATCTCGGGTGCGCAGCCGCTGCGCGCGATCTCCGTGACCGTTTTCTCCACCGCTTCCCCAGAGGCGCCGCGGGCGGCGATCACCGCGCCCAATGCCCTGTTCGGCAGGGTTTCGGACGCGAGAGCCGGATGCCCCACGCCGCTGAATCTCAAGATCTGCGCGTTCGGCGTGCGGGCCTCGATCTCCTGCGCCACCTGGACCAGGTCCTCGCGCCCGCAGCACGCCAGCCACAGGCCCGCCATCACCAACCACCTCCCGATGAATCTGCGACCGGACCGGACGCGTCGTCCTTCCCGCCGGCCGCCTCTTCCTGCTCTTCCTGCGCATCACGGGAGCCGGAAGCGCTGCGGCTGCCCGCCGCAGATGCATCCCGCCCCGGCACCACCAAGGAAAGCGGAGCCTGGGACATCGCGATGAGCAGCTCCTGCACGCAGGAGGGATCGACAGCGAGCGTCACCCAGGTAAGGTCCGCCCCGCTCGAGGCGAGCGCGCTCGTGTCCACGATGCTCGCAGCGCAGATGCGGTCGGCGACCCCGTTTCGGAACGCGTAGACGTCGACGGCGTCACCGCGCGCGAGGGCCCCGCCCACGGCATGCTCCGGATCGCTCGCGATGGATACGGCCACCGCGCCCCCGGGCACCTCCACCGCATCGCTCCGAGCCTCGAAGTACAGGGGGCAGAGCACCGCCCGCTTGGGTATGCGGGAGGTCGCCACCTTTCCGGCAACCGCAGAGAGACTGGTCTCGGCATCCGCCGGCGCCAGATGGGCGACCCACTCCTCAACGGTCACATTCGCCTCATCGATCGTGTCGCCCGGCGCGATATCCCGCGTCGCCACGCACACTGGCACCAGCTCCCCGCCGAAACGGGCAAGCGCCTCCTCGCGCTCCCTACCCGCCTCCTCGCGCACCGTCGCCGCGTAACCCAACGCCACCAGCGCGGCGACCACGCCGGAGACCACGCTCACGATGAGCCTCGTCCTCTGCTTCACGGGACCCCCTCTCACGCCTCGCCCGATAGATCCATTGTTGTGGCGTTGGGCTGTGAGGGGGCTGGGAAGGAAAAGAAGTCGCGCACGACCTTACGGGTGGCTGCCCGCAATCTGAAGCCTCGGTCAGATTCTTGACCGAACCTCCGTGCACCGCATCAGATTCCGGATATAAAAAGACCTCCCATTCCAGGAGGCCCTTTCAAAGCGGAATCGAGATTTCCCTGTTCAATCGAGGAGTTACGGGAGCTTCACATCGGGATCGAGGTTCTGTGCGCTGACGCGCATCTCTTGGGCGAGCGACAGGAACGCCTCGACACGTCGCCCATCGATCTCGCCTTCGGCAACGGCCTCGCGCACCGAGCAACCCGGCTCATGCGTGTGCGTGCAGTCGTTGAACCGGCAGCCGCGGGAGGCGCGGGCGATATCGGGGAAGGTCCGCGCGAGGCCGAGCTCGTGCCCGACAAGCGGGAGGCTCCGAAGCCCCGGCGCGTCCGCGATCACCCCATGAGGGCCGGGCACCTTGCACATGACCCGGGCGACGGTGGTGTGGCGACCGCGATCATCGCGCTCGCGCACCGCTCCGGTGGCCAGCGCCTCATGGCCGAGCAGGGCATTGAGCAGCGTGGACTTCCCGGCACCGCTCTCGCCGAGGATCATCGCGCAGCGGCCGGCGGGCACGCAGGACCGGACCTCGTCCAGACCGGACCTTTCGATAGAAGAGGAGACGATCACGCGGACACCCGCGCCGGCCAGCGCCCGCGCGTCCCGCTCGGCACAGGCGATCGCCTCGTCGTCGCACCGGTCGGACTTCGTGAACACCACGACGGGCTCCGCCCCGCAGTCGTTCACCAGCACGAGCGAACGGGCGATGCGGTCGCGCATGAGCGAGCCGGGGTCGCGGTCGGCGCCCAGCGGATGCACGATGAAGATCACATCGACGTTGGCGGCGAGGGTCTGCCGGTCGCCGCGGTTCTTCCCTCGCCACCGCTCAAACGCGGTGCGACGGGGCAGCACCCGTTCGATAACCCCCTTGTCGTGGCCGGGGTCGACACGCACCGCGACCCAGTCCCCCACAGCGGGGAGCATGGCATCTTGGTCAGGGTCCTGCTTGGCGAACGAGACGGCGTGCTCTGCACGCAACGTCACCGCCTCGGTTGCCACCAGGGGGAACCCGCGGTCGAGACGGATGACGCAACCCAGCTGAAGGAGCGCCTCCGCTCGGTCGGCACCCGCTTTCAGCCAATCCGAGCGAAACGCGTTCAACGCCCGCTCCTGCTCCGCATCGCAGCGCAGGTCGACAAAAGCAGGCAGGTCGCGCAGGGAGTCGATAGCGGGAAGCTGAATGTCCGCCTCCGCGGTGCGCCGGGACGGCCGCGCCGCCGACGCCTTGCCCGTCTTCCGTTTTCCCACGCTACCTCGCTTTCCACGCTTTGCGCTGCCAAGTATAGCCACTTATCCCCTCAACCAGCACGACCGCAGGGGGTTGGATCAATAGAAAAAGTCGATTGTAGGGGCTTTTTTCGATTTCTCCGAGTAGCCGCTGTCGAGCGTTCCTATTTATCTGGTCTTTTGCGATCCGCCGGTTGTGCAAATCAGCCCTTTACTGGCAAGAACGCCATTTATCCCCCTACAATCGACTTTTTCCTTCGAGCAGCCTCCGCCATGCATAACAAAACATGTTAATCTAGCCCGCATCGCCTCTAACGAGCCAGCCCGCAAGCAAAAAAGGCCCCGAGCAACCTCGGGGCCCTTCGAATCGACGCGAATCGGCACGCAGCACGCTACGGCAGTTACTCCGCCTCAACCGCGCGCATGATGGCCTTGTAGATCTCCATCAGCGGGATGATCAGGAACGCCAGGCCGAGGGCGCAGGCGAGCGCCTCGATCGGCAGCGGCATGAAACCGAATATCTTAGCCAGCGGGTCGAACTCCACCACGACCACGGTGAGCACGAACGCGAGGATCGCAGCACCCCAGAGCCACTTGTTCTGCTTCTTCATCGAGAAGATCGAGGCGCGGCGGCTGCGCATGTTGAAGCAATGGAAGATCTCCACCATCGACAGGGTGATGAACGCCATGGTCACGCCCTCGTCGTCTGCGGTGCCGGCGACCATCGCGGCGATGTCGATATGCCCCATGTCGAAGTACACGCCCGCAAAGAACGACGCCAACACGAGGAGGGTGATGATCACGCCCTGCACGAAGGTGTCGAGCCCGAGACCGCCGGCGAAGATGCCGTCGGAGGCGTTACGGGGCTTGCGCTTCATGACGTCGCCCTCGGCCTCCTCCATACCGAGCGCGAGCGCCGGGAAGGAGTCGGTGATGAGGTTGATCCACAGCAGCTGGACCGGCTGGAAGATCGTGAAGCCGATCAGCGTGGCGACGAACACCGAGAACACCTCGGCGAGGTTCGCGGAGAGCAGGAACTGGATGACCTTGCGGATGTTGTCGTAGATCCGCCGGCCCTCCTCCACCGCGTTGATGATGGTGGCGAAGTTGTCGTCGGCGAGCACCATGTCCGCCACGTTCTTGGTGACGTCGGTGCCGGTGATGCCCATGCCCACGCCGATGTCGGCGCGCTTGATGGACGGCGCGTCGTTCACGCCGTCGCCGGTCATGGCCACGATGTTGCCGCGGCTCTTCCAGGCGTCGACGATGCGGGTCTTGTGCTCGGGCTGGACGCGCGCGTACACGCTGTACTCGGTGACCTTCTCGTGGAAGTCGGCATCGGAGATGCGGTCGAGCTGGGCGCCGGTGATGGCCTGGCTCGCGTCGGTCACGATGCCGAGGTCGCGGGCGATCGCGACGGCGGTGTCGATGTGGTCGCCCGTGATCATGACCGGACGGATCCCGGCCTCGCGGGCCTCGATGATGGCCTGCTGCACCTCGGGACGGACCGGGTCGATCATGCCGGAGAGGCCGCAGAACACGAGGTCGTGCTCGAGCGCCTCAGGAGAGAAGTCGGCCGGGGCCTCGGCGTGGTCGCGGCTCGCGAGGGCGAGCACGCGCAGGGCCTCGTCGGCCATGCCCTTGTTGGCGGCGAGGATCTCGGCGCGGCGCTCGTCGGTGAGCTCCACGATCTTGCCGTTCTCATAGACCTGGGTGCAAAGGCCGATGACCACGTCGGGCGCGCCCTTGGTGAACTGCTCGAAGCCGCCGTCGAGCGCCTCCACGACCACCGACATCATCTTGCGGCCGGAGTCGAACGGAGCCTCGCCCACGCGCGGGTGCTCGGCGCGAAGCCCGGTGAGTCCGGCCTTGGCGGCGTCGCTCACGAGGGCGCACTCGGTGGGCTCGCCCACGGCCTCGCCCTTCTCCTCATCCCACTGGGCGTCGGAGGCGAGCGCCATGCCGGCGAGGAACTTCTCCTCGGGCGCGGCGAGCACGTGCTTGACGACGGTCATCTTGTTCTGCGTGAGGGTGCCCGTCTTGTCCGAGCAGATGATCTGCGTGGACCCGAGCGTCTCGACGGCCGTGAGCTTGCGGATGATGGCCTGGCGCTTGGACATCTTGGTCACGCCCATGGAGAGCACGATGGTCACGACGGCGACCAGGCCCTCGGGGATGGCGGCGACGGCGAGCGAGACGGCGACCATGAAGGTGTCGAGGATCATGCTCGGGTTCGAGAACATCTCGCCGCCGTGGCGCAGGAAGTCGACCGCGAAGATCACGACGCAGATAGCGATCACCATGACGGTGAGGATGCGCGAGAGCTGGGCGAGCTTGACCTGGAGCGGGGTGAGCTCCTTTTTGGCGGTGGTGAGGGCGTCGGCGATCTTGCCCATCTCGGTCTGCATGCCGGTGCCCACCACGACGGCGCGGCCGCGGCCGTAGACCACGACGGAACCCATGTAGGCCATGTTCTTGCGGTCGCCCAGCGGCACGTCGTCCACGCCCGCGTCGAGTGCGATGATCTCGGCGTGCTTCTCGACGGGCACGGACTCGCCGGTGAGGGCGGCCTCCTCGATCTTCATGCTCGCGGACTCGAGCACGCGGCAGTCGGCGGGAACGGAGTCGCCGGCCTCGAGCAGGATCACGTCGCCGGGCACGAGCTCGGCGCTCGGCAGGCTGATGAGCTTGCCGTCGCGGATCACCTTGGACTGGGCGGCGCTCATCTCCTGCAGGGCCTCGAGGGCCTGCTCGCTCTTGGCCTCCTGGACCACGCCGAGGACGGAGTTGATGATGACGACGATCATGATGATGACGACGTCGGCGATATCCGCCTCGCCCTGCACGGCGCCGGAGATGGCGGAGATGGCGGCGGCCACGATGAGCATGATGACCATCGGGTCGGCCATCTGCTCGAAGAAGCGCTTCCAGAGCGGGGTCTTCTCCCCCTCCTCGAGCTTGTTGGGGCCGACGCTCGCCAGGCGCTCCGTGGCGGTGGCGGCGGCAAGGCCCTGCTCCGCACTCGAGCCCTGAGACTCGAGCACGTCCTCAGCCGAAGCTAAGTATTCTTTTTGCATACTGTCCCCTCCTGGGATTCGTTAGGCCACCCAGCAGATTGATGCCCGATCATAATTCCCCAGGAGGGGCAAGGGCCCATCAAGGCTGCCGTGCTGAGCGGCATCTTGCAACGACAGATATAGTACCCGATTGCGCGGACCCAAGCCGTGTTCTCCCGTTGGTTTTCATGCGATCGGGTCGTGCCCCTATACACCATGTCCATGGTATCGCTGTAAGAAGTCGGCAACCGAGCGGTTTTATCGGGATGCGAAAAAGCCCGTTGGCTATAATGACGGGGGCAGTAAGAACGATTAACGCACGACATCTGGAGGTCTGCATGTTCAAACGCACTAAGATCGTATGCACGATGGGTCCCGCCTGCGACGACGAGAACATCCTGCGCGAGATGATGAAGGCGGGCATGAACGTCGCCCGCTTCAACTTCTCCCACGGCTCCTACGAGGAGCACAAGGTTCGCATCGAGCGCGTCCGCCGCATCGCCAACGAGCTCGACCTCGCCATCGGCATCCTGCTCGACACCAAGGGCCCCGAGGTCCGCACCGGCCTGCTCAAGGACCACAAGAAGGTCGAAGTGCACACCGGTGGCAAGATCATCGTCACCGCCCAGCCGACCTCCGAGGACTTCGCCGGCACCGCCGAGCACATCTCCCTCGATTACCTCGCGCTTCCCTCCGAGGTTGTTCCTGGTTCCCGCATCCTGATCGACGACGGCCTCGTCGGCCTCGAGGTTGAATCCGTGGACGGCGCCGACATCCACTGCGTCGTGCTGAACAACGGCCTCATCGGCGAGCGCAAGGGTGTGAACATGCCCAACGTCAACATCTCGCTGCCCGCCATCACCGAGCGCGACCGCCAGGACATCCTCTTTGGCCTCACGCAGAACATCGACTACATCGCAGCCTCCTTCATCCGCGACGGCGCGGCCGTCGAGGAGATCCGCGACCTCTGCCGCGCGAACGGCGGCGAGCACGTGACGATCTTCCCGAAGATCGAGTGCGCCCTCGGCGTCGACAACTTCGACGACATCCTCGAGCACTCCGACGGCATCATGGTCGCCCGCGGCGACCTGGGCATCGAGATCGCGCCCGAGCTCGTGCCGCACATTCAGAAGCGCATCATCAAGAAGTGCAACGACGCCTACAAGCCCGTCATCACCGCCACCCAGATGCTCGACTCCATGCAGCACAACCCGCGCCCGACGCGCGCCGAGGTCGCCGACGTCGCGAACGCCATCTACGACGGCACCGACGCCGTGATGCTCTCCGGTGAGTCCGCCGCCGGCCAGTACCCGATCGAGGCCGTGCGCATGCAGGCCCAGATCGCGCACGAGACCGAGAAGCACCTGCCGGCGCACGGCAAGCTCGAGGTCCCCGCGGGCGCCCACGGCACGCGCGTCGTCAACAACGTCGTCGGTCTGTCTGCGGTGAACATGGCCACCACCGTCGGTGCCAAGTGCATCACTGTCCCCACCACGACCGGCCGCACCGCGCGCCTGGTCTCGCACTTCCGTCCCAACATGCCGATCGTCGCGTTCTCTCGCCACGAGTGGGCTGTGCAGCAGATGATCATGTACTGGGGTGTCGAGCCGCACTTCGCCGCGATCACGCAGGGCACCGTCAACGGCACGATCGTGAAGGCGATCGAGACCGCCAAGGAGCTCGGCTACGTCGAGAAGGGCGACATCACGGTTGCCACCGCCGGCGATCCGCGCATGTCCGTCCAGCTCGAGGACAAGATCTCCTCGACGAACGTCGCTTACGTCGCCCAGGTTCGCTAAACACGACCGCACGCACGTAACAAGGGCCCGGGGCGCGAAGCGCCCCGGGCCCTTTCCCTTGGACGTCATCAGAACGCCCCATCAAAGCTGTTTTCTCGCCGCAGCTCGAACTGCTGCCGCAGCAAAAAAGTCGATTGTAAGGGGCTTTTCCCGCTTACCCTCAGTACACTTTATCTGAACAGAGCGCTATGCTGGGAAAACATGGACTCAAAGTTGTTCAAATCAGCTGTCTACTTTAGAAATCTGAAAAATCCCCCTACAATCGACTTTTCCGTTTTCTATAACCCCCCTGACCGGCGATCCCGGCACCTGGTCCTGGGCATCTCGCACAATAAAGAGAAGGTTACATACCAAGTGTTGCCCAGTCGATCAGGATCTGCCTTCGCAGCTCTTGCTCGCGCTCGAGGTACGCGCGGCCTTTGGGCGCAAGACGGGCTCCGACGCCGCGGGCTATGTGTCGCACGACCTCGTCCCACGTCTGGCGCTGGTACAGCTGCCTGCTTGTAAGCAACACCACGTTGTAACCCATGGACTCCAGCGCCGTCGTCCGACCGGCATCCGACAGATAGCTTTCAGCCCGATCGTGAATGAGGGCGCTTTGGCACTCCACCACCACCGTCTGCCCCTGTCCACGCGGCTCGAGAACGATATCCCCATAGCAGAGGCTCTTCCCTGAAATCCTCTGGGCAGCCCGCGTCAACTGGATGGGCACATTGAGCTGAACCGGGTTGATGCCCGCGCCGCCCAACGACCGAGGGAAGCTCAGCAGCATGGCCGCCTGTACCTCGAACGGTGAGGCGGCGACCCCTCGCACGAGGGACGCGGCCCTTTTGAACTTCTTGCAGCCGTGCATTCCCTCTATCATGCTCGACGCGCGCTCCAGGTCGGATACGTCAAGCAGCGCGGGGCGCCTCCAAAGTGCGGTCGGCCTGCCCGACGCGTCGCGCACAGGCTTCCAATCGTCATGGCACCGGCCGCCACCGGCGCTCGATATCTCGTCGATCATCCCATCGAGACAGGCCGGGGCGCTGAAAACCGTGAACGTCCCGCACAGCTCGTACATGGCCATGCAGAGCTGGGGGACCGACAACGAGCGCGCCATCGTGGCCAGCGCCAGCAACGGCGACACCGAGAGCTCCTCATGCTGCGGGCCAAACGGGTCCCATCCGGGCAGCTCCGGTAGGAAGTGCCCCTTCACGCCCTGAATCCCTGAGCACGCCCCGCGCCTCTCAGTCAGGATGTGCAGAGGCGAGGAGAACAGGCCGGCTCCGCCCTTCACGTCCAGAACGCCGAATTGCATCAGCGCCTCTCGCCCGATCGGGGTGCCCAGGCACTCCGGTCCGGGAAGCATCTCCCTGATAAGCGGCGGGATGCGATGGTATTGAAATGCGGAGGCGCCGCAGAGGATGCGTTCCATGACGTGGCCTTTCGATCGCCCAGCTGACCAGCCGAGCATGCCACACCCCATCTACGCGCCTTGTATACGAAGTCTGCTGAAATCTGACAGAGAGGTGCCCCGCAGCTGAACCGCCCTGCTCGCACCTGCCGCAGAACCGCAGACGCCCACAAAACCGCGCAAGAAACTTCACGAAACGGGCGAAAACCCTCGCCGTTACGCCCCGTGCCCCGAGATCTCCGCGCGCTCGGCGAACCGCGCCTCCGTCGCTTCGAGGACCTCGGCGAACGTGTTCGCGAAGAACTCATCGGTGAGCAGCCGGTACGCGGCATGCTCCTCAAAGCCGCCGTTCGTACGAACGATCTCGTGCGCCACACCCACGGCCTCGAGCACGAATCGGCGCTTGAGCGGATACTGCGGAAACGCCTCGGCCGCCAAAAGCAGCCGCTCGCTCGCCTGCGGCACCGATGCGATCCGGCGCGTGCGTCCAAACGCGTCGAAATCCGCCTGCTTCTTGATGCGGAACTGCTCGCTCGGTTTTCCGCCGTGGGCATCGAGGTACTCGTTCACCCGGGTGTTCCACAGGTTGTCGGCCAGCAGGTGGGCCCAGGCTCCGAGCACGAGGTCGAGCGTGGAGCGCCGCAGCTCGCAGCGGCTCGGCGCGGCGTCGGGCGCGGCCGGGGCCGCCGGCGCCCCCGCACCCGCGCAGCGCTTCGGGAAGTGCACCCGGTTCAGGGATTCCTGCTCCTCACCGATGGAGCGAATCGGCACGATCCCCGCCGCGCCCTCAGCATCGAGCCGTCCCTGCCCCCTCAAGAGCGGCGCCACGAACGTGTCCCAGAACTCCCCCTCACGCGGCTTCGGGATGGGCTCCTCGGCGGCGAAGTGCGTGATCCGGTACGGGATGGGTTCCTCCACGCCGGGAACCATGTAGCCCACCATGATGTCGGGCACGACGTTGCCGAAGAGGAAGGCGTTTCGATCCCGCACGGCGCGCGCGAGCGCGCCGCCGCGCGCAAGCAGTTCCTCCGTCTGAGCGATATGTATGTTCCAGCTCGGCATGCCCACCCCTCGCGCGTCGCCAACGCTCCCCAGTATACGGCGGCCCGCAGCCCGGCGCTGCCGCGAGCACATATGAAAACGGGCCGCCACCCGGCAGGATGACGGCCCGCAAACGCCGCGGAACCTGGTGCCCCTTCCCTGCTGCGGCTACGAACGCACCTCGCCCTTCACGGCACGGCACACCTTGGTCACGAGCTTGTCGTGCACCCGCTCGACCTCCTCGCTGGTGAGCGTGCGGTCCTCGGCCTGGTAGGTGAGGGAGAACGCCATCGACTTCTTGCCGACACCCACGCGCACGGGGTCGCGGTACACGTCGAACAGGCGCGCGCCGGCGAGCAGCTTGCCGCCCGCGCTCTGGATCCGCTGCACCAGGTCCTGGTACGTGACGGACTCGTCGACCACGATCGCGAGGTCCACGTCCACGCTCGGGAAGCTCGAGAAGCCCTGGTAGCGCTCCTGGCCCCGCGCGGCGCGCAGCAGCTGCTCCACGTTGAGCTCGAAGGCCGCCACCGGCATGTCGATATCCAGCTCGGCAAGGGCGCTCGGATGCACCTCGCCCACCCAGCCGAGCACGGTGCCGCCCGAGAGCACCTCGGCCGCGCGGCCGGGCTGCAAGAACGCGTAGCCGTCGCCCTCAGCCACGCGGAAGCGCACCTTGGCCACGCGCAGCTGCCCGAGCAGCTCCTCGACCACGCCCTTCGCCTCGAAGAAGCGCAACGCCCCGTGCTTGTGGTTCCAGGTGTCCTCCGCGGCCGCACCGGACAGCACGCCCGCCACCGAGCGCACCTCCTTGGGCAGGCTCGCGCGCTCGCGGCCGTAAAAGAGCGTCCCCACCTCGTAGAGCAGCACGTTCGAGGTGCCGTGGGCCTCGTTGTAGGCAACCGAGGCGAGAAGTCCCGGCAGCAGTGAGCGGCGCATCTCGGTCTGCTCGGCCACGAGCGGGTTCATGAGCGTGACCGGCGTGCCGCGGCCCTCGTCCGTCATGCCGATGCGCGCGAGATCCCCCGGGGCCGCGAAGCTGAAGCTCGTGGCCTCGTTGAGCCCCGAGGCGCGGAGGATCCGGCCGATCCGGCGCAGCTGGCGCTGCTCGAGCGTGAGCCCGCCGACGTGGTTTCGCGCCGCGGGCAGCGTGGCCTCGACCCGGCCCATGCCCCACAGGCGCAGGATCTCCTCGATGAGGTCGATCTCGCGCGGGAGGTCGGGGCGGAAGCTCGGGGGCGTCACGCGGAAGTCCTCGCCGGCGCGCTCGACCGCGCACCCGAGGCGCGTGAGGGCGCGCTCGATGAACGCCGGGTCGATCTCGGCGCCCGTGAGCGCATGCACGCGGGCAAGCCGCAGCGTCAGCGGCTCGATCTCGCGCGGCGCGGGGTAGACGTCCACGCGACCGGGCGCCACCGCGCCGCCGGCGAGCTCCTCGATGAGGGCGCAGGCCACGTCCGCCACGTCCGCGCAGCCGGTCTCGTCCACCTGGCGCTCGAAGCGGATGCTCGCGTCGGAGATCAGCGTGAGGTCGCGGCTCGTATGGCTCGTGCGCCCGGCGTTGAAGCAGGCGCTCTCCACGAGCACGTCCACGGTATCGTCCTCGATCTCGGAGTCCATGCCGCCCATGACGCCCGCGAGCGCCACGGGCCGCTCGCCGTCGGTGATGAGCGCCATGCCGGCGGCGAGCTCGCGCTCCACCCCGTCGAGCGTGGTGAACCGCTCCCCTTCGCCGGCGGCGCGCACCGTCACCTGCCGACGGCCGTCGCGCGCAGCGAAGCTCGAGAGGTCGAAGGCGTGCAGGGGCTGGCCCGTGAGCATCATCACGTAGTTCGTGATGTCGACGATGTTGTTGTGCGGGCGGATGTTCAGCGCCGCGAGCCGCTTCACGAGCCAGTCGGGCGAGGGCCCCACCTTCACGCCGCGCACGATGCGCGCGACGTAGCGGCTGCACAACGCGGGGTCGTCGATCGAGACGGAGAGCTCATCGGCCACCGGGGCGCCGACCTCGACCTTGATCGCGGGCAGATCGACGTGGAAGTCGCGGTCGTAGATGGCACCGACCTCGCGCGCGATCCCCGTCATGGAGAGGCAGTCGGGGCGGTTCGGGGTGATCTCGCAGTCGAGCACCGTGTCCGAGGTGCCGAGGTACTCGGCGAGCGGCATGCCCACCGGGGCGTCCTCGGGCAGGATCCATATGCCCGCGTGGTCACCCGAGAGGCCGAGCTCGCGCTCGGAGCAGTTCATCCCCGCCGACACCTGACCGCGGAGCTTGCCCTTCTTGATCTCCATCCCGCCGGGGAGCACCGCGCCCACGAGCGCGGTGACGATGTGGTCCCCCTCGCTGAAGTTCTGGGCGCCGCAGACGATCTGCAGCGGGGCGGGCTCGCCGTCCTCGCCGAGGTTGAAGCGGCCCACGTCCACCTGGCAGACCCAGAGGTGGTCGGAATCCGGATGGGCGACCTTCCCGACGACCTGCGCCGTGACGATCCGGTCGAAACCCTCGCCGACGGTCTCGACGGCCTCCACCTCGGTGCCCGTCCGCACGAACTCGCGCACGAGCTCGGCGGGGTCCTCGGGCAGCTCGACCATGGTTTTCAGCCACTCATATGAAACACGCATTGAAACGTTCCTTCCTGAAGCTCCTGAATCGGGTCCGCGGCGATGCTAGAACTGCGCGAGGAAGCGCATGTCGCCGGTCATGAGGGTGCGGAGGTCGGGCAGGTCGTAGCGGAGCGCCGCGATGCGCTCCACCCCCGCGCCGAAGGCGAACCCGGAGAACTCCTCGGGATCGATGCCGCAGTTCATGAGCACGTTGGGGTCGACCATGCCGGCTCCCAGGATCTCGATCCACCCCGAGTGCTTGCAGAAGCTGCAGCCCTCGCCGTGGCAGACCCCGCAGGAGACGTCGATCTCGCAGGAGGGCTCGGTGAACGGGAAGAAGTGCGGCCGATAGCGCGTGCGCCGGTCCTCGCCGAACATCGCGCGGACGAAGTGGTCGAGCGTGCCCTTGAGATCCCCGAAGGTGATGCCGCGGTCGACGACCAGGCCCTCGACCTGGTTGAACTGGGGCAGGTGGCTCGCATCGGCGGTGTCGGGACGGAAGACGCGGCCCGGGGCGATCATGTAGATCGGCGGCTCCTGCGTCTCCATCGTGTGGATCTGCACGCCCGAGGTCTGGGTGCGCAGCAGGATGTCGGACTCACCGTGCGCGTGCTCCTCGGGGTGCGAGACGGAGCCCGGCGCGTTGTCGACCACGTAGAACGTGTCACGGGCCGAGCGGCTCGGATGGTCCGTCGGCGCGTTCAGGGCCGTGAAGTTGTAGTAGCTCGACTCGACCTGCGGGCCGGATTCCACCGTGTAGCCGATGCCGCAGAAGACGTCCTCGATCTCCTCGATGATCTGGCTGATGAGGTGCTGGTGGCCGATCGCGGGACGTGTGCCCGGCAAGGTGATGTCGATCGCCTCGGCCGCGAGGCGGCGCTCCTGAGCCTCACGGCGCATGGCCTCCATGCGGCTGTTGAACAGGGACTCAACCGCGGCGCGGATCTCGTTGGCGCGGCGCCCCACGAGCGGGCGCTCCTCGGGGGCGAGCTTGCCCATCATGCGCATCAGGCCCGTGAGCTCGCCCTTGCGGCCGAGCAGCGCCACGCGCGCGGCCTCGAGCCCCTCCTCCGTGGACGCCTCGGATACGAGTTCGCGCGCCTGCGCCTCCAGCTGCTCCAGATCGTCGATCAGACTCATGTCTTCCCTTCCGTCTTGCCATAAAAAACCGCCCCTGCATGCCCCTCGTGGGACAGGCAAGGGCGGATGATTCCGCGGTACCACCTCGCTTGGCTGCCGGATGTGCCCCCGGCATGCCCGCTTTGGCCCGGTCTCGTCCGGACGGACGGCTCCCCTACTCAGCGGACGCCGCCGTTCAGGTCGCTGCTCGGGAGTGAACTCGGCGCGTCGTCGCGGGACGGGGCTTGCAGCCCACGGCTCCGTCTCTCTCGACCGCGACCAGCGAGGCGCCGACCTCTCCGTCATCACGTTGGGGGCAAGGATAGCACATCGGGACAAGCAGCGTGATGCGGACCGCCCCGCGCCGCGCCCCCAGATGCCGAGCGTTCGTAATTGCCGCTTTTCGCGGCCGAAAATGCCGAATTGCGAACGCTCGGCATCCACGCGCTACACTGGTGCCACCGCAAGACCCGCCGCCCGCACGGGTGGCCCGCGCGCAAAGGAGACCGCCATGGAAGCGCCCTCATCCACACCCGACCAGCTCACCTCAGACCTCCGCGCCCTCGAGCGCGAGCTCTGGACGCAGGAGTACCTCATGAAGATCTCCGAGTTCGACGGGGCGACGGTCGCCCCTGAGAAGGGGGCCGCCGCCCGCGGCGAGGCGCTCGGCTACCTCGCGGCCAAGAACCACGCGCTCCTCACCGGCGAGCGCGCGCAGGAGCTTGTCCGGGCCGGCGAGGCGGCCGTGGAGCGCGGCGACATCACCGACGCCCAGCTCGCCGACGAGATCCGCGTCCTCGCCCGCGACCAACGCGAGGCGCAGGCCATCCCCGAGGAGGACGAGGTCGCCTTCACCCGCCTCGTCTGCGAGGCCGACGCCGTCTGGCACAAGGCCAAAAACGCCAGCGACTGGGAGTCCTTCGAGCCCTACATCGACCGCCTCGTCGCCGCCATCAAACGCCGCGCCGAGCTCATCGACCCGGACCGCGACCCCTACGACGTCATGCTCGACCAGTACGAGCGCGGCCTCACCGCAGCCCAGTTCGACGCCTTCTGCACCGAGGTGCGCGGCACCGTGGTCCCGCTCGTCGCCGAGATCGGCGAGCGGCCGCAACCCGAGGCCGCCTTCCTCAACGCCCACGTGCCCGAGGGCGTCCAGCGCTCCCTCTCCTACGACCTCATGCGCCTCGTCGGGCTCGATATGGAGGCCTCCGCGCTCGCCTTCACCGAGCACCCCTTCTCCGAGGGCTTCGCCTCCGGCGACGCGCGCGTGACCACGCACATCTTCGAGGACAACCTCATGTCCAACGTCTACTCGGTGATCCACGAGGCCGGTCACGCCATCTACGAGCAAAACGTCGACCCCGCCTACGCGTGCACGCGCCTCGAGGGCGGAACCTCCCTCGGCATCCACGAGAGCCAAAGCCGCCTGTTCGAGAACACGATCGGCCGCTCTCGCGCGTTCATGGGGCCACTGCTCAGGGTGCTCCGCGCCCACGCACCCGAGGTGTACGGCCAGGTGTCCGAGGACGAGCTCTACCGCGCTGTGAACATCGCCCAGCCCTCGCTCATCCGCACCGAGGCCGACGAGCTCACCTACCCGCTCCACATCATGATCCGCTACGAGATCGAGCGCGAGCTCTTCTCAGGCGAGGCGCGGGCCTGCGACATCCCCCGGCGCTGGGCCGACCTCACCCGGCACTACCTCGGCCTCGAGGTGCCCGACCACGCGCGCGGCGCGCTGCAGGACACGCACTGGAGCGGTGGCAGCTTCGGCTACTTCCCCACCTACGCCCTCGGCTCCGCCTACGACGCGCAGTTCCTGCCCGCCCTCGAGCGCGACGGCGTCGACGTGGACGCGGCGGCGGCGTCGGGTGACCTCGCCCCCGTGCGCGCCTGGCTGTGCGAGAAGATCTGGCGCCACGGCCGCGCGAAGGACGCGCCCGAGCTGATCCAGGCCGCCTGCGGCGCCCCGCTCGACGCCGGCTTCTACTGCGACTACCTCAAGCGGAAGTTCGGCGAGCTCTACGGCCTGTAAGCAGCCGCGTTCCCATATGCCCCGCGCAACGCGAACGGGGGCGGCCAGCATCGCGCCGGCCGCCCCCGTTTCATGAATCCGCACAGTGGGGCTTACCCCAAAAGCTCCACGACGTTCAGGTCGAGCTCGCTCGCCTCGATGATCTCGCGGCTGCCGAAGACGCACAGCGGCGCCTCCGCGGCTGCCCGCGTGATCTCGGCCCCAAGCCGGCGCAGGTCAGACGGGGTGGTCTGGAGCACCTGCTCGCGCAGGGTCGCGCGCCAGCCCGCCGGGCGACGGCTGAAGAACTCGCCGTCCTGGCGCAGCGCGAGCGCGAAGGGCTTGAGCGGGGCGTCGAAGCCCGCGGCGGTGCTCACGATGAAGCCCTCGAACGCGGCCTCGTCGGGCTCGAAGGCGGCCAGCCACTCCCCGGCGCCGGCGATGCGCACCTGGGAGGCGTCGAGCGCGGGATCCCGATAGGTGTAGAACGCGAGCTGCCGGTCGTCGCGGGCGCGGAAGCCGCAACCGTAGGCGCCGCCCTTCACGCGGATCTCGTTCCACAGGTAATCGTAGGAGAGCACCTGCGAGGCCACGTTCCACGTCCCGTTTGTCTCGATCCCGAGCACGCGGGGATCCGTGGCGCGCGCCGCGTAGCACACGTCGCTCGGGATCACGAAGGCCTCGGACTTCGGCTCGGGCCAGCGCACCATGAGCTCCTTCTCCGGGGCCGTGCGCTTCGTGAGGCCAAGGGCGCCGCCCATCTCCCAAAAGCGGGCGTAGTCCTCATCGGACCCGGTGAAGCTCGCCGTCAGGCCCGTCGAGGTGAAGACGCGCTCCTGGAGGTTCCGCATCCGCTCGATGAGCTCGCCCTTGCGCTCATCGAAGTGCTCGAGCAGGTCGCTGACGAAACGGTAGAAGTCGACGCCGCCCATCTGCTGGGACGCCACCGCCGCCGGGGAGACGTAGCTCATCGCGCGACTGAGCGCCACCAAGTGGCCGGAGTTCAGGAAGGACTGCTCCATCCTGATCTTGAGCTGGCCGAGCACGTCGCGGATGCGCCCCTCGTCCTCGAACAGAGTCTCGGACCACACCTCGCGCGGGATCTCGACCAGGTGCTCGAGCTTCTCGGAGAGCGCCGCGGCCGACATCTTGAGGACCGGGCGCGCGAGGCGCCAGTCCGGCTGCTGGAAGACCGCGGTTGAGAACGAGAGGAAGCCGAGGTTCGCCGTGATGTGGCTGTCGAGCTCGTCGGCGCTGCGCCGCTTCGTGGCGAGCTGCTGCAGGAGGTTCGCCATGACGGACGCGTAGGCGAGCTCCGCGAAGCTCACGTGCGTGAGGTCGAAGTAGAGCGTGAGGTACGCGATCCCGCGGGTGGGGATGGCGTGCTTCAAGCAGGTGATCGGGGCGGTCGTGTCGACCGTGAGCGCCGGTTCGGGACGGGCCGGGCCGATGTCGGACACGCGCAGGCGCGGCAGGGTCGCCTTCGCCTCGGGCGTGTCGGGCGCCTCCTGGACGCGGCGCAGCGCGGCGACGTTCTCGACCACCCGGTCAAGCTCGTCGTCATCCATGGCCGCGCGCTTCCCCTCGAGGTCCGCACCCGGCGCGTCGGCGGCGGGCTCGTCAACCGGCACCAGCTCGACCAGGGCATGGTGGCCGCTCTCGAGCACGATCTCGCGCAGCAGATCCTCGAAGAAGCTGCCCTCGAGCTCGCGGTGCAGCTCGGCGTACACCGGACCGTAGGAGAGGGCCAGCGTCGCGGCGTCATCGTCGTACAGCCAGGTTGAAAGAGCGTCGCAGGCGAGCACGACGCCGTCGGCCGTGCCGAAGTCGCGCTGGCGCAGGTCGAACTCGTTGCTGGACAGCACCGCCTCCAAGCGCGCGCGGGGGATGCCCTCCTCAACCAGGCGGCGGCACTCGTCCTCGATGACGCGACGGAGCTCGCGGGCCGCATCCTCCTTGGCTCCTTGCAGGATGATGAGTTCATAGGGCTGCAGGCACGCGGACTGGGTGTAGCTGATCACGTTGCCGCCCAGCCCGGCCGCGAGGATGGCCTTCTTCACCGGCGCCTCGTTTGAGCCGAGCAGCGCCTCGAAGAGGATACCTGCGCCGATCACGCGCTTGCGGTCGAGGGCGTCGGCGCCGAGCGCGTAGGCCATGCCCGCCAACGCGTGCTCGGGGGCCGTCGTCATCTTGATGCGCCGGTAGTCGCAGGCGACCGGCTCCTGGCAAAGGAGCGGGTTCGGACCCGCGGCGAGGGCGCGGTCGATCGCGGCCGGGTCGGGAGCGGCCGAACGGCGTGCTGCCGCATCGCGCTCACGCACCTCGTCACCGAGGTAGCGCTCCTCGAGAAACGCTAGGACGCGGGCGACGTCGAGGTCGCCGTAGAGCGTGATGTAGCTGTTCGCGAGGTTGTAGTGGCGCGCGTGGTTGTCGAGGAAGGCCTGGTAGGTGAGGTCGGGGATGTGGCGCGGGTCGCCGCCGCTCTCGCAGGCGTAGGCCGTGTCGGGGAAGAGCGCCGCCGCGACCGCATCGTCGAGCACGCTCATCGGGTCGGAGAGCGCGCCCTTCATCTCGTTGTAGACCACGCCGTTGTAGCGCAGCTTCGAGGCCGGGTCAGAGGCCGCGGCCCCCTCGGGCACGTCGAGCTCGAGGTGCCAGCCCTCCTGCTCGAAAATGCTCGGCTTGGTGTAGATAGCCGGATTCAGCACCGCGTCCATGTAGACGTCCATGAGGTTGAGCAGGTCCTGCTCGTTCGTGCTCGCCACGGGGTAGACGGTCTTGTCCGGGTAGGTCATGGCGTTCAGGAAGGTCTGCATCGAGCTTTTGATGAGGTCGGCGAACGGCTCCTTGACCGGGAACTTGGCCGATCCGCAAAGCACCGAGTGCTCCAGGATATGGAAGACGCCCGTGCTGTCGGTGGGCGGGGTCTTGAAGCCGATCGCGAATGCCTTGTTCTCGTCCTCGCTCGCGAGGTGGAGCAGGCGGGCGCCGGACGCCCGGTGGCGCAGCACATAGGCGGTGACATCGAGCTCGGGGATCTCCTCCCGGCGCTCGACGGTGAAGCCGGAGATCGGCTCACCCGAAGCGATAAGCGGGTCCAAGAGGTTCGCCGCGCGCTCGCGCGCGGAGGTCGCTGCCGCGGAATCAGACATAGGCACTCCTTGCCGTCGAAGTTCATACGACCTATCTTACCCATCGCGCGCGTCAAGCGGCGGCCGGGACGCAAATATTCGCGGAAGGGCGGTGCGCGCCGCGCACCCGGCCAGGGGGGGTCGGCCAGCGCCTGACCAAGGGTCCGCGCGAAAGCCTGACCACGGGTCCGCTCAAAGGCTTGGCCAGGGTCCCGCTCAAAGGGCCGCCGGAAGGTCTGCCCGAGGGCCGCGCAAGTGTCTGCCGGGGGGATCCGTCCGAAGACCTGAACACGGGCCGCCGGTCGCAAAATCCATGTCGGCCGGCCTTCCAAGCGTGTCGCCAGGACGAGCCGCAAGGAAAAAGTCGATTGTAGGGGGATTTTTGTCGACCCCTGTTATAGAGGCCTGTTTTGAACAACCAGCGGCTCGCTTTTCCCCAGATGGTTGCTTCGTCTAGGTAAAGTGTACTGAGGGGAGTCCTAAAAATCCCCCTACAATCGACTTTTTTATTCTACTAACCCATCGTCTCTGCACGAAATACGGGAGCGTCGCCCCGCCCCGATGGACAAATGGCCCGTACCCAGATGCCCTGGAGCGCCAGCGAAGCGATGTCCCCGCCTCCCCGTGCTCCGGCGGGGCGATGCCCCTGCGTCCTGGCGCTCCGTCCGCTCAACACCGCGGTGCCCCGGTCAAGTAATGCCGCCGTCCCAGCGTGCCGACCACGCGGTGCCCCCCGCGTTCCGGCGCACCGGCAGCCCAACGCCGCGCCGGCGGGGCGACGTCGCTGCTTCCCGGCGCTCCGGGCGCCCGATGCCGCGCCACGGCGCCCCGCGCCGGCGCCGTTCCACGCCCCACAACGACCGCAGGTTCTGCTCATCCTCCGGCTTTCCGTTTCCCCGCCATCCCGGCGCTCCGATGCGATATGGTAGCTGGACTATATATCCGGGGAGCAGAGGGAGCAGATGTGAGCCGCGGAGTCCAGGCTGTTGGAAAAAGCGCGACATACGAGCCTGATCAGGCTGTCGAGGGCACCGGTCCCGCATCGCGCAACGAGCGCCGAGCTTGGCGCGAGCGCATGAACGACCGCGCGACCCGCACGCTCATCCTCGGCGCGCTCTCCACCGCCGTCGGCGGCGCGTTCTGGGGGTTCTCGGGCACCGCCGCCAGCTACCTGTTCAAGCTCTACCACGTGGACGTCCTCTGGCTCATGAGCTCGCGCCAGCTCCTCGCCGGCGCGCTGTTCATGCTGATCGCCGTCACGTTCGACCGCAAGCGCCTCGTCGCGCTCTGGACCACCCCCGCCCACCGGCGCGAGCTCCTCGTGTTCGCCGCCCTGGGCCTGCTCCTGAATCAGTTCGCCTACCTTGCCACCGTGCAGGTCACCAACCCCGGGACGGCAACCGTCATGCAGTGCCTGCAGCTGCTCGTCATCATGGCCTACTCCTGCATCCGCGCGCGCAGGAAACCGCGACGCCGTGAGGTCATCGGCGTGGCCCTCGCGCTCGGCGGCACCTTCCTGATCGCCACCGGCGGCGACCCCTCGCGGCTCTCGATCCCCCCGATCGGCCTGGCGCTCGGCCTCCTGACCGCCTGCGCCGCCGCGCTCATGGCCATCCTGCCGGTCCGCATCCTGCCGGCCTACGGCTCCACCGTGGTGACCGGCTCGGCGATGTTCACCTCGGGGCTCGCGACCAGCGCGGTCGTGCGCCCCTGGGCGTCCATCCCGACGCTCGACACCCACGGCTGGATCGCCTTCGCCGTCCTCATCATCGTGGGGTCGCTCCTCGCCTACCTGCTCTACATGCAGGGCGTGAAGGACATCGGCTCCATGCGCGCGGGGCTCATCGGCACCATCGAGCCCATATCGGCGACCATCACGAGCGCCATCATGGTCGGCACGGTCTTCACCCCCACCGACCTCACCGGCTTCGCGATGATCATCGCCATGGTCTTCCTGACGGTCTAGCGGATCCAGCGGCTGCCGCGCGCCGCCTAGAACTCGCCGATCTGCTTGACCTCCGGCTCGAGCTCAACGCCGAACCGCTCGCGCACCTCGCTCTGAATATGCTCGATGAGCGCCCGCACGTCGCGCGCCGTGGCCTCGCCGGTGTTCACCACGAACCCGCAATGCTTCTCGGACACCTGGGCGCCGCCCACGCGCGCGCCCCGAAGCCCCGAGTCCATGATGAGCTTGCCGGCGAAATAGCCCTCCGGGCGCTTGAAGGTCGATCCGGCGCTTGGCATCTCGAGGGGTTGCTTCTCCTCGCGGCGGCGCTGGTAGTCCTCCATCGCGGCGCGGATCGCGGCCGCATCGGCCACAGCTAGGCGGAAGGTCGCCGAGAGCACCACGAGCCCCTCGTCGTGCACGCGGCTCCTGCGGTAACCCATATGGAGGTCGGCCACGGGGATCTCGCGCACCCGGCCCTTCTCACCCGGCTTTCCGGGCACGTAGACCCGGACGGACTCGAGCACGTCGGCGGTCTGCCCGTCGTAGGCGCCCGCGTTCATATGGCACGCCCCGCCGACCGTCGCCGGAATGCCCCACAGCGGCTCCATGCCGCTGAGCCCCGCATCCGCCGCGGCCAGCGCGACGTCGCGCAGCAGGGCGCCAGCCTCGGCCGTCACGCGCTCGCCGGACACCTCGATGCCGGCCATGTTATCCCGGAAGAGCACGACGGCTCCGCGGATCCCGCGGTCGCCCACGAGAAGGTCGGAGCCGTTGCCCACCACCGTCACCGGGCTCCCGGCGATCGCCAGGGTGTCGAGGACGCGCACGGCCTCCTCCGGGCTGTGGGGCCTGACGAGCACGTCGGCCGGGCCGCCGATCTTGAACGTCGTGTGCGCGCGCATGGGCTCGACCATCAGCACGTCGTCCTCGCCCGCGATCGCCGCGAGCGCACCGAGCACGTCCTCGTTGAAGCTGTCGTAATCATGCATAAGGGCACCTATCGTCCGCTGGATCCAACTGGGAAGACTATACCCCACGGTTGAAGAATGCCGTGGGGCGTGTATAGTGAGGTCGTATGTTTCAGGGCGGGGCGCAATTCCCCACCGGCGGTGACAGACGGCGAACCCGTCTGGAGCCCGCGACCCGCGCACGCGGTTGACCTGGTGCGATTCCAGGGCCGACGGTCACAGTCCGGACGGAAGAAACGGAGGCACCCCATGGGTGGCACCATCAACACAAGAAAAATCGCACTGGCCGGTCTTCTGACCGCCGCATCCCTCATCACGAGCTTCATACAGATCCCCATCTTCCCCGCCGCGCCCTGGCTCTCCTACGACCCCTCGGGCGTCATCTGCCTGATCGCGGCCCTCGCCTTCGGCCCGAAGCTCGGCGCCGCGGTGGCCGTCATCTCATGGCTCCCCCGCATCTTCCTCGACCCCTTCGGCGTGGTCATGGGCGTGCTGAACACCTGCTCGTTCATCATCCCCGCCGCCGTCATCTACCACCGCGCGCACCGCGGGCGCGCCGCATCCGTCGTTGGCATGGTTGTGGGGGCCCTTGTGGCCATCACGGTGTCGTGCGCGGCGAACCTCGTCGTCACCCCGCTCTACACCGCCGTCTCGATGGCTGACGTGGTCGCGATGATCCTGCCGATCCTTCTGCCCTTCAACGCGCTCAAGATGCTCATCAACGTCGTGGCCGGCCAGATCCTGCTCACCCCCTGCATGAACGTCCTCGCCGCACCCGAGCGCTGATGGCGGGGGCCCGGATCCATATCGAGGACACCCGGTTCTCGTACGGGCGCCACGAGGCCCTTCGCGGTGTGACGCTCGATATCGCCCCTGGCGAGCACGTATGCGTCCTCGGCGGCAACGGTTCGGGCAAGTCGACCCTCCTCCAGCTCATGAACGCGCTGCTTTTGCCGGACGCGGGCACCGTGCGCGTGGACGGCGCTGACACCGCCACGGCTGACGGCGCCCTTCTCGCCCGGCGGCGGGCGGCCATGGTCTTCCAGCATCCCGAGGACCAGATGGTCACGAGCATCGTCGCCGACGACGTGGCCTTCGGACCCGAGAACCTCGGCGTCGAGCCGCAAGAGATCGCGCGCCGCGTGGGTGCCGCGCTCGCCGCCGTCTCCATGACGGACGCCGCCCACCGCGACCCGGCGGACCTCTCCGGCGGCCAGAAGCAGCGTATCGCGATCGCCGGGGCGCTCGCGATGGAGCCGCGCGCGCTCCTGCTCGACGAGCCGTGTGCGATGCTCGACGCGGCGGGCCGCCGCGAGATCCAGCGGATCATTGCCCGCCTCAACGCGCAGGGCATCACGATCGTGCACGTCACGCATTTCATGGACGACGCCCTGGCCGCCGACCGCGTCGTGGTGATGGACCACGGACAGGTGGCGCTGGAGGGCAGCCCGGCGGAGGTCTTCGGGCACCACAGGTTGATCGAGGGGCTCGGCCTGGAGCTCCCCTTCTGCATGCGGCTCGCCTCGGCCCTCCGCGCGCGCGGGATCGACGCCCCCTTCGCCACCGAGGACCGCGAGCTCGTCCGCTGGGCCTCCTCGCAGGGCGCTGTGATCGCGGCCGCCCCCGCAACCGAGCCGCCCGCCGGCACGGCCGCGGCCCGCGCGGACGCGGGCGTCTCCTTCGAGAACGTCTCCTTCTCCTACGCCGCGCGCGGCGGTTCCCATGGGAACGCGGCCGTCGAAGGGCTCGACCTCGCCGTGGCCGCGGGCACGCTCACCGCTCTGGTGGGCCGCACCGGCTCGGGCAAGTCGACCACGGCCGAGCTCGCCTGCGCCCTCAAGGTCCCAACGAAGGGAAGCGTGCGCGTGGCCGGCATCGACACCACCGACCGTCGCCGCCGGCGCGCGCTCCGCCGGCAGGTCGGCTATGTCTCCCAGCTCCCCGAGCGCCAGCTCTTCGCTGCCACGGTCCTCGAGGACGTGATGTTCGGCCCCCTGAACCTCGGGGCGACGCAGCAGGAGGCCTCTGGCCGCGCCCGCGAGGCCCTCACGATGGTCGGTCTCGACCCTGTCGACGAGCTCCTGAACCGCTCTCCTTTCGCCCTCTCCGGCGGCCAGCAGCGCAGCGTCGCCCTTGCGGGCATCCTGGCGATGCGCCAGCCCATCCTCGTCCTCGATGAGCCCATGGCCGGTCTCGACCCGGCCGGCCGCGCCCACATGCGGCGCATCCTCGCGAAGCTCAAGCGCGCGGGCACCACGCTGCTGCTCATCACCCACTCCATGGACGACGCCGCCGAGCTCGCGGACCGCATCGCCGTCCTCGATGAGGGCCGCCTCGTGGCCGAGGGAACCCCGCGCGAGGTCTTCGAGGCCTCGGCCCCGCGCACCCCCGGGCTGCCCGCGCCCCTGGCCTTCGCCCGGGCGCTCACGGCTGAGGGGAGCCCCGCCCCGCTCGCCGGGCTCCCGCTCACCCTCGATGCCCTCGCGGACGCGATCGCCGCGGCCCTCAAAGGGGGCGGGGCCTGATGGCGTTTCGCGTGAGCATCGGGCAGTACTGCTCGGCGGACTCCGCCATCCACCGGCTCGACCCCCGGGTCAAGCTCGTCGTGGCAGCGCTCTTCATGGTCAGCTGCTTTTTCGTGCGCGACGCGGTCACGCTCGCGCTCGCCGCCGCAGCCGCCCTCGCAGCGGCCGCGGCCTCGCGCGTCCCCGCCGCCGGGGTCCTCTCGCAGGTGAAACCCGTCCTCCCCTTCCTGGTCATCACCTCGATCTTCAACCTGTTCTTCGTGCGCACCGGCGAGGTCGCCCTCGCGCTCGGCCCCATCGCCATCCACATGGGCGGCATCGCGGCCGCGGCGCTCTACACCCTGCGATTCGCGCTCCTTTTGATCGGCGGCGGGCTCCTCATGCTCACCACCACGCCCACGGCGCTCTGCGACGCCTTCGAGGTTGTCTTCAAGCCCTTAGAGCGCCTGGGCGTGCCCGTGACGCAGGTTGCCCTGATCCTCTCGATCGGCCTGCGCTTCGTGCCGACCCTCGCCAAGGAGGCCGACAACGTCATCGCCGCCCAGACGGCCCGCGGGGCCGATTTCGAGGGCAAGGGCGCCCTTGCGTACGCCCGAGCGTGCGTGCCCCTCATCGTGCCCCTGTTCGCGAGCGCGCTCCGGCACGCCGAGAACCTCGGCCGCGCCATGGACGCCCGCTGCTACACGGGGGGCACCGGCCGCACGCACTATCGCGCGATGCGCTTCATCCCAGCCCGTGACCTGCCGTTCTGCCTCATCTTCGCAGGATACGCAGCGGCGCTGGCCGCCTGTCTCATCCTGCTCTAGCCCCGCTCGCAACCGCGGTAAAACGAAGCGGGGCCAGGGGCGCGCTCCCGACCCCGCCGGTCCAATCCATGTCAAAAGGCGATCAAGCCGGGCGCCTACGCCTCCAGGTTGATTCCGTTCGCCCAGCCCCAGCGCGGCGTCACGATGCCGCCGTAGTAGCTGATCCACTGGTCGACGTTGATGCTGCGGATATACCCGATGTTGTCCATGACGGTGTTGCCGCCCACGTACACCCCCACGTGGCCGTAGATCTGACCCGCCAAGGTATGCGGATGGGAGGACACGGCGATGATCATGCCCACCTTGAGCTTGCTCTTGTCGGAGCTCGTGCACCAGGCGTTGTACATGTCGTCGGCGTTGCCGCCCACGCGGCCGAGGCCGGCGTTGTAGAACACGTCGCTCACCCACGCCGCGCAGTAGCCGTAGCCCGCCGAGGGGGTGGAGCCGCAGGAGTTCACGACCCGCTGCTGGTTGTTGGCCCCCGCCACCGCCTGGCTGGTGCCGCCGATCACGCCCGAGGCGCGCGATCCGACGGACTTGCGGGCCGCTGCGGCAGCTGCGGCCGCAGCGGCAGCCTGGCGGGCGGCCTCCTCGGCCTTGGCGGACTCGAGGATCTCGTCGTCGCGCTTGGCGATGAGGGCCTTCACGTCGTCGGACAGGCCGGAGAGGAGCTTTTGCACCTCGTCCTTCTTGGATTTCATCTGCTTGAGCTGGCTCGCCTGGGTGCTTTTCAACTGCTCGAGCTCGCTCTTCTGGCTCTCGAGATCGGCCTTTTGCTCCTCAAGCGCCTTCTGGATGGCGTTGACCTCCTCGATGGCCTTCTGATCGCTCTCGTTGACCTTGTTGATGTAGAAGGTCTTGGAGATCAGGTCCTCGAAGGAGGTGGAGGACAGGAGCATGGCCAGGGCGTCGGTGTCGCCGGCCTTGTAGTTGCTCGAGACGCGCGAGGAGAGCACCGACTGCTTGCGCTCAAGCTCGGCCTGCTTGGTCTCGATCTCGGACTGCGTGGCGTCGATCTGGCCCTGGACGTCCTCGATCTGGGAGATGGTCTTGTCCTGCTGCTCAGACAGCGCCTGGAACTGCGAGGACAGATCGTTCATCTGGGACTGGACCTTGTCGAACTCCGCCTGGGCGGCGGCGAGGGCCTTCTTGGTCTCCTCGGTGGCGTCGGCGGCTCGCGCGCGAATGGGGTTCGCGAAGAGCACGGCGCTGCCGGCGAGCGCGAAGAGCGCTTTCATGGCCGAGCGGCGGGAGATGGAGGCCTGGTACGAGGCGGCGAGGACGCCGTCTTGGGCGGCTCGCTCGGGAGTGTGGGCGTTCGGCTTTGACATATGGGCTCCGTTTGGTGTGTGAATATGTCTCCGGTCAAAGTGCCCTACAAGAATACCGTATGACGGCGCGGGGAACCAATCTCCACGAAGCGCCGACAGCGGCCGTCCGGCACCTGCCCGAGCGCTATACTGCTTGCAATGCCCGCACACGGAAGGAGCACCCCATGCCCGAACAGCTCAAGCCCGAGGACACCTGCGTCCTCGTCACGGGAGGCGCCGGCTTCATCGGATCCCACACCGTCGTCGACCTCCTCTCCCGCGGATACGAGGTGGTGGTTGTCGACGACCTCTCCAACGCGAGCGAGGTCGCGCTCGACCGCATCCGCGAGATCGTCGGCGCGCAGGCCGCCGGGCGCCTCAGCTTCTACGCTGACAACGTGCTCGACCGCGATGCGCTCGACCGCATCTTCTCGGCCCACCGCATCGACCGCGTGATCCATTTCGCCGGCTTCAAGGCCGTGGGCGAGAGCGTCCAGAAGCCCATCGAGTACTACCACAACAACATCGAGAGCACGCTCGTCCTCGTCGACACCATGCGCGCGCACGGGTGCAAGTCCATCATCTTCTCGAGCTCCTCGACCGTCTACGGCGACCCGGACAGGCCGCCCGTGACCGAGGACTCCCCCAAGAAGGCCGTCACCAACCCCTACGGCTGGACGAAGTGGATGATCGAGCAGATCCTCACCGACGTCCACACCGCCGATCCGGAGTGGAACGTCGTGCTCCTGCGCTACTTCAACCCCATTGGGGCGCATCCCAGCGGCCTCATGGGCGAGGACCCCAAGGGCATCCCCAACAACCTCGTCCCCTACGTGGCCCAGGTGGCCGTCGGCAAGCTCGAGGCCGTGCAGGTCTTCGGCGACGACTACCCCACGCCCGACGGCACCGGCGTGCGCGACTACATCCACGTGGTGGACCTCGCCCGCGGCCACTCCGCCGCCCTCGATTGGATGAACGGTCGCACGGGCGTGGAGATCTTCAATCTCGGCACGGGCACGGGCACCTCGGTGCTCGAGGTCATCCGCGCCTTCGAGCAGGCCTGCGGCCATGAGATCCCCTACGTGGTGCGGCCGCGCCGCGCTGGGGACATCGCGGCCAACTGGTGCGACGCCGGCAAGGCAGAGCGCGAGATGGGCTGGAAGGCGGAGTTCGACATCGCCGACATGTGCCGCGACTCCTGGCGCTGGCAGTCCCAGAACCCCGACGGCTACCGCACCGTGCGCTAGCGCGCCCCCGCCCTGTCACACCTCCGAGCACGTAAGGAACGCGGTCCGCGTGAAGAGCCCATTCGTCAGGTTCCTGGAGCGGCACATCAGCCAGATCGACCGCCATCTGATCCAGGCGTTCCAAGACCAGACCGACAGCGCCGACATCGACGCGTACCTCTACGCGCCCTTGGAGCATTTCGCGCGGACCGCCGGCAAGCGGCACCGCCCGCTCATCTGCATGCTCGCCTGCCAGGCCGTGGGCGGGACCTTCGATCACGCCATCAGCGCGGCCGCCGCGATCGAGCACTTCCAGAGCGCTGCGCTGATCCACGACGACATCGCCGACCACGGCAAGCTGCGCCGCGGCGAGCCGTGCATGTACCTCACCACCGGCGAGGGCATCGCGATCAACTGCGGCGACCTCGCGCTCTCGCTCGTGACCGGCGCGGTGCTCGATGACCCCGATCTCGACGACGGCATGAAGATCCGCCTGCTCCACGAGCTCGTCGACATGACCACGCGCACCATCGAGGGCCAGGCGCTCGACCTGGGCTGGGTGCGCGACGAGCGCTTCGACCTCACCGTGGCCGACTACCTCCAGATGGCGACGCTCAAGACCGCGCACTACAGCGGCGCGACGCCCCTCGCCTGCGGCGCCATCATCGGTGGCGGGAGCGCCGAGCAGGTTTGCGCCCTGCGCTCGTTCGGCCTCGACACCGGCCTCGCCTTCCAGATCCAAGACGACCTCCTGAACCTGCTGGGCTCCGGATCCGCGCACGAGAAGGACTTCCGCACCGACATCACAGAGGGGAAGCGGACCCTCGTGGCCGTCCACGCGCTCAACGACCCGCGCCGCCACGACGAGGTCGAGGCGATCCTGCGCTCCGGCACCGAGGACCCCGGCGAGCTCGAGCGCGCCGTGGGCGTCTTCGAGGAGACAGGCTCGATCGAGTTCGCCCGCGAGCGCTCCTTCGAGCTCACGCGACGCGCCAAGGAGACCCTGGCGGCCGTGGACCTCGATCCCCGGTGCCGTGACCTTTTCATGAGCATGGCCGACTACTTCGTCGAGCGTCTGCGCTAGCCCCCGGGCCCGGGGCGCCCGAGGCCGACCCCAGATGCCGAGCGTTCGTAATTCGGCATTTTTCGCCGCCGAAAGGACGTATTGTGAACGCTCGGCATCGGCCGGGGCGTGGGAGGCGCGACCGCGATGGCCCCGCGAGTTTCGGGTACGCTCCATTCGATGCAGTTGCTACACTGATGCCAGTGATCTCGCGGCGGCGGCCGTTGGCCGGCACGCGCCGTCTCATAGGAAAGGGGCTTCGATGGAGCCAATCAAGCAGGGGCAGACCGGACCGGCCGTGGAGGACGTGCAGGCGCGCCTCGCCGTCCTCTCATTCGAGATCGATCCGTCCGAGCTCTCCTCCCAACAATTCGGCCCCAGCACCGCCGAGGCGGTCCGAGCCTTCCGCGCCCAGCAAGGGCTCGCGAGCGGCTCCGAGGTGGACGCCATCGCATGGAGCGCGCTCGTCGACGCCTCCTACAAGCTCGGCGACCGCACCCTCTACCTGCGCCTGCCCAACTTCCACGGAGCCGATGTCCGCGCGCTGCAGCAGGCACTCAACACGCTCGGCTTCGCCTGCGGGGAGGACGACGGCTATTTCGGTCCGCACACTGAGGCGGCCCTCCAGCAGTTCCAGGAGAACGTCGGCCTCTTCGCCGACGGCATGGCCTTCCAGGACACCTTCAGCTACATCAACCGCCTGAAGCATGTCTGGAACGGCAAGCCCTCCGTGGTCGAGCTCGGCCCCGACGCGCGCACCGGCTTCGCCCGCGCCGCCACGGTGCTCGAGCAGGTGAGCGTGGCCGTGGGCGGCGAGGACGCGATCGCGCGCAACGTGGCGTCGCGCATGTGGAACATCGCGTCGGCGACGACGAACAACAGCGGCATGGTGCTCTATGACGACGAGGCCCCCGAGGACGTGGACGTGGTCATCCACATCGCGAGCAGCGACCTGCCCGAGGACGCCGAGCCCCAGGCCACCATCGCCCTCGGCGACGCCGGCAACCTCTCGCAGCGCATCCGCACCGCCGTCGCGGCCTCCAAGCACAAGCCGGCGCGTCTGCGGCTCGAGATCACCGAGATGTCGGCCGTGGAGCGCTTCACATCCAACGACGCCCAGACACTCGCCGTCCGTCTGCTCGACGGCGTCTGCGATGCGCTGAGCGAGTAAGTGCGCTACACTAGTCCGGCGGCGCGAGCCGCCATGGTTTTGGGGCATCGTCCAGCGGCAGGACCCCGGTTTTTGGTGCCGGTTACGGGGGTTCGAATCCCTCTGCCCCAGCCCGCTGAGAACTGCGCGAACCCCCGGTTTCAGTCCCTGAGCCGGGGGTTCCGTCTTCTCCGCCCGAGAGGCCCCACGCACCGCAGCAGGTCGGCGGCACCGCGCCTCACGCCCGCTTTCGCACCGGCACCGACCACCTCATCGGACGCCGGAGGTGCACAGCCGTCATGCTGTCCGCGAAACCGCTGCATTTTTTACGGCTCTGCACCACCGACGGCACTCCCGGGGTGCGCCTACGCTGTGACAGCCTCACCGGAAGAAGCCTCGCCCCGCGCGGTGCGCTCGTAGGCCTTGCCCATCTCGGTCCACTCCTCGGCCTCATCGGGCATCGATCCGGCCTCCTTGCTCGCGAGCTCGCGCAGGCACCGCACGGTCACGATCACACCGAGCACCATGAGCAGGAGCGCGAACACGAGCTGCAGCCCCTTGGTTGCCGCCACCGAGACGAGCACGTCGGGCATGGCAGCCGAGGCGGGCATCATGCCGAAGAACCCGTAGGTGGACACCGCCGTGAAACACCCCCAGGCACTCTGCGCAAGCGAGGTGAAGGTGCAGCAGAGCAGGAACGCCACCGGCACCCAAAGCATCCACCCGCGCCGTCCCGTGCACTTGCAGAACACCGCGAGGGTGATCATCGTCATGCCCCCGAGCAGCTGGTTCGAGGCGCCGAAGAGCGGCCATATGTTGGAGTAGCCGCCGAACGCGAGGGCGAGACCGGGCGCGAGCGTCACGACCGTCGCGAACCATGGGTTCATGAGCACGCGCGCCATGTCCGTGCGCGCGCCCGAGGGCGCCGTCAACGCATCGTTGCCGCTCGCGAAGAACTCCGAGAACGAAGTGCGGGCTATACGCGCCACGGCATCGAGCGAGGTCAGAGCGAGCGCCGATACGCACATCGTCATGAAGACGGTCGCCACCGTGGGGTTCACGCCGAACGCCTGCATGCCGCGGGAGATTCCGGCGGCGAAGATCTGGAAGGGCGTCGAGGGGACGCCGCCGTTCAGGGCACCCGTGCCCGCGGTGTTCAAATCAGAGAACATGATGCCCGCGACCACCACGGCGAGGATGGCGACGAAGCACTCGACGATCATGGCGCCGTACCCCACCTTCACCGCATCGGACTCGCGCTCGACCTGTTTCGACGAGGTGCCCGAGGAGACGAGGCTGTGGAAGCCCGAGAGGGCGCCGCAAGCGACCGACACGAAGAGCACGGGGAAAAGGCTGTTCCCCGCCGCGGAGAGCTTCGCCATCGCCTCGCCGTCCACGATCATAGGCGCGGTGATCGTCGCCTGGCCGACGGCGTTCAGCACGAAGATGCCGAGCACAGCCGCCGCGATCATGGCCATCATGAGGATGCTCGTGAGGTAGTCGCGCGGGACCTTGAGGGCCTGAATCGGCATGGCGCTCGCGAAGACCAGGTAGACCATGATGACCGCGAACCAGCCGGTCTTGTCGAGGTAGATCGGGAACTGCATGCCGACGGCGAAGATCGCGACGATGCCCACGAGGGCCACGATGAACTCGCGAACGCCCGCCAGCTTGAAACGACGGCAGACCCATCCGAAGGCGATGGCCGCGAAGGTGAAGAGGAGCGAGATCGTCCCCGCGGCACCGGCCGCGTAGGAGGCGTTGCCGGCATCGACGCCGAGACCCACGCCCGCCTTGGCACCCTCCGCCATACGGAAGGTGCCGGCCACCATGTCGGTGAAGGCGGCGATGACGATGATGCAGAACAACCAGCAGAACAGAAGGAAGAGGCGGCGCCCGGTCTTCCCGATATAGGTCTCGATGAGCTGGGCGAGCGATTTGCCGTTGCTCCTCATCGAGGCGTACAGCGCCCCAAAGTCATGGACGGCGCCGAAGAAGATGCCACCCACGAGCACCCAGAGCATGACGGGCAGCCAGCCGAACATCATCGCCACGATCGTCCCCGTCACGGGACCGGCCCCGCAGATGGAGCTGAACTGATGGGCGAAGACCGTAAAGCCCGAGGCAGGGGAGAAATCCCGCCCGTCCCGCATACGACGCGCCGGCGTGAGCCGCGTGTCGTCGACGCCCCAGGTCCTGGCCAGCCATCTCCCGTACAGGAGGTAGCCCGCGGCGAGCACCGCCACGGCCACCATGATCACCACAACACCGTTCATCTTCTCGTTCCCTTCCCTTTGGGATCGCATCTCGATAGAAAAAGACGGGGCCATCGAATGAATCGACGGCCCCCGTCTGCGCAGCCGCCCGCTATTCGCGCGGGCGACGTATGCCAGCCCACGCTAGGTGATAATCACTGCGCTGATAATGGATAGCTGGCGCTTGTACATCGCTGATGGATCCCTTCGTCTCACGCGACCCGCCCAACGCGGACGCGCACCCCCGATAGAGTGGGTTACAGTCTGCGCGTTTCCTGCCCGCTCGTCAAACCGACTGTTTCAAAACGGTTTCGACTCGGAAGCTCCGGGGCGCGAGGGTTCGGGGATGCGGCGCTCAAACGAGGCCGCCTGCGCTCATCTCGCGGTGAGCCCCTCCTCACCCGCGAGCCCTTGAAGCTCGAAGACGAGGCCGCTCCCCTGACCATCGGCCAGCCGCGAGGCGAAAAGCGCCGGCCGATTCGAGAGCCATGCATCGACCCGCCGAGCGACGAGAGGCCACGGGCATCTTTGATGCAGATGATCGACGCGATACCGATCAGGACGATTACCACCAGACTGGCAGCAGGCCAGACCCTACGGAGCGAGGCGACGGCAGGCGGCCGAAACCGCCTCCCGCCGTCTCGCCAAAACGGGCGCACCCCAAACCGCGGGCAGATGGATGGCGGCGCCCTACAGATCGTCCACAAGCGCCGTCGACTTCGCGTAGGCCGTCGAGCGCGCCTCGAAGAAGTCGGTCTTCACCATGTTGGCGTTGGAGTACTGGCTCACCCAAGCCATGTTCTCGGGCTCGCGCTCAAAGCCCTCGAAGAGGGTCCCGAAGCCGAGCGAGTGCCAACGCAGGTTGCCCAGGTACTTGATATAGTCCGTGACCATGTCGTGCGTGAGGCCCGCGATGCGGTCGTCGATGACGTAGTGGCCCCAGGCGATCTCCTGGCGCACGCCCTCCTCGAGCATGGCGCGCAGCTCGGTGACGGTCTCCTCGTCGAAGAGCTGCGGCTCCTCGCGCTTGAGCTCCAAGATGATGCTCCTGAAGAGCCACAGGTGCGTGTTCTCGTCGCGGTTGATGTAGCGGATCTCCTGGGCGCTGCCCGGCATCTTGCCGTTGCGGGCGAGGTTGTAGAAGAACATGAAGCCCGAGTAGAAGTACACGCCTTCGAGGATGAAGTTGGCCATCATGACCTTGAGCAGGGTGCGCACGTCCTTCTTGTCCATGAAGGCGTTGTACTGGTCACCGATGAAGGTGTTGCGGCGAAGCAGGTGCTCGTCGTCCTTCCACTGGTAGAGGATCTCATTGCGCTTCTCGGGGCTGCAGATCGTGTCGAGCATGTAGCTGTAGCTCTGCGAGTGCACGCACTCCTGGAAGGTCTGTATGTGCAGGCAGAGGTTGACCTCGTTGGCCGTGATGTACTCGGCCACGTTGGGGAGATTCGCCGACTGCAGGGAGTCGAGGAACACGAGGAAGGACAGGATCTTGTCGTAGGCGCTGCGCTCGGCCTCGGTGAGGTTGGGGTAGTCCTTCACGTCCTGCGAGAGGTTGATCTCCTCGGGGATCCAGAAGTTGTTCATGGCCTGACGGTACCAATCCGACACCCACGGGTACTTCAGGTTGTTGAAGTCGTTCAGGTTGGTGGAGTTCCCGCCAATCATGCGGCGGTCACGCACCTCGGTGTCCCCATCGGGGTTGAACAGCGGCGTGCGGACGAGTCGGTCCTCAGCATTGAGCGTCATGGGCGTTCCCTTCTTGATCGTTGTCCACGCAGGCGGGTCCCGCCTAGCCTGCATCGTATCACGCGTCGAAAAGCGGGCGCGCGGACGCGGGCGGCATCAGGAGACCGCCTGCTCCTCGAGCCACGCCTTGAGCACGAGGGCATGATTCACCTGCGGGTCGCAGGCGGCGTAGAGGAGGGTCACGCGGTCCCCCGCGTCCGCGACCTCCCGGCAGTGGCACGCGAGGACCGCGGCCGCCTCGGAGGTCGCGAGCTCGTCGCGATAGCGCGCCGCGAAGGCATCGAATCGTTCGGCGGCACTGCCAGTGTAGACCACGATACCGCGTCTTGAAACCTCCTGCCGACGCGGGTCCCGGACACAGATCGCCCCCGTGCCGCCGCAGCTTGAGGCCGGACGACACGGGGGCCAGCGCGCATAGCGCTCCCACGCTATCGACGTCTGCGCATTCCCACGGCCACCGCCGCGAGGCCCGATACCGCCGCCGTCGCCGCGAGGAGGGCGCTCAAATCCGCCGTAGCTGGAAGCGGGTTGCGATGGAGCGGGCGGGTGGGACGGCCGTCCCGGCCAGCGCCGGCCGCGCCCTGGGCATTCGATACGTCTCCCCGGCCCGATTCAGCCCCGGACGCACCGGCGTCGGAGTTGGACGAGCCGCTGCCCACGCCGTCGTCGCCCGGATTCGGGTCCGGTTTCGGATCCGGATTCGGGCTCGGGCTTGGATCCGGATTCGGGCTCGGGTGCGGGTTCGGATCGTCAGGCCCCGGCGCGGGGGCGGCCACGCGCTCGTAGGTGAAGAGGGCCGCGGTCGCACCGTCGGCTGTGGGAACAACCCGCTGCTCGCCGATGACCACGCGGTATCCCTTGATCTCGGGGGCCGTCAGCACGGCCTCCTTGCCTATCCGCAGCAGCTGGCTTGCATCGGCGGTCACGCGTTCGGTCATGCCCTGCCCCACCCAGAGCTCGGTCGGACGGATATTCGATCCATCGGACACATCGACGAACGAGGCGCGCACGGAGCCGCCATTGACGATATGGCCCGAATCAGGGCCCAGCACGCTGTCATGGATGCTGTCCGCATGCGGCGTGACCAGGTTCACCAAAGCCCCGTTGTTCGCGAAGGCATCATCGGCAACCGAGGTCACCGCCGCCGGCAATGCCACATCGCGCAGCTCGTTATGGGAGAAGACGCCGGATGCGATCCCCGTGAGCACATGCCCGTGGCCGCCGCTCGACGAGGGCGTCGCCAGGATGTCGGGCCGGGCGCTCTCGAACACGAGGTTGCTCAGGCGGTTATGCGCGAACGCGCGCTCTCCCAGCTCCTCCGTCCGCGCGGGGATCACCACGGAGGTCAGTCGGTTGTTTGCGAAGCTCTCGGGGCCGAAATGCTGGGTGTAGGCGCCCCACCGAACGGACTCGATCTCGTTGTTGGCGAATGCGCCGCGCCCGATCATGTGGAGCAGGTTCGAGAACCGCACGTCCTTGAGACGGTTATCGGCGAACGACCATGCCCCCACCTCGCGCACATCGTTCGGGAACCTGAGATTCGCGAGCTTGTTGCCGAGGAAGGCGCCGTTGCCGATCTTGGATAGACCCTGGATACTCTCGAAGCCCGGAAGTTCCTCGATGCCCTTTTCGGCAAGGGCGAGCGGGGCTATCTCTTTGATCGCCCGGGGCGTGCCGCCGGCATCCTCGACGGTGGCCGGGATGCGCAGGCTGGTATCGTGTCCCAGGTAGTCCACGAGCCTGCCCTTGACGCCCCCTTCCATGATGAAGACCCGGCCGGGAACGGCTTCGGTCACCCTGACGATGTGCTCATACGTCTTGCCGGCCGCATCGGAGTGCTCAACACGGAACCGATCGCCCAGATCGGCACGGGTCAACTCGACGCGATAGAAGCCGCGGGCATCGGCCGCGCCCTCGACAACCTCTCCATCCGGCGTCGTCACCCGCACGGTCGTGTTCGGCAGGCTCTCGCCCACCACGGCCGATGGCGCACCCTCTATGATGGGTTTGACGGTTCCCATCAGGCTGCGAGCCGTGAACGCGACGCCGACTTGAGGGGACGCGAGCTCAACCTGCTTGGCCTTTTCGTCGTAGCTGAGCCCGACGTTGCGCGGCGCCTCGATCTCGACCGTCTCGCCCATACGGTAGAACTTGTCGAGCTCGAGGAAGTTCGGGTATCCGGTCGCATTGCCCGGGCCGTAGAGCGTACGCTCGTCCTCGACCGCATCTGTTTTGGCATTCAGCACCGTGACCTTGACGACGGCCGGGTTGACGAGCACCAGGCCCTTCTTGCTCGCAAAGCTGCGGGCGTTGGCCGCATCCACGAACAGACGGGCGTATTTGAAGCCGTCCACCGGGGCGGTGCCGAAGGCATCGTCATCCAAGAACTCCAGCAGAGGGGCTGAGACCTCGATATCCTTCGAGCGATCGAAGGCGCGCGCCTCGATCCGCCGGACACCCGGCAGCTCGACACGGGCCAAGCCCGAGGAGGCGAAGACCCGGCTCGCGATGTTCTCGACACGCGCGGGCACGCTGAGCGAGACCCGCTCATCTGGGGCGAAGGCCGCCTCGAAGGCGCCCGCGTCGATACGCTCGATCGTTTCAGGGAGCGTGAGCCCGTACAGAGCCTTCCAGCTGAAGGCCCCCGAGCGGATCACCGTCACGGGCTTTCCCTCGTGCGCGGAGGGCACCCGCACGCGCGCGTTGCGCTCGCCGACGTATTTGACGAGCTCGACGTGGTCTTCCTTGACCTCCCAGGTGAACTGCTCGGGCGCCGTATCGGGTTCGGACGGTCCGGCGCCCGTGGCATCTTCGGGTTCGTTATCCGCGGCGTCCTCCGGATAGGCCATGGTCGCGCGGATCATGAACGCGCCCGCGATCTGATAGCTCGATGCGCGAGAAAGCCCACCGTTGTACAGGAAGGAACGGGAGGCGCCCGGAGCGCTCAGATCCGAGCCGTCACGCGCGACGCCGTACCCCTCACCTGCCGGCTTCGTTTGCACGACGGCGACGTAGAACGCGCGGTCCGTCACGATATCGAATCCCTCGAGATCGACTTCGGCCCAGCCCCCCGGCACGGCGTCGACCGCCACATCGGCACGGGTGACCATGCGCTTGTTCTCGTCATCTTGCAAAACGAGCACACGGAGGGTGCGGTTTTCGACTCCTTCCTGGGCCCGCGCGAAGAAGCGGGCGGAAGAAAGCCGGCCGCCCTTCTTAGCGGGGTAGAACCGCACGGCGCCGCCCTTGCCGGCATCGGGGAACAACAGGTCCTGAAGGCCCTCCCCCGTATCGAACGAAAGCTCCTCACGGGCGCGACCGCGCGAGCCGAGGGTGAGATCCTGCGTCGCCGGTCGGCCGGACTCCACGGTCACCGTCGCCTCAGCCGGCTCAAAGCCCTGCTTGAAGGCGCGCAGGGTGTGCGTGCCCTCGAACAGCGCCGGAATCGTGAAAGCCCCTTGCGCATCGGCGGCCACGATCGCCACGTTGGAATCGCTCACCACGCGGACAAGGGCTCCGGGAACGGGATCGCCCCCGGCATCGCGCACGGTGCCCGAGACCGATGAACTCTCGAGCTTGCGTAGGATGAACGTGTGCGCGAGGTCGGTCGTCGCCGGAGCCTCGAAGGTCTCGGGGGCATAACCGTAGGCCCGAGCCGTGAGCCTCCACAAACCCGTGCTCACGGTAAAGGAGTAGGCCCCCGTAGCCGGGTCCACCGCAGCGCGACGACCGAGGCCCTCGATCTCGACCTCGGCGCCGGGCACCGGAACCGCGGTCGTCGGAGCCGGAACCGGAGCGGCGGCGGATGACGGATCGACCGGTGCCTCCGGAGATGCCTCCGGGGTGGGCGCGTCGGGGAGCGCCGCGGTCCTCATCTCGGCGGTGGGTTGCCCGCCGGAAGCGCTTGCGGCGGAAACCGATGCGCGACGCTCGATGGGGAACGTCTCAAGCTCGGTGGGCGCCCCGCTCACCGACACGTTATCCAGATACCAGCCGATATCGTAGTCGTTCAGCACCTGGGTGCCCGTCGTCTTGATCACGAAGCGCAGCGAGACGTTGCGCCCCCGGTAGGCCGTCAGGTCAGCATCGTGGCGGCGGAAGACCATATAGCCGTCCGTCCGCTGGATGTCCGATGCCGGAGCCAGCACGTAGTAGGTCTTGCCGCCATCGTCGCTCACCTCGACCTGGGCGATGTTCTGCTGGTAGTCAGACAGATAATATAGGCCGCTCAGGCTCTCGAAACTGAGATGCTCGCTGTCGGGGCCCACGGTGAACTCAGGGGAGGCGAGGTAGGCGTACTGCCCGCGCGACACCGTCGCGCGGAACAGGCCCTTGTCGAGCCCATCGTGCTCCACGCCCAGATTCGTACCCCATACGCTGTCGTTCGCCTCGATCTTCTCGCGCAGTCCCAGCTGGGCGCGGCGGAGGGTGAACGTGCTCCCGGCGTTGCCCACCGGACGCGGCACACCGCGCTCCCAGTCGTTCGGGCTGCCCTCGGCGAGCACCCCCGTCTTCCAACCGCCATCATCGGCACCTTCGAAGTCCCAGAACCGCGCCTGATCGGAAGCGGGCCGGGCGGCCAGGGAGACCGCTGCGGAGACGGCGCCCTTGTTACCGAAGGAGTCCACGGCGCGCACCGCCCAGGTGCCATCGTGCGCCCCGGCCGCTCCGTCGCGGATGGAGAGGGACGCGGCATCGGCCTTGAGCGTCGCCACGACCGTCGGCTCGCCGGATGGCGCCTGACCCGTCTCGGTCACACCGTCCCATCGAAGAAGCTCATAGGCGACGATGTTGTTCTCGGCGCTCGCATCGAAGGAGAACACGGCGCCGGCGCCGCGCCCCACATAGGTGGCCTTCAGGCCCTTGACCTCAGCGGGGGCCACTTTGCTCGTATCGATGAGGCGCGCATTGTCGATATACCAACCCACTCCCTGGCCATGATCGGGCATATGGAACTTGAAACGCAGGTGGACCGGATCGGAGGCGCCAGCCCACTTCGCGAGGCTGTAGACGGTATGGCGCCATGCGGGGACCGTGCCCGGCGGCACGAGCTTCTGATCGAGGTCCTCCCACGGACCGTCCTCCGAGCGGGCGACCTGCACCTTCATCTCGCAGACGCCGTCGGCGCCCACGAACTCATCGTATTCGAAACCGGCATTCGCATGCGCCGGGTTGCTGAGGTCGATGGGCGGAGCGTACAGATAGCTGTCGATGTACTTGGTGACCGAGCCGAAACCGACCCGCGTTCCCATGAGCTTGCTCCCCGAGACCGCACGGGGCTCAGCGGCGTGTCGCGGCTCGCCCCAAGACCAGTCACCCGGATGCGGAGCGCCCTTGAACTCACCGACCATGCGCCAGCCATCGGCACCCTGCTCGAAATCGGTCTCGTAGGCACCCGGGACGATGCCTGGCTTCAAGGCGACCTGGCCGGCGACGCCGCGCGCGGGTGCGCGCTCAGCCTCCGGCTTCGACATCTGGCCCCAGTCCAGCGCCTCGGCGCGAACGGCGAGGCGGTCGTGGCCAACCAGGGCCGCCGCGGGGATGCCCGCCTCCCAGACCCCGTCGGTCACCGTACCGGAGACCAGGGTCGCGCTCACGCGCTCGACCCCGTCGGAGTCAAGGCCATCGGCATCCGTATCGAAGCGGTACGCGAACGCGACCCCCGTCACCGAGACATCGTCGCGCACCCGAGCCCGCAACCTGACCTCCTGACCCTGGTAGGATGCGGCCGGAAACTCCGCATCCACCTGAGGTGCCTGGGTATCCGCGCCCGCCGTGAGCACGCTGCCGCTTACCGTGACGCGCGCATCGGACCCGTCGTTTCTTCCCTTCGCAAGAGCCGAGCGCACGGCATCGTAGGCGTTCACGACGCCGTGTCCGTATCCCATGTTGGGAGATGCCGGGTACCGGCCGTCGGTCGCCGGTACCGCTGTGGAGCGCAGAATCTCCTCGATCTCCCTGACCTTCAAGGAGGGGTTCGCCTCGAGCATGAGGGCGACCGTCCCTGTGACATGCGGGGCGGCCATCGAGGTGCCCGACATGGTCTCGTAGGTACGCCCGTCGGAGGTGTCCGCCTTGGCTGAGCGAACCCGCACTCCCGGGGCGCTCAGATCGGGCTTGACCAGTGTTCCCTGCTCATCGAAGGCCGAGGGGCCGCGACGGGAGAACGACCCGAGCCGGCCCGCGGAGTCGGTGGCGCCCACGGCGAAGGCCTCGGGCAGGTTCGCCGGGTTCGCGATGGAGCCCGGGCCGGCCACGGCCCCGCCCGACGTGTTGCCGGCGGCGAACACCGGCATGATGTTCGCAGCCCGCCAAGCTTTCACGATATCGCGGAACCACGGATCGGCATCGGCGTCTCCACCCCACGAGTTGTTGATGACCCGCGGCGCCATCTCGGCGCGACCGCCCGGCTTGAGCATCCACTCGGCCGCCTCAAGCAGGCTCGAGGTCGAACCGCCCTGATCGCCGAGGGCGCGCGCGGCGACAAAGCGGGCCCCGGGGGCCACACCGATGCGGTTCATATCGCCCTCGGCGCCGAGGATCGTACCGGCCACGTGCGTACCGTGGTCGAATCCGCTCTCGTTCCTCGGAGTGGTGAGGCCGGATTCGACCGTATCGAGATACGCGCCCTGCGGGGAGACCGATCCGCTGGCGGCATCATAGCCCGCGAACCGCTCCTTCAGCGCCGAGTGATTGTAGTCCGTGCCGCTGTCGATGATGCCCACGGTCACACCGCGGCCGGTGATCTTCAGCTCGTCCCAGACGCGCGGGGCGCCGATCTGGCGAACGCCCCATTCGATACCGTCGGTCGCATCCGGGGCAGAGCGCCTGCTGCGCCCCTTCGACTTGATGGGATCGATCGTGCGCACGGGACCGTCGAGGGAGATCTGCTCCACGGCAAAGAGCGCGGACAGGCGGTCGATCGCCGCCGGTTTGACCGTCGCCGAAATGGCGTTCACGATATAGAAGCGCTTCCACGAGATCGCGAGCCCCTCGGCCTCAAGAGCGCGCAGCGTCTCCAGAACCGGCCCTTGGGTCTCGGCCGCCGTCTGCTCGAGCTCGCCAATAACCGCCTTGCGCTCGGCGATATAGCTGTTCGAATCCCCAGCGGGCGTATCCAAGTCGGCCTCAGCTCGCAGCCTGATGAGAACCGGTATGGCCTCATCGGGGCCCGCCGACGCGCGCCTGCGATCCAGCTCCTCGGTGACGCCCGCCACCGCCTCCCGAGATACCGTGCTTCCGCCCGCAAGCCCTACGGCCCGCGCCAGCACGAGAGAGCCGCAAAGCACGGCCCCCACGATCATCGCCGCCATGGCCAGCCGAGTGGCCAGTCTTCTCCTCATAGCTCGGCAACCTCCTCCTGCCGTCACCCGCGATCCCTTGCGCGATTCCAAAGCAGCAGGATGTTAACAGAGGCTAACTATTTAGCAAAGAGGGTCAGATAATGTCGAGCGTGAGTTTTCAGGCAGAGAGCTCCTACCGGACAGATCTGGGCTTTAGCTGCTACAACTCTCGCACTCCTCGACCTCGAGCGACTTGCTGCGGATGTAGTAGACCGTCTTCACGCCCTCGCGCCAAGCGAGCAGATAGAGGTCGAGGACCTGACGCATGGTGTAGTCGTTCGTGACGTAGAGGTTCACCGACTGCGCCTGGTCGATATGGCGCTGCCGCACGCCCGAGGCGCGCATGCTCCACGCCTGGTCGATGAGGTGCGCGGGCTTGTAGTACCAGTAGCTCGCGAGCGAGAGGTCGGGCGCCACGCGCGGGAGCATGCTGCCCTTCTTCTCCTCGAGGAAGAAGCGCTTCATGACCGGGTCAACGCCGGCGGTGGTGCCGGAGAGGATGGACGTGGAGCTCGTGGGTGCGATGGCGAGGAGGTAGGCGTTGCGCATGCCCTGCTCGGCCACGCGGGCGGCCGTCTCGCGCCACGCATCGGAGGTGTAGCCGCGCTTCTCGAAATAAGCGCCGGTCTGCCAGTCGCTGCCCTCGAACAGCGCATAGCTGCCCTTCTCGGCCGCGAGCTTGCTCGAGGCCTCGATGGCCGCCCGGTTGATGCGCTCGAAGACGTCGTCCACAAAGGCGAGGTGCTCCTCGCTCTCCCAGGAGATGCCGCGCTTGGCGAGCATGTGGTGGTAGCCCGACACGCCCAGGCCGATGCTGCGGTAGCGGTGGTTGGTGATCTTCGCGTAGGGCAGCGCGTAGAAGTTGAGGTCGATCACGTTGTCAAGGGCGCGGACCACCGTCTCGACCGTGCGCGAGAGGTACTCGTCGTCCTCCACGGGCAGGTGGCCGAGGGTGAGGCTCGCGAGGTTGCAGACCACGAAGTCGCCGGGGCGCGTGGTTGACACCACGACGGTGTCCCCCTCCTCGGTGACGACCTCGCGGGAGACCTGCTCGATCTCGCTCGTGTTCTGGGCGATCTCGGTGCAGAGGTTCGAGCAGTAGATGATGCCGGCGTGCGGGTTGGGGTTCGCGCGGTTCACCGTGTCGCGCATGAAGGTGAAGGGCGTGCCCGTCTCCACCGCGCTCTTGAGCACGAGGCGGACGATGTCCTTGACCGACATGACGCGCTTGGGGATGCGTGGGTCGTCCACGCAGTCGCGGTAGCGGCGCTCCCACTCCTCGCCGAAGTAGTCCTCGAGGGCGTAGCCCTTGATGGTGAGGATGTCGTGCGGGCACATGAGGTACCAGTCCTGGTCGAGGTCCTCCTCGGCCATCTTCCAGAAGAGGTCAGGGTAGCAGACGGCCGGGAAGACATCGTGCGCCTTCATGCGGTCGTCTCCGTTGTTGGTGCGCAGCTGCAGGAACTCGGGAAGGTCGCGGTGCCAGGCGTCGAGGTAGACGGCTGCGGCGCCCTGGCGCACGCCGAGCTGGTCAACGGCGACGGCGGTGTCGTTGATCACGCGGATCCAGCGAATCACGCCGCCGGCCGCGCCTTGGAAGCCGCGGATGGAGCCGCCCGTGGCGCGCACCTTGCCGAGGTACATGCCCATGCCGCCGCCGAACTTGGACACCTGGGCGAAGTTGTCCACGCTGCGGTAGATCCCCTCGAGGCTGTCGGGGACGGTGTCGATGAAGCAGCTCGAGAGCTGGTGCTGGGGCTTGCGGGCGTTCGACAGCGTGGGCGTGGCCATGGTGACCTCGAGCTTGGAGAGCATGTCGTAGAAGCGGCGCACCCAGCCCAGGCGGTCGCGCCCCTCGTTCATGGCGAGGTGGAGCGCGATGCCGAGGAACATCTCCTGCGGGCTCTCGAGCGGCTCGCGGCGGTGCGAGCACACCACGTAGCGCTTGATGAGCAGGTCGAGGCCGGAGTAGGTGAAGAGGTCGTCGCGGCGCTCGTCGATGAAGCCGGCGGCCTCGGCGATCTCCTCGGGCGTGTAGCGCTCGAGGATGTAGCTTCCGTAGAGGCCCTGGTCGGTGAGGTAGCGCAGCTTGTCGTAGAGGTCCACGAGCCCGTGCTCGGCCTCCATGGCGGCGAGCTCGCGGTGGAAGGAGAAGGACAGCACGCGGGCGGCGATGAACTCCCAACGCGGGGCCTCCTGGCTCGTGAGCTCCACCGCGGCCTTGGTGAGGGCGGCCAGGCGCTCGTCGACCGACATATCGGCCTTGAGGAAGCTGCGGAACTTGGCGGCGAGGTTCGCGAGCGGGTAGGCCTTGCGGTCGAAGTCGCGCGCGATGCGGACGAGTACCTCCTCGAGCTCGGGGGCACCGGCCTCGAGCGCGATCACATGGCGCTCGGAGCGCTCCTCGGCGCGCTGATGGCGGTAGAGGATGTAGCCCTTGGCCTCATCGAAGTACCCATGCTCCATGAGGGAGCGCTCCACCTGGTCCTGGATCGCCTCGACGGAGGCGGGGCCGTCCTGGGAGATGGTCTTCTCGATGCCGGCGAGGAGCTCGGCGGCGATCTCGGCGAACTCGGATCCCGTGGCATCCTCCGCGTTGCGCACGTCGGCGAAGGCGCGGCAGATGGCGGACGCGATCTTCCGGCCGTCGTAGGGCTCCACGCGGCCGTCGCGTTTTGTGATATTCATTAACCCTCCCTGGGCTTCGAATTATGAGGCTGTGAGCACAAGCTAGTGTACCGTATCTCAGCCATCTCAAGCGGCTATTCGGAAAGGGATTCTGATGGATTCGGGAGTGCGCAGCTCAGAGCTGCCGCGGCCGCGGCGGGCGCGGGGCTGCGCAATCGCACTTCCGATGAAAAGACCTCGAAAAATACTACGGGTAGTGGTAATTCTGCTCTCAGATAGCACAATATGGGGGAGGCCTCCGACCGGTGGATACGGTTTCGCCACATATGCCTCGTAAAGGAATCCTGCAAGCGGGCCGTCACCGCACAGAACCGCGAGGAGCGGGCGACACCTGAGGCACGCGGTCCGATCGCCGCCGCAGGTGAAACACGGGTGGATCCAATCAATAATAATTAATGAACCCTCTATTTTGAGTTTATCGGCCGAAATATGGGGGCTGCGGCGCTTTCGTCGCGCGCAGGCAAAGAGATGGCGAGCGGCCGCGCACCATCGCCCTCCCCCTCGAGCCAGCCGCTGACGGGCAGGGCGCGGCTCCTACAGCGTCATGTTCGGATCCGCATCGATATCGAACCCGGCCACCTCACCGCGCGCGAGCTTCCGGCGCGCCACCTCCGCGATCATCGCCGCGTTGTCCGTGCAGGCGCCCTGCGGCGGCAGCACCACGCGCACGCCCCGCTTGCCGAGCTTGCGCGTCAGGAGCTCCCGCAGGTGCGGGTTGGCCGCCACACCGCCGCCCAGGCAGTATGAGGTCGCACCCGTCTCCTTGAGCGCGTCCCAGGCCTTCTTGAACTGCACGTCGAAGACGGCCGCTTCGAAGGACGCCGCCAGGTCGGGCAGGTGGATCGTCCGACCCGCCGCGGTCTCCTGCTCGATATGGGTCACCACAGCCGTCTTCAGCCCCGAGAGCGAGAAGCGGTAATCGTGGCTGTGCATCATGGCACGCGGGAAATCGATCGCCGCGGGGTCTCCCTCCTCAGCCAGCCGCGAGATGATGGGCCCTCCCGGGTAGCCCAGACCGAGCGCCTTCGCGACCTTGTCGAAGGCCTCCCCCACCGCGTCGTCGAGCGTCTCGCCGAGCACGCGGTAATCGCCCCAGTCGCGCACGTGCACGAGCATCGTGTGGCCGCC
>SUUG01000005.1 GCA_015062655.1 Coriobacteriaceae bacterium
ATTTCCGCGACTACCTCAACGCGCATCCACAGACCGCCAGGGAGTACGAGGCTCTGAAGCTGCGCCTATGGAAAGAGTTCGAGCACGACAGGAACGCCTACACCGAGGCGAAGACCGAGTTCATCAAGGATGTAACCGCGAAAGCCCGCCAGGAGTATGCGGGAAGGTACTGAGGGCCAACGTCGCGTTCGCAGCTCTCGCCGCTCCCGATGAGCCGGTCGCACACGCCCTCAAGGGAGGCCACCTTGCCAAGGTTCTCGGCCTCGGTGCGCAGCTTCCTGGCCTCGCTCACGCCGCCGTAGTTGGGCTTGCAGTCGGCCAAAAGATCGGTGTGGTCAACCTCGTGCAGGGGAAAGACCAGCCACAGGTCGAGCGGGTCCTTCTGGGAGAACTCGCGCAGGGTGAACGACATCCGCCAAGGTCCGCGGGCAGATCTCGGTGGCTGGGGACAAGGCTGCGCGGCCCTTCGCGCGAAAGGACGAGCTCCGAAGGAAGGCGGCCCGCCTGGCGGAGCTGGACGCGGAGCTCGACCTCGACAGGCCGGAAAGCGCTGTGCCGCCCGACTCAGGGCAGGAGAAACCGGTCGAAAGGAAGAGAGAGCTCGCCGCAGAGGCGAGGTGAGCGTATTGGAGGTGATGTCGACTTGGCGCAGCTTGGCACAGCTTGGCACAGCGGCGAAGCTAACCGCGAAGGCTGTAGAACTGCGTCGGATCGCTCGGGTTCCTCCCATGCCATTCGAGAAGACCGCCCTCCGCGAGCCGCTTGAGCACGCGAATGGCGGACCTTCTCGAAATCCCGGCGAATTCAACGAGGCCGGCGGTCGTGACCCTTCCTTTTTCCGCGGCCAACTTGACCGTGGCCTTCTCGTTATCGTTAAGCTGGGAGAAAACCTCGAGGGGGACGGGAGCGGATCTCCCGTGGGAAAGTCCTCTACTCACAGCGCGGCCCTCGGTCTCGCTCGAGGGCAGCGCGTCCTGGCTCATGTTCACGGCGCCGGTGGGCGCGGGGACCGTGTTGGCGTCCAAGCTGCTCGCCAACCTCGTTCTGGGCGGGGCGGCGGTGGCGGTCTCCGCCGTGGCGCTGCTTGCGGGCGGTGTGGCGCCGCTGCTGGTGCTTCAGTGCGCCGCCGAGCCGCGCGCCCGCGCCCGGCCGCCGAGAATTGTCGCCGCGCGTCCGCGCCCGGCGCGCTATACTGCCCGCAGGCGGACGATTTGCCGCCGGACAATCGCATCGCGCGGGGAGCTTGCAGGACGGCAGGCTGAGAGGGGGCGCGCCCGCCCCGACCCGAGGAACCTGACATGGGTAATGCCAACGGAGGGAGTCTTGCGCATGAGCACAGCTGTAGAGAAATCGGGCGGGCAGGCACCGCGCGGCGAGAAGGACCTCGTCACGCAGATCGACTACGCCCGCGCCGGGCAGATCACACCCGAGATGCGCGCCGTGGCCGAGGCCGAGCGGCGCGACCCGGACCTCATCCGCGCGGGCGTGGCGGCGGGGCGCATCGCCATCCCGGCCAACGTCCGCCACCTCGAGCGCGGCCTCGTGCCGCGCGGCGTGGGCGAGGGACTCTCCACCAAGGTCAACGTCAACCTGGGCATCTCCGGGGACGTGGCGGATGCCGGCATGGAGTGGGAGAAGGTCCGCACGGCCGAGAAGTACGGTGCGGACGCCATCATGAACCTCTCCAACTCCGGCAAGACCCGCTTCTTCCGCCAGGAGCTCGTCGCGCGCACGCCGCTCATGGTGGGCACCGTGCCCATGTACGACGCCATCGGCTACATGGAGAAGCCGCTCGTCAAGCTCACCGCCGAGGACCTTCTCGCCACGGTGCGAGCCCACGCGGAGGACGGCGTGGACTTCCTCACCATCCACTGCGGCATCAACCGCTCCGTCATCAGCACCTTCAAGGAGACCGGTCGCCTCATGAACATCGTCTCCCGCGGCGGGAGCCTCCTCTTTGGCTGGATGGAGGTCACGGGCAACGAGAACCCCTTCTACGAGCACTACGACGAGGTGCTCAAGATTTGCCACGAGTACGACGTGACCATCTCGCTCGGCGACTCGTGCCGCTCGGGCTGCCTCTTCGACGCCAACGACGCGGCGGAGACGGCAGAGATGATCGAGCTCGGCAAGCTCGCCCGCCGCGCCTGGGACGCGGGCGTGCAGGTGATGATCGAGGGGCCGGGCCACATGGCGATCAACGAGATCGCGGCCAACGTGGTGATGGAGAAGCGCCTCTGCCACGGCGCGCCCTACTACGTGCTGGGGCCGCTCGTGACGGACGTGGGCGTGGGCTACGACCACATCACGGCGGCCATCGGCGGCGCCATCTCGGCGAGCGCCGGGGCGGACTTCCTCTGCTACGTGACGCCGGCCGAGCACCTGTGCCTGCCGGACGCCAAGGACGTGCGCGACGGTCTGATCGCCACTAAGATCGCGGCGCATGCGGCCGACATCGCCAAGGGCGTGCCCGGTGCGCGCGAGGCGGACGACCGCATGGCGGACGCCCGTCGCCGCCTGGCCTGGGACGAGATGTGGGCCTACGCGCTCGATCCGGACAAGGCCTGCGCGCGCTACGAGGCCTCGCCCGCCTCGACGGAGGGGACCTGCACCATGTGCGGCAAGATGTGCGCCGTCCGCACGGTGAACAAGGTCTTCGAGGGCACCACGATCGACCTCGACCTGGAATAGGGGGCTGCCATGGCACAGATAAACGGCAGGATCGCGCCCGAGGCCGACGGCCGGACCGTCGCCGAGCTGCTCGAGCAGATGGGATACGAGCGCGCCCGCGTGGCGTGCGAGCTCAACGGGGAGATCCTTCCCCGTGCCGAGTTCGACGCCCGCCGGCTGACGGCCGAGGACGCGCTCGAGGTCGTCCGCTTTGTGGGGGGCGGCTGATGGCGGGGGAGGGGGACGCCGAGAGGGGCGGCGCCGTCGCGGGTGACGCTCTCCCCGACGCCCTCGAGCGGCGTATCGGGCGCGAGGCGCGGGAGTGCCTGCGCGCGGCGCGCATCGGGATCGCAGGGGCGGGCGGGCTCGGCTCCAACATCGCCGTCATGCTCGCGCGCAGCGGGGTGGGCGAGCTCGTTGTCGCCGACTTTGACGTGGTTGACGAGAGCAACCTCAACCGCCAGCACTACTTCCGCGAGCATCTTGGCCGTCCCAAGGTTGAGGCGCTGGCCGAGCAGCTCCGCTCCATCGGCGCGGGCACGCGCGTGCGGACGCTGCGCACCCGCGTCACGGCCGAGAACGTCCGGGGGATCTTCGGGGGATGCGACATCGTCTGCGAGGCTTTCGACGACCCCGAGGCCAAAGCGCTTCTCGTCGAGGAGCTCCTCACCCTGCCCGAGGGCCCCGTGCTCGTCGCCGGTAGTGGCGTGGCGGGCGCGGGCCCGGCGTGTGAGATCGTCACGAGGCGTGTGAGCCGGCGCTTCTACGTCTGCGGCGACGGCGCGTCGGACGTCGGGGCGGTCGGGGCGCTTTTCGCCCCGCGCGTCGCACTCTGCGCCGCCCAGCAGGCCCTTCTCGCCGTGAGGGTTGTCCTGGGGCTCGAGGGACCGTGACGTCCCCGGCTATCTGGCAACCAAGCGCGCCGCGGGCTGACCTGTTTTGCGGGGCCCAGCGCCCGCGGCGCCCATCAACGAAGGGAAGCACCATGACGGAGCACATCACATCGGACGCCGTCGCGCCCACCGCAGACACCTGGACCCTCGGCGGCAAGGAGTTTGCGTCGCGCTTCATCCTGGGGTCGGGCAAGTTCAGGCTCGACGTGGTCAAGGCGGCCGTAGAGGACGCGGGTGCGCAGATTGTGACCCTCGCCGTGCGCCGCGCCAACACCGATCAGGAGGGGAGCATCCTCGACGCCATGCCCGAGGGCGTGACGCTTCTGCCCAACACCTCGGGCGCCCGCACGGCTGAGGAGGCGGTGCGCATCGCCCGCCTCGCGCGCGAGCTCGGCTGCGGCGACTTCATCAAGGTCGAGGTCATCCGTGACGCGCGCTACCTCCTGCCCGACAACGCGGAGACCGTCCGCGCCACCGACATGCTGGCGAGTGAGGGCTTCACGGTGCTGCCGTACATGTACCCCGACCTCAACGTCGCGCGCGACCTGGTGAGTGCGGGCGCGGCCGCCGTCATGCCGCTCGGCGCTCCCATCGGCTCCAACCGCGGCCTCGTGACGCGCGATTTCATCCGCATCCTCATCGAGGAGATCGAGCTGCCGGTGATCGTGGACGCGGGCATCGGGCGCCCGTCGCAGGCGTGCGAGGCCATGGAGATGGGCGCGGCCGCCGTCATGGCCAACACGGCCGTGGCCACCGCCGGCAACATCCCGCTCATGGCGCGTGCCTTCGGTGACGCGGTACGGGCTGGTCGCGCGGCGTTCCTTGCGGGCCCCGGCCGTGTGCTTGACGGCGCGGGCGAGGCCTCGAGCCCGCTCACCGGATTTCTGGGGGAGGAGGCCCGATGAGCGAGGACGAGAAGAACGTGCAGGTCGCGGAGCCTAAGACCGCACCCGTGGGCAGGTGCTGCCGCCGCATCGTCTCCATGGACGAGAAGGACATGGAGCGCTCCATCCACACGGACTACGGCCTGGACCCTATGACCTTCCTGCCCGACATGGACGTCCTGGACAACGGCATGTTCGACCGCGTGCTCGACGCCGTGGAGGCCTACGACCCCGATGCCGTGACCGCCTCCGACGTACGTCGCGTGCTCGACGCCGACGTGGTGGAGCCCGCGGACTTCGGCGTGCTCGTGTCGCCCGCGGCCGAGCCTTTCCTCGAGGAGATGGCCGAGCGGGCCCGGGCCGAGCGCGTGCGCTGGTTTGGCACCAACATCCAGTTCTTCACGCCGCTCTACCTGGCCAACTACTGCGAGAACCGCTGCGTGTACTGCGGCTTCAACTGCGAGAGCGGCATTCGCCGCGCCCGTCTGGACGAGGGGCAGACCGTTGCCGAGCTCGACGCCATCGCCGCAACGGGACAGGAGGAGGTCTTGCTGCTCACCGGCGAGGATCCGGTGACGTCCGACATCGATTACATCGCGCGAGCCTGCGAGCTCGCGGCCGCGCGCTTCAGGAACGTCGGCGTCGAGGTGTACCCCGCCAACGTGGCCGACTACGCGCGCCTGCACGAGGCCGGTGCGGACTTCGTGACCGTGTTCCAGGAGACCTATGACCCGGCGCGCTACGCCAAGCTCCACCTGCGCGGCCGCAAGCGTGTCATGCCCTACCGCTTTGAGGCGCAGGAGCGCGCGCTCAGGGGCGGCATGCGCGGCGTGGCCTTCGCGCCGCTGCTGGGCCTCTCGGAGTTCCGTCACGACGCGCTCGCCTGCGCGCTGCACGCCTACTACGTGAGCCGGGCCTACCCGCACGCGGAGATCTCCTTCTCGTGTCCGCGCATGCGCCCCGCTGCGGGTGCTGTCACGCCCAACGGGCCGCACGTGAGCGAGGCGCAGCTTTTGCAGGTCATCTGCGCCTACCGCCTGTTCATGCCCTTTGCCGGCGTCACGGTCTCGTCGCGTGAGTCGGCGCGCTTCCGCGACCACGTGGCCACGATCACGGCCACCAAGGTCTCGGCCGGCGTGTCCACGGGCATCGGCGAGCATGCGCACCAGGCCGAGGAGGGCGACGACCAGTTCGAGATCGACGACAGCCGCAGCCTGGCCGAGATGTGCGCGGCCATGCGCCGCATGGGGCTCGAGCCGGTCATGAACGACCACGTTCTGGTGTGAGGGCGCCTATGGGCTCGCTTTTTGACGGAGGCTTCCTGCGCGTTGCCATGACGGACCGGTGCCGGTGCGCGCGGCCGCTGCCCGAGCAGGTGGCGCGGATCGCCGGCGCCTACGACGCGCTCATCATGCGCGAGAAGGACCTGGACGACGGTGCGTACGTCGCACTTGCCCGCGAGGTCATGGCGGCCTGCGGGCGCGCGGGCGTCGCCTTTATCGCCCACGGCCACGTGTCCGCCGCCCGCGAGCTCGGCGTGTCGCGCTTGCATCTGCCGCTGCCCGCGCTTGCGCGCGCCGGCCGCCCGGAGGGGTTCGACCTCGTCGGCACCAACGTGCACGAGGTGGCCGAGGTGGCGGTTGCCGAGGACCTCGGCTCCGACTACCTTGTGGCGAGCCCCGTCTTTGCGCCGTCGTGCAAGCCGCTCCCGGGCCGCGGGGTCGCGTTTCTCGAGCAGGTCATCGCCGCGGCCTACGTGCCGGTGCTCGCCCTCGGCGGCATCACCGACGCCACCGAGCCTGCCGTCCGCGCCGCCGGCGCCGCCGGTGCCGTCCGCATGTCCGGCGCAATGGCGTGATCCTGGGAAAGGAGACACCCCTCATGGACGTCAATCATACGGAAGTGGCCCCCGTCGTCCGAGGGTCCTTCTCGCCCGAGGCCATCCGACACGGCATGCTGCTCTACGCGGTGACGGACAGGGCCTGGCTCGCCGGCCGGACGCTCGTCGACTGCGTGCGGGAGGCCATCGCCGGCGGCGCCACCTTCGTCCAGCTGCGCGAGAAGGACCTCGCGACGGATGAGATCGTGGCGGAGGCGGTGGAGATCATCCCCGTCTGCCGCGCGGTGGGCGTGCCCTTTGTGATCGACGACGACGTGGAAGCCGCGCTGCGCTCCGGCGCGGACGGCGTGCACGTGGGGCAGTCGGACACGGCCTGCGCCGCCGCGCGCGAGGCGCTCGGGCCGGACGCCATCGTGGGGGTCTCCGCCCACACGGTGGAGGAGGCGCTTGCCGCGCAGGCGGCTGGCGCCGACTACCTGGGCGTGGGGGCGCTGTTTGGAACGTCCACCAAGTCCGATACCGTGGCCGTGTCCCCTGAGGAACTCGCGCGCATCTGCGCCGCCGTGGACATCCCGGTGACGGCCATCGGGGGCGTGAGCGCGCGCACGCTGCCCTTGCTCGCCGGCACGGGCGCGGACGGGGCGGCGGTGGTCTCGGCCATCTTTGCCGCCCATGACATCGAGGCGGCGACGCGCGAGCTGCGCGGTCTTGCCAAGGCGGCCGTGGGGTCGAGGTAGGGGGGTCTCATGGGCACGGCAGGCTGGAGCGTTCCCGCGGTGCTTACGATTGCCGGCTCGGACTCGAGCGGCGGCGCGGGCATCCAGGCGGATATCAAGACCATCTCCGCGCACGGGCTCTTTGCCGAGACCGCGATCACCGCGCTCACGGCGCAGAGCACCTGCGGCGTGCGCGACGTCATGGAGGCCACGCCGCAGATGGTGGCCGAGCAGATAGACGCGGTCTTCGAGGACATCCCACCTGCCGCGGTCAAGGTGGGCATGGTACCCTCTGCGGCGATTGCCGAGGTCATAGCCGCGCGGCTCGAGCGCTGGGGCGCCGAGAACGTGGTCGTGGACCCGGTGATGGTGGCCACCTCGGGCGCGCGCCTCATGGGCGACGACGCGGCGTCGGCGCTCGTGGCGCGCCTGCTGCCGCTCGCCCGCGTGGTCACGCCCAACATCCCCGAGGCGGCGGCGCTTCTCGGCGAGCCGGTGCGAAACGAGGACGAGCAGGAACTCGCCGCGCTCGCGCTGGCCGAGCGCCTGAGCTGCGCGGTGCTCGTGAAGGGCGGGCACGGCGTGGCGGACGCCAGCGACGTGCTGGTGGAGCCGGCCGTCGAGGACGAGGGCGCCCCGCGCGTGACGTGGCTGCGCTCCCCGCGCGTAGAGACCGCAAACACCCATGGCACGGGCTGCACGCTCTCGAGCGCGATTGCCTGCGGCCTGGCGGAGGGCCGCGCGCTGCCCGAGGCGGTGGCGCACGCGAAGGACTACCTCACCGGCGCGCTCTCTGCCGGGCTGGACCTGGGCCATGGCTCCGGTCCCGTGGACCACCTGTGGCTCCAGCGCGCGGGGTCGCGCGCCTAGAGGGGCCGAGACACGCCGCGCCTCCGTTACTCGTTTATGGAGCACGCGGTGCCGCTCGCCGTCCGCGACGGGCATCGGCCGGGCCTCCCAGAACCTGGCCGCCCTGCGCCTGAACGACCTCCCCTGCCCGGGCATCTCCCGCTGCGGGCCCTTGGACATGAGCCAGCCGAGGAGCTCGCGCAGGGCGGCGGCGTCGCCATCGCGGCGGACCGTCGACGACGCCCCGCAGGAGGGGCGGCGCCACCGCTGCCTGCCCGCCGACGTCCTCCCGCTCCCCTTCATCTTCGCCCCGCAGGACGGGCGCTTCACGGACTTCACGGCGGACCTCCCGCAGACGGTTTCATGGCGTCTAAAAGAGGGTATCCACCTGCGGATACGTCCGTCTATCGGACACACGTTTCGTCCGGGTGCCTAAAACCGGCCGCGAGTTGTAAAGTCACGGGAAAGGGCCTCCTACCTGCGTAGACGGCCCAGAATTGGACACACTTTTTGTCCTATAACCCAGAATGTCGGCTCAGTTTGTAGCTGATATGTCATTGCTGATGGGATTTATTCAAAGTGATGGCCCGATGCTGAAGGCAGCTTCATATTAAAAAGGAGGCCCGACGCATCAGGCCTCCTTAGGTGCCGCCCGCAAGCGGACACCGCTATTGGTTTGTAAGTATATCAGACTCGGCGGACAGATGGGTGAGCCCTACTGAGTAGCGTGCCGCTAAGAAAAGCTCGCAAGGGCATTTTCGTCGGGCGCCATGCCTGATTGCAATATCGATGCTGTGCGCTTCATTTGACCGAGGCATTTCCCCTCGACGACCCCTTTTGTCCGTAAAGACAAGAGGGGCCGTTTTTTTTGTGTGCATGACTCCTCTTTGTCTCAAGGGGAGGCGGCATGGCTCGCTTTTACGCTCGACAGGCCTCGCCGGACGGTGCGCCGCTGGTTTCGATAAAACGGCCCGACGGGAGCAGGGTCCTCGTGGGGGTGAGTGTCGAGGTCTCAGAGGCGCTCGTTGACATGCAGCGGGAGGCGTGGCGGTAGTGTCGGGAAAGTTGGTGTAGTGGCTCGTTAGCCGAGAATCCGGCCAATGCCCCGAATCACCATCTCCCTGACATCCTATGCTGCCTCCAGCTTGTCCGCAAGCTCGAGGCTGGCGTCGATCGCCCCCTGCGCCACCAGCCGGAAGACGGCGGCCCGCCCTTCGGTGGGCGGCTCGCCGGCCGGCCCCTCCTCGCAGAGCTCCGCCATCGCCTTCTCGGAGAAGTGGCGGGAGGCCGACCGGGCATCGTCCTGATCGCACATGACGGCGCCGGCGAGGCGCTCCAGCGACGCGGCGGACGGGAACGCCTGCACCACGCGGCTCCTTCGCTTTATCTCCCTGTTCGCCCGCTCCTAGAGGTTGTTGGTCCGCAGGCGCTTCCAGTGGCTCGCCGGGAAGTCGAGGTGGGCGAGCGCGTCGGGCTCCGCCCCCTCGAGGATGCGCGCCCCCTCGGGGCAGCACCCCTCCAGCATGTCGGCGGCGATGTGGCAGGCCGCCCTCACGGCCCCCGCCCCCTTGAGCCGGGACACGGGCGCGACGATGCGGCGGACGCGCTTGGCGAGCCTCCTCGAGCCCGCCGCCCGCGCGCAGTCGCGCATCAGGTGCACGACGCAGCGCTGCCGGGCGGCCCCCTGGAACTCCTCCTCCACCGCCCGCCGGAGCCCCTCGTGGGCGTCGGAGGTGACGAGCCTGACGCCGCGGACGCCCCCGGCCCCGATTCCCCTGGGGAAGGCCGGCCACGAGCCGTGGCTCTCGGTGTCCACGACCCCGATTCCGAGGACGTGCCTCCAGCCGTCCGTGTCGCAGCCGATCGCGGTGGCGACGGCCGTCGAGGCGACGCGGCCCTCGCGCCTGCACTTGACGTACGTCGCGTCGATCCACAGGCAGGGCGGGCTCAAGGCGTTCGGCGGGGGCGGCGGGACCGTGCACGACGCCATCAGGGGCCGCAGGGAGCGGCTCGGGCCGGCCGCCTAGGCCCGTCCAAGAAAACGTCCGCATCCCCACTTCGCCGCCCACGATAACCGTGTTTGCAGTCACAAAGGTCTCGCAGGCGCAGCGGGCCTTGCCGATTCCGGGTGACATATCCGATGATGTGCCCCGTTCTTCGTTCTCGAGATTTATCTCATCGCTGAGTATGGCATCCAAGATGGCATCAGATATTTGATCGCATATTTTATCGGGATGACCTTCCGTAACGCTTTCCGAAGTGAAAAGGTGTTCACAAGCTGAAATGGAATGGCGGATGTCAATCATGGTCGTTCTCTTTACTATTCAGATGGCTCATCTGCTCTGCCAAGTTTCGAAGAAATGAAGATGCATATTTGCTGGTTATCGTGATGGATGTTCATGGCTATCACTTTGGCGTTACATTGAGCACCATGTCGCACAGCGTGACGCTGATAGACGCCATGGCAAAAAGAATGAAGAGAAGATTGGCGCAATAGTAAAGAAGCAAGATTCTTTCGACTCGTTGACCGGCGAGAGCCATCTTGAAAGCCCTTTTGGAGCGCTTCATTAAATTTGGGACAGAAAGGATATCGCAAAGAATGAAATAGCCGTCAAGCTTGAGAAAGGGCGTGAGGTTTCCCACAATGAAGGCTATGGAGACATAGTTTAATGGTAGATACAACTTACCGGAGGCCAGCTCTGCAATGCATAGGCAGAGCAATGTGACGCTGTTGAAATATGGGCCGGCGAGGGAGGTGGCAATTCGCTGCTTCGTGCTCGCCATGCAAATATCTGCGGTGTCCACAAAGAACATGGGAAGACCATAGTTAAGCTTGAGACCGCATCTGCCAACCGTTCTTCCTGCGCGCATGCATGCTAGCACATGCCCACTTTCATGGACAGTTATGCTGAAGACAATCCAAAGTGTCAAGAGAGCAGGGTTGGCATCGGCAAGATTTACAGTCGATTGGCAGATGAAGCTGGCGGCAATGGCAGCGATGCAAGATGCAATCATCAACAAGGGAGAGAAGAACCAGACGGGAGGCATACTCTTTAGTCGAGAAGAGGGGTCAAAGGAGAAGATTCTGCGCATGTACCAGCGATCCTCGGCGACACATGGACGTTCGTTGTTGAAGCATCTTTCGCTAAAACGCAATAAACCACTTGAGGGCAACTGCATCAGCGCCTGCAAATGTGACCCACGAACTAGCTTGTATCGTGTTGGATTTAATTGCTTGATTATTGCATAGGAGCACCCTTCGAAGTGGATTTCATACTGTTCACTCCCCTTCGATTGAACGAAGATATTTTGCATAGACATCTCGACGATAGCTTTCTAGGTAGGGTTCGAGCTTTTTAATGAACTCGGTGTCGGAAAAGACTCGATAGCACAGGTCGCAGATTCCGATGTAGCTTTCTGATTCAAAGTCTCGGTGCCCAATTTGCTTGGCAAGTTTGACGAAATGACCGATGCCGTGCTTCGCGGCAATTCTTACAAGCATGTTTGAATGGTACCTTTTGCAGAGGTCCCCAATTTCATCTTGGAATACGTTTCCAAGGCGGAACGCTTCGATGCGTCCCATTTGAGAGCAACAAGGATAGGCTTCACCGTCCGGATATATAGCGATCATACTAAGATCGCTACAATGACCATTTTTCTTTGCAATGGTTGAATCATAGATGTAATCGGATGGTTCAATATATTTAGCTGCGGAGCCGACCGGAAGACACGGAGCAACGATGTGGCGAACACCTATGAGTAATTCTCCCAGCTCGCTAAACATATCCCCAAGGTCGCATTCGGAATGCGTGATAATGCTGCCGATATCACAGGGCAAATCACGCTTCTTTGCGGCTCGAAGAACGTTCGCAACATTCTTTACAGGGATATATTCTCCATGGAATCTATCGGCGCTGATGCTTAGCCTTGTGAGCCCGGCATCGCAGAGCTCCGATACGATTCGCTCGGCGTCGGCTGGGGTTTTCGCCCAAAAGCAATTTGTCGTGCAGCTCGACTCGAATTCAAAGTCATGTGCCATGCCAACAAACTACAAGAGATCCTGATAGCGCAAGAAAGGTTCTCCACCTGAAAAAGCGATGGTTTTCAAGCTAGCGTATCCATTGGAACGATGGGTGGCGGCCTCCTTTATAACACGTTCCACGACGCTTGCCGGTATTTGTTCCTTTCTGGCGGGCCCGCACTCAAAGCAGCACATTCGGCATTGGGCGTTGCATTGAAACGTTAAAATAATCCCAATCGTCCGGACCTGAGCTTTCATGTCTTACCTCCCTTGAGTTGAAGGCGAGCCCCAATATCGGTTGTTTTTCGCCAGGCGCCTTACTCCTAGCGCTGCGGTTCCCACAGCGATTAGCAGCCATATAAGGGATAGTGAGAGGGCGATAAAAGGTCCGTGCAATGAGAAGTCAAGGGAAAGCGAGGCAATCTGCGGGCTGATTCCGTCATAACCTAGGAGATAACCCATCATGAATGTCGAGAAGCTGCTGGTATCGGTCTGGAACGTCAGTCCGTAGAAGTTGTAATTAATCGAACTTCCAATTACAAACAGGATGAAGAGGGCAAGAACGGAAAACATGGGGTTGCGAAGAAAGACCGATACGGCGCAGGAGAGCGCGAGGACGAACGCAACGGCAAGAAGCGAGTAGGATACTGCATAGACATTGGCATGAATATTGGAGCTGTCGTTGGCGATGATGACGACAGCGAAAACAACCAACACGCCAACCCAGGAGCATATTAGCAAGACCGTCGCTCGCGATATCATTGCACGAACTGGAGAGACACCAATCTGTGGATAGAAGTCATACGAACCATTTTGAAAATCACGTGAGAAGGCATAGGAGTATACAGATCCTAGAGAAATCACGCTGAATTGAGCGAAAGAGTTGAACACTGATATGATTGCCGCATCACCTTGCTCGAGACGGTATGCCTGCATGAGCGATGGTGCGAAAAAGAAGGTCGTGCCGACGAACAATGTAAAGATTGCAAGAAGGGCGAAAAGGAGATTGCCCCGCTTTGCTCGCGAAAATTCAAAGCGAAGAAGCCGATTCATGTGCGGTCTCCCTTTCGTTCGATTTGATTATCGACATCATGAACCGACGAAGTTTCTCAACGGTTCTACTTCCGTCATAGCGGATGAGTTGCGAGCTTGCGGCATCAAGGAAGAAAATCTCCCCCCCGAGATCGATTACATCTTCAAGATTGTGAGAGGTGTTGAAGACGGTGATTCCTTGAAGTCTCCTTACGGCGTCAAGACATGTTTCTCGACTTCGGTAGTCAAGTCCGCTGAACGCTTCATCAAGAAGAAGGATTCGCTTGCCCGCCGCTAAAACAAGAGATATTTCTAAAAGACGCCGCTGCCCAGTACTTAAAGCGGAAACTTTGCTGTGGAGTAGTAAGGAAACAGAATCTGCGAGCACTGGAGAACAATCGCATAAACGTTCAAAGCATTGCGGGCCAATGAGTTTGAGCAAATCGTTAACAGATACTTCGAGAGGCGGTTGAATCCTGTCAGATATCAACGAGCAACTGCTAGTGACGAGATGGGGGACTGAGCCTTTGAGAGGCGGAATTACTCCCGCAAGAGTTTTATAGAAAGTTGTTTTCCCGCAGCCATTGTCGCCAACGATGTTGATGGTTGTTCCAAGGTCGAAATCAATCGCCAAACCAATCAGAAGGGGATCGTTTCTATTATAGCCGATGTCTAGACGCAACTGCATGACCGCTCTCCTCCGACGCAAGAAGGATAATTAGTTCAGTATAGCATATGTATATGGAAGAATAGTCTTTTTTGAGAAAAACAGTTGCTTTAGATTCACCAACATGGTATTTAGGAATCTAAATAGAAGTCTAGCTATCTCGCTTCGAAGATGGAGGCTCATGAAGGAGGTGAAAATACGGGTCGATATCATGAGAAACGGGGATAGATTGGGAGAAGATGATTGGAGGACAAGATGGAGAAGAACGAGAAGAAGATTATGAGCATCGATGAGCTGCTGGAAACTGACTTCGATTCTGAGGTTGAGGATGTTGAAGGACACGAGAACCTCACTTGGATTCTCTGGGGTCCTCAGTGGATCATCGTGACTCCATAGTATCTTTGGCATCGTTGTGTTTGGGGCGGGGTCCCGATGATTTCATCGGGACCCCGCCCATCTTTTCAGGGTTTTGGCGTGCCCGGAGTGCGCAGCGCGCCGGGAAAGAGAACCGTCCGTCACTTGGGTGATGGCTATTCGTTTTACAGGATCACCCTCCCGCTGGACACTTGCAATCGCTCCGGGTGCGAGGAATCCGAATGGAGGGGGTGGTGAGCGTGTGGATCAGAAGGTCTGCAGTCTGTCGTACACGAAGTGGATGTGCAGGCACCGCATTGTGTTCACGTCGAAGTATAGGCGCAGGGTGATAAACAGCCAGTCGGATTCAACCTTAGCGAGTTTTTCAGGAGGCCCTGCCGGTGCAAGGGAATCGAAATAATCAGGGGCGTCTGATGCTCGGCCATGTGCACGTGCCGTTCGCCATGCCATCGAAGCTCTTGGTGACGATCGCTGGGCGCATCAGGGAGCAGGAGAAGGCGAACATAGTTCAGTGTCAAGGAGCATGAGGGCCTGTTTGGGGAGGCGCTGGCGCCGTCAGTTTGACCTGTTCGCCACCGGTTAAGCTGCGATGTGGCCTGAACGAAGTTCGACCGGCGCCTTTAGACGTTGGCCTTAGACCCGAGTGCTGCACCCTAAGAGCGGACCATCCTGCCCAAGGGCAGTCTTGATTTGCTGGATGAAGCATCCTTAACTAGGGAAATTGCAATTTGTGCAGTATCGACAAGTGCGATTCATATTCGTTTGCATGCGATTCCTCAGTGTCTGACCGCGTGTTGGATGACTTCATGGTGTCTTGGGACGCAAACGGTCAGGGGTTTTGAATGCGCATCATGTTGATATGATGGTGCTCTCTCCTCGATCTAGGCTTTGTGCGGAAAAGGGTAAAGGCGCAGACAGGCGCTGTGTTTCGGGATGTCTAATGTTTTGGCGTGGTGGTTTGCTGTGTCACATTCGATCCCGAACTCGACTATGGCCAATTTCGACAGGGTGACATCGGTCGGCTTATTTTCGTGATTCGTCTGCCCCCTCGATTGCTACAGACAATCCAGAAAAACAAATAAATATTAATTTCGCCGGCTTCCCCCGCTAGGTACGTCCTGTCCGTATGGATGAGGGGGCGCTCCCCTCATGGACCTTGAGAACCGCATAACCGTCCGCAACGGCAAGGGCATGAGCGCGCCACGCGATGAGGGCTCTCGGGGGCGGACGGGAGCCGCGTCGTGCGGCGTTGTCGGTCGCGGGCGCGATTGCCCCGCGACCGTACATACACCTTCAGACAGTTGACGGGCGGCGTTGAGAGCAGGCTTATGCCCCTCGGTATAAAAGACCTCGTTTTGCGCCTCCAGGATGTGCGCGGCGTCCCCGATGCGCTCGGCGCACCTCTCGCTTATCGAGCTCAGGGCCAGGACGCCCTCGACGTCGAGCGGGTCCAGCTGGTCGGCGTGCGCCAAGGATTCGAGCAGCTGGTCCAAGCCCCTTGCCTGACGTCGCTGGCACCTTTTTAAAGAGCGGCTGATCGGCTTTCAATGAAAGAAAGCAAGAGGTCGACCAAAGGAAAAGCGGGGCGCTCTCCAGCTGGAGAACGCCCCGCGCTCGTTTACGACATTGCCTAGATCGTCTAATCTTCTGACTCGCGATCTCGACGGGCCCTCCTAGCGAGTGCCAAGCTCGCCGCGGCCGCGCAGGCCGCGCCTGCGGCTGCCAGGGCGGCGATTCCGCTCTCGTCCCCGGTTTTGGGCAGAGCCTTGACCGAAGAGGCAGGACCGGACTTCTTGGAAGGATCCTGGCTCGCGCGGCCGCGCTGCCCGGAGTTGCCGCCGCCCTCCACGGACCTGCGGGGAGGTTCCTTGCCGGCGCCGTCCTTGCCGTCCGGCTCAGCCGGGCCGGCAGGGGGCAGGGTCGCGGGGACCTGCTGCAGCCGGGTGTAGAAGTTCCTCACGACGTTCCCGGCCTTCACCTGCACCCTGGACCCGGAGTCGACGTAGGCTCCCATCGAGGCGGTCTCTCCGGCCGCGAAGCGGTAGCCCTGCGGCAGGGAGAACTCGAGGGTGTACTCGCCCTCGGGCACGTCCGCGAACTCGAAGGTGAAGCCGTTGGCGAGGATCCGGGAGGGCTCCACCCGGGCGCCGTCGGCCGAGACGAGGGCCGGCTTCATCTCGCCGAGCAGGGCGGCGTCGGGGTAGTCCCGCCCCCCGTCGACGAGCAGGTGCACGCTGAACTGCACGCGCTTGGCGGTCGCGGGCGCCGGGGCGTCCTCAACGAAGGTCCACGAGGCGTACGTGCCCAGGTTGCCCTTCATCACGCTGGTGTCGCCCATGGGCCATCCGTCGAACACCCACTTGCCGCCGTCGACCTCGACCTCGGTCCTGGCGGGCTGGGGATGGTGGACGACGTCGCCGTCCTTCAGGCCCTCGATCGGGGCGGGGAGGAGGTCGAGCACTTCCTTGGGCAGCCTGTCATGGCCGGCGGCCCCGCTCTTCGTGGACGGAGAGAAGTGGTAGTCCGCGAAGAGCGGCTTGTACTGCTCCATCTTCCACGTGCCGACGAACCTCACGTCCGCACCGTCGACCGTCGCCTCGGCCTTGTCCCAGCCCTGGAAGCGCCAGACGCCGCCGTCTCCTCTCACCTCGGTGGCCGCCGGTGCGGGCGGGACCACCCTCGTGCCGTCCGCGACGTCGGCCTGCGCGGCGGGCAGCAGGTCCTTCACCTCCTGGTTCAGAGTGCGCCATGCCACGCTGCTCTTGAACTCGTAGCTGACCGTGTAGGAGGCTTCCGCCGCGCCCGAGAGGGCGCCAGCCGCCTCGGCGGCCGGCGCCTCGGGAACGGTCGCCGGCGGCTCGTCAGCGAAAGCCGCCCCTCCGCCGAGGCACATGGCAGCGGCCAGGCAAAGGGCGATGGCCGGCGCTGCTTTTCTCTTTCTCATGATGCGTCCTGTCCTTTCCTTGTCCTCTCGTTCTTGCAAACCGCGCCAGAGCGGCGCGGAAGAAGGCGTTGTTTATACACCCCCCCCCGTCTAGTTTTCAGTGTAACTGTGTATGCACTGAAGAACCACCATGATTGTAGATTTTTCTCGCAATCGCTCGTAGAAAATTAACTTATAGAAAAACGGGCCGATCGACCCTGTCCAGGTCAATCCTTCTTTTGCGCTGTTTGCATCAAATCAGACGGCTGCAGGTATGGTCTATGCAGGATTGTCCAGGAAACCGAGAATCCCATCATCATCTTTCGAGAATCCGGGCTTCGAAAACAATACGGGATCCTTGCCTTGAGCCTTCGCCAGATGGACCCGCTTCGCATCGGCACTCGATTGTATAACTACCCCCAGCTCGCCGACAACCACGCCTACGTTGCCGCGGTAATCCAGGAAATCTTCGAGAAGGACATCCGCAGGCGCGCGATCAACTACGGGCCCGTGCTGGAGAACATCGTCTATCGCTACGCTCTCGCGCAGGGTTGCAAGGTCAGCGTCGGACGCATCGGGAAGCTGGAATGTGACTTCATCCTCAGGAACCCCGAGATAGGCTACGCATACGTTCAGGTTGCCATGACCATCATGGCCGACCGGGCAACGGAGGAGCGCGAATACCGGCCCTTCACTCAGTTATGGGAGCGAACGAGGACCACAAGGGCATGACCGCGCAGGAAGCGCTTGGGGTAGCGAACGGGGCCGAGCATCGCTCTGCGTCGGCCTTGGTATCAGGTCCTCGCACTGGGCGGTATTCCGAGGAATGGAAGTAAGGACTTGCCCAGCATCGATAATGCTCAGCCACACCCTTATTGCGTCTCCCTGCTCTTGCGGCATTCCGCGAGCCTGTCGTTCAATTCGCGGGTCTCGCGGCTCAGCTTGGCGTTGAAAACAAGAGTGAGGACCGCCAGGATGGCGAGATAGACAACCGTGAAGCCAACCCACGCCCCGGGGTTGTTCGCGGGAATCCAAGCAAAGATAAACGCCAATGCGCAGAGGACTGCGTAGAGGCAAACGCCGAACAGCACCAGGCGCGCGGGATACGCCATGCGTCTGATCACCGCGGGCGTGAAGAACACGAGCCGCAGCGCGGAGGTGGCGACGCTCGCGGCCAGAATCGACCAGCAATTGTAAATGCCCTGCTTGGCGGCGTCATCAGCGAAACAAGTCCCTAATGCCAAGAAGGCTATCATGGCAACAGTGAAGCCGATACAGATGCTTTTCACGAGTTGTCCGAGGTTTTCCACGGGCGTCTTTTTATCGGTGTCGATAATGTCCCTGTTAATCATTTCAGTCTCCCTTCCTTCGTTTCGACGACCTCAGACCGAGCTTCGATTTGACGTCGGGCGCATACTGGCGCGAGATAACGACCTGCTCACCGTTTTCCAAGGTGGCGATGATCCTGCCGTTGACATCGGGCTTGAGGGCGGTGATCGCGCGGAAGTTGACGATGCAGCCTTTCGCGATGCGCAGGAAGTCGCAGTCCGCCAGGCGCTCCTCCATCTCGTAAAGGCGCAGGCTCGTCTCGAGAACCGTGTCAGCCGTATAAATGAACGTGTGCTTGTCGACCGACTCGATGAACAGGACGTCTTCTGCGCTCAGCACGCGCGTGCAGCCGTCGGCCGTGCCCGTCACCTTCCTGTCAAGCATGCGCAGCCGAGCCGCTATATCACGCACGCGGCGATCGGCCCTTACGCAGACGATCGTGACTTCTATATCTTGAGCTGCGGCTCGCTCTTCGATCGTGATCTTCATGCGCCCCCTTTCGGTCTGCTCTCATGCTAGCTGACGAAGATGGCTGAACCTTCGGCGTTCAACCAAGCTGCGCTGTCGAGGAACCAAGATGCAGGCTGGGCGAACTGTACAATATGCTCTGCGATGTCGACGTTTCAGCAGAAGCCGCGCTCGGCACGGACGACGAGGATCGCCTCGAGGTAGTCCTCGCATGACTCTCGGGCGCGGGGGCGGGCGGAGCCCTCGGCAGGGCCCCGCCGATTGCCTACAGCGCCCATTGGGAGCTTTCCCGCTGCAGGCGAACCATGCGGGCGAACAGGCCGTCCCGCTCCATGAGCTCAGCTGGGGCGCCCTGCTCAAAGACGCGCCCGGAGTCGAGCACCACCACCTTGTCGGCCCCCATGACGGTGCGCATGCGATGGGCGATCACGATGACGGTCTTGCCGGCGAGCAGGCGCGAGAGCGCCTGCTGCACCTCCGTCTCGTTCTCCACGTCAAGCGACGCGGTCGCCTCGTCGAGCAGGACGATGGGGGCGTCCTTGAGCAGCGCCCGCGCGATCGAGATCCGCTGGCGCTCGCCGCCGGAAAGACGGGCCCCGTTCTCGCCGATACGCGTGTCGTAGCCCTGCGGCAGCCGACTCACGAACTCGTCGCAGTTGGCCGCGCGCGCCGCGGCGAGCACCTCGGCGTCGGTGGCGCCTTCGCGGCCGATTCGCATGTTGTCCATGACGGTCTCGTCGAAAAGCACGACGTCTTGGAAGACCTCTGAGAAATCAGCGAGCAGCACCTCGGGGTCGACCGTCGCCACGTCGACGCCGCCCACCGTCACGCGTCCGGACGTTGCGTCCCAGAAGCGGCACGCGAGCTTCGCGCACGTCGATTTGCCGCTCCCGCTGGGTCCCACGAGAGCGGTGACCTCGCCTTCGCGCGCCGTGAACGTCACGTGGGAAAGCACCGCCTCGTCGGTGCCTCCGTACGAGAACGACACGTCCTGGAACGCGATGTCGTGCCCATCAGGTTGGAAATCGGCCGAACCCGTCATAGGCTGCTCTGCCGCCAGCGCGTTCGTACGGCGAATCGAGTGCCGCATCTCCATGAGTTCGGCGCCCGACTCCAGCACGACGTTGATCGGATCGTACACGCGCGTCACCATCAAGAGGAATGTGAAGTACGTGAGGAAATCGACGCCTCCCGACACGATGAGCGCAGATCCCACGAGAATGGTCGTGGCAACGCCGAGCTTGAGAAACGCCTGTCCGGACGATACCGTCACCCCTGTTGCGAGCTCGGATGCAACCTGCGCTTGCTCGAATGCGCCGAGCTTCTCGCGCAGCCTGTTCAAGAACGCATCTGAGCGGTTCGTCGCGCGAACCTCTTGCGCCCAGTCGAGGTACTCCTGAATGCCGTCGATCATGTCGAGCCGACGCGCTTCCTTCGCTGCCACCTTACGGTTGGCGAACCCGCTCGCCGCAACCATGATCAGCACCGCGACCGGCAGCGGCCAGAACGCGGCAAGTCCCAACCGCCAATCGAATGCAATCGCGCCGACGACGACGATGGCGCTCGATATGCCCGTGCCGAAAAGCTGAGGAACCACGTGCATGAACATGCGCTCCTGGTCGGCGCAGTCCTTCATGATGGCGTTCGTGAGGTCGGACAGATCGCGTGTGCCGAAAAAAGACAGCGGCAGCATGCGCAGATGCTCGGCTATGCCCTCACGCTTGCGCGCGCTTTCCTCGTAGACGGGGCCGTAGGTGCTCTTGTACTCGAGCAGCTGCGTCACCGCGATGAGTGCCAGCACGAGGAGTGCCGCCACGAGATACGGCGCCAGAGCCGGCAAAGGCGTCCCCGACACGAGATGCGCCACGAGATCGCGAACAAGAAGGAGCAGGACGCACATCGGAACCATGAGCACGAGGTTCGCGATCGCGCAGAAGAGCACGCCTCGCTTGAAGGTGCGCCAGCCTTGGTCGGTGAGCCCGAGAGCCTTACGCAGCATGGCCCGACCCCTTTCCCTCGATCCGCCACGAAACGCTCGTGCGGTAGTCTTTCCACATCTTCGCGTAGAGGCCCCCCGCGGCGGCGAGCTCGTCGTGCGTGCCGCGTTCCGCGATTCGCCCTTGATCAAGAACGCAGATCTGATCGGCGTCCACCACCGTCGAGAGGCGGTGCGCCACCATGAGGACCGTCTTTCCTTCCGCTAGCACGGCAAGGGCCTTTTGGATGAGCGCCTCGTTTTCCGGGTCGGCGAATGCCGTCGCCTCGTCGAGCACGACGATCGGCGCGTCTTTCAGGATCGCGCGGGCAAGCGCGATGCGCTGGCACTCGCCTCCGGAAAGATAAACGCCGCGCGCGCCCACCACCGTGTCGAGCCCGTCGGGGAGCTTCGCGATGATGTCGTCGCAGCGGGCGGCACGCGCCGCAGCCTCCACCTCCGCGCGTGTCGCGTCGGGGCGGGCGGCGCGGATGTTGTCGGCGAGGCTCCGCTTGAACAGCCGGTCGTTCTGGAACACGAACGCCACGCGATCCATGAGCCGAGCGAGCGGTATGTCGCGCACGTTAACGCCTCCGATGCGAACGGCGCCCTCGCACGCGTCCCAGAAGCGCGGCACCAAGCTCGCCGCCGTGGTCTTACCGCTGCCGGAAGCCCCCACAAGAGCCACCGTGGCTCCTGCGGGCACGTGCAGCGACACGTCCTCGAGCGCCGGAAACTCGGCGTCAGGGTAGGCAAACGTCACGTGGTCGAACTCGATCGAGGCTTCGGAGGGCTCGGCTGCGCGCGCCGGGTCGGCGTCTTCCATGACGGGCGCGTCGAGGATGTTCTCTATGCGCACGACGGCATCCTGGGCCTCGGTAAGCGCCTGCGAGGCGTACATCACCTTCGTCATCATCATGGTCGTGAGGGCGGAGAACACCGCGTAGAAGAGGAAGTCGGAGAGGAACGCGGCGAAATCCCCCGCGTTTTGCGCGAGCAGGATGCCCGCCGGCACGAGCACGACGAACGTGGAGTTGATCGCCACGAGCTGCGCCACCTGCGGCGGGGCGCAGAGGCGCACGTACGCGCCCGCGAACTCGCGGTACGCGCGAATCGATTCGCGGAACGTGGAAAACGAGCGCACCGTCTGCTGGAACACCTTCACCACGGGGACGCCGCGCACGTACTCGACGGCGGCCTTGTTCATGCGGTCGAGCGCGTCTTGGTAGTTCTTCATGAACGTCATCATGTTGGTGTTCTCGTTGTCACCTCCACCTGCCATCATCCAGAACATGCACGCGGCGGACGCGATGATGGGAACAAGGCACAGCAGCCCCATCACCCAGTCGATGGCGAGCATGACCGCGAGATACGCGACAGGAGTGATGAGCGCTCCGACGAAATCGGGGAAGCGATGCGCGAGAACTCCCTCGGTGAGCCCGGTCGCCCCTTCGATGACGCGGCGCAGCTCGCCGGTGGCGTGCGCGTCGAAAAAGCCGAGCGGCACGCGGGAGAGATGCTCGAGGGCGGCATCCCGCATATTCGTCGCCGCGCGGAACGCTGCGACGTGTGTGCACATGAGCGCCGCAAAATAGATGGCGAGCCCGCCAAGCGCGAATACAAACGCCGCGACGCCGTAGCCTGTCGCGTTCGGCGCCGCTGCCCACTCGGGCGCCACCGCAACGAGGTCGCGCAGCACGAACCATACGCACACGAGCATCGCGATGGAGCACAGTGCGTTCACGCCCGACAGCACGCATCCGAGAATCGTGAGCTTTTTGTATCCGCCTGCAAAGTCGAGCAGCCGCATGATGGGATTGCGCTGCTTGCCGCCTGGGGCGCGTCTTCCCTGTTTCCTTTTCATTGAGACACCTTCTCGATTCATTACAAAAGATAAAGCCCTTTAACAACGTGCCGAAACATCGGAAATTCTTGCGGTATCTGACGTTATCGAACGATTTCGCGAAAATAAAAAGCTGCCGCGCCGAAACCAGGGCGGCAGCTTTCGGGTTCTCGCAAGCAGCTCGCACTAAGCTGAAATGCGCGCGAAGTGCTTGTTGAAAATCTTCGAACCGAGAAGACCGCCGATAATCGGGCCGACAACGCACAGGATGCCTGCGACGACGATAGCGGGGCTCTGCATGAAGCCGACGAGCGTCTCACCGTACTCGCGGCTCATGCCGGATTGGATGACCATGTCCACATAGGAGCTGCCCGCGAGAAACACCATCGACTCTTGACCGAACCAGAAGCACAGCGTCCATACCGCGAACGCCGCGATGACCGCTGCCTTTGAACGCTTGCCCGCCGCCATGATAACCTCGGCGAGCGCGCCGCCCACAACGATGCCCGCCGGCCCCGTCCAAAGCATGCCAAGCAGAAGCCCTACCGCCGCCACAATGACCGACATGATGACCGTCGCACCCGGCTTTGGCACGCGCGCGGCAAGGTATATCCATACGATGCCGCCGGGAATCGCGCCGATGGCGTGCGTGAACCAGAACGTGCTGGCGTTCATGGCGAGAACCATCGCGAACACGAAGAACACGATGAAGAGCAGCAGCCCGAAAACCGCGATGAAAATGAAATCTTTGCCCTGGAGCTTGTTGCTCCTCTGCACCGATGCTGCCTTGACCATTAAACGTCTCCTTTCGTGAGGCAGTTGATGTTTGCGGCAGGCGCGCCTGCCGCGTCTTCCCTCGAGGGATGCGATGTCGCTTTTCTCGCCGCCGATCATCCGAACCCGAACAGCTCGCGGGCGCGCGAGACCGTGGAAGCGTCGAGGTCGAAGCGCTCGACGATGCGGCCGGCTTCGAAATGCGCGATTTCGTCGCAGGTGCCGCAGGCAAACTCGAAGTCGTGCGTGATGATGACGATGCAGTGCCCCGATGCCTTGAGGCGTTCGATTTCCGCGGCGATGCGCTCCATGTTCGCGCGGTCGAGCCCGCTTGTCGGCTCGTCGAGCACGAGCACGCGCGAGCCCTGAAGCGAACCGGCGGCGATGGCCAGACGCTGGCGCTGGCCGCCGGAAAGCGAGAGCGGATGCCGGTCGCGCAGGGCTTCAAGCCCGAAGTCGGCAAGCTTGCCCTTCACAAGGGCAGCATCCGCGTCCGGTATGTCACCGGTCGCGCCGCCTGCCTCGGCCCGCCCCTCGCGCGCGCGGCGAGCATCCAGCGCAAGGCGCAACTCGCCTTCGACCGTGTCGCTGAACAGCTGGTAGCCGCTTTCCTGCATGCCGAGGAACACGCCGCCCGCACGCTTGCGCGCGCTGAGCGCCTGGCCGTCGATGCGAACTTCGCCTTCCACCTCCGCGTGAAGGCCGGCAAGGCAGCGAGCGAACGTCGATTTGCCCGCACCGTTGCGCCCGACGAGAGCCACGGCGCGACCTGCAACGGTATCGAAATCGCAGCCATCCACAACGAACGGGCCACGCCTGCCGTAGCGGGCCTTGAGCCCGCGCACCGAAAGCGCCGGGGTCCCTCCGTAAGAAGCTTTTGACCCTCCGTGCGCCGAATGTGCTGCGCGAGCCGAACGTGGTTCCACCTGCGTGATGTTCCACGCGCGCAAGCCGAGGCTCTCACGCACCTGCTCGGACATCCGGGAGAAATCCTCTGCCGTCATATCCGCTTCGACCGTCCCGTCGCGCATGAGCACGATGCGGTCAGCCACGCCGCGCAGCCACCACAGACGATGCTCCGCGACGAGGACCGTCTTCCCGGCGGCTTTGAGCCGCTTGATCGCATCGCGCAAGCACAGCATGGCGCGCACGTCGAGAGCGGCGGTGGGCTCATCCAGCACGAACGCGGACGGATCCATCGCATAAACCGATGCAACGGCTACGAGCTGCTTCTCGCCGCCCGACAAAGCCCGGATGTCCCGCTCGAGCAAATGCTCGATGCCCAAAGCGCGAGCCGTTAGCCCGACGCGGCGGGCGATCTCTTCACGAGGAAGGCCCATGTTCTCGCAGCCGAACGCGATTTCCGAGGTGGTGTCGAGATTGAAGAACTGGCTGCGTGGGTTCTGAAACACGCTTCCCACCGCACAGGACAGGTCGTCCATCTCCCATCCGGCAATCGCCCTACCGAAGACGCTCACCTCGCCGGTCTCCTCACCCGCATACACTGCGGGAATGAGACCGTTCACCATGCGCGTCAGCGTCGTTTTCCCGCATCCCGACGGGCCCGTCACGACGACGCATTCGCCTTCGCGCTGCGCGAAACTCACGTCATGGGCAGAGGTGCCGACGACAGATTCGTAGGAGTGCCCCGCCTCTTGGAACTCGATTGCAATATCGCCCGCGCTCACGCGATCACCCCGAACTTGGAAAGAACCAGCGCCGCCGCCACAACCGCGAACAGCGTCAGAAAAACGACATCGACTGCGCTCAGGCGCAAATCGTAATACGACGTGCGCGGGCGCGACGAATCCATGCCGCGCACAACGGCAGCGTTCGCCAGCTCGTCAGCCACGATTGACAACCGGCTCATGACGGGAACGAGCAGGTTTTCCATCACGCGCACCGGATGGGCGACCACGGTTCTCGGCGTGAGTGCCATGCCGCGAACGCGCAGAGCTTCGATGACCGAACGGAACTCTCCCGCCATCGTCGGAAAGAAGCGCAGCGTGACGCATATCGCGATAACCCCATGGCGCGGCAGATGCGTACGCTGAAGTGCGCAGGCGAGCTCCCCGACACGCGTCGTCGCAATCATGGTGGAGGCGAACATCCAGGCGCAAAACACGCAGCGCGCCATCACGAGCATCGTTGCGAACGATGCGGCAACGCCGTTCGGAAGCAGCAAGAACGCATACCCCGCCACCATGACGATGGCGTAGGCGGCGCACCACCGCACAGCCGACGCGATGCGCCCGCACCATACCGCCACCGCGGCTGCGAGCACGACGATCGCGACCTGCCCGACGATGAGACGCGGTGCGAACGCGCTGGCGTTGATAAGCACGAGGATGGCAAGCGACACGCGCGGGTCGAGTCGTCGGGGTGGGAGCGCGCAGGCATGCTGCTCGGCCGCACGCGGGTCGGCCTCGGAGGGACGGCGCCTCGCGCCGCCGCGATGCCCGACCGTCAACGAGCGCGCTCGGCCCGTCTCTTGTCCGGGTGCAATCTGTTCAGTAGAATTAACCATGTCTAACATTATGGCGATTGAGCGTTTGGCTCCGCCCTTCGGGCGAGCTTTTGACGATTTTGACGAAACGCGTTCGACCAAGCCGAAATAGCCCCGCGGACACCCCCTGCGCGAGAAGACGAGCATAGAAGGCGAAACGATGACAACAGCCCCAGCTAAAAACAAGGCAAGCCGCGCGAAAGCAGCGCAAAGCAACGATTCGAGAATCGACGCGATGCTTCTTCCGCAGATAGCAAACATGCACGGCATGGAGATCGAAGGCGGTGGCGCACGCGAATGCGGGCGCTGCTGGACAATCGACCCCGCGTACGGTCGTGGGTCGTGTTGGTACCTCGCGATAGACGACGCGGCAGCACTCACCGTGTTCGACCTCCTATTCACCGAGACCGTCTCGCTTGCCGTCGCCGTGCCGATTTGCTTCTGCTTCGGCAGCTACGGGCGCAACATGATTCCGTATTTCTCATCGCTCATCGAAAGCGAAAACGGCTGGGAATCGGGAACGCTGCTCGGTTACGCGTGGCGGGGCGGCGTGTGCCGCGAAACCGTGCCTCCTGGCGAGCGCCTCGTCCTCGCAAGCATCTCGCTTCTGCCCGACGGCGCCGCTGAAATAGCACGCGCCATCGGCACCGATCCGATAACACTCACCACGGCGATCGCCCGCCTCGACGGATCGTGGCGCATCCCCGCGCTCTCACGCCTGTTCGACGAGCTCAAGGTAGCGTGCCCCTCCCGCACCGTGGCCGAAGCCTATTACCGTTGCAAAATGATGGAGGCCTGCGCGCTCGTCGTCGATTGGAGCGAGAAGAACGCGCAGAGCGACGCGATGCGAATGCGCGCCGTCGACAGGACATCGCTCAACCTTGCCTGCGCGTTCGCGCGAGAGCACCTGGGCGACCCCATTGAGCTCGACGACCTATGCCGCGCCGCCTGCACGAGCCCGAGCAAGCTCGCGAGCTTGTTCCGTAACGCGGAAGGCACGACCCCCATAGGCTGGGTGCGCGACCGACGCATGGAGCACGCCTGCGAGCTTTTGGCCAGTACCGACAACCCGATCTCCGTCATCGCAGAGCGCGTCGGCTACTCGCGGCAGGGCAGCTTCTCCGAAGCATTCAAAGAGCGCTTCGGCATGACCCCGCAACGCTACCGCTCTCTCAACCGCACCACCCGATAGCCTAAAAGCGACGGGCTACCTGCAAGTTGGAGCCGTCTCGTTTTGACAGACGATTGGTTTTCTCCTTGGAATCGGATGGAGGTTTGAAAACGTATTGCGAGCTGAAGCTCAACGTCTTTCGAACGCGTTGTGAGTTTGAGCGAGGGTAATCGAAGACGTCTTTCGAACTGCCGAAATGCGTTTTTGAGTTTCGACCAGAATGACACGCGAATTGCCAGCTTGGGTCGGCGAGTCGCTCAGTGGATGCTTTATCTGGAAAACGTCCGTTTGGCATGAGCGTCTAACTTGACTTAGGATGATGAGTCCCAGCAGGTCGTGCGGCAAATCCGTCACCAGTCAAAACTCAGGCAGAAAACTCATGCGACGGTAAAGTGAAAAGAGCCGAGTTTGGGATGAGTTCTCTCTTGAAGAAGCTAACCGAATACAGCTGATGACGAGAGGAAACCATAGATGAAACGAGGGCGAAATCGTAAAAATGGAACACTATTGTTTTACCGAGTGGGAGTAGGCCGAGGCAACCGTCTTTTCGAGGCAACCGCCTTCGTGGCCCCCGATCCGCGCGAGCGGACTGGGGGCTTTCCATGCCGCGGGGACCTGCGCCCGGGCCGCGGGAGCCGGCTCGCGGCAAACCGGGTGCGACTTGTACCGGTTTCAGCCGACCGGACGCGAACCTCGCGCCTCTTGTACCGCTTTCGGGCGCCTCGGCAAGTAGACCGTCCTTTGCCGATGGAGAATCCCCAGGTACAGGGCCCGCGCGTTTTCACGCTACTTCGGAGATGCCGCAAAACTGGTACAAGTGGCGCTAGGTTTGATCGCCCGACCCTCAAACTGGTACAAGTGCGTGGAGTTTGGCGCCTCCCGGGGCGATATCTTGCCCTGCCGCAGTAATTGAAGAGGGGATTACCAACTCTGTTTGAGCGATTAGGGGATATAATGGGTCGCGAGACAAGCTGCGGCCATGTAACTCGCGACCGGGGTAGGAAGAGCCCCTGCATCGTGGCCTCGGACGCGAAGGTGGGGCGCGCGGCCCAGCGCATCGCCTAGGGCAAGTGCCTAAACTCCGGGCAGACCTGCGTGGGGCCCGATTACTTCCTGGTCCATGACGATGTGGCGGACGAGTTCGTGCGCGAGCTCGAGGGGCGCCTGCATGAGATGTACGGCGAGGACATCTTGGCCTGCCCGTGGTATCCGCACATGATCAACGAGCGGCATTTCGACCGCGTGTGCGGGCTGATCGACAGGCGCGGCCCTGGCGCCCGCGTGGCGCTCGGCGGCGGGCGCGACCGCACGACGCTCAAGATCGAGCCGACCGTGCTCATGGGCGTCAGCCTGGATGATCCGGTGATGGGGGAGGAGATCTTCGGCTCCGTGCTGCCGATCCTGATCTGGCGGGCCTTCGAGGACATAGAGGCGGTGACCGGGAGGTTCGGCGAGCCCCTGGCGTGCTACGTGTTCTCCGAGAGTCGGGAATTCCAAGAGCGCGTGATCGAGCGGCTGCCGTTCGGCGGCGCCGCGGTCAACGACGTGGTCGTGCCCCTGGCGAACAACCGCATGGGCTTCGGCGGCGTGGGCGAGTCGGGCATGGGGGTGTACCACGGCAAGATGGGCTTCGACTGCTTCACGCATTACAAGTCGGCGCTGCGGAAGTCGACCCTCGTGGAGGTGCCCGTGCGCAGCGTTCCGCCCGTGCCCTGGAAGCTCAGGGTCGCGCGGCTGCTGATGGGGTAGCGCCCGACCGTCCCCAAGGAATAGGAGAGATGCCGAGCGTTCGTGATTCGGCATGAAAAGCAAGAAAAAGGCCGTATCGCGAACGCTCGGCATCTGCGTGAGTGGGCTGAGCGTTCGTGATACGGCAAAACGGCACGCGTAGATGCCGAATTACGAACGCTCGGCATCGGGGTCAGTGGAGTATCGAGGATGGCGGAGCCGGCGGTGCATCGGGGCGGCGAGGGGGGCGTCAGGCTGTGTCAACCGGCGCCCGCAGCAGCCGCAGCAGCCCCTCGCGGAGGCGCCGCCGGTCCTCGCCCGTGAAGGCCGCGGGGCCTCGGGTGCGTTCGCCGGCGCGCCGTACCTTCTTCTCCTCGTGGCGCACGAAGAGCTCCATGTCGATGGTCTCGCGCCGAAACACGTGCCCGCGCACGCTGATGGCCGCCGCCCCGCGTCCGAGCACCATGCTCGCCAGCCCGATGTCCTGCGTGACCACCACGTCGTGTTCCCCGAGCCGCTCGATGATCGCGAAGTCGGCCGAATCGGCGCCCACGCTCACGTCGAGCACGTCCACCCAGAAGCCGCGTCGTGCATCCTGCGCCCGCCGGGGGTCGTCCGGGCGGATGTGCCGCGCGAGGTTCTGCGTCGTGTTGCCGGCGATCACCACGGGTACGCCCAAGCGTCGGGCGGCGTCGAGCGCCTCGCGCGTCACCGGGCAGGCGTCCGCATCGATCAGGAGGGTGCGCCCGGCAGGCACGCGCCCGCCCGCGCTCCCGGCAGCCCCGCTGCTCATGCGCTCACGCGCATGGTCTCGATCGGCTGGATGACGCGAAGCGCCCGCGGCACGACCTCGATGTCGAAGCGGGTCGGTCCGGTCAGGTCCTCGCCGTCGGCCTGCACGGGCGGCTCGCGCTCGAAGTCGAGTGCGATGCGGCGCACCCGCGCGGTCTCGATGATCTTCGAGCCGACGTGCCGGCCGCTGCGCGCCCGCGCGAACAGCGCCATCATGCGGGGGAGGAACGGCCTGCCCACGTTGAAGCAGACGTCGAGCATCCCGTCCGCGGGGTCGGCGTCCGGGCAGATATGGAAGCCCCCGCCGTAGGTGGGCCCCACCTGCACGGCGAAGATGAGCGCCGCGAGGCGCTGCGGCTCCGCGTCATCGAGGCTCGCCGACACCGGCCAGCCCCGGCGGGCCTGCGGGAGTATCTTGAGCGCCGAGGTCACGTAGAGCCCCTCACCCACCTGGGAGGTGTCGGCCGCGCGCCGGCGCGTCGTGTCGATGGCGATGGCGGCGTCGAGGCCGAACGAGAGCGTCTCCACGAAGTGCGTGCCGTTCACGCGGCCCACCTCGACCTCGCGCACCTCGCCGCGGACCGCCTGGGCGAGCGCCCCCTCGGCGTCGTTCAACGCCATGCCGAGGGTGCGGCCGTAATCGTTGCCGGAGCCGACAGGGACCACGGCGAGGCGCGGCCGCTCCCGTGCGGGCACGGCCATCAGCCCGTTGACGGTCTCGTGGATGACGCCGTCCCCGCCGAGGGCGATCACGGTGTCGAACCCGCTCGCGGAGGCGCCGCGGGCCAGGTGCTCGGCGTCGCCGCCGTCCTGCGTGAGCTTCAGCTCATAGCCCGCGGTCGCCGCCTGGTAGCTCGCGAAGAAGCGGTCGGCGAAGGCCGCAGCCGCCGCGCCGGCACCGCTGCGCGCGGTGGGGTTGGCGATGATGAGGGTCCGTCCGAGGTGGGAGCCTGCCATGATGGGCCTTTCTGAGGATCTGCGTTCAGCTGTCCTATTCTACGGCATCAAGGCGTTTTGGGCCCATCCGGGCTCAGCGTGGGGTCCGGCCACCGCGCACCGGGTTGTGGAGATGGCGTCCGCCCGGCGCCCGCAGCGCCCCGATGGCCGGCCCCCTGCTGGGCCGTGGTACCCTTTTCTGCGGGAAAACGGCTTGCAGGAAAACGGCTGCCGAGCCCTCGAGGGGTCCGGTGGATCGGGATGGATGAACGGGGTGTCGGCACATGGAGCGTCGAAGCACGGGGACCACGGCCCTTCCGAATCCGGCTGCGGCCACCTCGGGCGCCGCCTGCGCCCGCAGCATCGCGGATGCCCCCGCCGCGGGCGCCCCCGCACCCGCCGAACGCGCTTCCGCCCCGGGAGCAGCCGTCGATAACGCCCCTGTCAGCCCCGCGTCCGCCCCCGCCCCCGACAGCCCCGCGTCCACCGTCGCCGTCCGAGCGTCCGTCCCCGCCGCCCGCCGCGCCGCGGAGGTCCGCGCCGCCGTGGCCGCGCTCGACGCCCAGGGCCGGTTCGAGCTCACGGGTGGCTACATCCAGCACGGCGCCGTGAGCGTCCGCGCTCACGTGATCGCCGTCGCCCTCGCCTCGCTGCGCGTCGCCGACGCCCTCGGGCGCCTCGGGATCCGCACGGACCGCGCCTCGCTCTTGCGCGGCGCCCTTCTCCACGACTACTTCCTCTACGACTGGCACGACCCCGACCCCTCGCACCGCCTGCACGGGTTCACCCACCCGTTCGCGGCGCTCGCGCGCGCCGAGGAGGATTTCGAGCTCACGGACTGCGAGCGCACCATCATCAAACGGCATATGTTCCCGCTCGTGCCCGTGCCGCCCACCTGCCGGGAGGCGTGGATCGTCTGCCTCGCCGACAAGGCCTGCGCGCTGCATGAGACCGTCTTCGCGCGCCGTCCCCGCGAGGCCGCCTCCGTCAAGGGCCCTGTCGCATGACGGCGCTCATGGATGCCCTGACCGCGGCCTCGATCCCCGCGGCCCCTGTCTCGGCGCTGCTGCTCACCGGCTGCCTCTACGCGTTCATCGGCTGGGTGTGGGAGTCGACGGTCTGCGCCCTGCTCAACCGCGGGAGGTTCGCGAACAGCGGCTTCCTCTTGGGGCCGCTGTGCCCCATCTACGGCGTCGGGGCGCTCGCCTGCTGGCTCGCCCTGCGTGAGATCCCCGGCAGCGCGGCCCTCTTCCTCGCCTCGGCCGCGGTCTGCAGCGTCATCGAGTACGCGGTCGCGGTGCTGCTGGAGCGCACGGTGCACGCGCGCTTCTGGGATTACTCGAACTACCCGTTCAACATCCAGGGCCGTATCTGCCTGTACGGGGCCGTGTTCTTCGGAGTCGGGGCGGTGCTGATCTGCCGCGTCCTGCAGCCGTGGGCCCTCGGGGTCCTCGCGGGCCTGCCGGCGCCGGCCGTCAGGCTCGCCGCCGCGCTTTCGGCCCTCGCCATCACAGCGGACGCGATCGGCTCGCTGGCGAGCTGGAGGCGTCTCTCCGGTCAGCTGGAGGTCCTGCGCAGCGATATCGCCGAGCGCATCAACGAGGACCTCGCCCGTGCCTCGGACGGGATGCTCGACCATGTGCCCCACACCGTCATCGATTCGGCGGCGACGGCGCAGATGCGCAGCCACGCAGTCAACGGGTGGATCCTCACGCTCACCGACGCGGTCATGGACGCCCTCAAGGAGCGCCTGGCCGTCCCGGCCTTCGTCGCGGACGGCACCGCGGGCCTGCGGACGGTCGCGCGGCGGCTGCACAGCGGCGCCACGGCGCTGGTCGGGTCGGCGCCGGACCCCAGGCTCTGGCTCGCCAAGCGCGACCTGCGCTTCTTCAACGCCTTCTCGCATCTGCGCATCCTGCCCTACGAGGGCGTGATCCGGCTCACGGGCTTGAGGGACCGCGCGCGGGACCTGTTCCGACGCAGCTAGCCCCGGCCGCCCTGCGACGTGAGCGCGATCGTCAGGACGTCGCCGTCGAGCGTCGCCGTGAGCTCGAGCGCCATGGCGCGGGCCAGGCGCGCTGCGGTGGCGAGCCCGAGCCCGGTGCCGCCCCCGCAGCGCGCCGCATCCGCCTGGTAGAATCGCTCGAACAGCCTGCCCGCGTCTATCAGCTCCGGGTGCTCCACGCGGTTGGAGACTGTGACGCGCCCTTCCCGCTGCTCGATCACCGGCGCGCCGGACCCATGGCGCACGGCGTTGACCACCAGGTTCTCGAAGACGCGGCCGAGCTGGGCCTCGTCGGCGTCGATGGTGAAGCGGTCGTCCTCGAAGCGCAGGGCGGGTTCCCAGCCAAGGCGCTCGAAGGCGGGATGGTGGGCGAGGAGCACCCGCTCAACGAGCGGCCTCACGGCGACGGGCGCGAGCTCGAGGGCCAGATCGGGATCGCCGGCCCGGGTGAAAGCGAAGAGCTGGTCCAAAAGGGCGGTGGTGGCGTCGATGCGGTCCTGCGCGGCGGCGAGGTCATCTCCGCGCCGGTCCGGTGTGGCCTCCTCGCGCGCGAGCTGCAGGTACCCCTTGGCGCCGGTGAGCGGGGTGCGTATATCGTGGGAGAGCGCGGAGAGGTCGCGCTGGAACTCCTGCTGGGCCGTGAGCGCCCGCACCCGCTCCCCGGTGGCCCGGTCGAGCTCGTCGTTGACGGCGCCGGCCAGCTCGCGAAGCCCCGGGCCCAGGGCGTCCACGGTCATGCGGGCGTTGCTATCCGGGTCGCGCCCGCGCAGGAAGCCCGCCATGCGCGCGAGCTCGCGGGCATACGTCGCGCTTGCGAGCACGAACCCGAGCCCCATACCGAGCGCGAGCGCCCCCGCGATCGCGAATCCCATCTCCAGCCCCCTTCGTCAGCGTGCAAACCCTATGGTACGCGAACCGCTCGCCCTGCTCACCCGCGGCGGCGGGCCGCCACGGCGAGCCCCGAGACGGTGGCGATCGCGATCCAGATCACGAAGACGACGGCCACCTGCGCCATGAGGCCCCCGTCAAAGGCGAACGGACCCGTGCCGGGGCCGAGCACCGCGGCCGCGCCGTTCCCGAGGAGCTCGACGACGTGTCCCGGGGAAAAGGGCGTGAGCGCCGTGAACGCGTCAAGGGGCAGCGTGGTGCCGAGCACCTGGGAGAGTACGGACAAGACCGGAAGCAGGATGTTCGGGTACGCCGAGGCGTACAGCGTGCTGACGTAGCCCGCGGTCTTGTTGCGCACGAGGAGGGAGAACACGAGCGGGGGCAGGGCGTAGACCCAGCTGGTGAGCCAGATAGCGAGGATCCAGGGGGCCATCTGCGGAAGCGCCGTGAACGACAAGCCGCCCATGGTGACGATCGCGCCTGAGGTGAGCGCGCCCAGCGCGGCGACGATGGTGAGCGCGCCGGCGAGGACGCCGGCGAGGGCGATGCGCTCGATGAGGCGCGAGCCGGTCCCCTTGATCGCCGAGGAGAGCGTCTTCGAGTAACCCCCGTCGATCTCGGCGAACGTGAGCCGCACCATCGCAAAGGAGATGAGGAGCGGCAGGAAGTGCCCTGTGAGGTACATGTGGTCGAAGAGGTCGTCGTAGGCGTTGTCTCCCGTGTCGAGGAGGGCGCCGGAATCTCCGGCCACCAAGATGCCTATGAAGTGGATCGCGGTGATGCCGAGGGGGATGACGAGGATGGCGATGCCGTAGCCCACGAGCTCGCCGCGGCCGCCGCGCAGGCGGGTCATGCGATAGAGGTCGGAGCGCAGGAGGTTCAGCATGGGAGGGTCCTTTCGGGGGAGGGGGCGAGGGAAGCGGGGCGCTCGGAGCGGCACCTGCGGAGCAAGGCGAGGCGCACGCGGTGGCGCCCGATGAGGCCGCGGTCCACGGGTTCATAGGGGACGCCGGCGCGCGCGTGCCAGGCGAGTCCCGCGACGCCCGCGAGGACGGCGAGCGTGAGCGCGATGTCGATCGCCGCCGGGGGCAGGGCGCCCACGGCCGCCGCGGCGATGCCGCCCGAGATCAGAAACGGGGCCATGCGCCTCACCGCCGCGTGCCGTCGGCGTCGCGCCCGCCCATGAGCTCCACGAAGTAGCCCTCGATGTCGCGCTCGAGGACCGTGAGCTCGAGGATCAAGATCCCGGCGTCGAAGAGCGCCCGCGAGACCCGCTCCGCGCTCGCGTCGCCGGCGTTGACGGGGTTCCCGCTCGCCCCGCCGAAGCGGGCCGCCGCGGGGCGCGACCCGCCCTCGAGGCTCACGAGGATCGCCTGGTCGGGCATGACCTGCAGACGGGCGCCGGGCAGGCGCTCCTCCAGCACGGTGACGGCGCGCGCGGGGTCGGCGGTGCGCACGCGGATCGCGTTTTCGCAGCGCTCGTGCAGCTCCGCCGTGCCGAGCTCGCGCACCATCCGCCCCTCGCGGATCACGCCGAACCGGGTGCACATGCGGTCCAGCTGGTCGAGGACGTGGCTCGAGATCAACATCGTCACGCCGCGCTCGCGGTTGATGCGCATGAGGGCGCTGCGCATGGCGCGCGTCGCCTCGGGGTCGAGGCCGTTGAAGGGCTCGTCGAGGAGCAGCAGGTCGGGATGGCCCACGAGGGCGAGCGCCAGCCCCAGGCGCTGCTTCATGCCGAGCGAGAAGCCCTTGGCCTGCTTGTGCCCCGTGCCCCCGAGCCCCACGAGCTCGAGCAGCTCGCGGGCGTGTTCGGCCGCCTTGAGCTCGCCGACGGCGAGGGCCTTGATGATCAGGTTGTCGAGGGCGGAGTGGGTGAGGAGGATGCCCGGGCTCTCGATGAGGGCGCCGATGCGCGAGGGCCCGCCGGTGAGGCCGAGGCACGGCGCCCCCGACCCGGCGACGATGTCGCCGAAGAGCTCGATCTCGCCCGCGGTGGGGTTCAGGAGCCCGGCGATCATCTTCATCGCGGTGGACTTGCCGGCGCCATTCTTGCCCACGAGGCCGTAGATCTCGCCCGCGCCCACGCGCAGGTCGAGGGCGTCGACCGCCCGGGTGGCCCTGTACGCCTTGGTGAGCTGCCGTGTGACTATGACGTCCATCGCGTCCCTTCCCTCATGCGTGTTCGTTGGGCTCCAGTATGCGGGTCCCGTCTTGAGCGGGGCTTCAGCAAACGTAAAGAGTTCCTAAAGGGAGGGGCGGCCCGGTGGCTGCGGTCGCGCTCACTCGGAGAGCTTGAAGCCCATGCCCCAGACGGTCTTGATATAGCCGTCGGTCCCGCTTGCGCGGAGCTTGGTGCGGATGTTCGAGATATGCACGTTCAACGTGTTGTCGTCTGCCGCGTAGGGCTCGCCCCAGGCGCGCTCGAACAGCTCCTGCTTGGACCAGGCGCGCCCTGGGGTTCCCATCAGGATCTCGACGATCTTGAACTCGAGGCGGGTGAGCTCGACGGCCTCGCCCGCCGCGCAAAAGGATCGGGCGGCGGGGTCGAGCTCCCAGGACCGAAACGTGAGCGCGCCCCCTTTAGCCGGGCGCCCGCTGCCGCCTCGGGAGCGGCGGCGGAGCTGCACCTCGATCCGGGCCACGAGCTCGTCGAGGTCGAAGGGCTTGGTGAGGTAGTCGTCGGCGCCGAGCCTGAGGAGGTCGATCTTGTCCGAGGCGTCGGTTCGCGCGGAGATGACGATGATCGGGAGCTCCTGGTCGCGCGCCCGGATGAGGGAGACGAGCTCCTCACCGGTGAGACCGGGGAGCATGAGATCGCAGATCACGAGGGAGAAGCCCGGGCCCGCGGCGGACGCGTCGAGCACGAGGCGCGCCTCGGTGCCCGAGAAGGCCTGCGTCGAGGTCATGCCCGCCCGCGCGAGCCGGGTGGCCACGATCTCGTTGATGTCGGCGTCGTCTTCGATGATCAGCACATGCGCGTCTGCCATGGGGCTCCCTTCCATGTCCTGTATTGTAGCCGCGTCGTCGCGGGGCGGGACGAACGGGGACGCTTGGAGTAGGATAGCCCTGACTGTCTTCGCACCCCGCCCGCGGCGGGTCTGCGCTTGGGGGAGGTGCGCGGTGTACGACAATTCCATCGCCTTGATGAGCGCCATGTCCGAGGCCGGTATCGAGCATCGCAGCGACACGCCGCTCGACGACGACAACCTCATCGACACCGTGCGCGTGAGCTGGGCCGGAGCGAACCTGCCCCTCACGCAGATCCGTTTTCGCATCAACGACCGCGGGGCGCGCCTCGAGACCGGGCCCCTCGGCACCGTGGGCCCTGCGGCCCGCGGCCGCGCGCTCGAGCTCGTGAACGCGCTCAACGGCGAGTACCGCTGGGTGACCTTCGTGCTCGACGAGGGCGGCGGGCTCTCCTGCGTATGCGACGTGCTCCTCGTGCCCGAGGTGGCGGGGCTGTTCGGCATCGCCGCGATGGGCCGCATGTTCGACACCCTCGACGAGGTCCATCCGCGCCTTCGCCCGTATCTCGCCTCCCGCTAGCTCCGCTCCCGATTCGATTCTGAAAGGTTTCCCATGTTCGATCAAAACACCCTCCAGGCTCTGCTCTGGGCCGCGCTCGGCTGCGGCTTCACCTGGCTCATGACCACGGCCGGCGCCGCGGTGGTCTTCTTCTTCCGCTCCGACCGAAAGCTCACGCACCATATCTTCCTCGGGTTCGCGGCGGGCGTCATGATCGCGGCGAGCATGTGGTCGCTCCTGAACCCCGCCATCGAGCAGGCGTCCGAGATGGGGCAGGTCGCATGGGTCCCCGCCGCCGGGGGGTTCCTCCTCGGCGTGGGCTTTTTGATCATCCTCGACTCGCTGCTGCCGCACCTGCACGCCGAGGCTGATGAGGCCGAGGGCATCCAGACCTCTTGGAAGCGCACGACGCTGCTCGTCTCGGCGGTGACGCTGCACAATATCCCTGAGGGCATGAGCGTCGGCCTGCTGTTCGCGATGGCCGCGCAGGCGACGGGCGCCGAGGGGAGCGCGTACCTCGGCATGGCCTTCGCGCTGGCGATCGGCATCGGCCTGCAGAACTTCCCCGAGGGCGCCGCGGTGTCTTTGCCCCTCGCCCGCGAGGGCCTCTCCCGGCGGCGCGCGTTCGTGATGGGCAGCCTCTCCGGCATCGTCGAGCCGATCTTCGGCATCGCCGTGGTGCTGGTCTCCGGTTGGATCCAGCCGTTCATGCCGTGGCTGCTCTCGTTCGCCGCCGGCGCGATGATCTACGTGGTGGTGGAGGAGCTCATTCCCGAGGCGCACCTGGGTGAGCACAGCAACGTGGGAACCTTGGGCGTGATCACGGGCTTTGTGATCATGATGGTGCTCGACGTGGCGCTGGGGTAGGGGGCGGCGAGCGCGGCGGCGGTACCTGCCCCCGCCCGGTTGCGGCGTGTCCCGACGGCGGCTGCGGGCCGCATCCGGTCGACGTTTCGCCCGGCGGCGGCTGCGGCGAGCTTTCACCCCCGTTTGGCTGCGGTTTCACCCTTGTTCGCCCGCCCGCGCCCGCCCGCCCTCTCTCGTCGTCTCGGCCGTCGTTTCACCGTCTCGCCCGCGCCCGTCGGCAACGGCCTGCTCGACCGCAGCCTTCCTCCCCGCCGCGCCACCTCACCGTCTCGTCTGTTTGATGCTTGGAGCCGTATGATCAAGCTGTTCGCAACCGATCTCGATGGCACGCTGCTGAACCTGTTCCACCAGGCCGACGGCACGATCCGCCGTGCGCTGCGCACGGTGACGGACGCGGGCGCCCATGTGGCGATCGCAACGGGGCGCACCATGCGCGCCCCGAACGAGTTCGGGCTCACCGGCGCGCCGCTCGAGGCCGTGTGCGCGAACGGCTCGATCGTGCTCGGCCGCGACGGCTCGGTGCTTCGGCACAGCCCGGTCGACCCGGCGTTTCTCGAGGAGCTCACCGGCTCGTTTCCGGGCGTCTGCTTTGAGTGCGTGGGCCTTCAGGGCGTGTTCGTGACCGGGTCTGAGGAGGATCGGGCGCGGGGCTTCAAACGCGACGGGGTGCTTCGGCGCGTCTTGATGGCGGGGATGCGGGCGCGGGCGACGAAGGCCGCCGCGGGCTTTCGCTACCGGCAGTCTGTTGCCGAGGTGCTCGCACAGGACATCTGCAAGGTGAACGCGCGCGTTCCCGACCCCGCGCTTGAGCGGGAGCTTCATGCGTTTTTGGACGAGCGGTCCGAGGCGGTGGTGAACACGCCGTTCGATCCCGTGATGTTCGAGATCACGGACGCGCGGGTGAGCAAGGGCGAGGCTGTGGCGTGGCTCGCCGGCCACCTGGGATTCACCGAGGACGAGGTGGCCGTGTACGGAGACGGGGGCAACGACATCGCGATGCTTTCCCGGTTCGAGCACGCCTTCGCGACCTCCAACGCCAGCGACGCGGCGAAGCGCGCGGCGGGGACCGTCATCGGACATTGCGCCTGGCACGCGGTGCCGCGGCACATGGTCGCGACGGCCCGACGCGAACGGGCGCAGTAGCCGCACGCCGGCCCTGATGCCGGCCCTGGCCGGCCCTGGTGCCGAGCGTTCGTAACTCGGCATTCCGCCAGCCGAAAACCGGCAATTTCGAACGCTCGGTACAGTGCGTGGCCGACGCCGAGCTCCCGAAATCCGGCGGCTGGCCCGAGCGTTCGAAATACGGCATCCTATCCGTTGAAAACAGCGTATTGCGAACGCTCGGCAAGGGGGCAGGCGACGTCGAGCGCTCAGCACGGAGCGTGGACGACGTTGAGCGCTCGGTACAGGGGGCAGCTGGGCCGGGCGCCCGTAATTCGGCACCCGCCTCGAGCGTTCGAAATGTGGCATGTTCGAGTGCGGAAACAGCGTATTGCGAACGCTCGGCAGCATGAACACACGCTGAGCGTTCGAAATACGGCATTTTCAGCCGAAAAAACATCGAATTACGAACGCTCAGCATCCCCCGGCAGCCCGCGCCCGCGCCAAACATGAAGCTCCTTTGATGATGCACAGATTGTGCAATAATGCGCATGCAGTGTAATTGAACAACGTCATCGGAAGGGGCCTATGCCGCAGACCGACCTCAAGTGCGACCGCCGATCGCTCCGCTCGCAGCGGGCGCTCACGGACGCCTTCGCCGCCCAGCTCGCCGACGGCGAGGATCCCGCCCGCATCACCGTGGGCGACCTCACGGACCGTGCCGGCCTCACGCGCCGCACGTTCTACTCGCATTACCGTGACATCCCCGACTTCGTCAGAGCCGTCGAGGACGCGCTCATCGCCGACATCCGCGAGCTGCTCATCGGCCTCTCCGGCGCCACGCTCCCCGAGGTCTACGACAGCATCCGCGACCTCGATCCGGCGCCCGGCTCGGTCGAGCTGCTCCGCTACTTCGTCGACAACCGCGACCTTGTCTCGGGGCTCATGGGCCCCTCCGGCGATCCGGCCTTCATCAAGCGCATCGTCGACATGGTGCGCGACGCCGTCTCGGAGCGCATGCAGACCGGCATCTTCCCGGTGGCCCTCGGCCCCTTCTTCGACTACTACGTCTCCTACGTCGTCTCCGCGGAGACCGGCGTGGTGCAGCGCTGGCTCGAGAACGGCCTGGTGGAGAGCCCTGAGACGATGGCGCGCATCATGACCGTCATCGCCTTCGTGCGCCCGGGCGACCTCTACGGCATGCCGATCGACATCAACGTGCCGGCCTACGGGATGAAGCTCATGAGCATGAACATCGATGCGAACGAGGGGAACTGACCCATGAACGAGATCACGCTTGATACCATGGACGCCGCGGGCTGCTCCTGCGGCTGCGGCGGGCACGAGGACTCCACCGCCTGCGGCTGCGGCCACGACGCCCCCACCTGCGGCCACGACGCCCCCACCTGCAACCACGACGCCCCGGCCGCCCTCGACAACGCCCCCGATGAGCCCATCGCGGACACGGCCACCGAGCCCGCGCTGTGGTTCCCCGAGCGCGCGACGGGCCGCCTGCACCTCGGCATCGACGTGGGTTCCACCACGGTGAAGCTCGCCGTGCTGAACGACGCTCACGAGATCGTCTACGCCAAGTACCAGCGCCACCACACCGACGTGCGCGCCTGCGCCCGCGACCTGTTCGTCGGCGCCCTCGACTACCTGCCTGCACGTGAGATGACCTGCGCCATCACGGGCTCGGGCGGCATGCTGCTCTCCCAGTGGCTCTCGCTCGAGTTCGTGCAGGAGGTCATCGCGAGCAAGCGCGCCGTGGAGACGATGATCCCCGAGACCGACGTCGCCATCGAGCTCGGCGGCGAGGACGCCAAGATCATCTACTTCGACACCGGCATCGAGCAGCGCATGAACGGCACCTGCGCCGGCGGCACGGGCGCCTTCATCGACCAGATGGCCGCGCTTTTGCACACCGACGCAACGGGCCTGAACGAGCTCGCGGCCCGCGCCACGAACATCTACCCGATCGCGAGCCGCTGCGGCGTCTTCGCCAAGACCGACGTGCAGCCCCTGCTGAACGAGGGCGCCCGCCCCGAGGACGTGGCCGCGAGCATCTTCCAGGCCGTCGTCACGCAGACCATCTCGGGCCTCGCCTGCGGCCGCCCCATCCGCGGGCACGTGGCCTTCCTGGGCGGCCCGCTCCAGTACCTCTCCGAGCTCCGCCACCGCTTCAACCTCACCCTCGAGCTCGACGAGGAGCACCGCATCGTGCCCGACAACGCCCACCTCTTCGTGGCGTCCGGCGCGGCGATGGCGCACGAGTCCGAGAAGCTCACCACCTTCGAGGCGCTCATCGACGCCATCGACGAGCTCGGCGACATCCAGGGCTCCGAGGTCGCGCGCCTGGAGCCGCTTTTCAAGACCGAGGAGGACCACGCCGCCTTCAAGCACCGCCACGACGCGGAGGTGGTGCCCCGCGAGGACCCGGCGACCTATGCGGACGGCCGCGTCTTCATCGGCATCGACGCCGGCTCCACCACGATGAAGGCCGCGATGGTGGGGGAGGGCGGCCAGCTGCTCCACACCTGGTACGGCAACAACAACGGCGATATCCTCGGCACGGCCAAGACGATCATGGCCGACTTCTACGCCCACATGCCCGCGGGTGCCAAGATCGGGCACGTGACCACCACCGGTTACGGCGAGGCCCTGCTCATCGAGGCCCTCAAGGCCGACTCCGGCGAGATCGAGACCGTCGCCCACCTGCGCGGGTCCAAGGCCTTCCTACCGGGTGTCGAGTTCATCCTCGACATCGGCGGCCAAGACATGAAGTGCCTGCGCGTCCGCGACGGCGTGATCGAGCACATCATGCTGAACGAGGCTTGCTCCTCGGGCTGCGGCAGCTTCATCGAGAGCTTCGCCGTCTCCATGGACATGGACGTGCGCGCCTTCGCCGAGGCCGCGATCGGCGCCACGGCCCCGGTCGACCTCGGCAGCCGCTGCACGGTCTTCATGAACTCCCGCGTGAAGCAGGCGCAGAAGGAGGGCGCGACCGTGGGCGACATCGCCGCGGGGCTCTCCTACTCTGTCATCAAGAACGCGCTGTTCAAGGTTATCAAGCTGCGCGATCCAAAAGAGATCGGCACCAAGGTGATCGTCCAGGGCGGCACCTTCATGTCCGACGCCACGCTGCGCACCTTCGAGCTCCTGACCGGCGTTGACGCCGTGCGCCCGGACATCGCCGGCTGCATGGGCGCCTACGGGGCCGCGCTGCTCGCCCGCGACCGCGCCGGCGCCGACGGCCTCTCCTCCGTGCTGTCGGCGGCGGAGATCGCGCACCTCACCGTGCGCCAGCGCCATGCGCGCTGCGGCCTGTGCTCCAACAACTGCCAGCTCACGATCAACGACTTCGGGGCCGGCCGCCGCTTCATCACCGGCAACCGATGCGAGAAGGGCGCGGGCGGCCGCCGCCGCAAGAGCCAGGCGCCGAACCTCTTCGCGCAGAAGAACGAGCTGATCTTCGACCGTCCCGTGCTCTCGGAGGACGAGGCGATCCGCGGCACCGTGGGCATCCCGCGCGCCCTCAATATGTACGAGAACTACCCGTTCTGGCACACGTTCTTCACGCGCCTGGGCTTCCGCGTGGTGCTCTCGGACAACTCGAGCAAGAAGGTGTACGAGTCGGGCATCGAGTCCATGCCGAGCGAGTCGGTCTGCTACCCGGCGAAGCTCTCGCACGGCCACATCATGAACCTGATCGCCAAGGACCCCGACTTCATCTTCATGCCCTGCGTGCGCTGGGAGCGCAAGGAGGACCCCACGGCGGGCAACTGCTACAACTGCCCGATCGTGATGAGCTACCCCACGGCGCTCGGCCTGAACATCGAACAGATCGTCCAGGGCGATGTCGAGTTCCTCTACCCCTTCGTGCCCTACCACGACAAGACCGAGCTCAAGCACCGCCTCTACGAGGTGCTGGTGGAGGACCGCGCCCGCGACGCCGCCGACGGCCGCGGCCGCATGACGGGCCCCAAGCTCACGCGCTCCGAGATCAACGCGGCCGTGAACGCCGCCTTCGAGGAGGACGCGGCCTTCCATGAGCGGATCCAGACCATGGGCGAGCAGACCATGCGCTGGATCGAGGAGCACGGCGGCCACGGCATCGTGCTCGCCGGCCGCCCCTACCACAACGACCCCGAGATCAACCACGCCCTGCCGGAGCTCATCAGCTCGTTCGGCTTCGCGGTGCTCACCGAGGACTCGGTGGCGCATCTCGTGAAGCCCGAGCGGCCCATCCGCGTGGTCGACCAGTGGATGTACCACTCGCGCCTCTATGCGGCCGCGCGCTTCGTGACCATGCGCGACGACCTCGACCTGATCCAGATGAACTCCTTCGGCTGCGGGCTCGACGCCCTCACCACCGACCAGGTGCAGGAGATCCTCGAGGCCTCGGGCAAGATCTACACGGTGCTGAAGATCGACGAGGTCTCGAACCTCGGCGCGGCCCGCATCCGCATCCGCTCGCTCATGGCGGCGCTGAAGGACCAGGCGGCCGAGCGCCGCGCCGAGGCGGCCGAGCAGGGCGCGGCGTTCACGCAGGGGGAGGGCGCGCCGGTGGCGCCGTCGTCCGACGAGCCCGTGTTCGCGACGCGCAAATACGCGCTCGCGGCGCAGCGCAAGAGCAAGAGCGCGGCCTGGGAGAAGGTCCCCTTCACCGAGGAGATGAAGGAGGCGGGCTACACCATCCTCTGCCCGCAGATGGCGCCGATCCACTTCGACCTGATCAAGGAGGTGTTCCGCGCCTCCGGCTACAACCTGGAGCTCCTGCCCTCCACCGACCGCGGGGCCGTCGAGGCGGGCCTGCGCTATGTGAACAACGACATCTGCTACCCGTCGATCCTCGTGACCGGCCAGATCATGGAGGCCATCGAGAGCGGCCGCTACGACCTCACCAAGACGGCGGTGGTGATCTCGCAGACCGGCGGCGGCTGCCGCGCCACCAACTACATCGCGCTCATCCGCAAGGCCCTGCGCGACGCCGGCCACCCCGAGATCCCGGTGATCTCGCTGTCGGCGGTCAAGCTCGATGAGCAGAACCCCGGCTTCAAGCTGACGGTCCCCATGCTCAAGGCCGCCGTGTACTGCGTGCTCTTCGGCGACGTCATGATGCAGATGCTCTACCGCTGCCGCCCCTACGAGGCCGAGCCGGGTGCCGCCGAGGCCCTGTTCGAGCGCTACATGGCCCGCGGCCGCGAGCTCGCGCCGCACTTCACGCGCCGTAGCTTCACGAAGCTCGCCCGCGAGGCGATCCGCGCCTTCGACACGATGCCGCTCGTGGGCGAGGGCACGAAACCGCGCGTGGGCGTGGTCGGCGAGATCCTCGTCAAGTTCCACCCCACGGCCAACAACCACGTGGTCGATGTCATCGAGAGCGAGGGTTGCGAGGCCGTCGTGCCGGGGCTTCTGGACTTCTTCCTGTACTCCATGAGCAACGCGAGCCTGCAAAAGGACGAGCTCGGCAGCTCGGCGGTGCAGCGCGGCGCGATGGGCGGCGTGGTGGGGCTCATCGACTGGATGCGCAAGCCCGTCGACGAGCTCCTGGAGCGCAGCGTGCGCTTCGAGCGCCCCGAGCCGATCTCTGCCATGGCCGAGAAGGCGTCGAAGGTGCTGTCCTTGTGCAACAACATGGGCGAGGGCTGGCTGCTCACGGCCGAGATGCTCGACCTGATCGACCACGGGGCGCCGAACATCATCTGCACGCAGCCCTTCGCCTGCCTGCCCAACCACGTGGTGGGCAAGGCCGTGATCAAGCAGCTGCGGCGCATGAACCCCGAGAGCAACATCGTGGCCGTGGACTACGACCCCGGCGCGTCCGAGGCCAACCAGCTGAACCGCATCAAGCTGATGATCTCGGTGGCGAAGGAGAACATGCGGGCCGGTCGCGGGTTCAAGATGGAGAGCGCCAAGCCGCTCGCCCGCGACGAGGTGAGCGCACGGTTCCGTCCGGGGCACGGCGGCGGCTCGAGCTGCGGCGGCGGATGCGGCGCCTTCGGCGAGGACGCCGTGGATCAGGTGGTCGAGCGCCTCGGTCGCGGCGTGCGGTAAGCGCGGCCGCGGGGTGGGCGGCGCGGTGAGTGCCGTGCTCTGCGCCGTGTCGTACTGCACCCCGCGACGGCCTGATGTGGTCCCAAGTGCGAAAAACCTCCGCTTTGCGCTGCGGTGAACGGCGCAAGCGGAGGTTTTTCGCGTTTCTGAGCCCCTGTTTCGGGACGGCCCGATAAGCCCCCAGGTCAGAAGCGTCATATTTCTTGAGCTTAGGATCCGGCCGCTCCCAACCTCAAAAAACATGACGTTTTCTGCTCCCAAGTTCGATATTTCGACGCGAGGCCAGACGGTCGCTGCCGGGGGGGGGATTTCGCAATCGGGGTCGGACGGCCGTTGCCAACAGCGGAGGAATTCCGCGATCGAGGCCAGACGGCCGTTGCCAACAGCGGAGGATTCCCGCGATCGGGGCCGGACGGCTGCTGCCGGCAGCGGAGGATCTCCGCGATCGGGACCTCACAGTACCCGCACCCTCGAAAAACACCCGCGCTTTGCGATGCCTCACACGCGCTCTGTGCCACCTCACCCGCGTCCGCCGACACGCCGCCCCGTCTCACAGGTTCCGCTCAGATGGAGGCCGTATACTTGCGCCAGCGCAATCGAGACGGATGAAAGGCGAGGTGAGGGCCGTGCGCGTGCTGATCGTCGAGGACGCCCGACGCCTTGCGGACGCCATGGCCGAGGTCCTTCACGCGAACGGGTTCACTTCGGATATCGCCATGACCGCCCGCGACGCCGCCGACGCCCTCGCGCTGTGCGCCTACGACGCGATCCTCCTTGACATCATGCTCCCCGGCCAAGATGGTCTCAGTTTCCTGACAGACCTGCGCGCTTCGCGGGATGCGACCCCGGTCATCCTCATCACCGCCCGCGCCGCCGTCGAGGACCGGGTGCGCGGCCTCAACCTTGGTGCCGACGACTACCTGCCTAAACCCTTCCACGCTGAGGAGATGATCGCGCGTGTCCGGGCGGTGGTCCGCCGTCCTCGCACGATGGATGCTCCGGACGGCATCCGCGCACTCGGGATCGTCTTGAATCCGCTGACGCGCGAGCTCGCGCTCGAGACGTCCGACCCCGCCGCCGGCACCCCGTCGCCGGTGACGCTGACCGCGCGTGAGTCCCAGCTCATGGAGGAGTTCATGCGCGCGCCGGGCCTCACTTTGAAAAAGGAGACCCTCGTATCTCGTATCTGGGGGCCGTTTGCCGAGGATGCCTTCAACCGGCTCGAGGTGCTGGTCCGGTCCACGCGCGCGAAACTCGCCGATCTGAAGCTCGACGTCTCGATCGAGACGGTTCGCGGCATCGGCTACGGACTCAGAAGAGGAGGCCGGTCATGAACGGTGGATGGGTGGGTCGCATGGCTGTTCGCGCGCGAAGGTTGTGGCGCCAAGGTCTTCCAAATGAACTCGTGCGGACGCGTCGACGGTTCACCCTGCTCTCGTCTGCTATCGCTCTCGCGGGTCTCGCGATCGCTCTCGCGGCCTCATTCGATTCTGTGGCAGCGCAGGCGTCGCGGGCGGACATTGATGCCCTGCAGATGCAGGACGCCCTGGTGAAGCTCGCGGATGATGCGCCCGAGCTTCAGGTGCCCGCGCGAGACAACTACGATGCGCCCGCCACGCGGCTCAACCCCGAGCGCCTCGACGCCCTGGCGGCGCAAGGGGACCCCACCGTCTTTCGATCCGTCTTCCATCTGGTCATATATCGAAGCGGCAGCGTGCGTCTACTCTCGGGCCACGAGCACCTCAACGAGGCGAGGGAGTTTCTCGCGGCGAGCGGTTGGGATTTCCCGGCTGATTCGTGGCATGGTGCGAGCGGCGGCGGTGAGATCTATACTGATCGGCAATGGGTGTATGGATGGGCGCCGTTGACTGAGGCCGAACTGAGGGAGATGGCGCAGGACGGCGTGATGCTCAGCGACGTGCGGGCGAGCGGCGGCGACGCCTCAGATTCTTTCGTCCCAGCGGCGCTTTACACGGTGCTCGACGCCACGCCCACCCGCGTGTTCACGCAGAGGGTCAGGCACTCGATGGCAATGACGTGGCTCATGTCCGCCGTCCCCGTGATCATCGCCTGCCATCTGCTCGCCCGCCTCGCCATGCGGCCCGCCGCCCGCGCCTGGGAGCGCCAGAGCGCGTTCGTGACCGATGCATCCCATGAATTGAAGACCCCGCTCTCCGCGCTCTCGCTCGATGTCGATGCGTTGGCGGCGCATCCGGAGGCGACGGTGGCGAGCCAGGACCGCTGGTTGGGATACATGCGGCGCGAGATCGAGGAGATGGGTCGGTTGGTGTTCGCGCTGCTCGAGGACGCGCGGGCAGATGCCGATCTCGAGCGGATGGGGGGGAGCGCGGCGAAGGAGCCCTGCGACGCCCCCGAGGTGGCCGGCGCGGCTGTTGAGCGTGCGCGTGCCCGGTTCGGACGGGGAGCCTCCCTGTCGTGCGAGGACGGCGTCGGCCCCGTGAGCTGTTCGGACCGTGCGCTCGGCGGGATCCTGGACGAGCTGCTCGGCAACGCGGTCTCGTTCTCCGACGAGGACGATCAGGTGAGCGTGCGGGTTTGGACGGCCGGCCGCCGCGAGGTGGCGATCTCGGTCACGAACACGGGGCCCGGCATCGCGGCGGAGGATCTGCCCCATGTGTTCGAGCGGTTCTACCAAGCGGATGCGGCGCGCACGCGGGGCGATGACGAGCGCGCGGGCTTTGGCCTCGGGCTTGCGATCGCCCGTCGCAGAGCCCGCGCCTGCGGCGGGGATATTCGCGTCGAGAGCGTTCCCGGTGAGACGACGACCTTCACGGTGACGGTTCCTGCCGCCCGGGAGCGGTGACGCGGCGCGTCGCAGGGAGGCGGATGGGGTGTGCGGTGCCCGCCGCCTGGTCCCCGCGTTGCCGAGAAATGCTACCTGTATGCGATTGTTCCCTCGGGGTACCAGCATGTAGTACCATGACGAGCTGATCTACGATCGAAAGGAGCCCCTGTGGCCATCAACGAGAAGCTGCTCAAGGAAGTCCTCGAGGAGATTCGTCCCAATCTGCAGGCCGACGGCGGCGATATGACCTACCTCGGCGTCGATGACGAGGGCGTTGTCAAGCTCGAGCTGACCGGCGCCTGCGCCGGCTGCCCCATGAGCTCGCTGACCCTCGGCATGGGCATCGAGCGCATCCTCAAGGAGCACGTCCCCGGCGTCACCCGCGTCGAGGCCGTCAACGACGACGGCGCCGCCTCCGATCTGTACGACGAGTACGCGCCGTTCTAAGCGGTCGGGGGCGAGACGCATGAGCGGGATGGGAGAGAGGCCGGCCGATGCGGGCCAGGACGCTGAGGGGTGCCGGCGCGTCCCCGTATTCGACCCCGCCGCCTCCGATGTCCGCGCCCGTGACGTCCGGGCATCTGACCCCCGCGGCGCGGACGGCACGATCCGGTGCTGGGCCGTCCGCGGCTGCGCGGGCCTTTGGGGGCCCACGGGCAACTACATGGAGCTCGACTGCCCTCACAACCTGCCCGACCGCTATTCTCCCTGCCCGGGCACCTGCGCCTTCACGCATTGCCAGCGTCCATGGCACGAGGAGGCCGCCAGCCTGGAGGACCTGCTCGACCCCGATGTCGACCGCCTCCAGGCCATCAAGGAGGAGTGCCGCCACTGCCTCCACTTTATCCGCCGCGGCCCCCGTGCCCGCGCGACCCAGGAGGACCCCGCATGCTGAACGACCTCTACCACGCCCTTGATCCGGTGGCCTTCTCCGCCGGACCCATCACCATCTATTGGTACGGGATCGCCTACATCGTCGGCGCGATCCTAACGGGCGTGATCATGTACCGGACGCAGCGCCGATGGGGCCTCGGCCTCAGCGTCGAGGACATCTGGGTCGTCGTCACCGGCGTCGTCTTCGGTCTCATCATCGGCGCGCGCCTCTTCTATGTGGTCTTTTACGGCAACGGCCTCGCGTTCTACCTGCAGAATCCGTTGGAGGTCATCGCGGTCAACCACGGCGGGATGAGCTTCCACGGCGGGCTCGTGGGCGGCGTCGTGGGCGGCGTGCTCGCGTGCCGCTCGCTCGGCATCTCGGCGTGGACCGTCGCCGACCTCGCCGTCTGCGGGGCTCCGCTTGCGCTCGCCGTGGGGCGCTTCGCCAATTTCGTCAACGGCGAGCTGTGGGGCAAGCCGACGGACCTGCCCTGGGGCGTCGTCTTCGGCGGATCTGCGGGCGATTTCCCCCGTCACCCGAGCCAGCTCTACGAGGGACTGCTCGAAGGCATCGTGCTGTTCACGATCCTGCAGCTCATGAGCCGGCGGAAGAACCTGCCGCCGCAGGGCGCCTTCATGGGCGTCTTCGTGCTCGGCTACGGCGTCGCCCGTATTCTCGTCGAGTTCGTGCGCGTGCCCGATGCCCAACTCGGCTACCTCTTCGGCGATGTGGTGACGATGGGGCAGATCCTGAGCTTGCCGCTCGTGGTGGCGGGTGTCGCGCTCATCATCTACGCCTACCGGGCGGCGCGGCCGCAACGCGGCCGCATCGCTTCGTAGCGCTGCGGGGCGGCCGCCGGTGCGCCCGGGATGATACCGGCGCTCATGCGCGCGGCAGGGCCACGGTTTACGCTCACGGGGCGGTGCCACGGTTTACGCTCACGGGGCGGTGCCACGGTTTACGCTCACGGGGCGGTGCCACGGTTTGCGTTCCTGAGCTGTGCTGTTTTCGTGCCGGCCGCCGGCGGCTCCTATGCGCGCCGCGGGCTGCTGGGGCCTCGGCCTGCATTGGGGCGCAGCCCCGAAGTTCGCAGCGCGATGCGCATGCCGTCGCCGAACGAGGGTCGCATTCTTGCTGGCGCTAGCGGATGAGTTGCATTTCTTACGGCTTTGCACATCGATTTCCGGGCACTTCGAGTACGGAAATCAAAATCGCAGGTCAAACTAGTTGCCGTTTTAACGGCTCTGTACGGCGAGATACATAGCCGTCAACTTGTTTTGGATTTCCGTACATATCCGAAAGAATTGCAACTGAGTTTTTCTGGCCGAGCGTGGGTCGACCGCACCTCCGACCGATTTCGCGTCGCCCCAAGGGAGCGCACGACGGCATCTTCGCCAAAATCTACTTGCGTTTATTTCGGCTTTGCACGGAATTTCGAAACAAATTGACGGTTATGTACTGCGGGGTGCAGAGCCGTAAAAACGACAACTGCCCTGAACTGGCGATTCGTTTGCGATACTCAGAGTGCCGGATTGTCGACGTGCATAGCCGTAAGAAACGCAACCGCGGGGCTGGATCCGGTGTCGAGCGGGGGGCGCCCCACGCGCAAGACGGTGGGAGCGCTGTCCGCCCGCCCCGAGGCCAACGTCCGGCCCCGGCACCAGGTTCTTCGAGCCGGTGCGCGCCGAGCCCTGCCGCGCCTGTCCCCGCGAGATGGCGGGGATGCCGCCCACCGCCTCCCGCGTCAATGTTCGATCCCGTGAGATGGCGAGGGTGCCGTGACGTTCAGCTCCGCACGGCATCGCGGCTCGCACGCTCTCGCCGTCGCCGTGCAGTGATGTGGCTGCGGCCCACGTCACCCCCGCGCAGCAACGCGGCCGCGCGGCCACCCGGTCTCGTGCGGTTGTCGCGGCTCCACGCAGCAGCACGGCCTGCATAGACCGCTTGGCCCTGCACGACAACACGGCCAGCGCCCGGTCCCGTGCCGCTGCGAACCCCGCTATCCCTGAGCTGTGGGAACCCTGCGATGCGCATTGCGCCGGCCCGCTATTGGGTATATCATCTGCCAACGTCTGACTATAGGGAATGAGGGTCAACGGCCGCGCGCCTCGCGCCGGCGAGCCGGCCCCGTGCACATCAAAAGGAGCCTCGCATGTCCGGACACTCAAAATGGGCCACAACCAAGCACCGCAAGGGCGCGCAGGACGCCAAGCGCTCGGCGCTCTTTTCCAAGCTGAGCCGTAACATCACGGTCGCCGCCCGCCTCGGCAACGACCCGAACCCCGAGAACAACGCCAGCCTCGCGGCCGCCGTGGCCAAGGCCAAGGCGCAGTCCATGCCCAAGGACAAGATCGACTCGGCCATCAAGAAGGCCTTCGGCGCCGGCGCCGACGCCGCGGCCTACGAGAACATCGTCTATGAGGGCTACGGCCCGGCGGGCGTGGCCGTCTACTGCGAGTGCCTGACCGACAACCGCAACCGCACGGCCGCCGACGTCCGTTCCGCCTTCTCGCACGCGGGCGGCAACCTCGGCACCGCCGGCTCGGTGGCCTTCCAGTTCGAGCGTCGCGGCCAGGTGGTCGTCTCCAAGGAGATCGTCGACCCGAACGACAAGAAGGAGAACCTGATGGCCAACGGGGCCGCAGGCGACGAGGAGGAGTTCATGATGGCCGTCGCCGAGGCCGGCGGAGAGGACTACGAGGACGGCGGCGAGGAGTGGGTCGTCTGGACCAACCCCGGTGAGCTCATGGCCGTCTCGAAGGGCCTCGAGGGCCAGGGCATCGAGGTCAAGGGCTCGGAGCTCGTCATGGTTCCCACCACGCCCACGGAGGTCTCCGCCGCGGACGCCAAGAAGGTCCAGCGCCTGATCGACCGCCTCGAGGAGCTCGACGACGTCCAGGACGTCTATCACACCATGGACATGACCGACGAGGTCATCGCCGCGCTCGAGGAGGAGTAAGCGACACTTCCCTCCAATCTGATCGATTGATGAAACGGAGCCGAACCCCCAAGATAGGGGTTTGGCTCCTTTTTATATCGGGTATAGGGTTTTTCGAAGCGCTGATAGTTCCGGACAGAGTAGAGAGGAGATCTATGAAGCTGATGAAGCGTATCGGAGCGATCGTGCACCTCCTGGCCAGCCTGGTGGTGCTCGGCGGATTGACCGCCTTTCTAACCGGTTACGAGAGCCGGCGCATCGAGGAGCTCATGTCCATCGAGTGGGTGCGCATCGCCGTGCTGGTCTGCGTGGCGATCATGGCCCTCGAGACCCTCATCGCGGTGATCGCGGCGTTCGCGGGCAAGCGCGAGCCCGTGAGCGTGCACCCGGGCGGGAACCCCAACATCGAGGTGACGGTCGATGCGGTCCGTTCGGTCGCCGCCAAGGCCGCCGGCGAGGACGATGTCATGATCGAAGACGTCACCGCGCGGGTCCGCGGCCGCGACAACGACGAGCTCGCCCTGCGCGTCGACGCCATCGCGCTGGCCGAACAGGACCTCACGGCCCTCGAGCGCATGGAGGCGCGCATCAGCCGCGCCTGCGAGCAGATGCTCGGAGCCGGCGGCGTGACCTGCCGGATGCGGTTCCTCCCGACCAAGACCGTGACGAGTGCGAAGGAGGCATCCGGTGAGTGACGAGAAGCCCAAGAGCCCCAAGACCTCCATCAAGGCATCCCCGGCGAAGAAGGCGTCTTCCCCGACGCACCGCAGCAAGGCGGCGTCCGCATCGAAGCCCCCCAAGACGGTGATCGAGCGCCCCGAGCCCAAGGAGGCCGCGGGCAAGGCCGATGGGGACAAGGACGAGACGAGCCAGAACCCGTCGGGCACGGGCGGCAAGAAGCGCCGCGCCTCCCGTTCCAAGCGCCGGCCCGCGCCGGAGGAGCCAAAGCGCCCCGAGCCCAAGGGCAATGCGACGAGCCGCGACGGTGAGTCCAAGGAGCGCGACCGCAAGGACCGCAAGGACAGCGCGGCCGATGCCGAGCGGCCGCGCGCAGGCGAATCCCGCAAGGAGGAGCGGTCCGAGCGCGTCGAAGGGCTGCAGGAGACCACCCGGGGCTTCATCGAGGGCTTGGGCAAGCGCGCCTGGAGCTACGCCGACTCGCATCCCCACACAGTTCTCTACGCGGTCATCGCGTTCATCGTCGCGGTCCTGTTGATCACCGTCGGCTTCTGGGATACCCTCGTCATCTCCATCTTCGTGCTGATCGGCGTCGCGATCGGCCAGGTGCGCGACGGTGACGGGCAGCTGTACAAGGCATTCATCCGCTTGTTCGGCGGACGCTGAGAGAGGAGCAAGCATGGCAACTGAGAACAAGGACAACAAGGTTGAGGAGATCGTCGAGGCCAAGGACGCCAAGACCCCCGATGTCAAGGACAGCGACGCCATGGTGAACCCCGAGACCCTTGAGGGCGTCGACCCGAAGGAGGACGAGGACTTCGAGTCCGAGGATTCGCTGACCTACTCCAACGGCGTGATCGAGAAGATCGTCGCGCTCGCGGCCCGCGAGGTGCCCCACATCATCGATATGAAGGGCAACCTCCTGCACATGGTCCAGGAGCAGTTCGGCGCCGAGAGCATCACGAAGGGCGTCTCGGTCGAGGTCACCGACGACAACTCCGTCGTGGTGAACATCTCCGTCATCATCGAGTACGGCGCCTACGCCCCCGACATCTTCGAGGGCGTCAAGGAGCGTGTCACCGAGCGGCTGGCATCCATGACGGGCCTCGAGGTCGCCGGCATCAACCTGCGCATCGAGGACGTCCTCACCCCCGAGGAGGTCGCAGCCCAAACCGACTAAAGATAAATTGCTTCGGGGCTGATAAGTAGCTTAAGAAAAGTAATATAGATAGTTGACGAACTCAAAACAAGCGCATAGAATAATAATATATTTTATTTCCCAAAGGAGGTTGTCGATATGGAGATTGTAGTTAAAGCAGCTGCAGATGTTGTTGAGGTTGCTTGTAATGTCATGCATCCCTGTAAGCGAGGGCTTGATAAGTAAGCTAGGTGTGATATAGAATTTGTTAAAGGTTTCAAAATATACAATAACGGCTCCGTTTGAAGACGGAGCCGCTCTATATAACTCGTTTAATGGCGCTTTCGCAATCTTAGACAAGGCTCACGCTGATTTCTTTGGTATGTTACCGGGTTGTTTCGATGAAGGATCAGATCACTTCGTTTCTGAGTTAAACAGTGCTGGTTTTTTGACAGATTCAAGTACTAATGAATTCGAGATGGCTCTCGCCGCGAGTCGAATTGCTAGGTTTGCGGGTGACGAGTTTTGTCTGACGATTGCGCCAACAACAGTGTGTAACTTTTCTTGCAGTTACTGTTATGAGCAGGGAATTAATCAGATTCCCTCTGGTTTTAGCTATGTCGATACCTTATATGGTTATATAAAAAGAAAATGTGGAAAGCATAAAAAAGTAGCTATATATTGGTACGGTGGCGAACCACTCCTTGCTACCAACGTTATTACCGAACTGACAGATATTCTTCTTGCGGATAGTGACATTGCTTCACTGCGCGCTTCTGTTATCACGAATGGTTTTTATCTAGATGAAAAAACCTGCCACCTATTGAAAGAGGCAAAGGTTGAGAGCATTCAAGTTACGCTAGATGGACCTAAGTTAGTGCACGATGCGCGTCGCCATCTTCGATCTGGCTCAGGAACTTTCGACACCATCATTTCGAATTTGAAGCATGCAGTGCAGTTTTTCAAAATATATATCAGGGTGAATCTTGATAAGTGTAATTCGAAAAGCGCACTTGAGCTGTTCGATGAGCTGGAGGCAGCTGGGCTTAAAGAAAAGATTGTTCTCTATACCGCGATGGTTGACTCGGTTTCAGGCTGCTATGGGAAGTGCATGAGCACATCTCAATATGTAGGTGCTGATTTAGATTTCTCTCGTGCCGCAATCAAAAAAGGGTTCAGTATCTCGTTGCTTAACAGTTTATCGATTGGTATCTGCGGTGCCGTCTCAGGCAATTCAGTTGTAGTTGACCCTTCAGGACGCCTATATAAGTGCTGGGATGAAGTGTGTAGACTATCTTGCAGTTTTGCTTCTATAACTTCGGAAGAATGTTCAAATCAGAGCTATGCAAAGTGGATTAATTATGACCCGCCCCATGGAGAATGCGAGAACTGTTCTGTCTTTCCAGTTTGCATGGGTGGTTGCCCAAAAGAAAGAATGAGCCGTGACACCTCGAATTGCGACCCAATTCGTTATTCAATTCAAGAGAAAATACGCCTCAGGGCCCTTCTCCATAGGATGAAAGGAGGGCGCAATGCGTGAGATCGTCTCGTGGTGCTGGCCCTACTTCGAAGATCGCGTGTCGCTCGTCCGCTACGTGCTGGTGAGCGTGCTGCGCTCCGTGCTGCTCGTCGCCGCGCCCTTTCTCGCCGGTTCGGTGATCAACCAGCTCATCGCACCGGGGGTGACGCTTTCAGCCGCCGTTCTGCCGTGCGCGCTCCTCGCGCTCACAGTGGGGCTCGCCGCCTTGTGCTCGTATCGTTCGACCATGCTCTACACGCATCTCCAGGCGGATTCCTCCTTCGCTATCGACTTGGAGGCCATGGAGCTGATCGCCCGTATGCCCCTCGCCTTCTTCACGGGGTTCGATCCCGCCTACTGGCGCCGCCGCCTTGATGACGACTCGAACGGCGTGACCATGTTCGTGCTCCTCACCGTCACGAATGCGCTGCGCAACGGAGGGGTGTTCATCTTCTCCGTTGCGGTCATGGCCGCGATCGACCCCGTGCTCGTGGGCGTCGCGGCGGCGCTCGCGGTGTGCTCGGGCTGCGCGTATCAGGTGCTGAGCCGGAGGATCTACCAATCGGGCCGCCTGTTCAACGAGGCCATGTCGCGCTATTCGGCCACCGCGCTGCGGCTCCTCTCGTCCGTTTCCTTCATACGACGCAACGCCCTGTTCGGGCGGATCCCGAGCGAGATGCGCTCGGTGTACGCTCCGGTGCGCGAGCGCATGTACCAATCGAACCGGATGTGCGCCCTGGTGTCGCTCATAGCGGAGCTGCTCTCGGCCCTCGCCCTCGCGGGCCTTCTCGCGCTTTCGGCGTGGGAGGTGGTGCGCGGAGCGATGCTGCCGGGCTACGTGGCGACCGTGTACGGGTACTTCGGGATGATGAGGGAGTCGGTCGAGTATTTCGCGGGCCTGGGCGGGGAGTACCAGGGCGCGCGCGTCCACTTCGACCGCCTGCGCGAGCTGTTCTCCCAAGAGCCCGAGCGAAACGGCGGCGCGCTCCCCGCAGACATTTCCGAGATCGTCATCGACGGCGCATCGGTGGCGTATCCCGGTGCCGACGGGCGCGCACTCGACGGTGTGAGCCACCGCTTCGAGCGCGGTGTCCTCTACGGCGTGCGCGGCGGGAACGGCGCCGGGAAGAGCACGCTGCTCAAGCTCATCAACGCGGAGCTCACGGATTGCGCCGCGGGAGGCGTCGCGCTCGGCGGGTGCGATATCGGGGAGGTCGACCGCTACGGCGTGCGCCGGAGCCTCATCGGGTACGTCGACCAGGATCCCGTGATCGTCGCGGGGACGCTCTGGGAGAACCTCACCCTGCTCGAGCCCGCGGCGAGCGAGGAGCGCGTTGTGGAGCTCTGCCGCGCACTCGGCCTCGATCGCGTGCTCGAGCGGGGCGAGGGGCTCGCGCAGGAGCTCGACGAGCACCGCTCGCCGCTCTCCGGAGGCGAGCGCCAGAAGGTCGCGATCATCCGCGTTCTGCTCAAGGATCCGCAGATCCTCCTGCTCGACGAGCCCACCTCGGCGCTCGACGCTAACAGCGGGCGCCGCCTCGCCGAGGTGCTCGCCGCCATGGCGCCGGGGCGGATCACCATCGCGGTGTCGCATGACCCCGCCCTCCTCGACTCGTGCGACCGCGTGATCGAGCTGTAGGCTGGCTGTTGCGCGCCAACAGGTTGCTTGCGCCGGCGATGCGCCCCGGAGGGCGCGCCGGCCGCGCCTCTGGTGCCGAGCGTGCCCGATCCGGGCTTTTCGCGGCGATGGCTCCAGGTTGTGGGCGTCATGTTTTTCGAGCTTGGGAGCGGCGCGGATCCCAAGCTCGGTTTCGATGACGTTTTCCGCTCCCAACCTCAAAAAACCTGCGCTTCCGCGGTCCGGCTCTGCAGAGCGGAGGTTTTAGGAGTTTGGGATCCGCGCGCACGTGCCTTCCACCCGCCCAGCCGCGGCCCGGCCGCCCTCGACGCGCCCAGCTCCGCCGTCCCGCCGGGGCCGAGTGTTCCCGCGGGCGCGGCGGCCCCATCCGCGTCGGGTTAGGGCCCGGCGCGGCGGTGTGGCTCCCGCCGGGCCCCGCCCCCGCCCCGAGGGTGCCAGCCGGAGCGCCGGGCCATCGGGGCTACGGGGCCCTCCCGTCGCGGGCGCGGATGGCCCAAAGCATGCGGAAGGCCTCACATCTGCCATCCTCCGGATGTGGACAACGTGTCGGCGTACAACAGCTAGCGGCCCGGGGGGCTGCACGAGGCGGCTGGGTTTCCGCTCCAGTGAGAATCGATTCCAAAGTGCATGCGAAAACGATGAACTGGGATAGAATGGCGATGCATACCCATATCGGTACGTGTGAGCAGGGGAGGCGGAAATGAAACACCCGTATCTACTGGATGCCGGCCTGGCCGCGGTGTTCGCAGCAGCGCTCTTGGGCTCACAGATGGCGTTGAAAGGCAGCCCCTGGGAGCTGCCGCTTCTCGTCGTCGCAGCCGTTCCGCTCGTGTTCAGGATCATCTTCGCGTTCAGGCGCAAGTAGATAAACCGCATGATACGTTGCGGGGGAGCGAGCGCGGAGGGTGTTCGCGGGAGCCCTCCCCGCCGTCTTTCCAGAGCCCATTGTTTCCCACCGGTTACGTCCGTTGCGCGGCCCCGGCGCGCCTGATACCCTCACCGGTATGGATACGACTGCCGCACATACCGCGATGATGATGGTCATGGAGATGCCCTCGCCCGGGCACTTCGTCATGGCGTGCGCACGTCGCGGCCTGACGGGGACCGGGCGCCTCTGAGGGCTCATCTCCGGCGGGAGTGAGCCCGCCTTCTCTAGCAGCACCATCCGCGGAGTTTCCTCGTGATAAGCATCGAACACGTCTCAAAAACCTATCTTCATGCCGGGCGCTCATCCCAGGTCGCCGCCCTCGCCGATATCAACCTCGAGATCGGCGACGGCGAGCGCTTCGGCATCATCGGCATGAGCGGCGCCGGCAAGTCGACCCTCGTCCGCACCATCAACCTGCTCGAGCGTCCCACCGAGGGACGCATCGTGGTCGACGGCCAGGACGTCACCGGCCTCACCGGCCAGGCGCTGCGCGCCTACCGCCGCCGCGTGGCCATGATCTTCCAGAACTTCGGCCTGCTCGCCCAGAAGACGGTTCTCGACAACGTGTGCTTCCCCTTCCGCGCTGCCACCGGGCGCGTCACGCCCGAGAACCGCGAGCGGGCGCTTGAGCTCCTCGACCGCGTGGGGCTCGCCGAGAAGGCATCCTCGTACCCCAGCCAGCTCTCCGGCGGCCAGCAGCAGCGCGTGGCCATCGCCCGCGCCCTCGCCTGCGACCCCGAGGTCATCCTCTGCGACGAGGCGACCTCGGCGCTCGACCCCAAGAGCACCAACACGATCCTGAAGCTCCTGCGCGACATCAGCCGGGAGACGGGGGTGACCCTCGTGGTCATCACCCACTCCATGGACGTGGTCGAGAAGATCTGCACTCAGGTCGCCGTCCTCGATGAGGGCCGCGTGGTCGAGCAGGGCCCGGTGGAGCGCGTCTTTGCCGCGCCGGTGGCCGAGGCCACCCGCGTGCTCCTCGGAAAGGTGGATTGGGATGCCTGATATCGCCGCCTTCATCGACCAGTTCGGCGGCCTGCTCGCGCAGGGCACTGTCGACACGCTCGTGATGGTCTTCGTATCCACGGCCATCGCCTACGTCATCGGCATCGCGCTCGGGGTCGTTTTGAACCTCACGGCGCCCGATGGCCTGCGCCCCGCGCCCGTCGTCTACACCGTGCTCGGCTGGGCCGTCAACATCGGCCGCTCGCTGCCCTTCATCATCTTGATGATCGCGCTCATGCCGGCCACGACGGCGCTCGTGGGCACCTCCACCGGCATCGTCGGCGTGATACCGCCGCTCGTGGTGGCCACGGCCCCCTTCGTGGCGCGCATGGTCGAGCAGTCGCTCGCTGAGGTCTCGCGCGACGCCGTGGAGGCCGCTGAGGCCTGCGGCGCCTCGGTCCCGCGAATCGTGGTGTCGGCGCTGCTGCCCGAGGCTTTGCCCTCGATCGTTCGCGGCGTGGCCGTGACCCTCATCGCGGTGCTCGGCTACACGGCCATCGCGGGCGCGCTTGGCGCCGGCGGCCTTGGCGACATCGCCGTCCGATACGGCTACTACCGCTACGAGGACCAGGTCATGATCGCCACGATCATCCTGCTCGTCATACTCGTCCAGCTCATCCAGAGCATCTGCAACCTGATCGCCCGCAAGGTCGATCACCGCTGAGGCCCGCTGCGGCCCCGCGGCTCTCCAACACCGAAAGGATGTTCACCATGTCCCAGATCAACGCCTCCCTCTCCCGTCGCTCCTTCGTCCGCGCCGCCTTCGCCGGCCTTGGCGTCGTCGCCCTCGGCGGCCTTGCCGCCTGCGGGAACGATGCCGCAAAGTCGGCCGCCGGCAGCGCCTCCGCGTCCTCCACGCTCACCGTGGCCGCCAGCCCCGCCCCGCATGCCGAGATCCTCACGAAGTTCGCCGCGCCCAAGCTCAAGGAGGAGGGCATCGAGCTCGTCGTCAAGGAGTACACCGACTACATCCAGCCCAACAAGGACACCACCTCAGGCGCCGTGGACGCCAACTACTTCCAGCACACCAACTACCTCAAGAACTACAACAAGGAAAACGGCACGGACCTCGTCTCGGCCGGCGCGATCCACTACGAGCCGATGGCCGTCTACGCCGGCAAGTCGAGCGATCTCGAGAACATCGCCGACGGCGCCCGGATCGCGATCCCCAACGACCCCACCAACGAGGGCCGCGCCCTGCTGCTCCTGCAGGACCAAGGCCTGATCAAGCTTAAAGACCCTGAGAACCTCGAGGCCACCCCGAACGACATCGCCGAGAACGCGCACAACATCGAGTTCCAGGAGGTCGAGGCCGCCGCGGTGCCGCGCGCCCTGGGCTCCGTGGACTTCGCGGTCATCAACGGCAACTACGCCATCGAGGCCGGTTATCACGTGAAGGACGCCCTCGCGCACGAGCAGGCCGGCTCCACGGCCGTCGAGCAGTACGCCAACCTGATCGTCACCGCAGCCGACAAGAAGGACGACAAGAACGTCGCCGCCCTCGTCAAGGTGCTGCAGTCCGATGACTTCAAGGCCTATCTCGAGGAGAACTACGGCGAGGACGTGCTCCCCGCGTAAGGCCTCGGCAGCGCCTCGAATCTCGCAGCGCTCTCTGGCGGCGCCTGCGGCCCTTTAGGATCCAGGGCCCGCAGGCGCCGTCCTCCTTTCTGTGCGCAAATGTGGAGTTCCGCAGGTAGGGGAGGGCAAGGGAAGTTTTCTCTGGCATTCCCGTCCGGCTGCGCGTATCATATCGAACGTATTACCCGGCTCCTGCCGGTCAGTCGGCATGCCGCTCCAAGCCAGGGAGGCATGTCGCGGCAGGAGGCGCGAGGACAGCCGAGCCGCGTGCTGCGCGGCGTGAGGCCACCGCCCCGCGCTTAAAACCCCAAAGGAGTTCTCATGGCTGAAGAGAAGTACGTTCCGCGCCTCAAGACCAAGTACAAAGACGAGGTCAAGCAGGCCATGTTCGAGAAGTTCGGGTACAAGAACGTCATGCAGATCCCGAAGCTCGAGAAGATCGTCGTCAACATGGGCGTCGGCGAGGCCGCGACCGATTCCAAGGCCATCGACGGTGCCGTGCGCGACCTGCGCACCATCACCGGCCAGCAGCCCATGGTCACGCGCGCCCGCAAGTCCATCGCGTCCTTCCGCCTGCGCGCCGGCATGCCCATCGGCGCCAAGGTCACCCTCCGCGGCGACCGCATGTGGGAGTTCTTCGATCGCCTGACCTCCGTGGCCATCCCGCGTATCCGCGACTTCCGCGGCATCTCCCCCAAGAGCTTCGACGGCCGTGGCAACTTCTCCATGGGCGTCACCGAGCAGCTCATCTTCCCTGAGGTCGACTTCGACTCCGTCGACCACACCCGCGGCATGGATATCACCATCGTCACCACCGCCAACACCGACGAGGAGGCCAAGGCCCTTCTTGACTTCTTCGGTTTCCCGTTCAAGAAATAGGTTCCAAGCCCCGGCGAACGCGGGCGGCGGGCAACCGGTCCGCCGCCCGTGCGGGGTGCATATACATCATTGTGTGAGGAGGAAATAAGTGGCTAAGACATCGATGATCGTCAAGTGCTCTCGCGAGCCGAAGTTCTCGACCCGCAAGTACACGCGCTGCCAGCGCTGCGGCCGTCCGCATTCGGTCTACCGCAAGTTCGGCCTGTGCCGTGTCTGCTTCCGCGAGCTGGCGCTGAAAGGCGAGCTTCCCGGCATCAAGAAGGCCAGCTGGTAAGTCACTGCCAGCGCGTCGGGCGGCTGCCCTGCCTTGCCCGCACGCATGGAAGTACGTGCTGAACCAAGGCTCTCCCGTCACGGGCGGGAGAGGACCGCAGCACGGGTTCATCAAGAACGAAGGAGAATCAGCATGAATCTCACAGACCCGATCGCGGACATGCTCACGCGCGTCCGCAACGGTAACTCTGCGAACAAGACCGAGGTCTCGATGCCGAGCAGCAAGAAGCTCGTAGAGATCGCTCGCGTCATCTACGAGGAGGGCTACATCGAGGGCTACACCGTCGAGGACACCGCCCCGTCCAAGACCCTCCGCATCACCCTCAAGTACGGTCCCAAGAAGGCCAAGGTCATCAACGGCATCAAGCGCATCTCCAAGCCGGGCCTGCGCAAGTACGCCGGCGTGAAGGACCTCCCCCGCGTCCGCGGCGGCCTCGGTACCGCGATCGTCTCCACCAGCCAGGGCGTTATGGCCGACCGCGATGCTCGCAAGAAGGGCATCGGCGGCGAGGTCGTCGCCTTCGTGTGGTAATCGAATCGGCGAGTAGAAGGAAAGGAGATCACCGTGTCTCGTATCGGTAAGAAGCCTGTCCAGATTCCCGCCGGGGTCGAAGTGACAGTCGATGGCAACAAGGTCATCGTGAAGGGTCCCAAGGGCACCCTCGAGCAGGAGTTCTACGAGAAGCTCACCGTGTCCGTCGAAGGCGCCGAGCTCACCGTGACCCGCCCGGACGACGAGCGCGAGACCCGCGCCCGTCACGGCCTCACCCGCGCCCTCATCCAGAACATGGTCACCGGCGTGTCCGAGGGCTACGTCAAGAGCCTCGAGCTCGCGGGAGTCGGCTACCGCGTGCAGCAGCAGGGCAAGAACCTCGAGTTCTCGCTCGGCTTCTCGCACCCGGTCATCATCGAGGCCCCCGAGGGCATCACCTTCGAGGTTCCCGACAACACCCACGTGCACGTCAAGGGTATCAACAAGCAGCAGGTCGGTCAGATCGCCGCTGAGATCCGCGCCAAGCGTCCGCCCGAGCCCTACAAGGGCAAGGGCATCCACTACGTCGGTGAGCACATCCGCCGCAAGCTCGGCAAGGCCGCCAAGTAGTAAGCTCGCGCTGATCTAACGTAAGACCGGCACCCCGTCAGGTGCCGGCGGGACTCAAAGGAGTTTTCAATGAACAAGCACAAGGCGAAGCAGGCGGGCCTCAAGCGCCGTCAGCGTCGCATCCGCGGCAAGATCACCGGCACTCCCGAGCGTCCGCGCCTGCGCGTGGTCCGCTCCAACGCCAACATCTACGCCATGATCGTCGACGACACCAAGCACGCCACGCTGGTGTCCGCCTCCACGCTCGAGACCGAGTTCAAGGGCGAGAACGGCGGCAACCAGGAGGCCGCCAAGAAGATCGGCGAGCTCGTGGGCAAGCGCGCCATCGAGGCCGGCATCAAGGCAGTCACGTTCGATCGCGGTGGCCGTATCTACCACGGCCGCGTCAAGGCTCTCGCCGAGGGCGCCCGTGCCGCCGGTCTCGAGTTCTAGGAGGTATTTGACCAATGGCTCGTAATCAACGTCAGCAGCGCGAGGCCTCCGAGTTCGAGGAGCGCGTCGTCTTCATCAACCGCGTCGCCAAGACCGTCAAAGGCGGTCGCCGCATGTCGCTCGTCGCCCTCGTGGTCGTCGGCGACGGCAAGGGCAACGTCGGCCTCGGCATGGGCAAGTCCGCCGAGGTGCCCACCGCCATCTCCAAGGCGAGCATCGACGCCAAGAAGCACATGTTCCACGTCCCGGTGACCGAGGACGGGTCCCTCCCGCACGAGGTGCTCGGCTCCTTCGGCGCCGCGCGCATCCTGATCAAGCCCGCTGTCGAGGGTACCGGTGTGATCGCCGGCGGCGCCGTGCGCCCCCTCTTCGAGCTCGCGGGCATCAAGAACGTCCTCTCCAAGTCACTCGGCTCCGACAACGGCCTGAACATCATCAAGGCCGCCGCCGAGGGCCTGAAGGAGCTCTCCAGCCCCGAGGACGTCGCTGCGCGCCGCGGTCTCACCGTCGCCGAGATGTTCGTCGGTAAGGAGTAGCGAAAATGGCTAAGACCATCAAGATCAAGCAGGTCCGCAGCACCAACGGCTGCAAGCAGGACCAGGTCAGGACGGTGCGCGCCCTGGGGCTCCACCGCATCAATCACACGCGCGAGATCGCCGACAACGATGGCGTCCGCGGCATGATCTTCAAGGTCAAGCACCTTGTCGAGATTGTAGAGGAGTAACCATGCAGCTTCATGATCTCACTCCCGCGAAGGGGTCCAACAAGCGTCGCAAGCGCGTCGGCCGCGGCAACTCGTCCGGCAAGGGCACCTACTCGGGTCGCGGCCTGAACGGCCAGGGCTCCCGCTCCGGCGGCACCAAGGGCGCCGGTTTCGAGGGCGGCCAGACGCCGCTCGCGATGCGCCTGCCCAAGCTCCCCGGCTTCCGCAGCCCGCGCCGCATCGAGTTCGCGCCCATCAACGTCTCCGAGCTCCAGGCCCGCTTCGAGGACGGCGCCGTCGTCGACGGCGAGGCCCTGGTGGCCGCCCGCCTCATCAAGCACGTCGATGAGCCCGTCAAGGTCCTCGGTGACGGCGAGCTCACGATCAAGCTCACCGTTCGCGTCGACAAGGTCTCGGCTTCCGCCAAGGCCAAGATCGAGGCCGCAGGCGGGCAGGTCGAGCTGCCGTGCTAACTGGTCTGAAGAACACCTTCCGCATCAAGGAGCTTCGCGGAAAGATTCTCTTCACCATCGCGATGCTGGTGCTCTACCGCATCGGCGCGCACGTGCCCGTGCCCGGCATCCCCTTCAAGGGGATGCTGGACCTCTCCCTCTCCGGGGGGAGCCCCGTCGCGGGCGGCGCGATGGCGTTGCTGAACCTCTTCTCTGGCGGCGCGCTCTCCTACGTCTCCGTGTTCTCGCTGGGCATCATGCCCTACATCACCAGCTCAATCATCATCCAGCTGTTCCAGAGCATCATCCCGAGCCTGCATGAGCTCGCGCGCGAGGGCGAGGTCGGTCAGACCAAGATCACCCAGTACTCGCGTTACCTCACGCTGGCGCTCGCGATCCTGAACTCCATCGGATACCTCTTCCTCTTCAAGAGCTTCGGCATCAGCTTCGCCGGTGCCGGCGCCCCTGAGTGGATCTTCGATGTCATGATCGTGGGCACCCTCGTGGCGGGCGCCATGCTCATCATGTGGATCGGCGAGCTCATCACGCAGCGCGGCATCGGCAACGGTATGAGCCTGATCATCTTCGCCAACATCATGGCGGGGCTGCCCCAGGCGATCTTCCGCTCCTCCGAGGGCAGCACGACGGACATGATCGTCACCGCGGTCATCTTCGTGGTCATCCTGTGCGTGATCCCGCTCATCGTCTACCTGGAGCGCGGTCAGCGCCGCATCCCGGTGCAGTACGCCAAGCGTGTGGTCGGCCGCCGCATCATGGGCGGGCAGTCAACCTACCTGCCGATCAAGGTGAACACGGCCGGCGTCGTGCCGATCATCTTCGCCTCGGCGCTGCTGTACTTCCCGGCTCAGATCGCCGTCTTCTTTCCCGGTGTCGCCTGGATCCAGGTGACGGCGTCGGCGCTCTCCACCGGTTGGCTCAACTGGATCCTGAACGTCGTGCTCATCGTGTTCTTCGCGTACTTCTACACCTCCATGGTGTTCAACCCGGATGACACGGCCGACAACCTCAAGAAGCAGGGCGGCTTCATCCCGGGCGTGCGTCCGGGCAAGGCCACCGCGCAGTACATCAAGAACGCCCTCAACAAGATCACGCTCCCCTCGGCCATCTTCCTGGCGCTCATCGCCATCGTGCCGTCGATCGTGTTCTCCTTCACCAACAACCAGCTGATCCAGGCCTTTGGCGGCACCTCGGTGCTGATCATGGTCGGTGTGGTGCTGGATACGCTCGCGAAGGTCGAGAGCCAGCTCAAGATGTACGATTACGACGGGTTCTTTAAGTAGGACACCGGAGAGGAGCCGCATTATGAATCTCCTATTGCTCGGTGCGCCGGGCGCCGGCAAGGGAACGCTCGCCCAGAATCTCGTGGGGGGCTTCGGCCTGGCCCACATCTCCACGGGCGATCTGCTGCGCGCCGCGGTCAAGAACGGCACGGAGCTCGGCGTCCAGGCCAAGGGCTACATGGAGGCCGGTGAGCTCGTCCCCGACCAGCTCGTGATCGACCTCGTCAAGGAGCGCCTCTCTGAGGACGACACCAAGCCCGGCTTCATGCTCGATGGCTTCCCGCGCAACACCGTTCAAGCCGTGACGCTTGATTCCGAGCTCTCCGAGCTCGGGCGCGAGCTCGACTTCGCCGTGCTGCTCGAGGTGCCCGAGGAGACGATCATCCGTCGCCTCTCCGCCCGCCGCACCTGCCGCGACTGCGGCTACACGGGCAAGGACACCGATGCGGTGTGCCCCGTGTGCGGTGGCGAGATGTACCAGCGCGATGACGACAAGCCCGAGACGATCAAGAACCGCCTCGAGATCTACGAGAAGTCGACGAGCCCGCTCGTCGAATACTATCGCGGCCAGGGCATCTTGAAGGTCGTCGACGCTGATCGCGACGTCGCGGCCGTCTACGAGGACGCGAAGAAGGCCCTCGACCTATGATCAAACTGAAGTCTGCGGAACAAATCGAGCAGATGAAGGTTGCCGGAGCGCTGTCTAAGACGGCGCTTCGGCGCGTTGGGGCCATGGTGCGCCCGGGCGTGTCGACCTTCGAGCTCGATCAGCTCGCCGAGCAGATCATCCGCATGCACGGCGGCACCCCGGCCTTCAAGGGCTACGGCGGCTTCCCGGGCACCGTCTGCGCGTCGGTGAACGAGGCTGTGGTGCACGGGATCCCGAACCCCGACGTGATCCTGCGCGACGGCGACGTCATCTCGATCGACACCGGCGCCATCGTCGACGGCTGGGTGGGGGACAACGCGTGGACCTTCTTCTGTGGCACGCCCTCCCCGGAGGTCCGGACCCTTTGCGAGATCACGCGCGACTGCCTCAAGGCCGGCATCGAGGCCGCGGTGCCGGGCAACCGCATCGGGGACATCGGCCATGCCGTGCAGCAGCTCGCCGAGAGCAACGGCTACGGGGTCCTGCGCGACTACGTGGGCCATGGCGTGGGCCGCGCGATGCATGAGGAACCCAACGTCCCCAACTACGGCAAGCCCGGCCGCGGCGTGAGGCTCGAGCCCGGTATGGTCATCGCGATCGAGCCGATGATCACGCTCGGCAGCCCGCGCGTCGAGGTCGGCTCCGACGGCTGGATCGTCACCACCCGCGACCACCAGCCCGCCGCCCATTACGAGAACACCATCGCCATCACCCTCGACGGCCCCGTCATCCTCACGGCCGACGACCAAGGCCCCTGGTGCTCCATGGAGGGCGGCGCCCTGTAAGGGGAGGGGAGCCCATGGACGGGGTCCCGGCAGGTGCGGTCCGAGCGAGTTCCTCGCGAAGCGAAGCAATTTGAAGCTCGGGGATCAGGTGCCGGCGTTCTCCGCGAATATGGAGTCAAGACGGATTTTCACAGAGTCAACAGACGGGTGATGTATCATTTCACGTTGCTGTCTTTTTGTGTCGAGAGAAAGATGTTTGCCTGTGAAAAAGGAAGATGCCATCGAGCTTGAGGGTACGGTCACCGAGCCGCTGCCCAACGCCATGTTCCGTGTGGAGCTCGAGAACGGTCATTCGGTGCTTTGCTCGATCTCGGGCAAGATCCGCATGAACTACATCCGCATCCTCCCGGGCGATAAGGTCGTCGTGGAGCTCTCTCCCTACGATCTCACGCGCGGGCGCATCACCTACCGGTACAAATAGGCCACCACGCCATCGGCAGGTTCGACCGCGAGGCCGCTCAACCTCACGGTCGATCACGCATGATGGTGCAGTCCGGTTATTCACGCCTGCGGCTGGGCGAGTAGATACGCATTCCATTGTAGTTTGAGCACTACCGAGAGGAAGAACGATGAAGGTACGTCCTTCGGTCAAGAAGATGTGCGATAAGTGCAAAATCATCCGGCGTCACGGCAAGGTCCTCGTCATCTGCGAGAACCCGCGCCACAAGCAGCGCCAGGGCTAAGAGAGGAGATCCACGTTGGCCCGTATCAATGGTGTCGACCTTCCGCGTGAGAAGCGCGTTGAGATTGGTCTGACCTACATCTACGGCATCGGCCGCACCACCGCCTCCAAGATCTGCCAGGAGGCGAACATCAACCCCGACACCCGCGTGAAGGACCTCACCGAGGACGAGGTGAACGCCATCCGCGCGTATATCGACCAGAACCACCTCATGGTCGAGGGCGATCTGCGCCGTGAGCGCAACCAGAACGTCAAGCGCCTTATGGACATCGGCTGCAACCGCGGCCTGCGTCACCGCAAGGGCCTGCCGGTCCGCGGTCAGCGCACCCACACCAACGCTCGCACCCGCAAGGGTCCGAAGCGTCAGATCGGTGCAAAGAAGAAGAAATAAGGAGCGCTAGATGGCTACTGCAAAGAAGAACGTCCGCGCCACCCGCCTGAAGCGCGCGGATCGCAAGAACGTCTCCGTGGGGCAGGCCCATATCCGCTCCACGTTCAACAACACGATTGTCTCGATCACGGACGCCCAGGGCAACGTCATCGCCTGGAAGTCGGCCGGCACCGTGGGCTTCAAGGGCTCCCGCAAGTCGACCCCGTTCGCCGCGCAGATGGCCGCCGAGGCCTGCGCCAAGATCGCGATGGACCACGGCATGCACAAGGTCACCGTCTTTGTGAAGGGGCCCGGCTCCGGTCGCGAGACCGCGATCCGCTCCCTCCAGGCCGCCGGCCTCGAGGTCTCGAGCATCCAGGACAAGACCCCCATCCCGCACAACGGCTGCCGCCCCAAGAAGCGTCGCCGCGTGTAACTGAAAGGATCGATACACTATGGCAATCGACAGGACTCCTGTTCTTAAGCGCTGCCGTCAGCTTGGGCTCGATCCCGCTGAGCTCGGTTACAGCAGCAAGAAGGAATCTATCCGCCAGCCCCGCCGCCGTCGCAAGGAATCCGAGTACGGCATGCAGCTGCGTGAGAAGCAGAAGGTCAAGTTCATCTACGGCGTGCTCGAGAAGCAGTTCCACGGCTACTTCAACCGCGCCCGCAAGATGAAGGGCATCACCGGCGAGAACCTGCTCATCATCCTTGAGAGCCGTCTCGACAACGTGGTCTTCCGCCTCGGCTTCGCCCGCACCCGCAAGGAGGCCCGCCAGTCTGTCCGCCACGGTCACTTCACCGTGAACGGCCGCCGCGTGGACATCCCCTCCTACCAGGTCAAGGCCGGCGACGTCGTCGCGGTCGGCGAGAAGTTCCGCGACCTCCTTCCCATCAAGGAGGCCCTCATCTCGTCCGAGCGCTTCGAGGTCCCCGGTTGGCTCGAGGTCGACATCGAGAAGCTCTCCGGCAACGTGATCTCGCTCCCCGCGCGCGAGCAGATCAGCGGTGACATCAAGGAGCAGCTCATCGTCGAGCTCTACTCTAAGTAGTCCGTTCGGGCTGCTGAAGCTGGAGGTAATACATGTCAGAATTCATTAGGCCCCAGGTTCAGGTCGAGGAGATCAACGACACCTGCGCCCGCGTCTCGGTTGAGCCGCTCGAGCGCGGCTACGGCGACACGCTGGGCAACTCGCTGCGTCGCGTGCTACTGTCCTCCCTCGAGGGCGCCGCGGTCGAGGCGATCCAGATCGATGGCGCTCAGCACGAGTTCATGGCCATCGACAACATGGTCGAGGATGTCACCGATATCGTCCTGAACGTCAAGGGCCTGGTGTTCCGTTCGCTCGGAACCACCGGTGAGGCCACGGCGACCATCTCGGTCAACGGCCCGTGCGAGGTCACCGGCGCTGACTTCTTCATCCCATCGGAGTTTGAGCTGGTCAACCCCGAGCAGCATATCGCCACCCTCACCGAGGGCGGTCACCTCACCATGAGCATGCGCATCGGTTACGGTCGCGGCTACGTCTCCGCCGAGGCGAACAAGCGCGACAACGACCCCATCGGCATCATCCACGTGGACTCGCTCTACTCGCCGGTGCACCGCTGCGCCAAGCTCGTTGAGGCCTGCCGCGTGGGTCAGCACACCGACTACGACCGCCTCGTCCTCGAGATCGAGACGAACGGCGCGCTGTCTCCGCGTGAGGCCGTCGTGCAGGCTGCCAACATCATCAACCAGCACATGGCCGCCTTCATGAACCTCGCCGACGCTCCGGAGGAAGAGGAGGACAGCTCGATCTTCGCTCCTGAGCAGACCAACGACAACGCCGAGCTGGACAAGCAGATCGAGGATCTGGACCTGTCGGTCCGCTCCTACAACTGCCTCAAGCGCGCGAGCATCCACTCGGTGCGCCAGCTGGTGGAGTTCTCGGAGAACGATCTGCTGAACATCCGCAACTTCGGCGTGAAGTCGATCGAGGAAGTCAAGGACAAGCTTGAATCCATGGGTCTGGGCCTCAAGGCCTAAGCTCGTGTTCTAGAGGAGAACGACCATGCGTCACAACAAGAAGAAGGGCCTGAAGCTCGGTTCGTCCGCCGCGCACACCAAGGCCATGAAGAAGAGCCTCGCCAAGGCGCTCTTCGAGAACGACCGCATCAAGACCACGATCACGCGCGCCAAGGCGCTGCGCGGCTACGCTGAGCCGATCGTCACCTGGGCGAAGAAGGGCGACCTGCACTCCCGCCGCCTCGCGATCGCCAAGCTCGGCGACAAGCAGCTCGTGGCCGAGATCTTCGACAAGGCCGCTCAGGGCATGTGGGCCGACCGCGACGGCGGGTACACCCGCATCATGAAGCTCGGTCCCCGCAAGGGCGACTCGGCCGAGATGGTCATCATCGAGCTCGTGACCGAGCCGGTGCAGAAGAAGGCCAAGAAGGTCGCGCCGGTCAAGAAGGCCGCGCCGAAGAAGGTCGTCAAGGAGGAGGCTCCCGCCGAGGAGACGGCCGAGACCGAGGCCGTCGAGGCTGAGGTCGTCGAGGCCGAGGCTGCTCCCGAGAAGAGCGCTGAGTAAGCGACCTCGCGACAGAGCGAGCTTTGAAGGGCGTCCATCCGGGCGCCCTTTTTTGATGCCGAGCGTTCGTAACTCGGCAAAAAACTGCGTGCGAATGCCGTATTGCGAACGCTTAGGATTCGCACGAGGATGCTGAGCGTTCGTAACTCGTCATAAATCGCCTTCGGAATGCCGTATTGCGAACGCTCGGCATCAGGGGGGGGGTTGCGGCATGGGAGCGTGCCATGTCAGGGGCCTCGTGTGGAAATTCGGTGCTATCGATCGAAATCATAGATACGCCCGATGGCGTGGTCTGTTGACACCGCAGCCTCGCGCGCGTAAAGTTGCAAACCGCATGATTCGCGGGCGGATGCTGACGCCTCGTATCAAGCCGTTGCACATCGTACAGGGCTGGAAGCAAATCGAAAAGGAGAACGCTTTGCCTACTATCAACCAGCTGGTTCGTCAGGGCCGCAAGTCGACCGCCAAGAAGTCCAAGAACGCGGCGCTGCAGCACAACTCGCAGAAGCGCGGCGTGTGCACCCGCGTCTTCACCACCTCGCCCAAGAAGCCGAACTCGGCTCTACGCAAGGTCGCCCGTGTGCGCCTCGTCAACGGCATCGAGGTCACCGCTTACATCCCCGGTGAGGGCCATAACCTCCAGGAGCACTCCATCGTGCTCGTCCGCGGCGGCCGTGTGCGCGACCTCCCCGGTGTCCGCTACAAGATCGTCCGCGGCGCCTATGACTGCGCTCCGGTGAACAACCGTATGCAGGCTCGCTCCCGCTACGGCGCCAAGCGCCCCAAGTAGGCAAGCCCCTGCACCCATTCAGCTAACACGTAAGAGGAGATAACTCATGCCGCGTCGTGCATCCGCTACCCGTCGCGAGGTTCAGCCGGACTCCGTCTACAACAACCGCCTCGTGACGCAGCTCATCAACAAGATTCTTCTCGATGGCAAGAAGGCCACCGCCGAGCGCGTGGTCTACGGTGCCTTCGACATTGTGGCCGCCAAGTCCGAGGGCGACGCCCTGGCCGTCTTCAAGAAGGCCATGGACAACGTCCGCCCGACCCTCGAGGTCAAGCCCAAGCGCGTCGGTGGCGCCACCTACCAGGTGCCCATGGAGGTCAACTCCCACCGCGCCACGCAGCTCGCCATCCGCTGGATCGTCAACTACAGCCGCGCTCGCAAGGAGAACACCATGGCCGAGCGCCTGGCCAACGAGATCCTCGACGCCTCCAACGGCGTCGGCGCTTCCGTCAAGAAGCGCGAGGACGTCTTCAAGATGGCCGAGGCCAACCGCGCCTTCTCGCACTACCGTTGGTAAGCCAGGGAGGAACCTACAACAATGGCTAAGACCAAGTACAACCTGAAGGACACCCGCAACATCGGCATCATGGCCCACATCGATGCCGGCAAGACCACCACCACCGAGCGCATCCTGTACTACACGGGCAAGACGCACAAGATCGGTGAGGTGCACGAGGGTGCCGCCACCATGGACTTCATGGTGCAGGAGCAGGAGCGCGGCGTGACCATCCAGTCCGCTGCCACCACCTGCTTCTGGAAGAAGGACGGCACCGACTACCGCATCCAGATCATCGACACTCCGGGCCACGTGGACTTCACGGCCGAGGTCGAGCGCTCGCTGCGCGTCCTCGACGGCGCCGTGGCCGTGTTCGACGCCGTCGCCGGCGTCCAGCCGCAGTCCGAGACCGTGTGGCGCCAGGCCCGCAACTTCGGCGTTCCCCGCATCGCCTTCATCAACAAGTTCGACCGCGTGGGCGCCGACTTCTTCCACGCCATCGACACCATGAAGGAGCGCCTGCACGCCAAGGCCGTCGCCATCCAGCTCCCCATGGGCGCTGAGGACAACTTCTGGGGCATCATCGACCTCGTCACCATGACCGCGTGGGACTTCAAGGTCGATGACAAGGGCATGACCTACCCCGAGCCGCTCGACGAGATTCCCGCCGAGTTCGCCGAGCAGGCCGCCGAGAAGCGCTCCGAGCTGCTCGACGCCGCCGCCGAGTTCGATGACGAGCTCATGATGATGGTGCTCGAGGACGAGGAGATCTCGGTCGACCTTCTCAAGGCCGCCATCCGCAAGGGCGTCCTGTCCAACGAGCTCAACCCCGTCCTCGTGGGCTCCGCCTACAAGAACAAGGGCGTCCAGGAGCTCCTCGACGCCGTCGTGGATTACCTCCCGAGCCCGCTCGACGTCGCCGCCGTCGAGGGGATCGATCCCAAGACCGGTGAGGTCGCGAACCGCGAGCCCTCCAACGACGAGCCGTTCTCCGCGCTCGCGTTCAAGGTCTCCACGGACCCGTTCGTCGGCAAGCTCACCTTCTTCCGCGTCTACTCCGGCAAGGCCACCGCGGGCTCCTACGTGGTGAACGCCACCACCGGCCAGCGCGAGCGCCTCGGCCGCATCCTCGAGATGAACGCCAACGAGCGCATCGACCAGGACTCCTGCGAGACCGGCGACATCCTCGCCGCCGTGGGCTTCAAGAACACCACCACGGGCGACACCCTCTGCGAGGAGGGCAACGAGATCATCCTCGAGTCCATGGAGTTCCCCGACCCGGTCATCGATATCGCCATCGAGCCCAAGACCAAGGCTGAGCAGGACAAGATGAGCCTCGCCCTCACCAAGCTCGCCGAGGAGGACCCGACCTTCCAGGTGTCCACCAACCACGAGACCGGCCAGACCATCATCGCCGGCATGGGCGAGCTGCACCTCGAGATCATCGTCGATCGCCTCCTGCGCGAGTTCAAGGTCGACGCGAACGTCGGTAAGCCCCAGGTCGCCTACCGTGAGGCCCCGGGCCACGACGTCGAGAAGGCCGAGGGCAAGTTCGTGCGCCAGTCCGGCGGCCGCGGCCAGTACGGTCACGCCGTCATCAAGCTCGAGAAGATGGAGGAGGGCTTCGGGTACGAGTTCGTCAACGGCATCGTCGGCGGCGTCGTGCCGAAGGAGTACATCCCGTCCATCGACAAGGGCATCCAGGAGGCGCTGAACACGGGCGTCATCGCCGGCTACCCGGTCATCGACGTCAAGGTCACCCTCTTCGACGGCTCCTACCACGAGGTCGACTCCTCCGAGGCCGCGTTCAAGATCGCCGGTTCCATGGCGCTCAAGGACGCCCTCAAGAAGTCCGATCCGATCCTGCTCGAGCCCGTCATGGCCGTCGAGGTCGAGACGCCCGAGCAGTACATGGGCGATGTCATGGGCAACCTGTCCGGTCGCCGCGGCAAGATCGAGGGCATGGAGGACCGCTCCGGCAACAAGGTCATCCGCTCCAAGGTGCCGCTGGGCGAGATGTTCGGCTACGCGACCGACCTCCGCTCCCAGACC
>SUUG01000006.1 GCA_015062655.1 Coriobacteriaceae bacterium
CGTGGGAGAGCGAGGCGGGCAGGGCCGATGCCCTGCCCGCCTATCTGGAGCACTACAATTGGGAGCGTCCGCACAGCGCGTGCGGGGGCCTCCCGCCCATGTCGCGCATCGTCGGCGTAAACAACCTATTGGCACACAACAGCTAGGACGCAGCCAACGATGATGAGAGAGGCCCCGCGGGGCCTCTTTTTTTATCCCCCTACGGGGTGTTTCGAAAGGTCAACGCCTCACTGCGAGTCGCCTCGGCAGGACCGCCGCGCGCTCACATCTGATGCGGCGGCTCCATACCGAGGTGCTGGAAGGCGTCGAGGGTGCCCATGCGGCCCTGCGGCGTGCGGATGATGAGGCCGCGCTGCAGCAGATAGGGCTCGTAGACGTCCTCAAGGGTGGACGCGTCCTCGCCCACCGCGCTCGCAAGCGTCGACAGGCCCACCGCACGTCCGCGGAACGTCCGGCAGAGCGTCTCGAGGATGCGCTTGTCCATCCAATCGAGCCCGAGCTCGTCGATCTCGAAGAACGCGAGGGCCTCGCGGGCGATCGCCAGCTCGATGGGGCCGCTGCCGCGCACCTGCGCGTAATCGCGCACGCGCTTGAGGAGGCGGTTCGCCAGGCGGGGCGTGCCGCGCGAGCGCGAGGCGATCTCGAGCGCGGACTCGCGGTCGATCCGCACGTCGAGGATGGCCGAGGACCTCGTGACGATCTCGGCGAGATCCTCGACGGTGTAGTAGTCGAGTCGAAACGCGATGCCGAAGCGGTCGCGCAGAGGGCCGGTGAGCATGCCCGAGCGCGTGGTGGCACCGACGAGGGTGAAGCGCGGGACGTCCAGACGGATCGAGCGCGCGGCCGGCCCCTTGCCGATCACGATATCGAGGGCGAAATCCTCCATGGCCGGGTAGAGGATCTCCTCCACCGCCCGGTTCAGGCGGTGGATCTCATCGATGAACAGGACGTCTCCCGGTTGGAGGTTGGTGAGGATGGCCGCGAGGTCCCCGGTGCGCGCGATGGCGGGACCGGAGGTGGTCTTGATCTGGGAGCCGAGCTCGTTGGCCACCACCGCGGCGAGGGTGGTCTTGCCGAGGCCCGGGGGACCCGAGAAGATCACGTGATCGAGGCTCTCGTTGCGATCCTGGGCGGCTTGGATCAAGATCCTCAGGCTCTGCTTGATGTGCTCCTGACCGCAGTAGTCGTCCAACCGCTGCGGGCGCAGGCTCCGCTCGACGTCCAGGTCATCTGAGGTGAGGTCCCCGGTGACGAACCGGTCCGCGCCGTGCCGGGCGCCCGGGGCGTCGGCCCACAGGTCCTCGTTCTCATCCGCTTCCCACATCATGCATCCATCCCCAGGCGCTTCAGGGCCGCCGCGAGGAGGTCTTCCACGCGCATATCCCTTCCATCATACCCGTCGAGCGCGAGATCCACCTCCTGCGGGCTGAAGCCCATGGACAGCAGGGCCGCGCGTGCCTCGTCAGCGGCGCCTCCGGCCGCGGCCGGCGCCTCGATCGCGGCCTGCCCCGGCAGCACCGGGATGCCCTCTACGGGCACGCCCCCCTTGGCGAACACGCTCTTGAGCTCGAGGATGAGGCGCTGAGCCGTCTTCTTGCCCACACCTGAGACCGTGGACATGCCCTTGACGTCCTCGGCCATCACCACGCTGTAGAGCTCCGGTGCGCTGAACGTGGAGAGCACCGCGAGCGCGAGGCGCGGGCCCACGCCCGACACCGCGACGAGGCGGTCGAACATGGTGCGCTCCTCCTTCGTGGCGAAGCCGAAGAGCGTCATGGCGTCCTCGCGAACGATAAGCCGGCAGAACAGCAGGCAGCTGGCCTCGACGGGAGGCAGCTGGGCCGCCGTGGTGTTGGAGATGCCGAGCTCGTATCCGACGCCGGCGACGTCGAGGACGACCGAGCTCGCCGTGGCCTCGGCCACGGTTCCGCGAAGCCGGGAGATCATGCGTAGGGGTTTCCCTTCTCTTGCACATAGGAGCCCGCGCTCAGCAGATCCGTCCGACGCAGGTGCGCGTGGCAGATCGCGCAGGCCAGGGCGTCGGCCGCGTGATCGGGCTTCGGGTCGTGATCGAGGTGGAGGAGGTTTCGCACCATGTAGGCCACCTGGTTCTTATCGGCGGAGCCGGTGCCAACGACCGCCTGCTTGATCTGCATCGGCGTGTACTCCCCCACCTCCACGCCGGCGAGCGAGCAGGCCACGAGGGCCGCACCGCGCGCATGCGCCGTGGGGATCGCCGAGCGGACGTTCACCCCGAAGTAGATGCTCTCGATCGAGGCGGCCTCAGGGCGGTATCTGGCGACGACCTGAGAGAGATCGTCGGCGATATGGCGCAAGCGCACGGAGAGCCCGCTGCCTGCGGAGGTCTGGATGCATCCGTAGGCACGGCAGCGGACCTCTCCGCCGCGCTCCTCGACGATCCCCCAGCCGGTGTTGGCGAGGCCCGGATCGATGCCCAAGACGACCATGCCCCTCCCTTCGTGATGTTCGAACATTTGTTCTATCGTATCACAACGGGGGACGCGGGACGCGAAAGATCCGCTCAGTTCCTTGAGAAGAAGGGGTAGGTCCCGGCCGTTCCGAGGATGCCCCCGAGCGCACCCTCCGAAGGCTCGCGGCCGTCCATTGTGCCCTTGCCCTCCGCGGCGTCGCGCAAGCGCCCCTGGAGGCGCTCGAGCTCGCGCTCGATGCGCTCGGGAGAGCCGTCGGACGAGATGCCGTCCATCTGCTCGGGGCTGAGCCCCATCATGCCGCCGATGAGGCCCAGGATCTCGCGGCGCATGCGCTCGGCCTCGCCTTCGGTCCTCTCGCGGAACCGCGCGATCGAGGCGCTCGCCAGCGATTCGGCGTCCATCGGCTCACGGCCATGGCGCCCGAGGTCGGACCAGGCGAGCTGCGCCGGCCATGCCCGCTCATCGAAGGAGCGCGCCGAGATGACCGGGTGGGCGGGCAGCCGGCGACGCACGGCCTCGCCGCGGCGCACGAGCAAAAGCAGCATCGCGATCGGGGCCGCCCCCTCACGCGCACACGGGATGTCCTCGAGCGGGAGGTTCCGATCGACATGGGCCTCGAGGACCCCGTCGATCTCGCTGGGCTCGAGGCCGCGCAGCAGCCGCTCGACCCGCTCCGCGTGCGAGGGATCCCGATAGGACCCGGTGACCGCGCGGCAGACGACCCTTCTCATCTCCTCGCGCACGGCCTCGAGCCCCACGAGACGGGGCGGGAGCACCGGTGAGAGCCGGTTGCGGCGGCGGGCGAGGAACTCGAGCTCGGTGAGGTAGACGTCGCCGAAGGGCGCGAGCATGCCGAAACCGGCGAAGGCGCCCGCACCGCCCGCGAGCGCGTAGTGCGTCTTGGTGAGCGGCGAGAGCGGGAACGCGCCGAGCTCGAAGGCCGCCTCGTCGAGGCAGAGGGCCTCGACGCCCGCGGCCAGGCGCTGCCGGGAGCGGGGGCGCGCCGGGGTGTCGCGGTCGGCCGCACCGCTCGTCCCCTCGATTGAGCGCTCGATGAGCCGAACGCCGAGCGACGCCGCGACCTCCCGCACACGCGCGGCCCGGGCGGCCTCCTGGGCGCTCTCTGCGGGCGTGCTGGCCCCCTCGCGCCCCATATGGACCGCGAGCACGTTTCTAGGGCCCAGTGCATCGACGGCGAGCGCTGCCAGAAGCGCGCTCGGAAGGTCATCGTCCAAGTGCAGGGCGACGCGGGAGGTCCCCTCGGCGATGACGGTGTCGCGCAGGTGCGTGCGCAGGGCCTGCCAGATCCACTCCTCGCGATCGTACGGGGTCGGTGGGGCGGGCTCGGACGCCAGCGCCGGGACGCCCCGGCTGATCTCATGTACGAGCAGGGCCTCCTCGAAATGGGGCGCCGCGGCCGCGAGCGCGCCCTCCTCGTCGATCACGAAGCTGCCGCCGGTGTACACCGCCTCATCGAAGCCGCCGACGGGCACGAGGTGCGCGAGCCAAAGGCGGTTGTCACGGGCGAGCCCATCGAATCCCGCCGTTTTGAACGCGGCCGCGCCGTGCGTCGCGGCGTTCAGCACGTTGAATCCCGGGACCTGGAAGGACAGGACGAGATCGCAGCCCGTCGGCACCTCGGAGATGTCGCGGAACACGTCGAAGGTCACCGCGATGCGGGCATCGTCCACATCGATGATGGGCGGTGACCACAGATCGAAGGGGCTCCCCTCCTTATAGCGGAAGAAGGCCAGGCGAAGCGGGCTCACATGGCCGTCGCGGAGCATGAGCACCTCGAACAGCGATCCGTCACCCAAGGGGATGATCGCGGGAACCAGGCAGACCGGCGCGTCGGATCCCAATGAGCCGGAGAGATCCTCAAGGGAGGCGAGCAGGTCGTGCTGGAAGTTGGCGGACTCCGTCAGGGCGCCCGGGGCGACACCCATCGCGAGCGGCGCCGGGAACGCGAGGAGATCGGCCCCGCGGCGGCCTGCGATCACAGCCTGCTCCTCGATGCGGGAGCAAAGGCCCGTGATGTCACCGAGCCTCATATCGATTTGTGCGAGTGCGAGCTTCACCGGTTCGGCACCTTCCCAACACGATGTGAAAAAGAGGGCCGCCCGCGACGCGAACGGCCCTCCAGGAGATTCGATCGAGCGGACTAGAACGTCGCCTTCCACAGACCGTGCAGGTTGCAGTAGGCGTACACGGTGCCGGACTTCACGCCGCCGGCGAAGAAGGTGGCAGGGGTCTGGCCCGGCTTGAGCTGGTGGACCTCAAAGCGGTTCTCAGCCTCGAGGGCGACCCACTCGATGTAGTGCTCCTCGGTCATCGGGTGCTCGACCTCGCCGACCACGACGTGGATGATGTGGCCGTCGCGTTGCAGCTCGACAGCGGGGACATGCTTCTCGACCGCGGCGTCGACGGTGTTGGCCTCGATGGCCTCATAGCCCTGCGGGGCCTCGACGGTGTCAGCGGAGATGAGGAAGGCGCCGGTCTCGGTGTTCTTGAGGAAAACAGCCATGATCTGATCCTTTCAGTTCAACGGTGTACGGACATATGAGCGATTATGCCCGTCCGCGGACACCGCAAACCGAGAAAATCAAAGCAGGAGGTTGAAAGGGAGAAATGAGCATGAAAAAGCCCCGGCGCCCGCGGGGGCGCCGGGGCCGCACCCCGCGCAGAAAGGGCGGCGCTCCGCCCACCCGGGGTGCCCCGGCGTGCCCTGAGGGCCGCACAGCGAGGGATGGACCGCGTCTACCGCGCACCGCCGATCTCGAGCTTCGAAGCGTCCCGCGCGACACCGGCGCGCGACCGCGCGCCCCGCGTGGGGATGCGGAGGGGTAAGAGCTCGGGCGA
>SUUG01000001.1 GCA_015062655.1 Coriobacteriaceae bacterium
GCACAAGCTGCCCATCAAGACCAAGATCGTGTCCCGCGCCACGAGCGATAACGGGGAGGATAAGTAATGAAGCCCGCAGAGATCCGTGAGCTTTCCGACGAGGCCCTGGCTGAAAAGCTGAAGGAGGGTCGCGCCGAGCTCTTCAACCTTCGCTTCCAGATGGCCACGAGCCAGCTGGACAACACCGCTCGCGTCAAGACCGTGAAGAAGGACATCGCACGCGTCCTCACGGAGCAGCGCGCCCGTCAGATCGCAGCCGCCAACGCCGCTGCGGCCGAGTAGAACAGTCAGGAGTGAAACATGGCTGAAGCAACTGAGCGCAACGCGCGCAAGGTCCGCCAGGGCGTCGTCGTCTCCATCGCCGGCAACAAGTCCATCGTTGTCAAGATCTCGGAGCGCAAGCGTCACCCGAAGTACGGCAAGATGGTGAACAGCTCCAAGAAGCTGCATGTGCACGACGAGGAGAACACGGCCGGCCTGGGCGACACCGTCAAGGTCATGGAGTGCCGCCCGCTCTCCGCTACCAAGCGCTGGCGCCTGACCGAGATCGTCGAGCGCGCCAAGTAAGCTCTGGCGACTGTACACTCCGGTGATGTGCGCCCGGTCGGGGCGCCCGCGTCCCACGTGGCCGGCGCACCTCTCATCGGTCTTCTAGTTCGGAGGAACTACCATGATTCAAATGCAAACCATGCTGAACGTCGCCGACAACTCCGGCGCACGCAAGGTTCGCTGCATCAAGGTGCTTGGCGGTTCCAAGCGCCGTTATGCGGGGATCGGCGATGTCATCATCGCCGCCGTGCAGGAGGCCACGCCGGGCGCCAACGTCAAGAAGAAGGACGTTGTCCGCTGCGTCGTCGTTCGCACCGTCAAGGAGGTCCGTCGCCGCGACGGCTCCTACATCCGCTTCGATGACAACGCCGCTGTCGTGATCAACAACGACGGCGCTCCCGTCGGCACCCGTATCTTCGGGCCCGTCGCTCGTGAGCTGCGTGACAAGAAGTACATGAAGATCGTCTCGCTCGCACCCGAGACCCTCTAAGTAAGGGAGAGACCATATGTCTATGTCCATCAAGAAGGGCGACAAGGTCGAGGTGCTCTCCGGCAAGGACCGCGGCAAGCAGGGCACCGTTCTGCGCGCGCTGCCTTCGGAGGGTAAGGTCGTCGTCGAGGGCGTCGCCATCGTGAAGAAGGCCGTGAAGCCCAACCAGCAGAACCAGCAGGGCGGCATCGTGTCGCAGGAGGCTGCGATCGACGCGTCCAACGTGAACCTCGTCTGCCCCGAGTGCGGCAAGCGCACCCGTGTCGGCCACGAGAAGGACGGCAAGAACAAGCTGCGCGTCTGCAAGAAGTGCGGCCACAAGTTCTAAGGATTAACTCCTAGAACTCCCACTGGAAGGCCCCGGGTTGTTCCACGCGAACCTCCTCGGGCGGCGAGCTTCACTCGGCGCCCTGCGGAATGTTCGCCTAGGAGCAGCCTGGGGCCTTCCTGCGTTTACAGGGTTTCCCGCCCTTTTTTCGATGAGGTGAGTGATGCAATCCGAACCCCCTCCTTCAGTGCAACAACCGCTTGTCTCGATGAGATAGAATAGCGAGCGAAATCATCGCTACAAGAGAAGGGGTGCTCTTCATGGCAGATATCACGAACAAGACCGCCCCTTTGAATGCCGAGGCCGCGGCAAACGCCGCGTTCGCCGCCGTGCAGGGTCGACCGTTTCCCACGGACATCTTCACGGCTCCGCAGCTCACCTGGGCGGTGATCGGCTGCGGTGCCATCGCCAACCAGATGGCCCAGTCGTTCGCGCTCGCGGGCCGCTCCGTGCACGGCATCTACAACCGCACGCGCGCCAAGGCCGAGGCGTTCGCCGAGCGCTATGGCCTCGAGAAGGTGTACGACACGCTTGAGGACCTTTACGGCGACGATGCTGTCGACGCCATCTACATCACCACGCCGCACAACACGCATATCCAGTTCCTGCGCAGCGCCCTGGCCGCCGGCAAGCACGTGTTGTGCGAGAAGGCCGTCACGCTCAACTCAGAGGAGCTCGATGAGGCGCGCACCATCGCCGACGCGCACGGCGTGGTCCTCATGGACGCCACCACGGTGCTCCACATGCCGCTCTACGTTGCGCTCATGCGTCGCGCTCGCGCCGGTGAGTTCGGCCGTCTCCGCCTGGCGCAGGTCAATTTTGGCAGCTATCACAGCTACGACGACGTGAGCAACCGCTTTTGGAACCGTTCTCTCGCCGGTGGCGCCATGCTCGACATCGGCGTGTACGCCCTGTCGGTCGCGCGCCTGTTCATGGAGAGCCAGCCGGAGGAGGTCGTCTCACTCGCGAACCGATTCGAGACGGGCGTCGACGAGGAGAGCGGCTTTGTGACGCGCAACGCCGAGGGCCAGCTCGGCGTCTTCTCCCTGACCATGCACGCCAAGCAGCCCAAGCGCGCCGACCTGTGCTTTGACAATTGCTATATCGAGATCATGTCGTACCCGCGCGCGGATCGCGCGACCATCACGTGGACCGAGGACGGCCGCTGCGAGGAGGTCGAGGCGGGCGTCGAGGCGTACGCGCTTTGCTACGAGATCGCCGACCTGGAGAAGGCGGTCGCGGGCGACGAGTCCAAGCGCGAGCTCATCGAGTACGCCGCCGACGTCATGGACACCATGACGCGCCTGCGCCGCGACTGGGGCGTCGTCTATCCGGAGGAGGAATAGCCCAACCAAGGGACGAAAAGGCCTGTGCGGGATAGTCATGCTCGGAGCTTTCATGCGACCGGTCCCGTTTCTCAAAGCTGAGAGACGGGGCCGCCTTGTGGCAAAACTGGTCGCGCTTCAGGGTCTGTGGCGCTTGAGCAAAGGTCCGTCCTTCGTCCCGCGACCTCTAAACGCCCTCTTTGTCACAAATCGGTCGAAAAGGTAACGAATAATCGAATGGCTCGAGTAGACCGGGGTTTTAGACATTGACCAACTGGGGTTTCTCAGTGAAGAACGGCCATCTACTTCATTCATTTGTTTCTTCGTTACCTTTTCGCCCGATTTGCGGAAAGAAAGCTTACTCGACGCCCTGGAAAAGACAGCCTGAGCCCGATCCGGGCATGCGCTTGCCGGGGGTACGTCCCGCGAGGGCGGCGTCGAGCGCTCGCTTCGCACGCGTGACGCGGCGAGCGAGCCCATCGGCGTCCAGGATCGTGCCGTCGACCAGGAAGCGCGTGATCCCCGCAGCCAGAAGCGCGGGAATCTGCGGTGTTGCGTCGATCGGCACGCTGTCGTACAGGTGGCTGCGCCCGTTGAGCCCCGTGCGCACGGGCAGCAGGCGGCCCGATGTTTTTGAGCTTGAAGTCGAGCGTGCGCAGTCGGCAGTTCGCACAGTCGTGGATGCAGGCGCCGGCGACCTGCAAGATGCAATGCCCACTCGTCATGACGCGCGGGGCGCCGAGCACCATGAGCCCGAGGACGAGATCCCCGCGATGCGGGGCTATGCGCTCGATCTCCGCGAGCGTGAGCTCGGGGGAGAGCCAGGCGCCCGCAGCGCCTCGCCTGGCGAGCGCGCGCATGCAGGCGACGTTGTGGACGGGGATGCAGCTGCGCAGCTCGATGACCGCCTCGCGCCCGCTTCCGAGCGCGAACTCCGAGATGGTGCCGGCCGCCGCCGGTGCGCCTGCGGAGAGCCACGGGTCAAGACGCTCGTGGTCAACCTCGCGGGACACCTCGTCGAGCACGGGGATGATGCCGGACTCCCCGCAATCGGCGGGGGCGATATGGTTGGCGGGCAGGTTATCGACTGCCATGTAGATGCGCGATGCACTGGCGCGCCGTACGGCGTCGGCTTGCGCGAGCGTGCATCCATGGCGGCGTTTGCCGCGGATTCCGATGCGTCATGCGGGTCTGCACCGATCGCATCGGCCGTCACGGAAATGCGGGCGAAGTCGCGCCCCCATGTTCCTTACGCAGGTCATACACGGCGAGAATCGCGCGTTCCAGGGCCTCGCGCGCCGCGGTGCGCACCTTGTGCACGGCCGAGAAGCCCATGCCGCAACCCTCATCGAGCTGGATGTCGAAGGCGGCAGCCTCGAAGGACGAGGACCCCATGCGCCCCACATGCTCGAGGAGGTCGTCGGCTGTGACGGCCTTGGTCCGGGCCGCCTCGACGGTAAAGCCCTCCGCCCTGCCGCAAAGCGCGGGGTCGTCCGCGCAGGCGAGCTCCACGTAGAAGGGCTCGCCTGCGCGGGCGATGACGCGAACGTCGACGGATCGCCTGCGCGCCACGGGCCGTTTGAGCGCCGCCTCGGCTGCATCGAGGGCCGCCTGGCTGCGGATGAGGCGCACGAGTGCGCCAGCGGGCATGGCCCGGGCCGTGCGGCACTCGATGACATCGCCGCCGGCGGCGTCCTCGGGCGCGATGGCGGTGAGGAACTGGTCGAACTCGTCGTCGTGGCGCAGCTCGAGCAGATCGCCCTTGCCCACGGGCTCGGAAAGGCGCAGGCGGGTCCAAGCTGCCCGGCGGCGCTTGTCGTCGGGTTTGAGCCCCTTGGTGTTGCCGAGCGGCTTGCTGCCGAGCACCTCGCCGACGATCTGCCCGCGGTTGTTCGACCGCTCGTAGCTCATCATCTCATCGCCCGAGCGGCCTTCCTGGTACTCGCAGGTGAAGTCGCGGTTGAAGCAGCGCTTGAGCTGGCGGTAGCGCGCTTGCGCGGTCTCATCTGAGGCCTCGCGCCCAGTGAGGACGCCGTCGAGCTGGGCGCGGTACGCGCTCACGATGGAGTGCACGTAGTCGGGCGCCTTCATGCGCCCCTCGAGCTTCAGAGCGTGAGCGCCAGCATCCAATAGGCGGGGAAGCATGTCGGCCGTGCAGGTGTCGCGCGGGCACAGGGCGCGCTCGCGACCGGGGACGGACCACGAGCGCCCCGTCTCGTCGATGAGCTCGTAGGGCAGGCGGCAGGGCTGCGCGCACATGCCGCGGTTTGCCGAGCGCCCGCGTGAGGTGAAGCTGGAAAGCAGGCAGATGCCCAAATAGCAAAAGCAGATGGCGCCGTGGGAGAACACCTCGAGCTCGATGTCCACGGCGTCGTGGATCGCGGCGATCTCGTCGATGGAGAGCTCACGCGAGAGCGTGACGCGGTCGGCGCCGGCATCTTTGCACCAAGCGGTGCCGTGGGCGTCGTGAATATTCGCCTGTGTCGATATATGGGTCTCCACCTCGGGCATAAGGCGGCGAATCTCGAAGAACAGGCCCCAATCCTGGATGATGAAGGCGTCCGCGCCGAGTCTCCAGCAGCGTTCCACGAGGGTGAGCGCGGCCGCCATCTCCTCGTCCTTGATCACGATGTTGACCGTCACGTACACGCGCACCCCGGCGAGGTGTGCCGCGCGGCAGGCGGCCTCGAAGGCCTTATCGGTGAAGTTGCCCGCCTTGCGCCGGGCGTTGAACGACCCCATGCCGCAATAGATAGCATCCGCGCCGGCCGCGAGCGCCGCGTAAAACGGCTCAGGCCCGCCCGCGGGGGCGAGCAGCTCGGGTTTGGAGGAGGGAGAGGGATGGGAATGCATATGCAGCGCCAGACAAATGTGTAACTGCATAAGTATAGAGGTGAAAACCGCCTTGTGCGAGCCGCGCACCATTCCTCATATCCAGCGCGTCTCTTTGATGGATGGTCATCTCTAACTCCGTCCGCCGAAAGGATTTCCACGACCATCGATGCTCATGCTGCTTGGTGAGAGCTGTGGGTTAAACTCAAAAAATATTGAATCCGGATTATCCGTGGTGTCGCGGGCGTGCGCAGGGGGTGTCATCATGATCACGAAAGACGATTGGCTTCCCGTGGGAACGGTGGTCACGCTCGAGGGCGGTTCGCGCCCCGTCATGATCGCCGGGGTCATGGCGCTCGATGGGAAGTCGGGGCGCTATTGGGACTATATCGGTATCCCGTACCCAGAGGGGCGGACTGTCCCCGATGAGGGATGCTTTTTCGACAAGCACATGATCGACAGACTTCACCAGCTCGGTTATCTGGACGATAAGGGAGCTGCGTTTCAGGCTTTCCTCGAGGCGAACACCGCCCCCTTCGAGCGGATGCGCTCGAAGGGGGTCTCGGAAAACGGGAAGGAGTAGCTCATGGCCACGGGGGAAATCATCGTCGACCGCGAACAGGCCCTGTCAACCGTGGAGGGCTACGATTCAGAGGCGCGGGAACTCAAGGCCATAAACGACTCGATCGCCGCCGTCTCTTCGGCGTTGGAAGGTGCGTGGGAGGGGCGGGCGGCTGCCAGCGCAATGGAAACGCTCTCCGAGGCCTCGTCCTATATGGCCTCCGCTCAGGATTCCCTGCTGAGACACAGCGGTTACGTCAAGCAGGGTGCCGATACGTTTATGGACATGGATAAGGCGATTGCGGCTTCAAGCCAATCCGCAACTCCTGCGTGCGGGGAAATCTCGCGTTACATCCATTAGGGGGCGTCTGTGTTCAGGGTCGACATCGATGAATTCTCCTCTGCGGCGACGGTTGTTTCTTCTGCGGCGACGCGCGCGGGCGAGTCTGTGACGAGGGTGGGCAAGGTCAACTCGGGCTTCGCGAGCCTCATGTCGGGCGCATGGGCGACCGCCGAGTCCCGCGCCTACGCCGACCTCGAGGTGACGCTCAGGATGTTGACCGAGGGCCTCACTGCGATGGGGGATACATACGCCGATGCCCTCGCGTCCCTCACGGGCGAGGTCGCCCCAACCCGTGATGCGCTGCTTTCCGCGGCGCGGTCGAATGCCGCGTCCCCGCAAGTCGTCAGGTTCGAGCCATATCACAACGTGGCGGGCGCGTGCGACTTCGCCGTCGGGTCCCTCGAGGACCTCAAGGTGGCGGTGGCCGCCGCGCAGTCGGCCCTAGACGGGCTCGAGTCATCCGGCGGGGTGTCGGGGCCTCTGTCGGCGCTTTCATCGCTTGCGGGGACCCAGGGCAGCGCGATCGACGAGATCCGCGCGTCGTATGTAGCCTACGAGGCGGCGGTGGACGCATTCGAGGAGGAATACGCCAATCGTCTCGCTCCCGGCGAGTTCGTCACGGAATCCATGAGGGATACGGTCGTCGCGGACCTGCATGCGCAGTACGGCGAGGCCCTCGACAACGGCCCGTTCGCGTTCATCGATGTGTTTGGGGACGTGAGTGTCGTGCTCTCCGCTGTGGGCGGAGGGGCTGCAGCGATGGACAGGAGCAATGCCGCGCTTTGGAGGTATGCTCTGAGCTTCATGTGCGGTGAGGAAGGCAGGGGTCTGAAGCTTGTCGATAGGCAGTGGCTCTCTCGTTTCGCCTTGGGTCTTTCCGATGACGTTCGCAGCGCCATACCTGAGGGGCAGACGTTCTGGCAGTTCTTCAAGAAGGGCTTCGAGTCCGAGGTTACCGACTGGGTCAAGCCGAGCGAGTGGAAGAAATCATACGAAGGCGTGAGAGGGCTTGTCGGCGATCTGGGGGAGCGGGTGAGAGCATTTTATTCTGGAAGTAAGGGCGCCATAAGGAAGGCTGATGACCTCTTTACTTCGGTGGAATCTGTCGGGACTCACATAGACAATGCCGTTAAGGGTTTGGGCTACATGGGGACTGCCCTTTCCGTTTTCGACACCGTTGGTCAGGCGGGCGCCGCTTTCAATTCGACTGTCGGTGACGGCTACGATAAGACTGCCGCTGCTGTAGTCGAGGTAGGCGAAGGTTTGGTCGAGTTTACTGCTGGCGCCGCTGTAGGCGCCACGGTCGGCGCCATCGGGGGTCCCGTCGGCGTTGCCGCCGGTGTGGCGATCGGTTGGGTGGCGGGCGAGCTGCTCGACGCTGGGCTCAAGTGGCTCGATGACGAAGGGTTTAAGGATAGGGCGGTCGACGGCATCGGCGACGCCTTTAGGGCCGTCGGAGACTTGTTCGGCCTGTAGCAGATTAACAAGGAGGATGTTCCATGTTCGAGTTCCTGACGCGCCGCCATGCGGCTCCTGCCGAGACACCGCTCTCCGAGGTCCGCTTTACCCGCGAGGACCTGTTTGTGCTTTTGGGAGGCTCCGACACGGGGATGTTGGCCAACGGCGAGTACACCATTGACTTCGACCAGATCGAGCGGTACGGGAACGACCCTTGGCGGCACGACATGGCCGCCCGCCTGTCGCCCACGGGCCTCGTGGACGCGGAAGGAAGCCCCTCCGACGAGCTTGCCGCCGCCCTGTATCCCCTCAACAAACCGGGGATCGTTGTGGAAGATGGGAGCTTTCCTCAGTCAGTCCGGGAGCGCGACGAGAGGACCGTCTCCGCCGTCTTCTTCGAGGGTTCCGCCTCCGCCATCCGCCGCCTTCCCGGCCGGAGGGTGGGCTTCTCGGTGACGCCCTTGGGCGGCGAGGGGGTCTGGGACGCCGCGTTCCGCAGCCTCGTCGGATGCCCGCCGCTCGCCTCACCCTGGGAGGGGCAGGTGGTCGAGACCCCGCCGGACCCCAAGGTGGGGTCCGCCCTTCGGCGCGGGGATGAGGCCTTTCTACGGGGGCTTTGTGCGCGCTACGGGGGAGACGAGAAAGCCCTTTGCGCCTTCGCGGTGAATCTTTTTTCTGACTCCGCCATATCTAGGGGAATGAGGACGTTTCTCATCGCCGATTACAGGGGATGCCTCTTCGAGGAGTCTCTTGGATTTGTGATTCCCCAGGCGAATTCATCGTCATTCTGGGCGAAAAGCGCTCGCGTTTTCCCTTCGGAAGGCGTAGTGCTTAACGCGATGAAGGTGCCTTTCGACCCTGGGTCGGACGAAATCATCGAGTACGGTGCGATCGAGTTCAACGGGGATGGGACGCTTCTCGATGCGTTGTTCAGGTTCCACGCGGTCCCCGACTGGGCTCGCTAGCGCACCAGGTCTTGCCGTCGAGATTTGACGTCGTCATGTCCGACAGATGCGCAGAATGGAGGAGGCATGTTCGAGTTCCTGACGCGCCGCCATGCGGCTCCGGCGGAGATCCCGCTTTCCGAGGTCCGCTTCACCCGGGAGGACCTGTTCGTGCTCCTGGACGGCTGCGACACCGGCATGTTCGCCAACGGGGAATTCACCATAGACTTCGATCAACTCGAGCGGCGCGGGATTGACCCATGGCGGCGCGACATGGCCGCCCGCCTGTCTCCCACCGGCCTCGTGGATGCGGAGGGCGCCCCCTCCGACGAGTTGGAGATCGCCATCCACCCCCTGAATAAGCCTGGAGAGGTCGTTGACGACGGATTGACCCCGCAGGCCGCCGGCGAGCGCGAAGTTCGCACGGTTTCTGCCGTGTTTTACGAGGGGAGCGGCACCGCCATCAAGCGCCTGCCCGGTCGGCGCGCTGGGTTCAATATCGTGCCGTTGGGCCTTGAGGCCGAGTGGGACGCGGCGTTCAGGCTGCTTTCCGGAATTGGCGCGCTCTGCCACGCCGGGAAATCAGAGAGGATTGTTTCTGACGTCGAGCCCAGAATCGGAGAGTCGATCGTTCGAAACGATGCGGATTGGCTCAGGAGTTTCTGTGCGGATCACGGTAGCGACGGCTCTGCCTTAGTCGATTTTGCCGCGAGGCTGTCATCTGATAGGGCGTTGCGGAGCAGCAAGAGATACATCATGTCTGCGGATTATAGGGGATGCGCGTTCGATCGGTCATTGGGCTTCTTGATCCCCCAAGGCAATTCCGAGTCGTTTAAGACGAAATGTGCATACGCCTTTCCATCTGCAGGGGTCTTTCTTACAAGCGCCGGGGCGTTCGCTCGCCATGGCGACGAGAGCCTGACGGAGTTTTCTGTAATCGACTTCGTATCCGAGGGGGCCCTGTTGGACTACATGCTCGTTTTTTATGAGTATCCCGAAGAATTGCGCCGGTGGTGATCGTCTTATGTTCGAGTTCCTGACGCGCCGCCATGCAGCTCCGGCGGAGATCCCGCTCTCCGAGGTCCGCTTCACCCGCGAGGACGTGCTGGACCTTGGATGTCGAAGAACAATTGGCAGGTGATGTGCATATGAGTCTTCAAAGTCTATATGGTCGGTTGGCGCGGTACGAGGCGAACGCGAGCTATTGGGAGGACCAGGCGGCGGGATATTCGTCCCAGATTGCCGGCCTTTCCAGTTCGCTTTTGCACAAACAGGATCAACTTGCGAAGGCCCGGGCTGCCGATGCGATGTGCGCCTCTGTGGTTGCGGCTGCCGAAACCTATGAACTCGACATGGATAGTCTCGCCCTTTCGCTTGGTGAGGCGGTGCTTGAAGACGCTAAGCCCGGAATCAAATCCATCTACGAGGGCACGTCCGATTTGGCGCAGCAGGCCAAAGACGCGAGTGCATCGTTGGTTTCGCAGCTTGCCGAGGAGATCGCCAATTTGGACGCATCGCTTTCCAGTGCGCGGGAAAGTCTCGACAGCGCAAATGCGCATGCCACTGCGGCCCGTTCAAACGCTAGCTCGGTGCGCTCTAGTATTCGCCGGTATCGAGAGTGAGTCGCGGGCGGTATCTTTGCTAGGACAGGCTTCACCGCAGCCCCGAGGTGACGATAAGGGCTGTTTTCGTGAGAGGATGGGCAAATATGGTTTCGACTGAGGATTGGCTTCCCATAGGCTCCGTGGTTTACGTGGGCGGCTTTGAAGATCCGGTTGTGATCGTCGGCTATCTGGGCCGCGATGCGAGTGGGAGGGAGAGGCTACCAACGCTTACGCCTCCCGCTTCCAGGAACTGCGTCCCGGTTTCGTTCGCGCCCAGGAGCTCATCACCGAGATCGCCCAGAGCCTCGACTCCACGGCCCAGGCCCTCGAGGAGACGGACGCCAACATCGCGAGCGCGTTCCGCGGGTAAAATGCGGCATTGGAGCGGTCGCCGCCGCCTCCTTGTGGCGACGACCGCCCTTTTGGTAGACAGGGAATTGAGATATGGCTGAGCAGCAAGCGAAACAACTGGACCGCGAGGCGAAGCGGTTTCGAGCCGTTGGCTTCGTGGAAGATTTCTCCTGCGTGATCGGGCGCTCTCCAGACGCGGGTCTTCGCTACGATGCGCCCGAGGTATCGGGTGGACATGCGCGCCTTTCGCTGCGCGGCGATTCTTTTACGTTGGAGGACTTGGGTTCCACCAACGGCACACTTGTGAACGGCAGTCCGTTGCCGGCGAAATCGTCGCGCCGTCTGGCAGTTGGGGACGTGGTGCAAATCGCTGCGTTCACCTGCATGGTCGGTCATCGCTACTTGGTGGCGAATTGCGCTGCGAGTGTTCCGTTGGAGGCGTCCGTCCCCGGCGCTGCGGTTATCGAGCACGGTAGGCTCAAGGAGGGGAACCCCGACCCGGCGGAGCCGACGGGCGAGGAGCGCCTGTTCTACCCGGCTCCTCGCCTCATGCATTCGGTGCACAAGCGCGCCTTTACCGTAGACGGCCCGCCGCAGGGCAAAAAGCGCGATGAGGCGCCGGCCATCATGAAACTCGGCCCCTCGTTCATCATGGGGTTGGCCTTGGTTTTCATGGTGGCCAACACGGTCTTGCGCCTGGCGGGCGGCGCTGACGTCATGACAACGCTGCCCATGCTCGCCATGTCTATCTCCATGATCTCTGGCATGCTCGTCTGGCCGCTCATATCTAAGCGCTACGAGCGCAAGCGCGACGAGCGCGAAGAGGCCCGCCGCGAGAGTACCTATGCGGACTACCTGAACGCCATCGAGCACACGTTACAGCAGGAGTGCGCTGCGCAGGCGGCTGTGTTGGCGGAGAATCGCGCGACCGTTCCGGCGTTATTGGACAAAGCCGCCGCTCTCTCCCCGGAATTGATGAACCGAACGAGCGCTCACGGCGACTTCATGGACCTGCGCGTGGGCACGGGCAGCCTTCCTTTGGAGGCGGATATCAGCTGGCCCGCCGAACAGTTCGCAGTCGATAGGGATCGCTTGCTGACCAAGGTGATCGAGGTGTCGCATCGCCCGCCTCAACTCGTCGGGGTTCCGCTTGCTTTCAATCCCGCCGAGCACTACGTCGCCGGCGTGGTGGGCCCGCGTTCCGAGGCATGGGCGTTCATGCGCGGCCTTGTGGTCCAGATGTGCGCGCTCATGAGTTACCAGGACGTGAAACTCATGCTGGTGGCGGATGAGGCGGAGAGTTCCGAGTGGGGCTGCATGCGCTCGCTGCCCCATCTGTTCGACGATGCCGGACGGGGGCGCTATCTGGCGACCACGTCGGAGGAGCTCATGGGGCTCACCATGCACCTGGAGCGCGAGCTCGAGCGGAGGAGCTCACAGCGCGGCGAGGATGTGATCGATGCCGGGCCGCGTTACGTGGTGCTTTGTGCGAACAAGGCCCTGACCGATCCGTCGGAGACGATCGCGAGACTGGCCCGTCTGCGCAGCTATCGCGGTATCTCCCTCGTGTTCATGGGCGAGGAGCTCAAGGACCTTCCCCGCGAGTGCGCCTACGTCATCGACTTGACGGGTACGATTGCCTCTGGCGCAGCCGGAGGTGCGCCGACCGGCGCGTGCATGTTCGACCGCGCCGACGTTTCCGGCACCATGCTGCCGTTCGCCCCGGATATCAACGTCTTGCCGGAGCACGTGGACGCTTTCGCGCGGTGCATGGCCCGCGTGCGCCTGGACGTGCCCGGGCAGCGCACGGCCCTGCCCTCTTCCTTGGGTTTCTTGGAGATGTTCGAGGCGGGCAACGTTTCGCAGTTGAATATAGCTTCCCGCTGGGCCAGCGCCGACGCCTCCCGAACGCTGCAGGCGCCGGTTGGCGTGGACGCCCAGGGCGAGCCCGCCGTGCTCAACCTGCACGAGAAGGTCCATGGCCCGCATGGCCTCATCGCGGGGACCACGGGTTCGGGCAAGAGCGAGTTCATCATCACCTACGTGTTGAGCCTGGCTGTGTGCTACCCGCCCGACCAGGTGGCCTTCGTGCTCATCGACTACAAGGGCGGCGGCTTGGCCGGCGCGTTCGACAACGAGCGCTTCCGCCTGCCGCACCTGGCGGGCACCATCACCAACCTGGATGGCGCGGCCATCTCGCGCAGCCTGGTGTCCATCAAAAGCGAGCTCAAGCGCAGGCAAGACGCCTTCAACCGCGCACGCGAGGTCACGGGCGAGGCGACCATGGACATCTACAAGTACATCTCGTACTACTTGCGCGGCGTGCTGGAAGACCCCATCCCGCACCTGTTCATCGTCGCCGACGAGTTCGCCGAGCTCAAGCAGCAGGAGCCCGAGTTCATGGACGAGCTCATGAGCGCCGCGCGCATCGGTCGTTCTTTGGGCGTGCACCTCATCTTGGCGACGCAGAAGCCCTCCGGTGTGGTGAACGACCAGATCCGCTCCAACATGCGCCTGAAGGTATGCCTCAAGGTGGCGGACGCGGGCGATTCCAAGGAGATGATCGGCCGTGCGGACGCGGCGGAGATCCGCGACCCCGGCCGCTTCTATCTGCTCGTGGGCTTCAACGAGTACTTCACCGGCGGGCAGGCGGCCTATGCGGGCGCCCCGTATGCCCCAACAGAGCGGTTCGAACCCAAGCGCGATGACGCCGTGGAGCTCATCGACAACGCCGGCGCGACCGCGGCCGCGCTCCGCCCGGCAAGGGGCTGGGCGCAAAGCGGCCTGTCCGAGATCAACGCCGCGCTCGACGGAATCCAGCGCATCGCGGACGCGCACTGCCTCGCCGCCGAACGCCTATGGCTGGATCCCCTGCCCGGTCGCTTGTCGCTTCCTCAAATCGAGGCCGGGTATGGCAAGGAGATCGCGGCGGCGCGCGGCGAGGGCGATGTGGTGGCGCTGTTGGGAGAAACGGACATGCCTGCCGAACAGTGCCGTGCCCCCTATATGGTGAACTTCCGCCGCGACGGCAACTTGATTATCTACGGCGCTCAGGACGCGCGCTGCGAAAGCCTGGTCATGACGATCCTTGCCTCGTTGAGCCGCACATACGATGCCTTCCGCTGCTCCTTCTACGTGGCCGACTTCGCATCTGGCGAGCTCGGCGTGATGGCGTCTTTGCCGCAGTGCGGTGGCGTGGTGCTGTCCGATGACGGTGAGCGCTTGGAGAACTTGTTCCGTCTGGTCGAGCGGGAGATGGATGCACGGCGCGAGGCTCTTGCCACGGGAGGGGGGCGCGGTGCGGACATCGTCGTGGCGCTGACTAACCTCGCCGCGTTCCAGGAGCTGTATCCCGATTTCGAGCAACGACTCGTCGCTATAGCCCGCGATGCGCCTCGATACGGGATTTACCTCATCGTGACCGCCGCCACTGCCATGACGCCCCACATGCGCCTCAAGGCGAATATGGGCACCTCCATCGCCCTTGCCCTGAACGACCAGAATGACTATCTCTCGATTTTTGGCACCCGTGGAGACGTGACTCCGGCTCGCATGCCCATGCGTGGCCTGGTCCGCAAGAACAAGAGGCTTTACGAGTTCCAAGGCGCTCTTGCCGTTTCTCCTGGGGATGACCCTGCAACGTCATTGGCGGCAGCTTGCGTAGAGAGCCCCGCCCGCGCACGGCAGATTCCGAAGATGCCCGCACATGTGCACGCCTCGGATATGCATGCGTCGCCGGCGCGAGATTCCGGGCTCCCACTTGGCTATTCCTTCCACACGCTGGAGGAGGCTTCATATCCGCTTGACCGTTTCCCATCCTGTCTGGTGATGGGAAACGACGCCCAGGAGATCACGAGGTACCTGGCAGGCCTTCGCGAGGCGCTTGCGGCGGGTGCGCGGAGCTACAGGTTCTTCGACTTGGCATCGGAGTTGCATGCTGCGGACGACGAGCATGTGCTGACCTCGGCGGCCGATATCGCCTGTTCGATTCGCTCCCTTGCGGAGGGCGATACCCCTGACATCCTGGTTTTGGTCGACATAGTGCGCCTGCTCAAGGGTCTGCCAACAGCCGAGGCGCAAATGCTCAAGGATTGGATTTCCCAGGAGCGTTATGCAGGCAACACCTCGCTTGTTGCCGCAACGGAGTTCTGGCGTGCCAAGTCGGTATATGACGAGTGGTTCAAAGTCATCTCGGCATATGGAAGCGGCCTGTGGATCGGCTCGGGAATGGGCGATCAGACGTTGCTGCGCACGGCGCGTGCCGAGGCGCAGTACCGCGCAGTGCGAAAGCCATCGGAGGGCTTCGTCGTGGTCAACGGCTCTGCCGAGCTGGTGCGGCTTCTGGAGCCCGAGCACTGGGATGGAGATGAGGGGCGATGAGCGGCACCATCAGGGTCGATTCGGATCAAATGCTCGTTGCGAAGCAGTGCCTTGAGTCCGAGATGGATTCCATAGAGGGGATCGTTGGAAGCCTCGAGGCCATGAGGGGCAGGTTGTCCGACTCGTGGGAAGGGGAGACGGCGTCAAAGGCGTCCGGTGTGTTTACCCATGCCATCGCGACGGCGCTCCTGGTGCAAGGTGAGGCTCGGGGGTATTGCAGAGCGGTCCAAGCGGGCGTTCAGGCGTTGGAGGAGGCTGATAGGGAGCGGGCCCAGGTCCTGCAGCTGCAAGAGGACGCCCCGTACGCCGGCAACGCGATGGCGAACGTAAGGAGGTAGCCCGTGTTCAGGGTGTCCATAGGCTCTTTCGAGGACGCGGTCGGTTTCCTGGAGGAGGCCTCTTCCGCCGCGGACAACATCGCCTACCGCACCGACCTTCTGCTCGCCGATTTCCGCCCGCTTGCCGAGGGCTCCTTCGCCGATGCCTCCGCGGAGGCCGGAGCAGGGATCGGCGTCAAGGCCAAGCTGCTCTCGCTCTCCCTGTTCGCCCTGCTGGAGACGATGCGCGCCGCGAGCGACGCGCTGTCTGGCATCATGGATCTCAGGAGGGGCGTCCTCGAGGCGGCGGGCACGGGAGGGGTCACCGATCCCGTCCTTGACGCCGGCGTCAACGTCGAGGGGTCTGCGGAGGCGGCGTCCGCTTCCGCGCGGGGCGTGGCCGCCAAGCTGGAGGAGGCCGAAGGGCTCCTCGCGGGGATCCATTTTCCCGGCGGCGTTGCCGGCTCGTTGGCTTATGCGATTTCGTGGGCGGCAAAACAGGGGTCGTACGCCGATTCGGCCGCCGAGGCCTACGTCGCGTACAAGGGCGGTGTGGAGTCGTTCGAGGCGGAGTTCGCGCCGTTGTTCGACGAAGGCGCGTTCCTCCAAGTGGATTCCACGCTCGGATGGTGTTGTGCCGAGGCCTCGTCGGGCGGTGCGGGGATCGGGGCGCTTCTCGGGGCGCCCGGGGCGATTGGGGACGGGATGGACATCGCCTCGGGCGCGCTCCTGGGGCTTTCGCGCGCCCTGGACGGCAACGAGGCGGGGCTCGTTCAGGCCTGGGAGGCGATCAAGGCCCTCGGGGCCGACGGCGCCCGCGCGCTGTCGAAGGCGCTCAGTGATGAGGGGACGCTCAAGGGCCTTATCGCCGCCATGGAGGCCAATCTCAAGGACAACGGCGGCGACCTCATCGCGGCGATCAAGAGCATCGACTGGTTCGGGTATGGCGTGGATGGGGATGACATCGAGGCTTTAGTTTCAAACGTTCCCAAGGATAAAGAGTCCATTTTGAATCTCAAACAAAGACTCACTGAACTCGGTGGTGCGGCACGTGAATCCAGCCAAAGGCTAACATATTATTCTAAAAAAACTGGGAAAGTCGCTGCTGGTATTGATCTACTCCTCGCTTGCGGAGAGGCGGGCCCGGTGGGGCCGGAGAGGGTCGCGGCCGTCGCGGCCGAGGGCGCGGTCATCTTCGCCTCGGGCAAGGCCGGGGACTTCATATCCTCGGGCGCGGGCGTGGTGCGCGGCGGGATTGTGGGTGGTTTCATGACTCCGCTGGGCGCAGTTGCCGGTGTCGCTGCGGGGTTCGGCTGGGAGTGGTTCAAGAGCACGCCCGAGGGAGCGGACTTCCAGCGTGACGTGGATGGCGCCTTCATGGCCGCCTCGGGCTTCGGCTCGGTGCACCCCAACGACTACTTCAGCGAGGCTGCCAAGCGCGAGCAGCTCAAGGCGAACGAAGACGAGAGGAAATGACGGATGTTCGGATTCTTCAAGAGACGCGACGACGGTGTCACCCCGGTGGTGCCGGGCACCCCGGTGGACAGGGTGAGCTTCACCGCGCGGGAGATCTTCGCCATTCTGGGCGACGGGGATGCGTGCTACTTCATCTGCAACACCACCACGATGGAGCTCCTGCGGCGGGCGCTGGTGCGCCCGGACGAGTGGCGCCGCCGCGCCGTGGAGCGCCTGGCGCCGGCCGGCATCGTGGACGACGCGTGCAACCCCTGCCCCGAGCTCGAGCGGCTGCTCGAGCCGCTCAGGACGCGCGGCGTGGAGATTTCAGACGGAGCTATCCCCCTCCCTGGGGATTCTCGCGACAAGCGTACTTTTTGTCTTCAGGGGGATTATGCACGAGCCACTCTGATCAGGTCGATTGGAGATGGCTTCCAACGTACATTCACGCTTTCTGACGCTGGACCTCGCGAGGGATGGTGGCCCTTGGTTTCATCGGCGGCACGCATACCTGCAATCGCCCCCTCGCCCCAACCCGAATGCATTCCCTTTCTTGAGTCGGACCCCGCGTGCGATGGCTTTGCCGATGCTCTCGCGGATTGTGATGCTGATGTTTTGCGCGCGTTTGCGGAGAGGTGGGGCGTTAACTTCGAGCGACTGGTGGGAACATCATCAATGATAAGCTCTTCGAAACACCTGCTTTCCTCGATGGTCGCGTTGAGGTTGATCGACGCGACGGATGGCGATGTCGTGCTGAATCGAGTCGGTACTTTTACGATGCACAAGCTAATTGGTGGAAATATGTACGTTGCGGACTCGTGCTTATTTCCAAGCTTGGGATTCTCGCTAACGGGTCACCGCTGCAGACGTATCGGAATGCCCGAGAACTGGTATGACGACGACTCTTCATTTAAGGCGTCTGCCTTCGGCTCCATCGACTGGCTCGGAGACGGCGACCTGGTCGCGCACCTCATGTCCAACCCGCCGTTCCCCGAGCACCTGACGACGCCGTGGCGCCCGGCGGTCGAGAGATGACCTCCTGACGCGAGATCGATTTATCAGCAGCAATGGAGGATAGACATGGGGATGCAATACGGTATGACGTACGGTACGGGGTCGAGCTATATGGGTACGAGTTCCAGCACGTACTACAATTTGGCGAAGCAGTGGAACGACAAGGCCGCCTCCCTAAGTGCGACCATAACGTCCCTCGGGGGTTCTGTGGACTACACCGCCGGCCAGCTCTCGAAGGCACGGGAGGTTAAGGCGAGAGTCGATGAGGCGGTCCGACTCCAGCTGACCGCGGAGGAGGAGCTGACCAAGCTTGGGATGGACCTCGCCGCGGCGACGGAGGTCGAGGGCGTCCAGAGGCGGGCGAGCTCGCTGGGGAGCTATGCTTCTGACCAGGTCGCCAAAGCGCAGGCGGACTGCCAGGCGCTCATAGACGGCTTGCAAGGCGAATTGGACAGGCTCAATGAGAACCTCTCGGCTGCTCGAGAGTCGTACGATGACGCAGTGAGCAAGGCGAGGTCGTATAGGGCCTCTGGCAATATCGCCGCATCGCGCGAGCGTTCGGCGAGAAGAGGTTCGTGAGTTCGGAGAATGGTCGGAGCCGGTTGCCCTGTCGATGTCCGGTTCGGAGGACTCGGGTGCAAACAGACGAAATCATTTGATGCGGTTATATGGGAATGAGGATGGAAAATGCGTACATGGGGTGACTTTTCTGAGTCCTTTCGCGCGGCGGTGAAGGCGAACCTGCTGCTGGGCGTCGTGTGCATGGCGTTTGGGTTTTGGCTCGTCTGGCTTGAGGGGACCGCTTCGGGCCGTTGGTACGAGGGGCTTCCCCAGATTCTCATGACGGTCGCGCTTGGGGACGGCATCTTGTGCCTGGGGTTGGCGCTCTTCATGTTCGCTGCGAAGAAAACCGGTTCCAATCTGCTGTTCTTCCTGTATGCGCTATGGGCGTACGGAGCGAGCGCCGTAGTCATGATCATCCAGGCGATCGCTTTCCTCACGGGGGGATGCTGGGAGTTCCTGCTGTTGATCCCGGTGGTGCCGTTCATGCAGGTGGCGCGCAGCTACCAGGCGTATCGGGATGATTCCTACCGCTAGGAGAGCAATGTGAGCAGGCAAGAGAGATGGCTCCCCATCGGGTCGGTCGTGCGCGTGGCGGGCTGCGACGCCCCCATCGCGATTGCGGGCAGCATGGCAATCGGCGCCGAACGTGCCAGCGAGTATCTGGGGCTGCCCCTTCCCTATGGGAGGGTTGACGATGGGTTCTCCTGGTTCGACCGAAAGGATATCGAGGTCGTCCTGCTCGTGGGTTACGAGGATGCACGCGCTCAGCATTTTGCGGGCGTGTTGCGTGCGTTCGAGCCTCGGTTCGAGGATATTCGGGCGGGGAAGCCCGGAGGTGCGGGGACAGATGGCTTGGATGAGGCCGCTTCGGCGCCCGAAGGTCCGGCTTCGGGCGCCCCGGGCGCGGGCGTCCCGGTGCTTGTTGGGGGCTCTGCGGACCTTTGCGACGCCGCATTCGTTTCGACCGGTGCTCAGGAGGAGGGTCGCTGCGATCTGCAGGATGCGGACGGCCTGCGGGGCGCTCCAGTGAATGCCGCCCCTGCGCCGGAACCGTGGCTTCCCATCGGGTCCGTCGTGCTGGCCGCGGGGGCAGCGGACCCTCTTTGCATCATGGGCTATATGCAGCGGGTGCAAGATGGTCGGGTGTACGACTACTGCGCTCAGGTGCATCCGCGGGGTTTTTCGGTCGACTGCTGGGCGTTCTTCAATCGTTCGGACATCGAGCTCGTCTTGTTCGTGGGATATCAGGATGACGACGTCGATTTGCTGCTCGCCCGCCTTGGCGCCGCGAACGGTGGCGTCGAGGTGAATCGCAGCGTCACCCTCCCTCCTGGGATGTGGCGTGCGGCGTGCGAGGCCCCTGCGCTCGATGCCTCCGGTTGGTTGCCGATCGGCTCGGCGGTGACCCTCGATCACCGAGACGGGCTGTTCGTTTTGGCGGGTTGCATGGTGCGGGACCCGCGGGCGGGGCGTCTGTGGGATTACATGGCAGTGCCGTATCCCGCTGGGCGGACGTCGGGCTGCGTGTATTGCGACCGCTGGGAAATCGCGGCGGTTCCCCTGGTGGGGTATCAGACGCCCGCATGGCAGCTCTTCGGCAGCCTCGCCGACATGTGCGAAGAGCGCTTCGAGAAGGTCAAGGCGCGTAGCGTGCGCAAGCGCGTGCGAGGCACCATGTCGTCCGGTGGAGGGGACAGATTGACAAGTAAGGCCATTGCCGTGGGTGCCTCCGTTTTGGGCTCTGGTGGACGGGAGACGGTGGTTCGCGAGACCGCTGCCGATGCGAATGGCGAAGCCGCCGCCGGCGTATGCCCGTGGCCCCCGCTCGGCTCCGTCGTCGAGGTCGACGGCGTGGACGACCCGCTATGCGTGCTGGGGTATATGGTGACGCCGGATGCCGGCGAAACGGTATTCGACCTGTGCGCCCGTCCGTATCCCGAGGGAATGGAAAACGACGAATGGGTGATGCTCGACCGCACCGACATTACGCGCACGCTGTTCCTCGGCTATCAAGACGAGGCGTTTTTCAGCCTGCAGCGCGTCTTGGAGGAGCGATCGCACGCTCGATTTGCCGAGGAGGGCTTCATTGCGGCCAACGGCTCTGCCGAGCTGGTGCGGCATCTGGAGCCCGAGCATTGGGATGGAGATGAGGGGCGATGAGCGGAACGATCAGGATCGAGCCCGGCAAGCTCCAGGTTGCGAAGCAGTGCCTGCAGTCTGAGGCCGAGTCCATCAACGCGCTCGCGGCTTGCGTGGCTGCGGCCCAAGAGGCGTTTACCGGTTCATGGGAGGGCGAGGCCGCGAGCGCCACAGACGGGGTGTTCATGCGTGCCCTGTCTGCGACGCAGCTGGTCTATGACGAGGCGGGCGCGTACTGCGCGGCCGTTCAGTCCGGAGTGGATGGTTTTTTGGAGATCGACAGGCAACGTGCCCGGGATATGCGCGAAAAGCAACGTGGGCCTCGCGAGGCCGGCCCGGGGCTCTACGGGAGGAGGTAACCCATGTTCAGGGTGTCCCCCGCGAAGTATGCCGAGGGCCTCGACGCCCTCAAGTCGGCCTGCGACGGCGCGGATAACATTGCCTACCGCACCGACCTGCTGCTCGCCGACTTCCGGCCACTGGCCGAGGGGAGGTTCGGCGAGGCGTCGGCAGAGCGCGGCGCCGAGGTGGGCCTCAAGGCCAAGCTGCTGTCGCTGTCGCTCTTCGCATTGCTTGAGACGATGCGGGATGGGAAGGACAAGCTTGATGCCGTCGTCGCCGCCCGCGCCGAGCTAGACGCGGTGGCCGGGTCGGGTGCCGCGGAACCGACCGACCCCGTGCTGGACGCCACGGTGAACGTGTCCGACTCGGCGTCCATCCTCGAGGGCTCGGCGAACGGCGTGGTCGCGGCGCTTGTGGAGGCGGCGGAGCTGCTCGTCGGCGTCGGCTGGACGGGCCGCCTGCCAGGCGAGCTCGCCCAGGCGGCGGACTGCGCCGCCTGGCAGCTCGCCTATGCGCAATCGGCCGCCTCCGCTTACGCCGATTACGCCAAGGCGGTGGGCGATTTCGAGGATGCGCTCGTGCCGCGGCTCGACCCGGACGGCTTCCTGCAGGTCGGCGCGGCGAGGGAGTGGGCCGGCGGGGAGATCGCCGGCGGCGGTCCAGGCATCGGGGAGTGGCTTGCCGCGATCGGGGACGCCGCGGACGGCGCCGGCGGTTCCCTTGGGGCCGTCGGCGGGATGCTCAGGGGTTTCGGCGTGGCGGTTGAGGGCAACGAGTCCGCCTTGTCGCGCGCCTACGCCGCCGTCAAGGGTCTCGGCCCAGACGGGGCGCGGGCGCTCGCGAAGCTGCTCAGCGATGAGGGTAGCATGGGGGAGTTCATCGGTGACCTCGAGGAGGCCGCCCGGAGGCGCGGCGGCGACCTCGTTGCCGCGATGCGGGACGTCGACTGGGTTAAATTTGGGGTGGACGATGAGGTCGCGGAGGCTTTTGCCAAGACAATCACAATAGAGCAGGAGGGGGCGCTGGAATTTTATCGCTGGATTGATGAGTTGGGTGATGAGGCCCTCATCACCGGTGAGAAGTTCGGCAAGCATGCCGATCGCTTGGGCAAGGTAGCGGCGGGCATCGACCTGCTCCTCACCATCTTGGAAACGGGCCCGGTGGGGCCGGAGGTCGCCTCTCACGTTGCGACGGAGGGCGCCATCATCGCCGCGTCGAACGCGGTGGGTTCCGTGGCCGTCCTGGGCGTCGGCGGCGTCGTGGGCGGCGGGGCGATCGCGGTCGGCGGCGTCGCCGCCCTCGGTGCGGGCGTCGCGCTCGAGAAGTACAAGGAATCCCCTGAGGGGCGGGACTTCCAGCGGGATGTGGACTCCCTCTTCATGGGTATGGCGGGCTTCGGCTCGGTGCATCCCAACGACTATTTCAGCGAGGCGGGGAAGCGCGAGCAGCTCGCAGCCGTCGAGCGCAGAAAGGACGAGTAGATGTTCGGCTTCTTTAAGAGACGCGACGTATCCGTGGAGCCGGTGGCTCCTGACACGCGGGTGGAAGAGGTGCCCTTCACCGCCAAGGAGATATACGCCATCCTGGGGGACGTGGATGCCTCAATCTTCATTTGCAACACCACCACGCTCGACCTTCTGCGCCCGGCGGCGATGCGTCCGGACGAGTGGCGGCGGCGCGCCGTGGAGCGCCTTGCACCGGCGGGCATCGTGGACGACGCCTGCAGCCCCTGTCCCGAGCTCGGGGAGCTGCTCGCGCCGCTCAGGAAGCGCGGTGTTGAGGTGTCCGACGGCACCACCCCCGGACCACATGACTCCCGTGATTCCCGCACCTTCTGTCTTGTCGGCACGCGGGAGCGCGCCACGCTCGTGCGGTCCTCCGGAGACGGCCCCCGCCGCACGTTCACGCTCTCGGACGCGGGTCCGCGGGAGAAGTGGTGGACTCACGCGCTCCGGTCCGCGGGCTTCCCGCGGGTCAGGTGCGCACCGCCCGCGGCGAGCGTCCCCTTCATCGAGGGCGATCAAGCTGACGCGGGGTTCCCTGAGGCGTTCATGAGGGGCGATCTCGACCGCGTGCGCGCATTCGCCGAGCGCTGGGGCGCCGACCCCGACCGGCTCGCTGAGACGTCGGCTGCCATCGCGCGGGGCCGCCGCGAGGGCGGCCTCGAGATGCGCCGCTTGAGGGTGATCGACGCAACCGAGGGCGATGTCGGGCTGGTTCCAATTCACGACTTCACGATGCAGCAGCTCCTTGGGGGTGCCGCATACGTTGCCGAAACACGGGTTTTCCCAGGCCTTGGTTTTTCAATCACGGGCCGTCGCTGCAGGCGCGATGGCATGCCGGAAAACTGGTGTGAGGACGACGCGGCATTTAGCGCGTCCGCTTTCGGCTCCCTCGACTGGCTAGCGGACGGCGACCTGCTCGCCCACCTCATGTCGAACCCTCCATTCCCCGAGCACCTGACGAGCCCCTGGGCTTGAGATGGATGAGGGGAAGTCAGGGGTGGCTTACAACTTCTTCCAGCGCAGAAAGGAACGCATATGGGCATGCAGTACGGTATGACCTGCGGAACGGGCTCGAGCTCGTCCGGCTCTACCTATGCGGGCGCGAGTTCCGCCACCTACCGCAATCTGGCACGGCGATGGGACGACAAGGCGGCCGCCTGCAGCGCGACCATCAGCTCGCTCACGGCGTCGTTGGACTACGAGAACGGGCAGATGGTCAAGCTGCAGGCGGTCAAGGCAAAGCTCAACGACGCCGCACGGTTGCAAATGGCGGTCGAAGACGATGTGTCGAAGCTCGGGGCCGACTTGGCGGCGGCGACGGAAATCGCGGGGGCGCGGGAGCGCGCGAACTCGCTGGGCGGCAATACGACGCTGCAGATCGGTGACGCGCAGGCGGCGTGCCAAGAGCTCATCGACAAGCTGCAGGGCGAGCTGGACACTCTTACCGGTGACCTTGCATCTGCCCGCAAATCGTATGACGACGCGATCGCCAAGGCGAAATCGTATAGACACTCCGCCGCAAACGCGGCGGCGCTCGAGAAGAGATACACTTGCATGGATTCTGCTTCGGGGAGGCTGTGATGAAGGACAAGGTGCTTTTAAACGTGCTGCTGCCGGCAACGGGGAGGCGTTACGAGTTTCGCGTGCCGTACGACATGACGGTCGAGGACGCCGCGCGCATGATCTCCGAGTTGCTGGCTTCTCGCGAACGAGAGGTGTATGAGGCAAACCTGCAGGCCGACCTTGCGATCATCGACCCGGCGTCCGGCGCGCAGGGCGACATGCTGAGCCCGTGCGACCTCATACGGGTGCTGGTGGAAAACGACGTGCTGGTGGACGGCACGCTGGTTGCCGTGGTGTAGGCGGACGCATGGCGGAGATCAACTTGAGGTACAGCCGGCGCTTGCGTGCGTTGGTGCTCAAACCGGGCAAACGCGATGTCGTGAGCTATCGGGTGGCAAATTGTCTCTCCAACTCCGATTTCCCCGAGCTGCTTCGTCTCCGGTGGGAAGACGCCGACGCCGAGGTGTTCTATTACGGCGTAGAAGGGCTGTCGGAGCTCGATGACTTTATCAGGCGACCGATGTCGCTTGTGCGGTATCGGACGATGCTCGAATCGCTGTATGCGGTCATGGATTTGTGCGTGCGCGAGGGCTTGCCGCAGGGGAACGTATGCTTCGATGCATCGTACGTGTATGTCGATGAGCGCGGTGCCATGCACTTCGCGTTCGTGCCCTTCGAGCGCACGGACGGTATCGGCTCCGCCCTGGACCTGCTGCTGTATCTGAGCGGTCGAGAGGTTCGCATGGTGCTGCCGCAGGACGAGTCAGCCCGCCAGGCCGTTGCCGACTTCGCCCGGAGCAGGAGCGTGTTGCCCGCTGCGGACCTCGGGGCGTTTTTGGCAGAGCGTTTTGGCTTGAGCTCCTGCGCGCCCGCCGCGCCAGCGAGCGGTTTGGTCGGTGGCTCGGGGTCTTTGGGATATACGGGCGGCACGGGGCCTACCGGGGCTACCGGCGCGGCGAAGAAGTCGATGACGTTCAATCCCGTTGCCATGATGGCGGGTGCTCCGTTGCGGAGGGATGTCGCGCATGGCGTGGCGGCGGAGGTGGCCGGCACCGTCGAATCGGGCCCGCTCGCTAACGTGGCAGAGACCTCGCTGTTGGGCGGGGGAGAGGCGGTGCGCGAGGACGGAGTGTGCGCGAGGACGGAGTGTCCGCGGGTGCGGAGCTGGCTACCAGCGCGAAGCCCGTCGTGGCGCTCGTGCGCGAGGCCGACGGGGCGACTTACATGCTGCTGGATGCGCCTGTAGTATTGGGTCGCTCGCAGACTTGCGACATCACCATCGCCGGGAACAGCGCGCTCAGCAGGCGCCATGCGCAGCTGGACCCCGTGGCGCTCACGCTTACCGACCTGGGCTCCGCCAACGGCACCTTCGTGGACGGTGCGCGACTCGCCCCGCAGGCAAGCGTGCCCCTCGCCATTGGCGCCATGTTCACCTTGGCCAACGAGGGCTTCTGTATCGTTGTGGGACGATCATGAAATAGCTTGCATTTGACGATGCAAACGAAGCCCGACTACTGTATGGCGTCGAACAACAGGTGGAGGTTGGAGCCCCGCTTGAGTGAATTGCAGTTTCGCTGCACTTCTTTCCAGCTTTCGATATCTTCTCCATAGTAGAATTCGTCTGTATCGCCTTGTAAGCAGCGCTCCTTTGGAATGAGCGCTCCGTCAAGGTCGACGATGTGCACGATTTGGGCGATATCCGACCATCTGTACTCCTGCCGAGATGCGATGCGATCGGCGATGAAGCCGGTTACGGTCTCGATCACGTTGTCCCTTATGCGGAAGTCGGCGTTGTTGGGGAATAGGCGTGCGGTTGTAACGTCGCAGTGGAATGTCTCGTTGCGCACGTTCTGGCTTTGGTCGCCCGCAGCGCGCAAGTACCTTTTGAAAGGCTCGACAAGTGCGGTTTCTTCGCTGGGTCCTTCCACCAGAAACAATATGACGCGTCGAGTTTTAGCCATGGCGTCGTCCAATCCTCGCCAAAAGCGCCTCGAAGTCCTCATCGGTGTCGTTGGGCGCATTGAAGAAGGCGGAATCGATCTCGATGCTGTCGGTTGGCTCGTATACCGTCTCGTTTTGCCCACCGAGGTTTAAGGCCTTGATGTATTGGCTTCGAAGGTTATTGGTGCGGCCTTTGCCTTTGAAGCGGATGTATCGATTTTCGGGATTGGTGGTGGTGAAGACGAGCGATCCGACTGGGAGGCATTCGAGGGCGCGGAGGTTGTGGGCCGTGAAGATGAGCTGGCCCTTGCCACGCTTGGAAATCACCTCCAAGAGCTCTCCGAGGAGGAACTCGAATACGCCAGAATCGACCTCGTCGATTACCAGGCAAGCGCTGTCGTCGTTGTAAACGTCGATGAGCCATCCAAGCACGGATACGATTTTCTTGATTCCTTCTGATTCCGTGCGGAACGGGACCTTCACTTTGTCTCTGAGCGAGAACAGCTCGACTCGGATTCCAGTTGTGCCGTCATCGAGGGTTTCGTTGTTTAGCCCTTTGAGCAGGATGCTAAGTCCTGGAACGATGGCGCGGAGCACACGGTTGATGGTGCTCACAGTCGACTGGATCTCCTCAAACACTTCCGTGGGGATGACTATGGTTCCCTCGACGCTTCCGTGCTTGGCAGGGGTTTCGGTATACGAAATAATGCCCCTCCCTCGTTCGAAAGGAACCCCATATGTCTGAGAATCCTCCGCAGCAGGCGAAGGAGACGGAGCCTGCCGATCCCTCGACGTCTCCAGACACCTCTTGGAAGCGTAAGTTCTACACCATCATGGCCGGTCAGGCCGTCTCGCTCGTTGGGAACTCGGCAGTGCAGTTCGCGCTCATGTGGCATCTGACGGTGACCACCGGCTCGGCTGCGACACTCGAGTTGGCGGGGCTCGCGGGCTTCCTGCCCTCGGCTGTGCTGTCGCCCGTCGCGGGCATCGTAGCGGATCGTTACAGCCGAAAGCTCGTGATATAAGAAGGCGCCCCGTCCGGCTTCGTGTCAGACGGGGCGCCTTCTTTGCCGCGCTATGAGGGATAGCCGCGGCCTCAGTCGCCCTTGCGGCAGAACCGGTCGTTGAACCATCCGGTCATGATCGGGGCGAGCACGGCCGTCACGATGACCGCGGTCGCGATCTGCGCGTAGGCGACCGGCGCGATGGCCGCGTACTGCGGGGCGACCTCCACGAGGGCCGCCGGCGTGGTCATGGCCGTGCCGGCGACGGTGGAGCAGGCGATCGCCGCCACCCCGCGCCCGCCCATGAGGCGCTCGAAGCCGCAGGTGACGCCACCCACGACGAAGAGCGTCACGAGTCCGAGCAAGATGCCCGAGAGCCCGCCGGCCACGAAGTTCGCGAGGCTCATGGAGCAGCCGAGCTGGAAGCCGATGAGGGCGATGGCGGGGTTCGCACCCGGGGTCAGGAGCTTACGGACGAAGGGGAAGAGGTTGCCGAGGACGATGCCGATGATGAGCGGCAGGATCGATCCGATGACCGTGCCCACCGGGATCGACGCGAGGCCGGACACGCCGAGGATGATCATCGTGACCGCGGGGCCGGCGGTGAAGAACAGGACGCCGACGGCGCCGCGCTCGGCCTCATCGCCGTACTCTCCCATGATGCCGGTGTAGAGCGCCATGTTGCAAAACGAGATCGCGCCGATGACGGAGACCGACGAGAGCCCGAGGAAATCGTCGTTGAAGACGCGCGCGACGATCAGGCCGAGCACCGCGGCGAGCACGAGCTTGGGGATGAGGATCACGACGCCGGTCTTGACGGCCGCCGGCGTGGCCTTGAAGGAGATGCCCGCGCCGACGAACAACAGGATCGCGGCGACGACGGCGTTCGCGCCCCCGCGGGCGGCCGCGGTGAAAAAGCCGCCGATCTCGAGGAGCTGGGGGCAGAAGGTGTTGATGAGGAGGCCCGCGATCATCGGGTAAATCATGATGTCACCGGGAAGGCGCGGAATCTTGATCCGCGTCCTCGTGGTTGCGGGTTCCGGTGCCGCGACAGCGGCTTGCGGGTCTGCCATATCTCCTCCTTCAGGGGTTGGGTCCGCGCCGCCCGTATGGCGCGCGAAGTGCCGTCATGCTATCAGACCGACCCCGCGCCGAGCCGCGGTGCGAGTCAGATTGCCGATATGTGTCTATCTGATTTCAGGCAGGGCCGGAAAGGCGGGTTGCGCAAGATGCCGGCCGTGCCCGCCGTCTTGCGGGAACGGGTCCGCGCGCTGCGGCACCATAGCAGGAGGTGTTCGAGCGACGGGGTAACGATTGACAGAGGACCTGCTGGAGCGGCTGCTGGCTGCCGAGAGCCTTGAGGCCTACCTCGACGAGGGCGGCACGCTCGACCGGCAGCTCCCCGAGCACCTCGAGGAGCTCAGGCGCGCCCACGGCGAGATCAAGAAGTCCCAGATCATTCGGAACTGCGGTTTGAACACCACGTTCGTGTACGACATCTTCACGGGAAAAAGCGGGCCGGGGCGCGACAACGCGATCATGCTCGCCTTCGGGATCGGCTGTAACCTGCGCGAATGCCAGAGGCTGCTGCGGCTCGCCGCCGCGCTCGAGCTCTGGCCCCATGCTGCGCGGCGATGCGATCATCATCTGGTGCCTGAACCAGGGGATGTCGCGCAGCAAATGCGATGACGAGCTTTGGCGGATGGGGGAGCGCGCGCTCTCGGGCACCGGGCCCCTGCCGAAGGGCCGCACCCGCCCCGCGCCGCGAGCGGCGGCCACGCGGCCCTGAGCTTGCGGACCGTTGCGTACCCATAGCCGAAACGGCGCCGTGGCTTCAGATGCCATGGCGCCGTTTTTCGGCCCTCTTGGTTGGCTCTCTCGGTTCTTGCTGGGTGATCGGCGGGTGCGTTGGGGCTGGGCGGCGATGCTGCGAGGTGCTTGGTTGCGTTTCTTGCGGCTGTGTATGTTCGGGAATCGAGGCCCCAAGTAGCTCTTCTGTTTGCGCAGGTAAACGCGGTTGCAAAAAGTGCGGCTATGTACTGCGGGGTACACAGCCGTCAGGTTGTTTGGCAAAAAGGTGTAAAGCCGTGAAATCTGCAACTGGGGCCCCGCGTGTTACAACCGGAAGTCGCGCCGCGGCCTGCCCGCCGCCCCTCGCCCCGGTGCGCTATGATGCCGCCACCTCAAGAAAGGCGGCGCCCATGTCCATCCCGGCCGAACTCATCGTCCGCTCCACCCGCGTCTTCACCTCCGCCCCCGGTGAGCGCCGTCCCCGCGAGCTCGCCTTCGCCGTCTTTGCCGGCCGCATCGCCTGCGTCGGGCTCCCCGACGAGGTAATCGCCGCCTGCCGCCCCGCTCCCGTCCTCAACCTCGGCGACGCCTTCGTCTGCCCCGGCTTTCACGACGCCCACCTGCATTTCTTCCACACCGCCATAGGCTCCTCGCCCTACATGCTCATGGCCCGCGGCGAGAGCGAGGCCGACCTCGTCTCTAAGGCTCGCACCTTCGCCGCGAACCTCCCCGACGACGCCTGGGTGGTCACGCAGGGTTGGCGCGACTACCTCTGGAACCCGCCCGTCCCGCCCACGAAGGCGAGCATCGACGCGGCCTTCCCCGACCGCCCCTGCGCCATGTACTCCGGCGACGGCCACACGCTCTGGCTGAACAGCCGCGCTCTCGAGCTTCTGGGCGTCGGCCCCGATTCCGTCCCGCCGACGGGCGGGAGCTACGACAGGGACGCATCGGGCGAGCTCACGGGCATCGTGCGCGAGGCGGCGGCCATGGAGCTTCTGCCGCGCGTCCTCGGCTGGCTCTCGCCCGCGCGCATCCAGGAGGCCTACGCGGCGCAGATGCGGATCATGGCGGAGCAGGGCATCACGAGCATCTGCGACATGTCGCTCATGCCGAACCCCGGCTGCGACTTCATCTACGAGGACGTGTACGAGCAGCTCGCCGATCAGGGCCGCATGACGCTGCGCGCCCACCTCTTCCCGACGCTGCTCGACGACCAGTCCCGCCTCGAGGATATGCAGCGCCGCTACGCCGAGCCGGGGGCCGTGGGCGGCCTTCTTCGCGCCCCCGGATTCAAGCAGTTCTTCGACGGCGTCTCGAGCCATCACACGGCCTACCTCACCGAGCCGTACGCGAACCCCCATTTCCCCGGCGACCGCGGCCGCCTCACAGTGGACGTCGAGCGCATGCGCGCGCTCGTGCTCGCCGCGGCCGAGCGGGGCCACGCCGTCCGCATCCACACGATCGGCGACGCGGCGATCCATGCCGCGATTAACATCTTCACCGAGGCACAGGAGCGCTACGGCGCGCCGACGCAGGGGAGGAACACCCTCGAGCACCTGGAGAACCTGCTGCCCGGAGACGTCGACCGCCTGCGCGAGGCCGGCGTGCTCGCGAGCTCGCAGCCCTGCCACATCACGGTCGACCCGGGCGGCCCCGAGCGCGACCTCGGGCCTGAACGGGCCCGCATCATGTGGCCGTTTGCGACCTACCTGGCGCACGGCGTCGACCAGGCCTTTGGCACGGACGCCCCCATCACGCCGGTGACCAGCATGAACGTGCTCTATGCGGCGGTCACGCGACAGGATCCGTCAACGCATGCGCCCGCGGGCGGATGGCTTCCGAGCGAGCGGATCGGCATGGCGGACGCGCTGCGGATCTACACGGCGGGAAGCGCGGCCGCCGCGGGCCGCGAGGGCGAGCTCGGCCGCATCGCGCCGGGGCACCTCGCGGACTTCGCGGTGCTCGACCGCGACCTCACCGCCACCGCGTCCGAGGAGATCCAGCAGACGCGGGTGCTCGCGACCTACCTTGGCGGGCACTGCGTCTTCGAGCGCTGACACGACGCCCCTCCGGCCAGATGCCCCCGGCCAGATGCCGAGCGTTCGTAATCGCCGCTTTTTCAGCGAAAAAAGGCCGGATTACGAACGCTCGGCATCATGCGGCGGGGGAGCGGACGGGCCCGCGGCTGCCCCGCATGCGTCGGCGCCCGCCTCGGCCCTCTACCTGCGTAGCATCCTGTAAGAAAACCTAAGTGTCTATTTATAAGGTTTTTTGCCTTGGCGTGGTATAACTTCGCGCACACGGGTACCATCACTCCGTACGTAAAAGCTTGATCGGCCGGGCAAGGGGCCCGGCCATCAACAAAGGAGGAGTCAAACATGAGTCTCAAGCCTCTCGCAGATCGCGTCCTGGTCAAGCCGGACGCTGCCGAGCAGAAGACCGCCTCGGGCCTCTACATCGCCAGCAACGCCCAGGAGAAGCCGCAGCGCGGCACCGTCGTGGCCGTGGGCGAGGGCAAGCGCGCTGACAACGGCGAGCGCATCCCCGTCGACGTCAAGGCCGGCGACGTCGTGATCTACGGCAAGTTCGGCGGCAACGAGGTCAAGGTCGACGGCGAGGACTACCTCCTGATGCGCGCCGACGACATCTACGCCGTTGTCGAGTAACTCTCGGGCTGATCTTCACACCGTCATTCCAATCTCTGGAGGATTCACAGCATGGCTAAGAACATCACCTTCAACACCGATGCCCGCGCGAAGCTCGCCAAGGGCGTCAACACCCTCGCCGACGCCGTCACCGTCACCATGGGCCCTAAGGGCCGCTACGTGGCGCTGCAGCGCTCCTTCGGCGCGCCGACGATCACCAACGACGGCGTCTCCGTCGCCAAGGAGATCGAGCTCGAGGACAACATCGAGAACATGGGCGCCCAGCTGGTGAAGGAGGTCGCCACCAAGACCAACGACACCGTGGGTGACGGCACCACCACCGCCACGCTCCTCGCCCAGGCCATCGTCAACGACGGCCTGCGCAACGTGGCCGCCGGCGCCAACCCGCTCGCGATCCGCCGCGGCATCGACAAGGCCGTCAACGCCGCCGTCGACGCCATGAAGACCGTCGCCCGCCCGGTCGAGACCAAGGAACAGATCGCGTCCGTCGGCACCATCTCCGCCGGCGACCCCGAGGTCGGCTCCAAGATCGCCGAGGCCATGGACGTCGTGGGCAAGGACGGCGTCATCACCGTCGAGGACGGCCAGACCTTCGACATCCAGATCGACACCGTCGAGGGCATGCAGTTCGACAAGGGCTACGTCTCCGCGTACTTCGTCACGGACAACGACCGCATGGAGGCCGTGATGAAGGACCCCTACATCCTCATCACCGACCAGAAGATCTCCAACGTGCAGGACATCATGCCCGTGCTCGAGGCCGTCTCCCGCGCCGGCAAGGGCCTGCTCATTATCGCCGAGGACATCGACGGCGAGGCGCTGCCGACCCTCGTGCTGAACAAGATCCGCGGCGCCCTCAACGTCTGCGCCGTGAAGGCCCCCGGCTACGGTGACCGCCGCAAGCGCATGCTCGAGGACATCGCCGTCCTGACCGGCGGCCAGGCCGCCCTCGACGAGCTCGGCATCAAGGTCGCCGACATCACCGCCGAGATGCTCGGCACCGCCAAGTCCGTCACCGTCACCAAGGACAACACCACGATCGTCGACGGCGCGGGCGAGAAGAGCGCCATCTCCGAGCGCGTCTCCGCCATCAAGGCCGAGATCGAGCACACCGACTCCGACTTCGACCGCGAGAAGCTCCAGGAGCGCCTCGCCAAGCTCTCCGGCGGCGTGGCCGTCATCAAGGTGGGTGCTGCCACCGAGACCGAGCTCAAGGAGATCAAGCACCGCGTCGAGGACGCCCTGCAGGCGACCCGCGCGGCCGTCGAGGAGGGCATCGTCGCCGGCGGCGGCGTGGCCTTCATGGACGCCGAGAGCGCGCTTGACGACATCGAGGTCGCGGACCCCGAGGAGCAGATCGGCATCGACATCGTCAAGAAGGCGCTGACCGCCCCGGTGGCGACCATCGCCAAGAACGCCGGCTTCGAGGGCGCCGTGGTGGTGGACAAGGTCCGCGACCTGCCCGCCGGCCAGGGCCTGAACTCCGCCAACGGCGAGTGGGGCGACATGATCGAGATGGGCGTGCTCGACCCGGTCAAGGTCACCCGCACCACGCTCCAGAACGCCGCCTCCGTGTCGAGCCTGATCCTCATCACCGAGGCCACGGTCACGGACATCCCCAAGAACACGCAGCTTGAGGATGCCATCGCGGCTGCCACCGCTGGCCAGCAGGGTGGCGGCATGTACTAAGGTTCCAGCGGCCTGAAGCTTCCATCGAGAGGCCCCGCGGGATTGCCGCCGGATGTGTTCGACGCTTCGCGTCTCAGAACACCCGGCTGGCAAGCCCCGCGGGGCCTCCCTGCGTTTGCGGCCGCTGCGAGCGGTCTAAGATTAAACGATGTCTGGCTTGCAAAGCTTCCAAAATTGGCGATTGCAGGCTTGCAGCAGGAGCGCACGAAGACGAGCGCATCGTTTGATGTCGCGTCTTGCACATGTCAAGTTTAATTGCAACACGCGATTTGAGCAGGTCAAATACCGTTTGGCAATTTGCGGAACTAGTCTATAGGGCGCTGAGTTCCATGCGATGGCGCTGATCGGGGATCTCGGCGCGTCCCTGCCGAGGGCGCGGTATACGTTCTCTCACGCTGTTTCGCGCAGCGAGGCACATGCGGGTGTCGCCAAGTGGTAAGGTATCAGCTTCCCAATTTAATTCTCATATATCCTTAAAAGTCACCAGCGTAATAGACGTTATTAAAATCACTGGTAGAAATATATGTAAAAACAACGCGCGCCTCTTCGTGCCGGCTGAAGGCATCGAAGGAACGCGCGTTTTTCCGAACGTTTTCCGAACGGGAGGATCTCCTCCTCCAATTCCCCTCCGTGTCGCGATGGATCAACGGATACATAGCGCGAACAGAGAGCGTGCCAAATCAAATGGAGGGGACATGACATCAAGATGAACAGCAATTTCGATAGCGAACCAGAAGGGCGGGGCGGGAAAGACGACGCCCACAGCGAGCCTGGCGGCCGCATTCGCCGCGCGCGGCAACCGGGTCCTGGCCCGTGGACGCGGACCCGCAGGGGGACCTGACCACATCTTTGGGGTGGGACCCGGATTCGCTCGAGACGACCCTCGCGACCCATATGGAGAAGGCAATCCTCGAGGAGGAGTACCCCGCCCGCGAGGGCATCCTCGCGCACGAGGAGGGGATCGACCTCATGCCGGCGAATATCGAGCTCTCCGGCATAGAGGTCGCCCTTGTCAACGCGGGGTCCGCTTTTCAGCAACAGAATTGTTGATATATTAATCGATTTGTAATAAATAAAATCTAAATAGTAAATAGCTAAAATAGGAGTAATAATCCACTCAGATAAAGTGCAGCTGCGAGATGGGGTTTGCTGGAATTGCGTATGTGATATGGAATGTTGAACATGAGATGCTGTCATTTGAACGAGAGGGAATACAGAGATTTGGTCCTGAATTCCCTCTGGTATTCGCCAGTCCAGGACCAGAGCTCCGGAAATGCGTCTCTTCTCCAATGGGGAGAAGGATCCTTGATCCTGAATTACACAATTGACGGTTGTGTCGCCATCATCTCACTCTCATTGTTGTCGGGATGGGCAGATTTTTCTTCAATGCTGGGGAGGGCGCTCGATCGCTTTCTCCTTGAAAAGCCGTTCATCGCCGAGCTTGTTATATATCTCCTCAACGAGCAGGATGCTCTCTTATTCAGCGGCGTGATTTACAAGTTTGAAAAGCTCGGGAGATTGCCGGGGGGAATCAGGGACTCTGACGGCGAATGCAATGATCTCTATATATTCGGCTGCTCGGTGGAGACGCAGATTCCACAGTGCCTTTCAAATGTAGACTACGAGAGTGCAACTTTTCCGATGCTGCTTGCAAAGCTATTGCCCGCTCGTTATGGAGATGGCCAAGCGATATCCTATCGCGAGAAAGGGGAGACGCATTCGGTTTCATACAGCGCTCTTCCCGGAGTAATTCTTACCGCAATGCAGCGCTTGACCCTATCTGCTCGCCATGGCGAGACTATTGCGATTCTTGGTGAAAATACTCCATTTTGGTTGGTGGCGTGCTTAGCGGTTCTTTCTTCAGGCAATACTTTGCTGCCGGTTGATGGGCTCCATATTGATACCGTAATGCTGGCCCGGTGCTCAGTGGTGCTTTGCGACGATTCGGTTTCTGCAAATAAAATTGCAGAGATGGGGCTGCGGGCAAGGGTGGTTCTTTATGACGAGGCGTGTAGGGCATCGGTGGAAAAGCCCTCTGCCTCAGATTTTGATACGGCAAAAGTGAATCCAGGAGACGTTGGGGTTATTGCTTCCACCTCTGGTACGAGCGGTAAAAGCAAGTGGGTGCTGCTAACCCATGAGAATATGCTTGCGAGTATTTCGCATACGATGCTCGCGATCGACGGTGTCCTGCAACCTCAGAAAGAGACCCTTTTTCCGTGCATGCCTCCATTTCATGCGTACAGCATCGTATGCGGTCTTTTGTTGCCGCTGCTTTATGGAAGCAACCTCGACTACGGCTCGTTGGATGTCCCTAGTGTGCCTTCACGTTTCCTGGCCGTGGATCCTTCGTGCCTTATTACGGTTCCGACAACGCTCAAATCCTTCACAAGGTTGCTGGCCGGTCGGGGAGGGGACTTGACCACGCGCAGGCTTAAATTTGCGGCGGTTGGTGGAGCTCCGGTCGATTGCGAGCTAATTGATTTAACGGGCCGGCTTGGAGTGACCCTGGTGAGTGGGTATGGGCTTACGGAGTGTACGGTCTTGGCCTATGCGGAGATTTTTGCGGATGGAGAGCGCACTCCATTTAAGACTTTGGCGGATTCGGTGTTTTGTCACGTACGCGAGATCGATGGGGTTATCGAAGTCTATGGGCGCACGGTTGCGAAGGGATATTTTGAGGGGGACGAGTTTAATGGGCACTTCGTTACCTCAGATTTGGGTTGTTTGAAAAATGGTCGACTAAGAGTTAGTGGTCGAGCCGACAACCTGATTGTTCTTGATAACGGAGGGAAGATCGCCCCGGAGGTAGTCGAATCTCAACTCTCCTTTTTTCCATCGATTGCAGGGGTTCGCATCATTGGTGTCAGGGAGGGAAGCCGGTCGGTAATATGCGCACAGATTGAGGTCGGCGACGGCTTTGATCGCGACGCTGTCATATCGGACGTGGGGAAGTACAACCAAAAAGTAACAACTCAAGAGCGGGTAATGAAAATTGAGTGGATGAGAGGTGGAGCGCTCACGCGGACCGCGCTCGGAAAGCTCAAACGTTCGCCCGTCAACGAAGGGAGATGAGCGTCGTGATCGAAGTGGAGAATGTGGTCAGAACATTCAAGACGGAGCGCGTCATCGATAATGCCAGTTTCGTTCTTAGCTCCTGCGGGGTCTCCGCTCTTGTCGCGCCGAACGGAAGCGGAAAGACTACCCTGATGTCAATTATAGCCGGCTTGATGGAGCCAACCGAGGGTCGGGTTTTGTTCTCGGACGGAGAGGGAACGAGCGATGTGGCCCTCCTCCTTGCGGGTGACAAAAACCTGTATATGAAGAACACCGTCATGGAGAACCTGATGTATTTTGCTGCCCTGAATGGGTACGGCCGTGGGGATATCCAAGGGGATATTGACGATGTGGTTTCCTGGTTTCCGGAGCTGAAGGCCCTTTGGCGGAAGACAGCGGAATCGCTTTCTTATGGCCAAAAGAGATTGGTGTCTCTGGCGAGCGCGGTCATTTCTAGGAATCGCTACCTTTTGGTTGATGAGGCTGCTGAGGGTCTTGATGTGGCTAATGTTGAAAGGCTGGTTGAGGCACTGCAAAAGGTTTCGAGCCAGCGGAGCGTGCTTGTGAGCTCCCATGATCTGCGATTCGTCTCTAAAGTAACCGATTCAGTGCTTTTCCTGAGCGGGGGGAAGGTTTTACGTGAGTCCATTCATTCCGAGGATGAGCTTAGAAACCGCTATTCGGAACTGTTCGGTGAGGTGACGCAATGAATTCTCCAAGTGATTCGCTGACTTCGGTTGTTCGCCAAGTGAGGGCGTTGCTCTGGACGGCGAGGGTGGAACTGTCGGGGGCATTCAGGTACCGCGCATCTTTCGTCTCGGATATCGTGGTCTACACTGTGATACTCACGCTGTTCATGATGTCCGGTTCCGGTCATTCTCTATCTGAGAAATATGGTGTTGCGGACTATAGGGGTCTGCTGTTTGCGGGATATATCGCCTGGACGTTTGCGAACTCAGCTTTGGTCAGCAGCGTGAACAACACGAGCGCTGAGCTTTCCAGGGGAACTTTCTATCGGAAGTTGAACGCATGTTGCCCGTTGCCTCTCATACAACTAGGGGAGCTGTTGAGCACTGTGCTGATGAATTGCATCGTTGCGTTTGCGGTGGCGATTATAGGTGGCATCGTGTGGGATTTGCGGCTATATGTCAGCGGAGTCTCCGTGGGTGCGATAGCGATGTGCTCTCTCGGCATGTATGGAATGGGCCTTTTGCTGAATGGCGCCACGATTAAGTACAAACGGGTAGGTTCCCTGCTATTTCTCTTCCAGATGGGCTTACTGTTTGTAAGCGACACCATTCCCTCAGACTCGATTGTGCTGTCGATCACGCGGCTGGTTCCGCTTACGGCTTGCAACGATTTGATTAGGCTTTCCATGATTGGTGCCGACTTCGTTGAGCCCGCGGTTCGGCTCTGCGCTTCTTCGCTTGCCTGGTTGGCTCTAGGCTATGTTGTCTTCAGATTCTTGCTTTTCAGGGCAAAAAAAGATGGGAATCTATTGCATTACTAGGTGGGATAAGAATGGTTGAAATCGAGATGCAAGAATTCGTCGATGTTGTTGAGAGATACAAAGAGCAAGATCGAGGGATCGTGCCGGAATCTCGGCTCTTCTACGATTTGGAGCTCGACTCGTTCGACATCATCGCGCTTATCTGCTTGATAGAAGAGACGTTTCACATCTCCATAGACCTTAGCCATGAGGGTGACGTCGAAACCATCGAGGACTTCTATCGATTTGTGCGCCTGCATAGCGAGCAGGATTGAATGTAGCTCCCCTCATAAGTTGAGCGCTGTTTGTCAGGTTCGGAGAGAAGAAGGGAGGAGAAAAATGAAGAAGGTCTACGAGAAGCCCAGTATCAGCATCATCACGGATGAGACTCCGGTTCTTACCATGATGGATTGCGGAGCGTGCTGCTAACAACTTTGCCGATCGCCCTATTGGATGCGGTATGAACGGGGAGGCGAAAAGGTATGGAAAAGCAGAACACTGGCAAAAAGAAGCCCATTTCTGAAAGTGAGAAAGACAAGATTTCGGCTTCCACTCTTAAGGAACCCGTCTTCTCAACTCCTGCTCCTTTGCAGAAGAGCCAGAAGTAAATAGGCCCAATTGAGCGTGGGGAGCTTGAGGCGGCTTCCCTCCTAGAGGGAAGCCGCCTTGGAAAAATAGGAGCGCAAAATGCATGTCTATACCATACGACCCTTCTGCAGGAAAAAGGTTGATAACGCCTATTATTTGCTGTTGAAAAAGAGGAAGGGTGAGCAGGTCAGCGTTATTCAAATCAATGAAATTGGGAACGATATCGTATTCCTGCTTGAGAAGCATGTTCCGCTTCAATCGATCTTCGAAGAACTTTCCAAAGAATATGAGATTAGCAATGAGATGGCGGAAAGTGTTCTGGAGGACATTAGGAGCTTTCTTTCCGTGCTGGTGGAATTTGGCTTGTTGGTTGTAGGTGAAAGCGTGGCTGCGAGACTTGGTGTGTCTTCGAACCCCGCGTCTTCAAATACTCTCCAAATCGGAATGCTCGAACGACTTTATAAGGAAAAGGGCCTGCTTTATAAAGCGTTTATTGAAATAACCTACGCATGCAATTTACGCTGCAGACACTGCTATCGAACCGAAGCGGTTGAGGGGAGCAAGGCCCACCTGGGAAGCGCTCACATGGACAGGGGGATGGTGTTTGAGCTTCTTGACCAGCTAGAAAAGGAAGGGGCGGTCGAGGTTTATATAACCGGAGGTGAGGCCTTTCTACACCCTGATATCTTGGATATTTTGGAGTACGCATCGAAAAAGAACTTTCTTACCACCGTGCTCACTAATGGGAATGTGATTGCAGACAAATGCCTAGCCCCCTTGCTTTCCAAGATGGATTTGTTCGATATAAGAGTTTCGATTTACGGTGACCGCAGGGCTCATGACAGGTTTACCTTGCGTTCCGGGTCGTTCGATAAGTCAATGGCGGCGCTCGAATCAATACAGGAATCGATGGGCGTCGGGACTGCGGTCTATGTGGCGACGAGTGAGTCGATTAATGACCTCGACCACATGGCGGAGACCATAAAAGGAAAAGGGGTTAATCTGTCGATTAACCCGGTTATCACCCCAACCTCAGCAGGGGCCTTGTTTCCGCTCGAGTATCGTCTTTCGTTAAGGGATTACGAGCGACTTTGCGGGAAATACAAAACTCTTTCTAACGGATCTTCTTGCACAGCGGGGATAAGCCGCTTGAGGATTACTCCTTTTGGCGATGTAGACGGGTGCGAGCTGCTGCCCAACTCCAAAATTGGCAATCTTTTCGAATCAAACTTAAAAGCGATTCTTTGCAGTGAGAGGAGGGCGGCATTCGTTCGCTTTCTCGATAAGCTCTCGGAGTCTGCGTCCTGTTCAAAATGCTCCAAGAGGCCGTTTTGCAACGTTTGTCCTGGCGCGTTCTATCTAGAAACGGGGGGCTGGGGGCTTGCGCCTGAGTATCGGTGCGGAATGACTGACGTAAAGATTCAATCGTTCTCGAGGTGATTTGGTATGAGAATGATCAGGCCGGAAATAGCTAGGTGCCAGTTTCACGGCAAAACGTTTTATGTTGATCGAACGAATGGCGCTACGCCCGTCTCGCTGAAATGTCATCCCGTCAATGGGGAGCGAAGATTGTGTGTGGGCGAAGAGGGGCCTGAGGACTGCTTCTTCTTATTTGTGACGGATCGATGCAATTTGGCATGCCCCTTTTGTTTCGAGACTCGGAAGAGGGGTTATTCTGAAAGCACTGAACCGCGGTATTCGGTTGAGCAGCTGGTGGAGTTCTTCCGGGATACAAGTGTGAAGAAGGCGCAGATATGGTTCTTCGGGGGAGAACCTCTCCTTGGTGACGATTGGATAGTGTCTTGTATCGAGGGGCTGGAAAGCGCTGGTATTAATTGCTCGTATACCATTGCCACCAACCTGACTGTATTGAAAGAAGGCATGCGGGCTTACTCGAGAAATAAGGTAATACGCTACCTAGTCAATCTCGATGCATGTCTCTGTGTCCCCTCCGCGGGAAAGTATCTGGATGATGTGTTGGATAACGTCTCCCGGCTTTCTCGAGATGGAATTGAGGTTATGGGGATGTTGGTTTGGTCTCCAAACTGCAAGGTTTCGATTCGCCAGATGATGGAGACATTTGTATCGCGCGGTATGCGTTACTTCGATATAAATATAGCTCACTGTTTCAAGTATTCCGTAGAAGATGTTCGTGAATTTGCGTCGAAGCTAGAAACGTTTGCCGATTGGTATATTTCGAACATACTAGGCCATGATTTACGCTATGCATGGGTCCAGCCGTTTTCCAAATATATCCGCTCCCTGCTGTTTCCGGAAGAACCCCTTCATCAATGTGCTTGCGGCGCGGGCAAGCAACTTGCAGCGATTGCAACCGACGGTACGCTCTACCCATGTCAGGTTTTGGTTGGGCACGAGGGCTGTTCTTCCGGCTCGGTCTTACAAAAGAGATGGGAGCGACCTTACGAAGGGGTTAATGACGACACCGTACCGGCTTGCGCAGCGTGTGACTTGAAATATAGCTGCAAGGGTAGGTGCGTTGCGAATAATGTCATTATGGAAGGTAGTGCCTGCGAGCCCGAAGCATCTCGATGCCAGATGGAACATGTGGTATTCGCCTGTAGTGCATATATCGTCGGGGAGCTTCAGAATCATCCTGTCGAGTTGGCCGTGCTGCGTAAGGCATTTAGTTATGGGCGGGGGGCCGAGGTTAGTGCTCACTGAAACAGTTCGTTCTGTTTCCGTCGATCAATATAGGCAGAGCGACGAAGCGTTCCTGTTGTCTTGCCAGGGTTTAGAAGAGTTCGAAGTAACGATCGGGCGCCTACCTTCCGACAGAAGTAATTGTTGGATTATTAAATATGGGAGTGAGGCGATCGGCTGTGCGGCAATCACCCCTATGAATCTCTTCTGTATCGATTATGTGGAAGTTTCGACATTTGTCCACGCATCTCATCGGTTGCTCTCTGCATACGCTCTTCGTGCAGTGCTCAACCAGGCGCTCGGTCTTGCATCGGGGTCGGCCAGACTTCTGTTTCTGGTTTACGGGGACAATAGGCGATGCATTACGCTTTTAGATCGCCTCGGGATAGAGTGTGTCGCGGAGATTCCTAGGGCCGCGCTGCATGGTGGGAAGTACGTTTCGGTGCGCTATTACCTCTATGCTTCAGGCGGGGGCCAACGCTTTGACGATGTAATAGCAGCGAGGATTGACTCTGCTCAGAATGAAGAGAAGGGAACATGATAAGCGTTATCTTTGGATACCTTCTGGGGCTTTCAATTGGTTTCGCGCTTTCCCTGCCTCTTCTTCGCCTGACGACGGGTCTGGTTGGGTGGAGGGATGCGATGAAGGGCTTAAGCTTCTCGCTCAGAGCCGAGACGGTCTTTCAGGTTTGTCTGGAAGAGGTTGCGTGGCGCTCTCTTCCCTGCGCCATTATGGCTCTCGAGTCTCTTCCCTTCTGGCGATGCGTGGCATTGTCAATCGTTCTCTCAATACTGTTTGTACTGGCGCACAAGTTGTTTTCCTTTAAGGATTTCATCGAGAGATTTACCTACACCCTGGTTCTGTCCTTGGGTGCGCTCTTCTTACCGGGGGTAAATTACGGACTGCATCTTGGGAGAAATTTGTGGACGAGAAGCGTCTGCTTGGGCGATCTGGATTCTGATGACTAGCGGGATGTTGGATTAAGCGACTTTAACGGGTTTTGGAGTGTCTAATGGATGTTGAATGTGGAGCACATGTCTCAGCTTTTTTCAGGTATCTGGAAGAAAGGCGCGTGCTATACGACTGGGGAAAGAGCGGCGTGCACGCGTATGGGGAAGCGTTCGTCAATAAACTCAAGATGTATGAACATGTGATTGGCGAGCAAGCGCGCCGTCTCTTTCCCGGCATTGAATGCATCGCAATGCCGGTAGAGATTCCAGTAGAAATCGCCCGCCGCACCCATCTCATGCAGACCATGCCAACAATCCTTTTGTATCCGCACGGTATTGAGGATTGCTACTTCTGCTCGCAGAAATTTAATTTCCAGGAAGAGGCGGTTGGTTGTAGCGAGCGAAAAGATTGTGCTGCAACAAATATGAGAAGCATGTTGAAACACTCCACATGTCTTCCTCTATATCGACTTCTTGAGGATACGGTAGTGGAAGAAGGCGGGCGGACTTTTCTCGTCGAAGGTCTGTGCTTTCGAAATGAGCCGGAAAGTGATCCGATGACCTTTCATTTGAGGGAATTTCATATGACGGAGGTGGTTTTCGTTGGGCCTGAATCATATTGCCGTGAAGGGTTGAAAGCCGCGGAAGGCATCATGGGCGAAGTGGCCAGCGTCTTGGGGGAGGGGTATCACCGAGTGCTTGCATCTGACTCCTTTTGCCCTCAGCTAGGCGACCGGATTTCCGGATTCCAGAAAATGACTTCTGCGAAGCACGAGTATATGTTTCCGTTGTTAGAGGATGGGCGCCTTCTCGCGTGCGGGTCGTCGAACAATCATAGGAACACTTTCTCTAAAACGTTCAACATCCGCTTGAGGGACGGTGGTTTGGCATCAAGTTCTTGTTTTGCTTTCGGATTGGAGAGGCTGTGCTTTGTGGATTATGCCCATGAGTTTGCTCGTTACGTCCGGGCTGACGGAGTTGAGGGGCTGTGCGAGGCAGAAAAAGATTCCTTAGTTAAAGCCGACGCAAGACCAGGCAAACGGATCAGCTCGCATCACAAGTAGATAGCTGCGTCCCGAGAATTCTGGCAATACCAGTTGAGTCATAGACTTCTCTGTTCCAGTGCGGGCGTTGGCTGACGCCCCGCCGTTTTCCCAACTGGAGATTCCGGGACGGTGCTCGATGGAATGACAGGGCCCGGCTACAGAATTAATGCTGTCACCATTCGAATAGCTTGGTCAAAATACTGGTACTGTCAAGAATCTTGCGCGCTTTCCGACAACCCCTTAGGCCCGCCCTCCGGTACGGCTACCCCTCCAGCAGCGTCACGTCCAGGTAGCGGCGGGACCCCCCTTTCGCTCTCCGCGACGTACTTGAGCCTCGCGGTGACGGGCATGGGTGCCGACTTTCCGTCCGGGAAGGCGCCGACCACGCGGGTCCGCCTGCGTATCTCGCGGTTCAGTCGCTCGATGGCGTTGTCGGTCCTGACCCTCCTCCAGTGCTCGCGAGGGAACCCCGTGCAGGTCAGCGTCTCGGCGTGGCCGTCCCTGACGACCTTGGCGGCCTCCCTGGGCTTTGATCCCTCGAGCTCGTCCGCCACGGCGAGCGCCTCGGCCCCGGCGGCGTCGCGCGACCCCATGGCGTGGACCGCCTTGGGCGTCGCCGCGACGCCTGCGCGCCTGGACTTCGGCGCCTTGGCTAGCGCGTTGCGGTAGAGGTGCACGGTGCGGCGCCGGCAGGCGGCCTCAGGGAAGGCCTCGGCCATCGAGCCGACCGTGCCCGCCGCCTCGTCGCCGGTGAACGTGCGCGCGCCTCGGAGGCCCCCGGACCTCAGCCACGAGAGGGACTCCCGCCAGCGCCCCGACGACCCCGTGAAGCCCTCGGCCGCGCCGATGACCTCGCGGCAGCCGTCGTCGCTGACGCCGATGGCGATCATGGCGGCGACGCTCTCGCAGGAGCCGCCCCAGCTGCGCCTCAGGTGGATCCCGTCGACGCAGACGTAGGGGCAGGCCCGCTCGAGCGGCCCGTTCCGCCACTCCTCGACCGAGGCGAACGCCCTCTCGCTGAGGTTCGAGACGGTCGCGGCGGAGGCGCTGGGGCCCCACAGGATCTCCGAGACGTCCTCGATGCGCCTGGTGGAGGCGCCGGCCAGGCGCATCTCCGTCATGGCCTCCCCCACGCTCGACTCTCGCCTGCGGCAGCGCTCGGTGATCGCGGTCGTGAAGCGGACCCCCTCGAGCTTGGGCGTGCGGGCCGTGACCTCGCCGGACGACGTGGTCGGGCCCCTGTCGCAACGTCCGGCGCGATACGCCTCCCGGTCTGCGGCGCGCTCGTGGCGCCCGGCCCCGACGAGATCTTCCGCCTCCGCCTCGAGCAGGCCGTTCAGCGTATCCCCGACGGTCCTCCTGACGAGTTCGCGCAGATCGGACCCGAGGGAGTCCTCGTCCAATGTTACGATGGGTTCGGGCATGGCCAACCTCCAGCATGTTTCAAGAATGGACGACTCGAATCATACCGAGGCGGGCCGTGCCCTCCCTTCTATCTGGACGCTATTCTGCTGTCAAAGTGCGCAAGAAATTGTACGTTACCGATGCTACGATTGCGCTATGTAATAACAAGTTGAAAGTTGTTTCTTAGTCAGTATTCTTTTAATACTCTTAAGGAATGATATGGCAAAACATGAACGTCGTGTGCAGGAGCCGCTTCCTGAGACGGAGAACATCTATGAGACCCCCTGCCCGATCCTCATCGCGATGCGGATCATCGGGCAGAAATGGAAGCTCCCCATCCTGTGGTACATCGCCGATTCAGAGGAGGGGACGCTTCGATACAAGGAGCTCGAGCGGCGCGTCGTGGGGATCACAGCGACGATGCTCGCGAAGTGCCTGAAGGAGCTCGAGGCGGACGGCGTCGTGAGGCGCGTGCAGCGCAGCACGATACCGCCGGCCGTTGAGTACTCGCTCACCGAGAAGGGCCTCGCCCTCGTGCCGGCCCTCGACGCGGTGTACGACTGGGCGGGCCGCTACGCCCGGTAGCGGCCGGCGGGCGCCTTGCGTCCACGCGCAAAAGGTAGTCCCTACTCTACATCCCCGCGAGCAGGGGGTGTTGCTATAATTACGGCAGCGCACAAGTGCATCCCACCGATCGAGAAAGGCCACGCCATGAGCAGAGCACGAGTCATCATCAATCCCAACTCCGGCGATGAGGGCGGAGAGGACCTCGCCGACCAGATCGAAAGCAGCCTCTCCTCGTGCTTCGACGAGGTCGAGATCTGCGTGAGCAAGGACGCCGAGGACGTGGAGAAGCTCGCCCGCGAGGCCCGCGAACAGGGAATCGATGCCCTGTTCACGGTCGGCGGCGACGGCACGGTGGGCACGGCCGTCCGAGGCATGCTCGACGGTGCCGAAGAAGGCGCCGAGCTCCCCGCTCTCGGCATCCTGCCCGGCGGCACGGGCAACGGCCTCGCACGCACCCTCGGCTATCCGCGCGACATCCCGGGCACCCTCGAGGCCATCGACTGCTCGCGCACCGTCCCGCTCGACCTCGGCTTCGCCAACGGCGTCCCCTTCACCTACACGCTCACGGGCGGGTCGCTCCCCGAGGGCATCCGCGAGGTCTCCTCGGAGGACAAGTCCCGCTTCGGGTTCGCAGCCTATGTGGCGAGCGAACTCAAACGCATCGGCGGGGATGAGTCCCACCGTATGCGGATCACGGTCGACGGCGAGGCGATCGAGGAGGACATCAACTCCTTCATCGGCTTCTCCGCGAACGTCATGGTCAACCAGTTCTCGGCCGCCGAGGACACCGAGACGGACGAGGGGCTCATCCATCTGTTCGCGCTCAAGGACGCCTCGCTGCCGGCGCTGGTCTCGATGATCCCCAACATCCTCGCCCGCACCGTGGACGAGAGCGAGCACATCTTGTTCCTGCACGGCAAGAGCATCAAGCTCGAGTGCCTCGACGGCGAACTCACCTGCGGCATGGACGGTGACGACGGTCCCGCGCTCCCGGTCGAGCTCACCGTGGCCCCGGGGTTGCTGCGCACCTTCCCGGTCAAGGAGGATGCGAGGAGCTAGCGGAGCCCCTTTTGCGGCCCCCTCGGGTTCGATACGATGTTGCGCGCAGATCAAGGCACGTGACGGGGGAGAGGGGGCTCGCATGCATCAGTCCGACACATCCAGGAACCCGGCGCTCTCGGCGGCGGCGACGCCCGCTGCCTGCGGCGCGTGGACATTCGCGTGGGCGCTTGCCGCTGCCGGCAGGGGTGTTCCTCCCCACGATCGACGAGGTGCGCGACCGCCGCGCCCATCGGGGGCGCGCCTGAGACTCAGCCCACGATGGCCGTGACCGCGCGGATGGCCGCGTCCGCGGCGGCCGCGGCGGACGCCGGGTCGGCGATGGTGAAGATCAGACTGCCCTCGATGCCGAAGTCGGTGATCTTCGTGAAGAAGACCTTCGGGTCCTCTGCCAGCGGGGATACCGTCCCCGCCGCCTCGCGCGCCGCGGCGGCGAGGCGGTCTGCGAGGTCATCGAGATCGGTGCCACCGGTCGACCCGGCGCCGGGCACCGAGGCGGAGGTCGCGCGGTGCACCGAGATCGGGACGACCACGCGCGACGGGGGGAGCAGGTGCACGAGGGCGGTCGTTGAGATCACCGAGTTGGGGATGATCACGGTCTGACCGAGCGCGTCGCGGATCGTCGTGTGGCGCCAGGTGACGTCTTGCACCACGCCCCGCTCGGTGCCCACCTCGATGTGATCCCCCGGGCGCACGATGCCCATGAAGGTGATCTGCAGGCCGCCGATGAGGTTGGACAGCGTGCTCTGGAAGCCGAGGGAGACCGCGATGCCGCCGACGCCGAGAGCGGCCACGAGGCCGTTGGCCTTGATGCCGAAGCAGATGTCCAAGATGAGGCTGCCCGCGGCCACCCAAAGCGCCACGCGGGCGACGTTGATGATGATGCTCGCGGAGGGCAGCGGGTTGTTGTCCCGATCGAGGATGTGTCGCAGGCCGCGGGTGATGACGCGCGACAGGACCAGGGTCGCCACCGCGAGCGCGGCGGCCAGAAGGACGGCCTGCACCCAGCTGTGCTGGACGAGGGAGTCGGCGTGGTCGATAAGGTTGCCCATAGCTTCCTTTCAGACGGGTTCAGCCACCATGATACGACGCCCCCGGGCCGGCGGGGCGCGGGCGCCCTCTTGCGCGCCGCATGAATGTAACTATCCCGTAACGGCGCAGCGAGAAGAACGCCCCTGCGGCGCCCCGCGCCGTCCGGCGTCGTACACTCGATTCCCATGTATTCGCATGCCCATGGCACGCAGGCCGAGGAGGAGACCCGTATGAACGAGCCCAGCACCATCATCACCCGCCGCACGGCGATCGCCACCGCCCTCACCGGATTCGTGGCCTTCGCGGGCCTGGGACTTGCCGGCTGCGGCGGCGCGGGCGCGCCGGCAGGGTCGGCGGCCGCGGGTGCCGCGGGCGGGGCCTACAAGATCGGAGTCCTCCAGCTCGTGGAGCATGCCGCCCTCGACGCCTCGAACAAGGGCTTCGTCGCCGCCTTGGACGACGCGGGCATCAACTACACCATCGACCAGCAAAACGCCCAGGGCGACCAGTCGGCCTGCCAGACCATCGCCGCGAAGCTCGTGGGCGACCACGACGATCTGATCCTGGCGATCGGAACCCCGGCCGCCCAGGCCGTGGCCGGCGCCACCTCCGAGATCCCCGTCGTGGGCACGGCGATCACCGACTTCGCGGCCTCTGACCTCGTGAAGAGCAACGAGGCACCCGGCGGCAACGTCACCGGCAGCTCCGATCTCACGCCCGTGGCCGACCAGATCGACCTGCTCCACGAGCTTTTGCCCGACGTCGAGCGGGTGGGGCTGCTCTACTGCACGGCCGAGGCAAACTCGGTGATCCAGATCGAGATGGCCGAGCGCGCCCTCGACGCGCTGGGCATCGCGCACGATCGCTACACGGTCTCGAGTTCCAATGAGATCCAGCAGGTCACCGAGGCCGCGGTGGGCAAGGTTGACGCCATCTACGCGCCCACGGACAACACGATCGCCGCCGGCATGGCCACCGTCGCGATGGTCGCCCGCGAAAACAAGACGCCCACGGTGGTCGGCTGCGACACCATGGTCGAGGACGGTGGTATGATCAGCTACTCGATCAACTACGAGGATCTGGGCCGCCGCGCGGGCGAGATGGCCGTCAGGATCTTGAAGGGCGAGGCCGCTCCGGCCGACATGCCCATCGAGACGCTCGACAGCGACGAGTGCAAGCTCATCGTCAACGCCGACATGGCCGAGGCCTGCGGCGTCGACGTCTCCGGCCTCAAGGTTGACATCACGGTCTAGCACCGTATCGGGCTCCCCGGGCATGTGCGGGGAGGGAAGCGCAGCCGAGAGCGGCTGCACGAAGGAAAGGCAAGCTCGCATGAACGACTTCATGATCTCGCGGCGCGGCGTCCTCGCCGCCGCCGGGAGCGCGCTCGTCGCCGGTCTCGGCCTCACGGCCTGCGGCGGCACCGCTCCCCAGACGTCCGGAAGCGGCTCGTCGGCGGGGTCGTCCTATAAGATCGGCGTCCTCCAGCTGACCGAGCACCCCGCCCTCGACGCGGCCAACAAGGGGTTCGTCGCGGCCCTTGAGGATTCGGGCATCGCCTATGAGATCGACCAGCAGAACGCCCAGAACGATCAGTCGGCCTGCCAGACCATCGCGAGCAAGCTCGTGAGCGACCGCAGCGACCTCATCTTCGCCATCGCCACCCCGGCCGCCCAGGCCGTGGCCGGCGCCACCTCCGAGATCCCCGTCGTGGGCACCGCGATCACCGACTTCGCGGAATCCGGCCTGGCCGAGGACAACGAGCGCCCCGGCAAGAACGTGACGGGCACCTCCGACCTCACGCCGGTGGCCGAGCAGCTCGAGCTCATGCAGAAGGTCCTGCCCGAGGTCAAGCGCGTGGGCATCCTGTTCAGCTCCGCCGAGGCGAACTCCGCCGTGCAGGTGAAGATCGCAGAGACCGAGCTCGCGAAGCTGGGGCTCGACTCCAAGCAGTACGGCGTCTCCAGCTCCAATGAGATCCAGTCCATGGTCGAGGCCGCGGTGGGTGAGGTCGACGCCATCTACGCCCCCACGGACAACACCATCTCCTCGAGCATGGCCCAGGTCGCGAGCATCGCGCTCGACGCCAAGATCCCCGTGATCTGCGGCGAGGAGGCCCAGGTCACGGCAGGTGGCCTGTTCTCGCTTTCCGTGAGCTACGAGGAGCTCGGGCGCATGGCCGGCGAGATGGCCGTCAAGATCTTGAAGGGCGAGGCCGAGCCGGCCGACATGCCCATCGGCCACATGAGGGCCGAGGACCTCAAGGTGGTCGTCAACGACGAGACGGCGGCCGCGCTCGGCGTCGACCTTTCAGACATCACCGCGTAACGATTGAACGAGCCGCATGCGAGCCCGGGTTCTACGCCTTCGCGCGGGACCCGGGCTTGCGCGCGGCAAGAGACCGAAGGGAGAGGCACATGCTGCTCGCCTTGCAAGGCGCCGTGTCCCAGGGCGTGCTCTGGGGCATCATGGTGCTCGGCGTATTCATCACCTACAAGCTGCTCGACATCGCCGACCTGACGGTGGACGGCAGCTTCGCCCTCGGCGGCTGCGTCTGCGCCGTCCTCGTGGTGGGCTACGGGGTCGACCCGCTCGTCGCGATCCTGGCGGCCATGCTCGCCGGAGCCGTGGCGGGCGCCGTGACCGGGTTTCTGCATACGGTCTTCGAGATCCCGGCCATCCTCGCCGGCATCCTGACGCAGATCTCGCTGTGGTCCATCAACCTGCGTATCATGGGCAAGTCGAACACGCCCATCCTTGCGAACGAGACCATCTTCAGCCGGCTGTCAGACCTCACGGGCTTGCCCCAGAGCACGATGGCCACGGTCTGCGGCATCGTCATCGCTATCGCGGTGATCGCGGCCCTCTACTGGTTCTTCGGCACGGAGCTCGGCAGCGCGCTGCGCGCCACGGGCGACAACGAGGACATGATCCGCGCGCTCGGCGTGAACACGAAGATGACCAAGATGGTCGCGCTCACGCTCTCGAACGCCCTCGTGGGCCTCTCCGGCGGCCTCATCTGCGAGAGCCAGAAGTACGCCGACATCGGCATGGGCACCGGCGCCATCGTGATCGGTCTGGCCGCGATCGTGATCGGCGAGGTGCTCGCCCGCCTGCTGCCGGCGCGCCTCACCGCGGGCTTCGCCGCGCGCCTCACCTCCGCCGTGGTGGGATCGGTCGTCTACTTCCTGATCCGCGCCATCGTGCTGCAGATGGGCATGGACGCCAACGACATGAAGCTCCTCTCCGCCATCATCGTGGCGCTCGCGCTCTGCGTGCCGGTGGTTTGGGAGAAGTACCGCCTGCGGGCGAGCTACTCGAAGGGCGGTGAGCTCGGTGCTTAAGCTCTCGCATGTGCGCAAGACCTTCAACAAGGGGACCGCCACCGAGAAGCGAGCGCTCCAGGACGTGAGCCTCGAGCTCGCGGACGGCGACTTCGTGACCGTGATCGGTGGCAACGGCGCCGGCAAGTCCACGCTGCTCAACATGATCGCCGGCGTGTACCCCATCGACTCAGGCGTGATCGAGCTCGACGGGCATGATATCTCGCGCCTCTCCGAGCCGGCGCGCGCCAAGTACCTCGGCCGCGTCTTCCAAGATCCGATGCGCGGCACGGCGGCCGACATGTGGATCGAGGAGAACCTGGCCCTCGCGGCGCGCCGCGGCCGCGGGCGCGGCCTGGCCTGGGGGATCTCCGCCAAGGAACGCGCGGAGTATCCCGAGCTTCTGGCCTCGCTCGGCCTCGGCCTGGAGACGCGCATGCGCAGCAAGGTGGGGCTGCTCTCGGGTGGCCAGCGCCAGGCGCTGACGCTGCTCATGGCGACCCTCACCGATCCGCGCGTGCTGCTGCTCGACGAGCACACGGCGGCGCTCGACCCCAAGACGGCGTCGAAGGTGCTCGAGCTCACGGCGCAGATCGTCGAGGAACGCCATCTCACGGCGCTCATGATCACCCATAACATGAACGATGCGATCAGGCTCGGGAACCGCCTCATCATGATGCACGACGGCCGGGTCATCTACGACGTGTCGGGCGAGGAGAAGCGCGCGCTCACGGTGGCCGACCTGCTGCAGAAGTTCGAGCAGGCCGCGGGCGGCGAGTTCGCCAACGACCGCATGCTCCTCGGCTAGGGGCGCCGACCCCACCTGCCGCCCACGGGCGTCCGCGATGCGCGGGCGCCCGTTTTTTCATGCACGGCTCTGCCGCAGTGTCTTCGCTCTCGCTATACTATCTACAATTATAGCTAGAATAAGAACCAGGAGGTCTCCATGGCAGCGGTGACGATGGGTCTCGCAGATGTCAAGAACAACTTCTCAAAGGTGACAAGTGAGATAAACCGCACCGGTCGTCCGGTGACGGTCATGAAGAACAACAAGCCCTGGGTCGTTATACAGCCGGTTCAGGCGAGCCGCTCGTCGGTTGATGTGGCGGTCGACTTCATGGACGAGTACTCGACGGTGTTCGAGCAGCTTGCGAAATGAGCGTCCGCGCGCTGCTGTCTAAGGCCGGCGTCGTCGAGATACATCGTGAGACCGTCTCGAGGTTCGGAGGCTCCCGCGACATACGCGATGAGGGGATGCTCGATGCGTCACTCGCTCAGCCCTGGCAGGCATTCGAGGGCAGGGAGCTCTACCCGGGGGACATCGCCAAGGTGTGCCGGCTCTCATATGGGATCATCACGAACCACCCGTTCGTTGATGGGAACAAGCGGACGGGTGCGCCGTGCTCGGCGCCGGTCTCAGGCTGTGCGGATATCGGTTCGCCCCTGCGGCGGACGAGTTTCTGGATGCCATGTTCAGCGTGGCGCAAGGGGCGATGGGCTTTGAAGAGCCCGTCGACTGGGCGCGGATGAATGTCGCGCCCGATGTGCAGTGAAAAGGATGATTTGGAATGCGAGCTGAGCGCCCCTCGATGCCAGGGAGGGTGAATCCAGAAAGGCAGCGTCCGCTGGCGGTCAAGGCTGGGCGGGGATTCGAGAAGGAGGCCGGCGAGCTGGCCGATCGCCTGGGGGCGCCGCTACTGGCCGCCGATGACGCCTCCGATCCCGACGCGCTCATCCTGCATCGCGGGGCGGCGGGCCTCTCCCTTGCGGCCGACGGCATGGAGCTCCGTCAGGATTTCCGCGAGCTTCTGCCCCGGGTGCGACCCGACCGCCTGGCTCGTGAGCTGCTGGTTCGCGCGGTGCGCTTGAAGGGTCTCGCCGGGCCGCTGCGCGTGGTGGACGCCACGGCCGGCCTCGGCGAGGACGCCTTCATCATGGCCGCCTCCGGTGCGGAGGTGCTGCTCTGCGAGAGCGACCCCGTGATCTGCGCCCTGCTCGAGGACGCGCTCTCGCGTGCGGGCCGTGACCCTGAGCTCGCGCCCGTCGCCGCGCGCATGACCGTGCGCCCCGGCGACTCCCTTAAAACCCTCGCCGCGCTCGATGCGCCTCCCGATGTCGTCTACCTGGACCCGATGTTTCCCGAGCGCCGCAAGAGCGCGGCGGTGAAGAAGAAGTTCCAGCTCCTGCATCTGCTTGAGCGGCCCTGCGGCAACGGGGAGGAGCTCCTCGTGGCTGCGATCGACGCCGGCCCGCGGAAGGTGGTCGTCAAGCGTCCGGCCAAGGGGCCGCTGCTCGCCGGCCGGACGCCGAGCCACCGCGTCGCCGGCAAGGCGGTGCGCTTCGACTGCATCGCCCTGGCCCAGGCGGCGGGGTAGGGGATCGCGCACCGGGCGGCTTGAGTGTGCGACCCGTTGTGCTTCAGCACGGCCCTTGCCGCCCCCGTATGAGCTCCGGCATTGGCGGCGCGCTCCGTGCCTGCGATACAATGGCCTGCGATGCAACCGAAACGAAGGGAACTGCCCATGATCAAGGAGCTCGTGCGCGACGAGGCGCTGCTCTCCACCCCCTGTGCGCCCGCGACCGCCGAGGATGCGGGCACGGCCCAGGACCTGCTCGACACCTTGGCTTCACTTGAGGACGCGGGCTGCCTCGCGGCCAACCAGATCGGCGTCACCCGGGCTCTCTTCGCCTTCGAGGGCGATGACGGCACTCCCCAGGTTATGCTCAACCCAAAACTCGTGTTCGGGCTCGGACCGGGGCGCGTGCAGGAGGGCTGCATGACCCGCGACGAGGTGGTCACCGTGACGCGCCATATCAAGATCAAGGTCGATTTCGATGTGATCGAGGACGGCACCCTCAAGCACCGCCGCGGCGAGTTCGCCGGGTTCACGGCGCAGATGATCCAGCACATGATCGACCACTGCAAAGGGAAGCTGGTCTAGCGGTCTGGGCGCGATAGAAGGCGTTCTCTTTCATGCTACCTACCTTTCGCAGGCATCATGTGACCGTTTACGGACGAGCAGGTAATCTGATTATCTAAAGACGTTTTATATTATCAATATATGTATTGTTTCGGAGAATGGATGGTTTGTTATATTTAATTGAAATCAGGAGGCTATCATGAATCGTCATCATCTGCTATCTCGTCGCGATCTGACAATACTTACTGGAGCTGTCGTCGCTAACACACTGATGAGAGCTCCTGCTAATGCGTATGGCGATGTCATTGAAGAAATAGGCGCGGATGTCAAACCGAATGGGTTTACCGTATTTCGTGATGAACAGCTTGGTGTTGAGGTTTCAGTGTCAGGAGCCCTTGTATCCCCGGGCGATGAAGTTGAGATCCGCGTGGACGATGATACGTCGGTTGCCGTCTTATATCCTAACGGAGTCGTTACGATTGACGGCAAAGAGGCCTTCCAGATTTTTCCCAACCAGCACACAGAAACTCAGATTCTTAAGCGTAGATATTCTTGCGTAAAAATGAGTTCAAAGAGGTATAAAGTAAACCCTGACGCGGGGGGGCATCGCAATGATAGTGGGTGGTCTTGCTGCTGCAGGTCTCGGCCTCCCGTTCTCAGTCATTTATACAATCGTCAGCTCACTGATTGCTGCTGGCAGCCTGCATACGACGCCGTATCTTGAGACTATCAGCTACTATTGCGATGGCCCACAGAAAAAAATGAGATATGTGACAAATTACTATACTGATGGATCATATCGAAAAATCAAGTTCACTCGTACTCATGAGACGCTGCTGTAGGGTTCCATCTTGAGGGCGGGAGGGATGATGCAGATGAAAGTTGCCAAGTCAGTACTGGTTGAGCTGCTGAGGCTTGCGCCTTTGATTGTGCTGCTTTTCATCTTCAGCATGAGAGGCGGTGATCTCCATAGCATCTTCGGCGATTCTCGGTGCCAAGGGATCCTCGTGCTTTCATTCATTTTGAGCGGAGTCGGTATCATCGGGCCGCTCCTCGATTCTCGGCTAGGATATCAGCCTCCTTGCGTGGATATTTCCCGGGCAAAACGTGCCGTGCTCATCGCCTTGTGTTTCATGCCGGTAGCGGTGGTCATCGTCTTCTCGGTGACAGGATTGATGACATCCGGAGGCGGCCCGGTGCGCGCCGCCGCGCAGGTGACCCTCATTCTATGCGCCTGCGTGACGGTTGCGTGCACCCTGCTCCTACGGTTGTCTCGCCCCGCCCCCGGCGCGCACTAGCGCCGGGAATCCGAACCATGGCCTCTTCGCCGCGCGATTCTGAGCCTTCGAAGGGCCTGCGCGCAGAAAAAGTCGATTGTAAGGGGAATTATCGGGACCTGCTCAGTACACTGTTGCATGATAAAGCACCCAACTGAGGAAACCTGACCGTCTGATTGTGCAAAACGCGGGGCTACTCGGTGCCTGCTCAAAAATCCCCCTACAATCGATCTTTTTCTAAGAACAACCCCCTACGCACATGAAAAACGGGCCCGGAAGCGCAGCGCTTCCGGGCCCGCAGCGTGCAATCACGCGGTCGGGGCGGCGGTTAGTCCTCCTCGGCGGCCGTGACGCCGAAAATCGAGCAGGCGATGCTGATGACGATCGATCCGAAAAACGCGGCGAAGAAGCCGGAGATCGAAATGCCGGCGCCGAGGAGGTTCCGCGACAGCCAGCTTGCGAGCATGAGCATGAAACCGTTGATGACCAGCTGGAAGAGTCCGAGGGTGATGATGTTCACCGGAATCGAGATGAAGCTGATGATCGGCCGCACGAACGAGTTCACCACGCCGAGGAACAGGGCGACGAAGATGTAGGCGATCCAGGGGTCGGAGCCGTAGGGGTCGATTCCGGGTACGATGAACGTAGCGATAGCTACGGCAAGCGCGGTGAGCAGGGTGTTCAGGACAAAGCGCATGAGGGTTCCTCTCTGTGGCGCGCATAAGCGCTAGTATGGAGACGACGTATTCTTATATTCCCATATGTCACGTGGGCTATACGCAGGGGAGGGTGAAACGTGCCTATGAATGCGGGGTCGGAAGCGCCGGATGCTGCGCTGCCCCATGCCGGTCGAGATGGGTCGCGAGAGCTCGCCCTCTTCATCTTCAACACCGATGTCCGCCTGTATCTATACGGGGATGCTGCCGATGAGCTGGACGCGGCCCTCATCGCCTGCCGCGACCGCTGCCTCTTCTTCGAGCGTGCGCTCTCTCGCACGCGCCCGGATTCCGATATCTCGCGCGCGCACGCGGCCTCGCCCGCGCCCGTGGCCGTGGAGCCTGAGACCGCGGAGCTGTGCCGCCTGGGCATCGAGTACGGTGCGCGCTCCGAGGGGCGCTTCGACATCACGATGGGCACCATCACGTCGCTGTGGGATTTCCACGCGGGCGTCGTCCCCTCCCGCCTCGCGCTCGCCCGCGCGCTGCCGCACGTGGGCGCCGGTCGCATCCGGCTCGGCGAGGACGCCTCCGGCCGCCCGACCATCGCGATCGAGGACCCGAAGACCATCCTCGACCTGGGCGGCATCGCCAAGGGCCATATCGCCGACGACCTGGCGCGGCTGCTGCGGGCCCGCGGCATCGGGCGGTTCGTCTTGAACCTCGGGGGCAACGTGCTGGTCGGCGGGGGCCGGCCGGAGGAGCTCGGCGGCGGGGCCTGGCGGATCGGCATCGTGAACCCGCGCGACCCGTCGCATCACCGCGCGATCGTCGACATCGCGGACGGCTCGGTGGTCACGAGCGGTCTGCACGAGCGTCGCTTCACGCGCGGCGGCGTCACCTACCACCACATCCTCGACCCCGCGACGGGCATGCCGGCGAAGACGGACCTCGTGAGCGCCACGATCGTCTCGCGCCGCTCGATCGACGGCGACGGCTACTCCACCGCCGCCCTCATGATGGGCGCCGACGCCGCCCGCTCCTTCTTCGAGGGCGTCGACGGGGTCGAGACCGTGCTGATCACCGACCGCGACGAGGTCATATGGACGGACGGCCTCTCGGACGCGCTCTCGTTCATACCCACCTTGCCCGAACTGTGAGGCCGCGGCACTTTAGTGCAGTAGTGTGCTACACTCTGACCGTGCTGACGGGGCAGGTGGAGCATCTGTCGCCCCGGAGCCTGTAACACCATCGGACCGGGCGGTTGCTGTGATGAATATAGAGAAGATGTACGAGCGCGCCGATGTCGACCAGCTCGTCGACGCCTTCCTCACGTTGGGCTCGAAAGACGACGTCCGCGCGTTCCTGACGGACCTGTGCACCCCGCGCGAGATCTGCGATTTCGCCCAGCGCCTCTCGGTGGCGCGCTACCTGGACGAGGGCGAGCCCTACGTGGAGGTCCAGTCCCGCACCGGCGCCTCGTCCACCACGGTGAGCCGCGTCTCGAAGGCCCTGAACGGGGAATGGGGAGGCTACCGCCGCGTCCTCATCGAGCGCGCGTAGGCGCGCGACATCCCGGCGGCCCTGCGGCCCGTCCCTTCGGGGGCGGGCCTTTTTGTCGCATCGGCGCACCGGGCGCGGCTGTGTCCGCGCGCCTCGGTAAGATAGGGGTCAAGAAGACGAGGGTCGGAGGTCCCATGGCAATTCACATTTATCCGGCGGATCCCGTCGCCGCGATCGGCGCTGAGGAGATCGAGCTCGTGGCGGGCGCCGTCCGTGCGACCGGCCGCGTCGTGCTGCTCGCGCCCTCCGCGGCCGCGCGCGCCGCCGTCCGCCGCGAGCTCGCGGGCGCGGGCGTCGGTCTGGGGGTCGAGGTCCTGACGGTGGACGCTTGGATCGGCGCGCTGTGGGAGCTTCTGGGAGACGGCCGCCGCATCGCAGCACCGCTCGAGCGCCAGCTGCTGATGGCCGAGGTTATGGCCGGCGTCCCAGACGAGGGGCTCGCCCCGCTGCGGCGCAACCCCGGGACCGTGCGGCTCCTCGCGAGCATGGCGGCCGAGCTGCTGCCCTATCTGCCCTGCAGCAGCTCTGACCTCGAAGCATCCAAGCAGGCCATATTCTCCCTGCTCAAGGCATACAAAAAGCGACTATCAGCCGCCGGGCTCATCGAGGCCTGCGACGCCGCTCGCCTGCTGGGCGAGACCATGGGCTCGCCGCTTCCGAGCCTCGCGCGCTGGGTGGCCCTGCGCGATATCGATCGGTTGCCGGCTTTCGCGCAGGATCTGCTCAACGCCTGCGCGCGCGGGGGCGAAGTCGTCTGGCTGCTCGATACGGAGCGCGACGCCGCCGTGGGCGCCGCGATCGAGGAGGCCGCGGCGGCGGCGGGGCTTCCCGTGGAGCGCCGCCGCGGCCGCGGCCTCTTGAGGCAGGCGCCCCCGCTCCCGCGCGAGCTGAGCTTCCTCGAGGTCGCGGGCCCGCACGCGCGCGACCGCGCCTACGCGGAGCAGATCGCGTCGCTGGCCGACGGCGGCGCCTCCAAGATCGCGGTCGTCGCCCCGGCGGCGGGCGCGCTGTTCGAGGCCCTGGCGCCGCGGCTGGCCGCCTTGGGCATCGCAGGCGAGGTCTCCCGCCGCGTCCGCTTCGGTGAGACCGCCGCGGGCCGGCAGCTCGCCGCGCTCTCAGACCTCGGGCAGCGCCTGATCGAGGCCCGGGAGGGCCGTGCGGACGACGCTCTTTGGTGGCCCGCGCCCGAGGCCGTCGACTGGCTGTACAGCCCGCTGTCGGGGGCGGGCGCCCGCGAGGCGCGTGACCTCGACCGCCGCCTGCGCCAGACCCGCCCGATCGGGGCGGAGGGGCTCATGCGCCAGCTCCAAAGCATCCAGGGCCGCGTGACGGCCGCCCGCGCCAAACTCGACCCTGATCACCCGTTCGCCTCCGTGCCGGCGCCCGCGGCCGACGTCCTTGCGCACCTCATGCGGGGGCGCCCTGTCTCGGCTTGCAAGGCCATGCTCTCGGTCGCGGAGGCGAGCCCCGCCTCGGCGTTCGGCACCGCCGACGGCGCCGCGCGGGCCCGGGCCGAGCGCGCGGTCCTCGAGCGCGCGATCGAGGTCCTCGGCACCGAGGCCCGCTCGCTCGGCGTGAGCCAGGCCACGGCCCTCAGCGCCCTTGACGGCCTCGCGGTGAGCGTCCCCGTCGAGCTCGCGGTGCCCGGCGCCCGGGCGCGGGCCCGCTTCCTCACCCCCGCTGAGGCCGCCTGCCTGCCCGCCGGCTCCGTGCCGGCCCTCGCCTCGTTCGAGATGGACATCGCGGGGTACCCGCTCGCGCACGAGGAGGGCGCCCTTCCCGCGCTGGCCGCCGAGCTCGGTGCCGCCGCCCGGGTCGTCGAGCCCATCGCCTGCCAGCGGGCCCGTTTCGCCCGCATGCTCGCCGCCGCGGCGGGCCCGGTCGTCTTGGGCCGCGTCACGCACGATCGCCAGGCCAAGGACGTCTATCCGGCGGCTATCTGGACGGAGCTTCGCGCCCGCGCCGAAGCGGCGGGCGCCCCGGCGTGCCGCGCGGTCGGGGAGGGCCGGGTCGCCGACGACCTCGACCCGGCGTCCGGAGCCGGCCGCGCCGTCCGCCGCGAAGCCTGCCTGCCCCCGCAGGAGCTCTCGCCCGGCGCCCTTCCGTACCTCGTGCTGCGTCAGCGCGATCCGGCCGCCCCCGAGGGCACGGGGCCGCTCGTCTTGCGGCAGCTCTCCGCGTCGCAGATCGAGTCCTACCTCTCCTGCCCGCTGTGCTGGTTCATCTCGAACCGCGTGCGTCCCGCCTCCCTCGACGCGGGGTTCGGCGGCATGGAGAAGGGCAACTTCGTCCACGACGTCCTCCACCGGTTCCAGCAGGTCCTCGCCGAGCGGGGCATCGAGCGCGTGCGCCGCGACTCCCTCGAGGAGTCCCTGCGCATCCTGCGCGAGGTCTTCCAGACGGTGGCCGGGGAGCACGCGCGCGGCAAGACCGCGAGCTCGGCCGCCCTCGTGCCGCTCTCGGCGGCGGAGCGCCTCGAGCTCGCCGATCTGCTGCCCCAGCTCGAGCGCGTGATCCGCGCCGAGGCCCCGGCGCTTGCCCCCTTCATCCCGCGCTACCTCGAGTTCTCCTTCAACGGCCTGGGCGTGAGCTACGCGGGCCGCCCCCTCGGCGGCCGCATCGACCGCGTGGACGTCGACGCCTGCGGCCGCGCGGTCGTGATCGACTACAAGCACCGCTCGGGGGCCGCGCAGTTCAGGCTCTCCGACCCCACGGTCGTCGACGCCAGGACGGGCACCGCGCCGGGCGACGACGCCGACTGGGTCCCCGAGCACACGCAGACCCTCATCTACGCGCAGGCGCTGCGCCGGGCCGACCTAGACCTCGACCCCCAGGGCGCCCTCTACTTCACCACCAAGGGGTCCCCGGGCTTCCAGGGCGCCGTCGCGGCCGGCTTGACCGAGGTGGAACCCGGCGACGGCCACGTGCCCGGCCTCAAGGCGGGGTTCCCCCACGAGGAGGAGGGCGGCACCCTCACGTTCGACGCCCTGCTCGACCGCGTCGAGGAGGTCGTGTCCCGGCGGCTTGACGCCCTCGAGGCCGGCGACATCCGTGCGGCGGCCGAGGAGCGCCCCTCCTGTGCGCACAACCACGATCTAGGCTTCACGAGGAGGGACGCATAGATGGATCTCTCGACCCTCATGCCCCAGCAGCGCGATATCGTCCAGACGCTCGAGCGGCCGCTCTTCGTCTCCGCCGGCGCCGGCTCGGGCAAGACCTTCACCCTGACGCGCCGCATCCTGTGGGCGCTCTCGCCGGAATCGGGCCCGTTCGCCCGGAGCATGGACGAGGTCATGGCCATCACCTTCACCCGCGATGCCGCCGCCGAGATCCGTGAGCGCGTGCGGGCCGCCCTCATCGAGGCCGGAATGGATCGCGAGGCCCTCTCCGTCGACGACGCCTGGATCTCGACGATCCACGGCATGTGCGCCCGGATCCTGCGCGCGCACGCGCTCGAGCTCGGCCTGGACCCGGAGTTCGGCGTCCTGACAGACTCCGAGGAGCTCCGCGACCGCGCGATCGACGCCGTCCTCGCCGAGGCGGGGGAGGGGTACGGCGCCCTTCTGTCGTGGTACCCGCTCAGCGCGTCGGGGCCGTTCGGCGGCACGAGCGTCCGCGACCTCGTGGGTCGCCTGGCGTCGATGGCGAGCGCCGCCGAGGGCGGGGTCTCCGCGCTCCGGGCGCACCGCGGCTCGGTCGACCTCGCGGGCGCCGAGGACGCCTACCGGGCCCTGCGGGAGAACGGCAGCGCCGGCGGCGTGCGCCTCGCACAGGAGGCGCTGGCGGCCATCGAGGCCTATCTCGCGAGCGACCGCTCCCTGCCCGAGCTTGCGGCCTGCCTCATGGCATGCGGGGCGCCCCGGCCGAGCAAGGGCTTCCCCAAGGAGAGCGTCGCCTGGCTCAAGGCCGAGGTCGCCGACGCCCTCGTCAACGCCTACATCGCGACCGCGGGCGCGGCCGTCGAGGAGCTGATCGAGCTCACGGGCCGCGTCGTCGAGGTGTACGCCGAGCTCAAGCGCGAGCGCTCGGTGCTCGACAACGACGACCTTTTGCGCCTCGCCCACGAGGCGCTCCGCGATCATCCGAAGATCCGCGCGGAGTACGCCGGCCGGTTCAGACTCGTGATGATCGACGAGTTCCAAGACACCGACCAGCAGCAGGTCGACCTCATCGGCTTCCTCACCGGCGAGGGCGGGCGGGCGCTGTGCACCGTGGGCGACGCCCAGCAGTCCATCTACCGGTTCCGCGGCGCGGAGGTCGAGGTGTTCCGCCGCCAGCAGCGCGCGATCGCGCAGGTGTCCGCCGAGGACGGCGGCGATGGCGGCCGCATCGTGAAGCTCGTGAGGAACTTCCGCAGCCACGCCGAGATCCTCTCCTATGTGGCCCGCGTGTTCGACGACGCCTCGGGCGGCATCATGCCGGGCTTTTTGAACCTCGAGCCGCACGACGGTCGCAAGAACGGCCTCGCGGCACCCGGCGCCTCCCGGCGTCAGGCGCTCCTCGTGGCCGGCGGCACCACGGACGAGCGCGTCGGGGAGGCGGCGCGCGGCATCGCCCGGCGCTTCCGGGCGCTGAAAGACTCCGGCCAGCCGGCCGGTGGCATGGTGGTGCTCCTCGGGCGCATGACGAACGCGGGCGTCTACGCCGACGCCATCCGCGCGGAGGGCCTCGACTGCGTGATCTCGGGTGGGTCCATCTTCTCCGACCTGCCCGAGACGCGGGCGATCCGCGCGCTCGTGGCCGCCCTCGCGAACCCGGCCGACGGAGCGGAGGGGATGGCGCCCCTTCTGCAGTCGCCGCTGTTCGCCCTCGGAGCCGAGGAGTTCCTGGCGCTCGCGACGGCCTATGACCCTGAGACGGGGGAGACCCGCCGCCGCAACATCGACCGCGGCCTGCTCGCGGACGACGACGCCCCCGGCTTCGGCCGCCTGCCCCTGCTCGACCGCGCCCGCGAGGTGCTGCGCTCCGCCCTGGCGCGCGTGGGCCGCGACCCGATCGCCCGGATCGCGCGGGACGTGGTGAACGAGTCCGGCCTGTTCGTGCGCCTCGAGGCCCGCGGCGCCGAGGGTCGGGCCCAGGCCGCCAACGTGCTCAAGGCGCTCGACGCCCTGGCCGAGGCCGAGGCCGAGATCGGCAGGTCGCCGCGGCTCGTGGCCCGCGCCTTCGACCGCTTTCTCGCGGGCAAGCAGGCGCCGGGCGCGCTCAACGAGGGCGAGGCCGGGGCCGTGCGCATCATGACGGTGCACGCGAGCAAGGGCCTCGAGTTCCCCGTGGTCGCGGTCGCCGAGTGCTACTCCATCCGCGCGGTGGCCGACCGCGTCCAAAGCCGGCGCACACCCGCCGGCATCGAGCTCGCGGTGCTGCCGTCGTCCTTCCCCGACCTCACGCTGCCCGACGGCAGCTGGCTCAAGGGGGAGGAGGTCAAGAAGCGGTTCTCGAAGTTTCTGGGCGGCCGCGACGCCTGGCTCACCCTCGATCTGGCCGAGGACGTCTCGGCGGGCGGTTCGGCCGCGGCCGCCTGGCTCGAGATGCGCGCCGAGGAGGACCGGCTCGCGCTCGAGGAGCGCGCCCGCCTGCTCTACGTCGCGATGACCCGCGCGCGGGAGGTGTGCATCCTCGCGATGGACGCCTCCGTGGGCCGCGGCAAGGGCCATCCGCTCACCTTCGATGCCGATCACGACCTCACCGAGCGCGTCCTCGACCGCATCCTGCCGGAGGAGGGCGCTGCGCTTGAGGCGGGGCGCCTGGTCTTCGAGGGCTCCGCGCCCGGGGATTTCGAGCTCGTCGCCCTCGCTGACTTCACCTACCGCGATGAGGCCTACCATGCGTCGGAGCCGCGGGAGGGGGCGGGGGCCTCGGACGGCGTGGCTGCCGCGGCCGGCGAGACGCCCGAGGGCGCTCCTGGGGGCGCGGGCGACCCCGATGCCCCGCGCACAGGTGACCTGTCCGACACCTTCACCCTGGTCCGCCCCGCCGCCGCCAGCCACGTCGTGTCGCTCGCGCATCCGGGACGGGACTCCTACAGCTACACCTCCGTGGCCGCCGCCCTCCATGCGGCGGGGGAGGACCGCTCGGCCGGAGCCGCCCGGTCGGACGGCGCGGCCGCGATGGGGGAGGAGCCGCCCACCGCGGCGCCCGCTGCCGGCGTCGAGGGGGAGTTCGCCCCGGTAGCGGCGGCCGTCACCGAGGTGATCGAGATCGCGCCCGGGCCCGCGCCTCGGACCAACCCGGGCGACGAGCCCGGCCCCTCGGGGCCCGCTCCCGGCTTCGACGCAGCGCCCGGGACGGAGCCTCCCGCCGCGCCCGACTCCGCGGACGCCCCGCGCGACGGCGACCCCACGGCCTTGGGGTCGGCCTTCCATGCCGCAGCCCAGTGGCTGGTCGAGACCGGGGCCGAGCACGTGCCCTCTGAGCGCCTGGACGCGCTCACCCGGCTCTGGGGCACCACGCCGGCTCAGCGCGAGCGGCTCGAGCGGGCCCTTGCCCGCTGGGAGGGGTCGCGCGCCCGCGCGGCCGCCCGCCGGTGGCCCGAGCTGCGGGCGGAGGTTCCATTCTTCACGCAGGGCGCCTCCTCGCTCGCCCGTCACGGCGCCTACGCCGAGGGCGCGATCGATCTGCTCGCCACCGATCCGGCAGATCCCTCCCGCGCCCTCGTGATCGATTACAAGACCGGGGGGTCCCCGGCCGAGACGCCCGATCAGCTCCAGGAGAAGCACCGCCTGCAGGCCGAGATCTACGCCGACGTGCTCCATCGCGCGGGCTTCGCGGCGGTCACCCTGCGGTTCGTGCGCGTCGAGGTCCCCGACCCTGAGGATCCCGGCGAGCCCGAGATCGTCACCTACGAGCTGTAGCGAGGCCCGGACCGCTACGCGCGCTCGGATCGCCGCAAGGTGGTCCGCGGTGCGGGGCGGCCGTCACCTCCACGCCTCCTCCACGCCGCCGGCCTCAGTTCGAAAGATTTCCTTACGGTTCTGTCAGACTGGCCGCCAAGGTCGTTTTCCCGCATGCGAAACGCATACCATGTGCTCCGTTCACAAGCGGCGCGTATCGGAGAACAAGCATGCACCTGATCGACCTCATCGCCTCCCATGCCGGCAGCGCATCGGATGCGGTGGCTCAGCGCACCTCTGCGGGGGAGCGCATCACCTACGGGGAGCTTTGGGAGCGCTCTGCCGCCCTCGCCGCGTTTTTGGCCGCCGAGGTCCCCGCGTCCGCGGCGGGCACGGCTCCGGTGATCGTCTACGGGCACAAATCCCCGCTCATGCTCGTGGGCATGCTCGCCTGCATGCGCGCCGGCCGGCCCTACGTGCCGATCGATCGCTTCTCGGTCCCCGCGGAGCGCGTCGCCCACATCGCCGCGCAGCTGCCCCGCCCGACGGTCCTCGCCGCCGAGCCGTTCCCGGCCGTCGCCGCGGACGCGGCGGGTACGGTGCTCTCCCGCCCCGCCCTCGACGCGCTGATCGCGTCCGGCGGCGCCGTCGATCCCGCCCGCGCCATCACGGGTGAGGACACCTGCTACATCCTGTTCACCTCCGGGTCCACCGGGGCGCCCAAGGGCGTCGAGGTCACCGCCGATTGCGTGGACAGCTTCCTCGCCTGGGACCTCACCCTCGGCGGCCTCGACACCGCCGGCCTCACCTACCTTGACCAGGCGCCGTTCTCCTTCGACCTCTCGGTCTTTTCGAGCTCGCCGGGGCCCTCGGCGCGGGCGGCTCGCTCGCGAGCATCACCCACGACACCCAGCGAAGCATGGCGGACCAGCTCGACGCCCTCGCGGCCGCCGGCATCGACGTCTGGGTCTCGACGCCCTCCTACGCCGACCTCCTTCTCGCGGCGCCGGAGTTCGGATCCGGGCTCTTGCCAAAGCTCAAGCTCTTCATCTTCTGCGGCGAGACCTTAGCCAACGCCACCGCCGCCCGCCTCGCGGAGCGTTTCCCCGCAGCGCGGATCGTGAACACCTACGGGCCCACGGAATCAACCGTCGCGGTCACGCAGGTCGAGGTGACGCCCGCGATGGCCGCCGCCGCGGAGCCGCTTCCCGTGGGCGCGCCCCGGCCGGGCACGCGCCTGCGCATCGTGGACGCCGTCGGAGCCGATTGCGCCCCCGGGGTCCCGGGCGAGGTCGTCATCGAGGGGGACACCGTCGCGAAGGGCTACTTCGGCCGCAGCGACCTCACCGCGCGCTCGTTCTCAACCGCCGAGTGGGAGGATGGCGCCCGCGTGCGCGCGTATCGCACCGGCGACGAGGGCTATCTCGACGCATCAGGTCGCCTGCACTACCGCGGCCGCCTCGACCTGCAGGTGAAGCTCAACGGCTTCCGCATCGAGCTCGGTGAGATCGAGGAGCGGCTCAGACGCCTGCCCGGCGTGGACGCCGCGGCGCTCACGGCGCCGGTGAGGGACGGGAAGGTCACCCATCTCGTGGCCCACGTGGTCTTCACCGGTGAGCGCCTGCCGGGGGAGACGGACTTCCGGCTCGGCCTGCGCCTGAAGGAGGCGCTTCGCGCCGCGCTCCCGCACTATATGATCCCCAAGAAGATCGTCTTCTTGGATGCCCTGCCCGTGACCGGCAACGGCAAGGTCGATCGGCGCGCCCTCGCGGCGGCACGGGGGTAGCCGGATGGCGTTCTACTCGTCGGCCTCGTTCTTCATCGCGCTCGCCCTCGCCATCGTCCCCGCGGCGGTCCTCGGCCTCACGGGACGGCGGATCAAGCCCTACGCCATGGCGGCCTCCGTCGTCATGCTCGCGTTCCTCTACGCGGGCTCCGCACGGACCCTCGGCGCCTTCCTGCTGTTCCTCGCGGTGTCGACCGCCGGCTACCGGCTCACCCTGCGCTCGTGGACGCAGGGAGGCAGAAGCCTCGTCCTCTACCGCGCCTGCCTGGCGGCCACCGTCGCCCCGCTCGTCGTCTACAAGGTGAGTGCCGCCGCGGGTCCGGGCGTCCTCGGGTTCATCGGCATCTCGTACCTCACCTTCCGCTCGGTCCAGGTGCTCATCGAGATCCGCGACGGCCTCATCACCGAGCTCGCGCTCCCGGATTTCCTCTACTTCCTGATCTTCTTCCCGACGATCACCTCAGGGCCCATCGACCGCTCACGGCGCTTCCTCGCGGACGCGAACGGTCCCCTCGACCGCCGCGCGTACACCGACCTGCTCACCCGCGGTATCCTGCTGATCCTCGCCGGCGCCGTCATGCAGCTCGTCATCGCGACGATCATCTCGAGCTTCTCCGAGGTGGCGCCCGATGCGGGGCTTCCCAACGTGGGATCGCTCGCGCTGCCGCACGGTGTGCGCGGCATCGTTCGCGCCTACCTTTACGGGGCGTACCTCTTCTTCGATTTCGCCGGGTGCTCGCTCATGGCGATGGGTGCGAGCTACTGCTTCGGCATCCGCACGCCCCGAAACTTCCGGGCACCCTTCATCGCCGTGGACATCAAGGACTTTTGGAACCGCTGGCATATCACGCTCTCCACCTGGCTGCGCGACTTCGTGTTCATGCGCTTCGTGCGCGCGGCCACGCGCCGCCGCCTGTTCAAGGACCGCCTCATGACGGCCTGCGCGGGCTATCTCGCGAACATGGCGCTCATGGGCGCCTGGCACGGCCTCACGGCGAGCTACCTCGCATACGGCGTCTATCACGGGATCCTTCTCGCGGGGACCGAGGTGTACCAGAAGCGCTCGGCGTTCCACAAGCGCCACTGCAGGCAGCGCTGGTACCTCGTGCTCTCGTGGTTCATCACCTTGAACCTCGTGATACTCGGCTTCGCCCTGTTCTCCGGGCAGGCGCGCACGATCATCATCAACCTTATGAAAGGAGCCATAGATGGATAGGGAAGAGCTTGAGGAGCAGGTGCTCGACATGCTCGAGGAGATCTGCGACGACGAGGCGGTGCGCGAGGAGCGCGACATCGACCTCTTCGACGCGGGGCTGCTCGACTCCATGGCGGCCATCGAGGTGCTCGTGGCCATCGAGGAGCGCTTCGGGGTGGACATCGCCCCCACGGCCGTCGAGCGCTACGAGATGAACACCGTGAACAAGATCATCCGCCAGATCGAGATCCGCCTGTGAGCGCGGACGGCGGGAAGACGTCCCCGCACGGCCCTGAGGGGCTCTTGAAGCTCGGGGAAAGCTGGTTTCTCGGTGGCTCTCGGTCAGCCGCCCTCGCGTGGGCGGCCTCCGTGCTCGCGCTCATCGCCGTGCTCGTGTGGTTCTTCATCCTCTCGCCCTACGGCGCCCCGGCGGCACCCGTCTATGCGGAGTTCTAGGATGCCCATGGAAGACAGCAAGATGGACGGGGCGCGCGTATCCGGTCGGCGGCTCGCGGCCGTCGCGCTCTCGCTGGCGCTCGCGGCGGGAGGCCTCGGCTTGGCCGGCTTCCGGGCGCGGATGCGGCCGCCGGCCCCCTCGACCTCGATCATCACCTACCCGGCGGCCGCCCAGGTCTCGGACTTCGACCTCATGACCGGCGAGCTCGCCGCCCGCGAGCGCCGCGGCGAGCATCCCAAGCTCGTCTTCGGGTCGTCCGAGCTCGCTCCGAACCAGGCCGGGCCCGCGCATCCCGCGCGCCTGTTCACGAACGGCCGGTATGCCATAGACGCGGCCGTCATGGGCCGCGCCGGCACGGCGGATCTATGGAGCGCGATCGAGATGGGCGCGATGGCGCCGCGGGTGAGCGACCGCCGCATGGTCTTCTTCGTCAGCATGCAGTGGTTCATGGCCTACCGCAAGCCGGAGAAGGAGTTTCCGGCCGTCTTCTCCGAAGGGGCCTACCGGGCGTTCATGGAGAACCCCGACATCTCCGACGGGCTCAAGGCGCGCATCACCGACCGCATGGCCGAGTACGGCGTGGACCGCCGAGCCGGATCCACGGCGCTCGGTGGCATCGTGCAGGAGGTGGACGGGTGGGCGGCCGGCCTTGCGGCTGATCTGCGCCGGGCCGCGGGGTCCGACCCCGTGGACGCGCCCGGGGCCCAGTCCGTCCCGGTGCGAGATGCGTCCAAGGCCCTGGGCGCCGACGAGCAGGCCGCGCAGCCGCGCACGCCGTCGGGCGATCCCGACTGGGCGACCCTGTTCTCCCGTGCCGAGGCCGATGCCCGCTCCCGCTCGGCGGGAAACGCCGACGGGTTCTATGACAGCTGGTACAAGAAGCGCTATCGCAGGTGGGAGGAGGGAGCGCGCAGCACCTGGAAGGCGCCGCGCGACGGATCCTATTTCAGCCGGCAGGAGCTCGACGACTTCAAGATGCTGCTCGAGGTCTGCCGCGAAGCGGGCATCGAGCCGCTCATCGTGATCCAGCCCGTCAAGGGGGTGGCCTACGACAAGACGGTCTACACGGCCGAGGTGCGCGAGCGCTACTACGACATGATCCGCGGCGCCGCGCGCGAGGCCCGCGTGTCCGTGGCCGACTTCTCGGACCGCGAATATGATCCGCTCTTTCTGCGCGACTACTCGCATCCCTCCGATCTGGGCGGCGCCTGGTACGCGCGCGCCATCTACAGCTGGTTCGCGACGGGCGAGGCGGAGACCGCGCGGGCCTTCTGAAAAGAGACGGGGCCGCCTGCTGGGAGTCGGCGGCAACCCGGGTGACGGGTCCGGCCCGCCGCTTTCTGAGGCGCCGTTGCCGGCCCCGCGCCCGGCTCTCAAGGTGCCGTCGCCGACCCCCTGTCGCGAAGCGACAACGCCGGCCCCGCGTGCTCCGGGCCCGTTGCCCGCTTGCGCCGCCCCGCCGGTCCCGCGCCCTAGTTCTCCATCGCGCCTTCGCTCCAGGCCGCGACATCCTCGACCCTGATCACGCTCGCGACCGCGCGCACGACGTCGAGACCCTCAAGCTCGGTCAAGGCCGCGGCCATCTCGCCCTCGCGCACCGCGGCCGTGAGCACGGTGATCCGCGCCCCCTCGCCCTCGCCGGCCGCCTCGACGGCCTCGGTCGCGACCCCGTGCCGTGCGAGCGCGGCCTCGACGGCCGCGCGCGCATCCGCATCCTCGACGTCCAGGCGCACGTAGAAGCGGTTCACGAGCTCCTCTGCCGCGACGATCGGCCGCACCGCCCGGTAGGGCTCGCGCTCGGCGAGCGGGGCCGCCCCGCGCGACATCGGCTCGGCGAGCGCGAGGATGTCGCCCACCACGGCGCTCGCGGTGGGGAAGGAGCCCGCGCCGGCCCCGTAGAACATGGTCTCGCCCACGGCGTCGCCGACGACGTACACGGCGTTCATCGCGCCCGACACGGAGGCGAGCTGGTGGTCGGACGGGATCATCGTGGGGTGCACCCGCGTCTCGACGCCGTCGGCCGTGTTGCGCGCGATGCCGAGGAGCTTGATCGTGTAGCCGAGCTCGCGCGCGGCGGCGATGTCCTCGGCGCTGATGTTCCTGATGCCCTCCTGGAAGACGTCGTCGGTGACGACGCGCGTGTGGAAGGCGATGCTCGCGAGGATCGCGGTCTTGCTCGCGGCATCGAACCCGTCGACGTCGGCCGTGGGGTCCGCCTCGGCGTAGCCCAGGCGCTGGGCGTCGGCGAGCACGCGCTCGAAGTCGGCGCCCTCGCGCTCCATGCGCGACAGGATGTAGTTCGTGGTGCCGTTCATGATCCCGGCGATCGTGAGGACCTCGTTGGCCGTGAGGGCGTGCTCGAGGGCGTTGACCACGGGGATGCCGCCCGCCACCGAGGCCTCGCATCTGAGCTGCACGCCGGCCTCGGCCGCGAGCCCGGCGAGGCGCTCAACATGACGGCCGAGGAGCGCCTTGTTGGCGGTGACCACGTGCTTACCCGCAGCGAAGGCGGCCTCCATGATATCCATGGCCGGGTGCTCGCCGCCGATCAGCTCCACGACGATGTCGACGTCCGGGTCGGCGACCACCTCGCGCCAGTTCTCGGTGAAGCGCTCGGGGGCAAGACCCGTCGCCGCGGCGTCCTCGGCATGGCGTGAGCAGGCGCGCACCACATCGAGGTCGATGCCGTAATTGTGCAGGTAGGAGGCACGATGGGAGAGGATGAGGCGCACCACGCCGCCGCCCACCGTCCCGAGGCCGATGACGCCGACGCCGATTCTCGTGTTCGCATCCTTCATGTAAGCTCCCTGTCAAGAGATGCCGGTCAAGGGCCATATTGTACCGAATAGGGAACTGTTGCCTGCGGTGTTTGCGCGATTCGAATAGTGAATGCATGCCTCACGGATACGCGTTCGAACTCTCCTGAACATCCAGGTCATCGTGCTCCCCGCCATCGCCATCTTCATCCTGTCCGGTGATTGCGGCTTCGACGTCGTCAACGGCATGATGCAGTCCGGCGTCGTGGTGCCCCTCGGCCAGATGGGTGACCCGATCACCCCGATGAACTGGTTCTTCGCCATCCTGCTCGGCTCCGTGGGCCAGGCCGTCGTGTGGACCTTCATCCAGTACGGCTCCATGCGCCTCGAGCCGGCCATCGTGGCCGGCCTGCTCCTGCTGAGCCCCGTCTCCACCCTGGCCATCTCCGCTGCGCTGTTCCAGGAGTTCCCCTCCGTCCTGCAGCTGGTCGGCGCGGTGATCGTTCTGCTCTCGGTGGCGCTCCAGAACGGCTTGTTCAACAAGCTGCTCAACAAGAAGGCAACGGCGTAACGGGTTCTTTCGTTCCTGCTGCTCACCGTGTGAGATGCGCGGCTCCCTCGTGCCGGTGCGAGGGCGCCGCGTTTTTTTGACCGCAGGGGGCGAAACAGAGATGTAACACGCTCCTTCGATGTGAGGGCAGTGCGAAAGCCGCAGGTCGCGGCCGTGTCCGGCTCCCTTGTGCGCGGCCGGTGGACCCGCTGGGCGGGCCGTCCGCGTCGATCCGCCGAAAACGTCTCGCTTTAACAGGGCAAATCGCGTAGGGTGTTGCGAACGCTCCATGCCGCCGGGTGCAGACACCGCGGCGAGGGGGCGTTGCCATATCGGATACCGGGGGAGACCCGGTGCGCATTCGGAGGGAGAACCGCATGTCTATCAACATGAACCCTGCTATGAACCGCAGGAGCCTGATCGCGGGCGTAACCGGGCTGGGGGCGGCGGGCATTCTCGCCGGGTGCTCTGATGGCGGCGCCGCGGCCGAGGGCTCCGCGTCCGCTGCGGCGGGCGGTTTCAAGATCGGCAGCATCGGCCCGAAGACGGGAGCCACCGCCTCCTACGGCATCTCGGTCACCAACGGCGTGGAGCTCGGCTGCAAGGACTTCTCCGTGGACGGCCTCTCGTTCGAGTGCAAGAGCGAGGATTCCACCGGCAACGCCGAGACCGCGGTGAACGCCTACAACACGCTCGTGGACTGGGGCATGCAGGCGCTCGTGGGCCCCACGCTGACCGGCCCCTCGGTCTCCGTGGCCGACCAGTGCAACACGGACCGCACCTTCATGATCACGCCGTCGGCCTCCTCCGAGGACGTCACGGCCGGCAAGGACTGCGTCTTCCAGATCTGCTTCACCGACCCCAACCAGGGTAGGAACGCCGCCCTCTTCCTCGCCGAGAAGTACGCCGACGAGAAGATCGCCGTGATCTACAACTCCGGCGACGCCTACTCCTCCGGCATCTACACCGCCTTCACCGAGCAGGCCAAGGCCTCCAAGCTCCAGGTCGTGAGCGAGGAGTCCTTCAAGGACGACTCCGCCTCGAGCTTCAACAACCAGCTCACCAAGGCCCAGGCCGCGGGCGCGACCCTCATCTTCGCCCCCATCTACTACACGCCGGCGTCGGTGCTGCTCACCAACGCGCACGACATGGGCTACGACGTCACGGTCATGGGCTGCGACGGCATGGACGGCATCCTCGGCGTCGAGGGCTTCGACACGAGCTACGCCGAGGGCCTGCTGCTCATGACGCCCTTCTCCGCCGACGACCCGGCGAGCGCCGACTTCGTCAAGGCCTATCAGGACGCCTACGGCGAGACGCCCGACCAGTTCGCCGCCGACGCCTACGACGGCGTCCACGCGGTGGCCGAGGCCATCAAGAAGGCCGGCGTGACCCCCGACACCGCTCCCGAGGACTCCTGCGAGAAGCTCGCGGCCGCCATGCTCGAGATCACGGTCGAGGGCCTCACGGGCACGCTCTCCTGGAACGACAAGGGCCAGGTCGAGAAGGACCCCACGGCATTCGTAATCAAGGACGGGAAGTACGTCCAGGCGTAGGTTTCACCTGCACAGACGTGCTTTGACGCAGGCAGGGGCGGTATCGCTGCCCCTGCCTGCGCTCGGTTGAGCTGTATTGTCCCCTCTGACAGATTGCGAGGTGCACATATGACGGTCTTCCTCCAGTACCTGGCCAACGGCCTCGCCATGGGAAGCGTCTACGCCATCATCGCGCTCGGATACACCATGGTGTACGGCATCGCCAAGATGCTCAACTTCGCCCACGGCGATGTGATCATGGTGGGCGCGTACGTCTCATTCTGCGCGACGAGCTACCTCGGGCTGCCCGCCTGGCTCGCCGTGGTGCTGTCGATCGCGGCCTGCACGGTGCTGGGCGTCCTCATCGAGGGCCTGGCCTACAAGCCGCTGCGCCAGGCCGGCCCGCTCGCGGTGCTCATCACCGCCATCGGCGTGTCCTACCTGCTGCAAAACGCCGCCCAACTCATCTGGGGCGCGACGCCCAAGAACTTCACGGCCATCGTGAGCTTCCCGGTGCCCGAGCCCTTGGCCTCGCTCAACGTGTCCGCGGTGAGCATCACCACGATCGCGGTCTGCCTCGTCATCATGGCGGCGCTCATGTGGTTCACGGGCCGCACCAAGATGGGCAAGGCCATGCGGGCCGTCTCGGAGGACAAGGACGCCGCCCGCCTCATGGGCATCAACGTGAACCGCACGATCTCCATGACCTTCGCGATCGGCTCGGCGCTCGCCGCGCTCGCCGGCGTGCTCATGTGCAGCTATGCCCCGGTGCTCCAGCCCACCACGGGTGCCATGCCCGGCATCAAGGCCTTCACGGCGGCGGTGTTCGGCGGCATCGGGTCCATCCCGGGCGCCTTCATCGGCGGGATCCTGCTCGGCATCATCGAGGCGATGGCCCAGGCATACATCTCCACGAGCCTGGCCAACTCCATCGTCTTCGCCGTGTTGATCGTGGTGCTGCTCGTGAAGCCCGCCGGGCTCCTCGGCAGGTACGTGCCGGAGAAGGTGTAGGTGAACCCGATGAACTTCCTCAAAGACAAGGTCACGCGCCGTGACTTCATCACCTACGGGCTCGTGGTCGCGGCCTTCGCCGTCGTGTCGCTGCTCGCGGCCCAGGGCGTGATCCCGCGGTCGCTTCGCGGCCAGCTCGTGCCCGTCACCTGCTACGTCGTGATGGCGATCTCGCTGAACCTCGTGGTCGGCGTCGCCGGCGACCTCTCCCTCGGGCACGCCGGCTTCATGAGCGTCGGCGCGTTCTCGGGCATCGTCACGGCCATGAGCCTGACCGAGGCCATCCCTGATCCCGCCATCCGGCTCGCGATCTCGATGGTCGTCGGCGCGCTCTTCGCGGCCGTGGCCGGCTTTTTGATCGGCATCCCGGTGCTGCGCCTGCGCGGCGACTACCTCGCAATCGTGACCCTCGCCTTCGGCGAGATCATCAAGGAGGTCGTGAACTGCCTGATCGTGGGCGTCGACTCCACGGGGCTGCACGTCATTTTCAATGTCGGCGGTGACAAGACGGTGGCCGACCTGCACCTGCTCGAGGGCGGCGTCGCGATCATCAAGGGCGCCCAGGGCGCCTCGGGGACCGCCAAGATCGCGACCTTCGCGGCCGGTTTCGTGCTCGTCATGATCACGCTCGTGGTCGTGTTGAACCTTGTGCGGAGCCGCGCGGGCCGCGCCATCATGGCCGTGCGCGACAACCGGATCGCCGCCGAGAGCGTGGGCTTGTCCGTGACCAAGTACCGCCTTATCGCGTTCGTGGTCTCGGCGGCGCTCGCCGGTGCGGCCGGGGCGCTCTACGGGGCGAACTTCTCCCAGCTCTCGCCCGCGAAGTTCGATTTCAACACGTCGATCCTCGTCCTCGTGTTCGTGGTGCTCGGCGGTCTGGGCAACATGCGCGGCTCCATCATCGCCGCGGTGCTCCTGACGATCCTGCCCGAGGCCCTGCGCGGCTTCTCCGACTACCGCATGCTCGTGTACGCGATCGTCTTGATCCTCGTCATGCTCTTCACCAACAACCCCCAGCTCAAGCTGTTGATCGGAAAGATCGTGCCCAAACGAGAGGAGGCGGCGGCCCATGGCGAATAAGTTCAACTTCGAGCGGGCCCGCATGGTGCCGGTGCCGAGCCGCGCCATCGTGCCCGATCGCGATATCGACGACACACCCGCGCTCGAGTGCATCCACCTAGGGATCGAGTTCGGCGGCCTCAAGGCCGTGGACGATTTCAACCTCACGATCGGCAAGACCGAGATCGCGGGCCTCATCGGCCCCAACGGCGCCGGCAAGACCACGGTGTTCAACCTGCTCACGAAGGTCTACCAGCCCACGCACGGCACCGTGCTCGTGGGCGGGCAGGACACGAGCGGCAAGACCGTGGCGCAGGTGAACCGCATGGGCGTGGCGCGGACCTTCCAAAACATCCGCCTGTTCGACACCATGAGCGTGCTCGACAACGTGAAGGTGGGCCTCCACAACCAAAAGCCGTACTCCGCCCTCGAGGGCGTGGTGCGCGCCCCGCGGTTCTGGATCCGCGAGAAGGAGTTCGACGACCGCGCCCGCGAGCTGCTCGACATCTTCGACATGGGTTCGCTCGCGAACGAGCCCGCCGGCTCGCTGCCCTACGGCGCCCAGCGTCGCCTGGAGATCGTCCGCGCGCTCGCCACGAACCCCTCGCTGCTGCTGCTCGACGAGCCCGCGGCGGGCATGAACCCCTCCGAGACGGCCGAGCTCATGGAGAACATCGTCAAGATCCGCGACACCTTCCAGATCGCGATCATGCTGATCGAGCACGACATGAGCCTCGTGATGAACATCTGCGAGGGCATCTGCGTGCTGAACTTCGGCAAGGTGATCGCCAAGGGCACGCCCGAGGAGATCCAGATGAACGAGGCGGTCATCGAGGCGTACCTCGGCAAGCAGAAGGAGGCGGGCTTCGATGAGTGACGTGACGACCGCGCAGGCCCCGGGTGCGCCCGCATCCGACGCCATGCTCTCGGTGTACAACATCAACGTCTGGTACGGTGCGATCCATGCGATCAAGAACGTGTCCTTCGACGTGAACGAGGGGGAGGTCGTGGCGCTGATCGGCGCGAACGGCGCCGGCAAGTCCACGACGCTCAAGACGGTCTCGGGCCTTCTCAGGAGTCAGACCGGCTCGATCAGCTTTCTTGGCGAGGACATCATGCACACCCCGGCCGACAAGCTCGTGGGGCGGGGTCTCGCGCAGGTTCCGGAGGGGCGCCGCGTCTTCCTCGAGATGTCGGTTGAGGAGAACCTCGAGATGGGCGCCTACACGCAGCCCAAGTCGACGGTGGCGCCGGGGATCGCGCGGGTCTACGACGCCTTCCCGCGCCTGAAGGAGCGCCGTCGCCAGGTGGCGGGGACGCTTTCCGGCGGAGAGCAGCAGATGCTCGCGATGGGCCGGGCACTCATGAGCAACCCGAAGCTGCTGATGCTCGATGAGCCCTCGATGGGTCTGGCGCCCATCCTGATCGAGCAGATCTTCCAGATCATCGAGGAGCTGCACCGCGCCGGCTCGACGATCCTGCTCGTGGAGCAAAACGCGCAGATGGCGCTCTCCATCGCCACGCGCGCCTACGTGATGGAGACCGGCAAGGTGACCCTCACGGGCACCGGCGCCGAGCTCCTCGTGAACGACGACGTCCGCCGCGCCTACCTGGGCGGATAGGGCGGACGGCGCGCTCGGGCGGGCATGCGCTGGTTGCGTGCCGCGGCCGGTGCGGGAGGACTCGCGCACGTTGCATGTGGCGCGGGTCGTGCGATCGTGCTTCGTAGGTGGCGGCCTGCGCGTCTCAGGTTGATCGCGGCCCTCTTCCGCACCGTGAGGGGGTCGGTCTGACAGAAGTCCCCGCTGTGAACGTTCACGGCGGGGACTTCTGGCTTCCAAGCGCGCTATCCGGTCTGTTTGCACAGGTTCGATTATCCGATTTGGTCCAAATCTCGGCTTTTGCGTCGAACGGGTCGTTCACAGCGGGGACTTCTGTCAGACCGACCCCTTGCACGGCCGAACCCTGCCAGCCCGACCGGTTTCCAGCTCGTTCCCACCCCTCGGTTTGGCGCACCTCCGACCCGTTTGGGCCGGGTCGAACCTCAGGTCAGGCCCGCTTTCGGTTCAGCGGCTCCGCTGCCGCCCCGCCCCGGTCCTCATCCCTCCAGGTACCGCCTGAGATCGGCCGCGTCGGATTCGAGTTTGGCCGCGCAGTCCACCTGGGACAGGCGATAGCCCACGAAATACGGCGAGGCCACCCAGCGTGGCGCGACCTTGCAGACCACGCGCCCCGGCAGGGGATAGAAGAAGAGGTTGTACGAGGTGCATTGCCCGCCGTGATGCTCCTTGAGCAGGTAGCGCGCCGTGGCGGCGATCGCATCGGCGAAGATGTCGACCGCGTCGTCCGCGTCGAGTGCGTCGTCCGCACCGTTCACGGCGGTGACGTTCGCGCCGCTTCGCCCGTCCCCGCACCGGCCGCCGACGTCCGCTCCGTCCCCGCATCCGCAGCCGCCCGCTCCCTCGCGCTCCATCGCGACGTTCACCTCGAAGAACCCCATCACCGGGTCGGTTGACACGCTCACCGCCACGTCGCCGCGCTTCCACACGGGCATGCCGCCGAGGTTCTCCTCTGAGACCTCCGCGTACCCGTCCTCTCCCACAAGACCCACCACCTGCAGATGCGGGTGGTGCAGGCTCCCGCCAGAGAGCGGGCCGAAGTTCTTGTACATGAGCACGCTTCGAAACGCCCCCGTGGCGGCCATGGCGTCCCAGCAGGAGAGCGCGAAGCGGACCACCTCGCGCGCCTGCCGGCGGGGGTAGCGCGAGAGGTCGCCGTCGTGGTCGGCCGATTCGATGATGACCGTCTGCACGGTGTCGGCGAGCGTGCGGTACTTGTTCATGAGCCAGATGCGGTCGCGCTCGCGCAGCAGCACGTCTTGAAGGCCGCCCACGTCGCAGAAGGGGCAGTGGTCGGTCGGACGCCGGTTGTCGTCGGGCTTTCCGCGCGAGGCGGCGCTCTCGAAGATGAGCGGCATGGGCTAGCCCTCCCGCTCCGGGGTGCTCGCGGTCGAACCCGCGCTCCCCTCCGCCAACGCGGCGGTGCCCTCGCCCGCGCCGACCTCCGCCATCGCAGCGTCCACCGCCGCCCGCCCGGCCTCGACCGCCGCCCGGCTCCGCTCACGCTCCTCCCGGCCGAGCCACATCATGGTCCGCCCGGCCATGGAGGCCAGAACCTGCTGGAAGAGCGTCCCGCACATCACCGGGAAGACCACCTCGCCGGGGAAGTACCGGGTCGCGATGACCGCGCCCGACGAGATGTTGCGCAGACCGCAGTCGAAGCTCATCGTGACGAGGGTGGGGAAGGACCGCCCGAGCAGCCGCGCCGCGAGCGCCCCCCACACGAACCCCGTGGAGGCGAACAGGAGGATGAACAGGGCGACCTCGGCGCGCTCCCAGGTCATATGCAGCACGTGCCCACTCATGGCCGTCGAGTTCGCGGTGATGACCACGAGCATGAGGACGCGGCAGGCCGGGCTGATGACGGGGGAGAGCCTCGTGTGCCCCCAGCCGCCCGTGACCTCGTTCAAGACCATGCCCGCGAGCGCCGGGATGGCGATCATGAAGAGCATCTCGCGCATCATGCCGAGCGCGTCGATCGCCACGGCCTCGCCGAGGAGCGCATTCAAGGTGAACGGGATGCTGAAGGGGGAGATGACCGTCGTCAAAAGGATGGTCGCGAGTGCGAGCGAGCCGTTGCCCCCGTAGATCCCCACCCACATGAAGCTCACGATGCCCACGGGCACGGAGTACTCGAGCACGATCCCCGTGATGAGGTTCACGTTGCCGGCGAACAGCAGCTGCGCGAGACCGAAGGCCGCGAGCGGCATGAACACGAGCGACACCAGGATGATCGCGATGAGGTCCGCCGGATGCTTGAAGGTGTCGATGACCTGCGCGAGCGAGTTGTTGAGCGATCCCTGGAACGTCATGAAGGCGAAGATCGCGGGCACGAGGGGGCTCATGGCGCCGAAGAAGCGGGGGAAGAGGACGCCGAGCACCACGCACAAGGGGACGAGGAGGGGCATGTGCCCCGCGATCGCCGATCCGAACCCTGTCCACCGCTCCATATGCTGACCGCCCCCCTGCGCTACTCGTGAATCGCCTCCTGTATGCTCCGCCCACCCGGCCCGTCCGTCAACGGTCGACTGGCCCCGTGTGCCGAATGTAACAAGGCCGCCGGCCGCGTCCCGTCCCCGCTCGGCGCATCGCCGCGCCTTGTGTCCGCTCGAACGCGTATACTCGAATCCGTACAACACGAAGCCCGCCGCAGCGGGCGAACCTGTGGGATTTGATCAACATGTCTACGCTTCAGTCGACGCGCCGCTGGTCGGTGGCGCGCCCCCATCCCGAGCTCGAGGCCGAGCTCTCCCGTGAGCTCGATGTCGCGCCCCTCGTGGCACGGGTCATGGCCGCCAACGGCATCTCCTCCGTCCGCGAGGGCAAGCTCTTCCTCACCCCCTCGCTCGAGCGCGATTGGGCCGACCCCCTCATCATCCCCGGCATGCCGGGGGTGGTCGAGCGCGTCTGCCGCGCGGTCGAGGCGGGGGAGCGCATCGCCGTCTTCGGAGACTTCGATGTCGACGGCATCACGTCCACCTGCCTGCTCACCGAGGGCCTGCGCGCGCTCGGTGCCGTGGCGGAGCCCTTCATCCCGCGCCGTTTCGGCGAGGGCTACGGCATCAGCCGGGAGGCGCTCGATCGCGTGATCGACGCATGCGCCCCCGATCTCGTCGTCACGGTCGACAACGGCATCGCCGCCCGCGACGAGACCCCCTACCTCGCCGAGCGCGGTATCGACCTCGTGGTGACCGACCACCACGAGCCGGGCGGCCTCGTTCCTCGCGACGTCCCCCTCACCGACCCCAAGCTCTCCGACGAGGGCCCCTCCCGCGAGCTCGCCGGCGCCGGCGTGGCATTGAAGCTCGTGCAGGCCCTCGGCGAGCGCCTGGGCGCCCCCGAGCTCTGGCGCCGCTACACCGAGGTCGCGGCCCTCGGCACCGTGGCCGACATGATGACGCTCACGCCCGAGAACCGCGCCCTCGTGGCCGACGGCATCGCCCATATGCGCGCCACGGCCCGCCCGGGCTACATCGCGCTCGCCGCCCTCACGCGCACGGACCTCTCGACCGTGACCACGGACTCGCTATCGTTCTCCCTGATCCCGCGGCTGAACGCCGCCGGCCGCATGGCCGATCCGGCCCTCGCGCTCGAGCTGCTCATGGCCACCGACCCCATCGAGGCGGGCCGGCTCGCCGCCGAGCTCGAGCAGGTCAACCAGGAGCGCCGCAGCACCGAGGCCGACCTGACGGAGCAGGCGCTGGCCCGCGTCGCCGAGACCTACGACGGCGGCCGCGTGATCGTGGTGGGCGGCGAGGGCTGGCACGAGGGCGTCAAGGGCATCGTCGCGAGCCGGCTCACCAACCGCTACCACGTCCCCTCGCTGCTGTTCTCCATCGAAGACGGGATCGCCCGCGGCTCGGGGCGCTCCGTGGGGAGCATCAACCTGTTCGACGCCGTCGAGCGCTGCTCCGACCTGCTGATCCGCTTCGGCGGGCACGCGGGGGCGGTGGGCGTGACCTGCGCCGCCGAGAACCTGGACGCCCTGCGCGACCGGCTCGGGGCGGTCCTCGCCGAGCTCCCGAAGGAGGATTTCGAGGACACCGGCGACATCTCGGCCACGGTCTCCCTCGCCGAGCTCGATATCGACACGGTGCGCCAGCTCTCCTTGCTCGAGCCGTTCGGCCAGGGCAACCGCACGCCCGTCTTCGCCGTCGAAGGCGTCACGATGACCGACCGGGCCTGCGTGGGCCGCACCGGCGACCACCTGCGCTTCTCGGCGACGGACGGGGCGGTGTGCGTGCCGGCCATCATGTTCCGCGCGCCCGAGCCCGCCGAGCTCGCCGCCTGCGACACCGTGGTCGACCTCGTCTTCGAGGCCGTCGCCGAGACCTGGGCGGGCCGCACGAAGACGAAGCTCATGATCAAGGACATCTTGCGCCACGGGCCGGAGGGCGGCGCCGGGCAGCCCGCCCGGGCAGTGCCCGGGGAGGGTGACGAGGTGCCCTGCTGCGTCGACGGCGTGGGGGAGGGGCCCGCCCCGTCCGCCGGCGCCGAGGCCGCCTCCCGCCGCGCGAGCCTCGTGCGCCTGCCCTACACCGAGCTCACGCGCGCGCTCATCCACGCCCTCATCGGGACGGCCGAGCCCCACGCCGCCCAGATGCGCGCCCTGGACGCGCTGGCGGGCGGGGAGGACGTCCTCGCCGTCATGGGCACGGGCCGCGGCAAGTCGCTGGTCTTCCAGGTGCACGCCGCGCGCGAGGCCATCCTGAACGGCGCGGCGAGCGTCTTCGTCTACCCGCTGCGCGCGCTCGTCGCCGACCAGGCCATCCACCTCGAGGCCTCCCTCGCCCCGCTCGGCCTCAAGGTCGGCGTCCTCACGGGTGAGACGCCCGCCGACGCCCGCCCGCGCGCCTTCGCACAGCTCGCCTCCGGCGCGCTCGACATCGTCCTCACCACGCCCGAGTTCCTCGCCATCCACGCGCAGCGCTTCGCCGCCGCCCGCCGCGTGCGCTTCGTCGCCCTCGACGAGGCCCACCATATCGCCGGCGCCCGCGGCGGCGACCGCGAGGCCTACCTCGATCTGCCCAGTGTCCTGCGTCGGCTCGGGTCGCCACGCGTCCTCGCCTGCACCGCCACGGCAACCGCCGAGGCCGCCGCCGCGATCCGCGAGGTCCTGCCCGCCGCCCGCACCGTGGTGGATGACGCGATCCGCGAGAACCTCGCCGTGGACGACGACCGCGACCTCGCGGCGCGCGAGAACCGGCTCGTGTCCATCGTCGCCACCGGCGAGAAGTGCGTGGTCTACGTCAACTCACGCGAGCAGTCGGTCTCGCTCGTGCGCATGCTGCGCCGCCGGGTGCCCGACCGGGCGCGCGCCATCGCCTTCTACAACGCGGGGCTCTCCCGCGCCGACCGCAGCCGGGTCGAGGGGGCCTTCAGGGACGATGAGCTCAGCTGCATCGTGTCCACCTCGGCGTTCGGCGAGGGCGTGAACCTCCCCGGCATCAGGCACGTGGTCCTCTACCACCTGCCCTTCTCGGCCACGGAGTTCAACCAGATGAGCGGCCGCGCCGGGCGCGACGGCGATCCGGCCAGCATCCACCTGCTCTACTCGTCGCGCGACGCCCGCATCAACGAGCGCCTGCTGACCGACCTCGCACCCGAGCGCGGGGAGCTCGTCGCGCTGTACCGGGCGCTCCAGACCATGTGGCGCGCGGGCACGTCGCGCACGGCCGGGGGGCTCGCCGCCACGGACGCCGACCTCGCCTCGCTCGCGGGCCGCATCGACGCGGCCGCGGCGCTTCCCGAGCGGGCGGTCGCCGCCGCCCTCGGCATCTTCGAGGAGCTCGGCTTCATCCGCACCCGCCACGGCGCGGCGGGCCGCCTGATCGAGGTCGTCGAGAGCCCCGGGCGCGTGGAGCTCACAGAGAGCACCCGCTACCTCGAGGGCATCCGCGCCCGCATGGCCTTCTCCTCCTTCCGGAGCTGGGCGCTCGAGGCCTCCGCCCATGATATGCTTGCACGCGTGAACAGGCCGATCGTCCCGAAATCGGAGTGAGGAGGGCGCTCATGGACGCTGAGAGGCCCGAGCCGGGCTCGCACGCGCGCGACTACATCCAGCAGGGCACGCCGCTGCTGCCCAGCGACCGCATGGTCCACTACGACCTCGCCGACGACCTCCCGCCCGAGATCGGCGCCGACCACTGGGGCAGGCTACGGAGCCTGTGCCGCAAGTACATGAGCGAGTCCGACGCCGCCAAGGTCGAGCGCGCCTACTGCTTCGCGGCCGAGAAGCACCGCGAGCAGCGCCGCCGCTCCGGCGAGCTCTACATCAACCACCCCGTGGAGGTCGGCATCATCCTCGCCGACTTGCGCATGGACAGCGACGTGGTCTGCGCGGCCCTGCTGCACGACACCGTGGAGGACACCGAGACCTCGCTCGCAGACGTCGAGGAGCTCTTCGACGCGACGGTGGCCGAGCTCGTCGACGGCGTCACGAAGCTCACCAACATCGAGGTCGACAGCATGGACGCCAAGCAGGCGCTGAACCTGCGCAAGATGTTTTTGGCCATGAGCCGCGACATCCGCGTCGTGATCGTGAAGCTGGCCGACCGCCTGCACAACATGCGCACGCTGGCCGCCCTGCGCGAGGACCGGCGCCAGTTCAAGGCCCGCGAGACCATGGACGTCTACGCGCCGCTCGCCGCCCGCCTGGGCATCTCCTCCATGGAGTGGGAGCTCGAGGACCTCTCCTTCTTCTACCTCGAGCCCGAGGCCTACCAGCGGATCGCGCGCATGGTGTCGGAGAGCCGCGAGGCCCGCGAGCGCTTCCTCACCGAGACCATCAAGACGCTCGATGACGAGCTTGCCGGCACCGGGCTCACGGGGTTCCAGATCCACGGCCGCTCCAAGCACTATTGGTCCATCTACCAGAAGATGAAGCGCAAGGGCAAGGAGTTCTCAGAGATCTACGACCTCGTGGCGCTGCGCGTCATCACGAACACGGTGGGGGACTGCTACTCCGTCCTCGGCGCCGTCCACTCGCTGTGGCACCCCATGCCGGGGCGGTTCAAGGACTACATCGCCATGCCGAAGCTCAACAACTACCAGAGCCTGCACACCACGGTGATCGGCCCCACGGCGCGCCCGCTCGAGATCCAGATCCGCACCTTCGAGATGCACGAGCAGGCCGAGTACGGCATCGCGGCGCACTGGCTCTACAAGAGCTCGGGCGGGTCCACGGCCACCAAGACCGGGGACGCCCAGCGCCTGGACGACCAGATCAAACTGCTCAAGCGCTCGCTCGACTGGGCGGTGTCCGACGAGATCGAGAACCCCAAGGAGTTCCTCGACACCTTGAAGGTGGACCTCTTCGACCAGGAGATCTTCGTCTTCACGCCCAAGGGCGAGGTCATGAGCCTGCGCTCCGGGTCCACGCCGCTCGACTTCGCCTACGCCGTCCACACCGAGGTGGGAAACCACTGCGTCGGCGCGAAGGTCAACGGGGTCGTGGCCCCGCTCTCGCATGAGCTCAACATGGGCGACCGCGTGGAGATCCTCACCAACAAGGCCTCCAAGCCCTCCCGTGACTGGCTGGCCATCGTGCGCACGCCGAGCGCGCGGTCCAAGATCCGGCGCTACTTCGCCGCCGTCACGAAGGATGACGACGCCGCATCCGGGCGCGACGCCCTCGCCAAGCTGCTGCGCAAGCAGGGCTACGGCATCTCCACCCAGCGCACCACGCGGGCGCTCGCGGAGATCGCCGAGCAGATGAACTACCGCCATGTGGACGACCTCTTCGCGGCGCTCGGCTCGGGCAAGGTGGCGCTGCGCGCCGTCGCGAACAAGGTGGACGCCATCCTCGACCCCAAGCCCGAGGAGCCGCGCACGGCGGCGACGGCGGCCGAGGTGGTGGCTGAGGCGAAGCGGCAGGCGCGGGGGAGCAACCGGCGCCCGCAGCAGCGGACGCGTCCCGGCAGCGCCGGTGTCATCGTGCAGGGCGGGGGCACCGACATGCTCGTGCGCTTGGCGCACTGCTGCAACCCGGTGAGCGGCGACGACATCGTGGGCTTCATCACGCGCGGGCGCGGCGTGTCCGTGCACCGGGCGAGCTGCCCGAACGTGAAGGGGCTGAGGGAGCATCCCGAGCGCATGATCGAGGTCAACTGGGACGGCGGGGCCGATGCGCTTTTCCAGGTGGAGATCGTCGTCGAGTGCCTGGACCGCATGGGCCTGCTCAAGGACGTCACGATCGCGATCGGGGACGCCGGCGGCAACATCCTCTCGGCGGCCACGGCCACGAACCGCGAGGGGATCGCGACCCTGCGCTTCCTCGTGGAGATCTCCGACGCGAGCGGGCTCGACCCGCTGCTCGCGATCGTGAGCCGCGTGGACTCCGTCTACGACGCGCGCCGCATCATGCCCGGCGAGGGCGCCCGCCAGATGCGACGCCGCGGGTAGGGGGCCGCGGGCCCCGCTTGCGTGGCGCTCGGCCTGGCTGGGCCGCGGTGCGGTGGCGGTCAGGGTCCGGGGACGCTGCATCGGAACGCTGCCGACCGTGCCTCGGCCGGCCTATTGCGGCCTGGTTGCAATTGGACTGCGGCGCGGGCCGCGATATCGCAAAGGTGCTTTGCGGCATAGGCCACGGTGCGACGCTGGTCCGCGGCCAAGCGGCGAGCCCGTTTCACCGTAAAGACCGGAGGTTGCCAGATGCGCCGCCGCGGGTAGGGGCCTCGTCGCTTCCGTGCGGCCGGTCTGGACCGCGAGGCTTCGGACTCCCGTCTATGCGGTCGGTTCGAGCCTCATCCCATCCGCTTGGCCGGTCTGGACCGCGAGGCTTCAGACTCCCGTCCATGCGGCCGTTCCGGACCGTGAGGCGGTCAGGGCCGCGGGCGGGCGCAGCAGACTCCAGCTTACACGGCCGCCCCGCCCCGCTGGTCTTCGGTCTCCCGTTCACACGGCGGGTCTGGACCGCGGCGCGCGGTCGGGGCCCGGGTGGTGCGGCGCCTTTCGCGCCGTGGATCTGCAGCCGCTCATCTGTTTTCCGTCGAAATATTGAGGTTGGGAACTGCCTTTCTATAAGCTGCCGTCATTTTGCCAGGTAAACACCGTCATCTTTTTTGATCTTGGGAGCAAGGGGGTTCCCAACGCGCAAAAACATGGCGTTTCGAGGTCCCAAGCTCGATAAAACTCCGCTAGTGGCCGTTCGGCTTGTGCGGCGGCTCCCAACCTCAAAATACCTCCGCTCGCGGCTCCCAACCTAAAGAAACCTCCGCCCACCGGTCCCAACCTCAAGAAACCTCCGTTCGCGGACACCCAATTCCATTCACATCCCGTTTTCTCACGAAACTGAACCGTAGCCCGCTGAAGAACGTGAGAAAACGGGATGTGAATGTAGCAGCCGCCGCGCCGACCCTGCCGCCGCCCGCCGCAGCCCCCGCCGGCTCCACAGCCACCCCGCCATCGCGGCCGGGCCCCGCCCCCCCGCCACCCCCCCCACGCACAACCGCCGCCTACCGTTCACCCGCCAAAACCCGACCGCTCGCCCGGGGCCGTTCGTCGCCCCGTCCCGTTCGTCGGCAAAACGGGGCCGTCCACACGACCACGGCTCCCCCGGTCGAAGCCCGCCCGCCCGCCCCGCGCCCCCTCCTTATGCTGGAAACCAGATAAGGTCACCGGCCGAACCCCGGTGGCGAAGAGGGGAGACGCGCGCGAGCGCGTCGAACGTATAGAAAGGAGGAGCGGTATGGCGGATACGCAGACGACCGCGGTCGCGGCCGATCAGGGCGGTATGAAGAAAACCTTGTCACTTTGGAACTTCTTCACCATCGGATTCGGCGCGATCATCGGAACCGGCTGGGTCCTGCAGGTCGGCGACTGGATGGTCGTGGGCGGCGGCCCCGTTCCCGCGATGATCGCATTCCTTCTGGGAGCCGTCTTCCTGGTTCCCATCGGAGCGGTGTTCGGCGAGCTCACAGCGGCCATCCCGATCTCGGGCGGCATCGTCGAGTACGTGGACCGCACCTTCGGTCGCATACCGTCCTACATCACCGGATGGTTACTCGCACTCGGCAACGGCATCCTGTGCCCGTGGGAGGCTATCGCCATCTCCACGCTGCTGTCGGACATGTTCGGCACCATCCCCGGCCTCGAGTGGATGCGCGCGGTCGAGCTCTACGAGATCCTCGGCGCGAAGGTCTACCTCTTCCCGACGATCATCTCGCTCGGCATCGCGGCCTACGTGATCTTCCTGAACTTCCGCGGCGCCAGTTCCGCCGCCAAGCTGCAGGCCTTCCTCACCAAGGCCCTGCTGTGCGGCATGCTGCTCGCCATGGGCATCTCGATCTTCACGGGTTCGCCGTCGAACGCCATCCATGAGGGCCAGGTGTTCTCGCAGGTGACCAACGCGGGCGGCGGCGTCGCCGCGACCGGTGCCGACAACATCTTCAGCGGCATCATGTCCGTGCTCCTGCTCACCCCGTTCTTCTACGCCGGCTTCGACACGATCCCCCAGCAGGCCGAGGAGGCCGCCGAGGGGCTCAACTGGAACAAGTTCGGCAAGATCATCACCCTGGCGCTGCTCGCCTCCGGCGGTTTCTACATGGTCTGCATCTACTCGTTCGGCACGATCTTGAACTGGCATGATTTCGTGGCGAGCCCGGTTCCGGCGCTGGCCTGCCTGAAGAACATCAACTTCATCTTCTACATCATCATGCTCACGATCGCCACGCTCGGCCCCATGGGCCCCATGAACTCCTTCTACGGGGCCACGAGCCGCATCATGCTCGCCATGGGCCGCAAGGGCCAGCTGCCCGCGCAGTTCGCCGTCGTGGACGAGAAGTCCGGCGCTCCGAAGCTCGCCTGCATGGTCCTCGCCGTCATCACCCTCGTGGGTCCCTTCATGGGCAAGAACATGCTCATCCCGCTCACGAAGGTCTCGGCGCTCGCCTTCATCTTCTCCTGCACGATGGTGGCCCTGGCCTGCCTGAAGATGCGCTTCACCGAGCCCGACCTGCCCCGTCCCTACAAGGTCCCGGGCGGCAAGTTCGGCATCATGCTCGCCGTCGCCGCGGGCCTGATCATCATCGCCCTGATCGTGCTCCCCATCACCGCGGAGTCCCTTGACTTCACCGGTTGGGCGATCGTCCTCGGGTGGCTCGCCGTCGGCCTCGTGCTGATGTTCGCGACCCAGACGGTCAACAAGAGCAAGGCGTAAGTTCGCAACCGGGTGGGCTCCGCGTCGGGAGCAGCGCCCACCCGCCTCGTTCCACGTCGTCATGGAGTCCGTCGCAGCCGTTGCGGCGGGCGCGTGAATAGTTCCAAGGGAGGAACCATGGGTAAGAAGTACGCAATCGTAGGTGGCAAGCTCATCGACGGCACCGGCGCCGATCCGCTGGAGAACTCGCTCGTCTTGGTCGGCGAGGACGGCAAGATCGAGTACGCCGGCAAGCACGAGGACACCCCTGAGGGTTACGAGGTCATCGATGCCTCCGGCAAGACCGTCATGCCCGGCCTCATCGACACCCACCTGCACTTCTCCGGCAACCTGACCGACGACGACACCGACTGGGTCATGCAGCCGCTTCTCGAGAAGCAGGCTGTCGCCGTCAAGCAGGCGTATGACTGCCTGACCCACGGCCTCACCACCGTCTGCGAGATCGGCCGCTTCGGCATCCAGATCCGCGACTGCATCGAGAAGGGCGTCTTCAAGGGCCCCCGCGTCCTCGCCACCGGCCTCGGCTTCTGCCGCGTCGCCGGCCACGGTGACTCGCATCACTGCACCCAGGAGCAGAACAAGAGCTCGCACCCGTGGGGCGACCAGATCGACGGGCCGTGGGATCTGCGCAAGGCCGTTCGTCGCCGTCTGCGCGAGAACCCCGACGCCATCAAGATCTGGGCCACCGGCGGCGGCATCTGGCGCTGGGACTCCGGCCGCGACCAGCACTACTGCGCTGAGGAGATCAAGGCCGTCATCGACGAGGCCAAGATGGTCGGCATCCCGGTGTGGAGCCACTGCTACAACAACCACGCCGCTGCCTACGACTCCGTCCGCTTCGGCTGCGAGCAGCTGATCCACGGCTTCGACATCGACGAGCGCACGATGGACCTCATGGCCGAGCAGGGCACGTTCTTCACCCCGACGATCGCCTTCCTGCCCACCTGGTACGCCACCTATCCGCCCGTCTACGTCCCCGAGCTGCATGACAAGTACGAGGGCACCCTGGTCGAGAAGGAGCTGCAGCGCAACTACGATTGCCTGCGCGAGGCCAAGAAGCGCGGCGTCGTCATGACGATCGGCTCCGACTCCTTCTCCTTCGTCACGCCCTACGGCACCTGCTCCATCGAGGAGATGTACGAGTTCGTGGACAAGATCGGCTTCACGCCGGTCGAGACCATCGTCTGCGGCACCCTGAACGGCGCCAAGATGTGCCACATCGAGGACGAGACCGGTTCGCTCGAGGCCGGCAAGTGCGCCGACCTGCTCGTCGTCAACGGCGACGTCGCCGCCGACATCCACACCCTCAACGTCGACAACATGGACGTCATCATGAAGGACGGCTGGATCGTCGATCCGGGCACCTTCGGCGAGGGCAACAAGTACTCCGAGTAGGCGAGCGAGCCTGAACGCCGATCCTCTCCTCTCAGCCCCCTGCCCCGCTTCGGAGCAGGGGGTATTTTTTGCTTACCGAGGAACTGCCGCCGCTCGCGGGTGCGTGGTCCTCCGGGGCCGCGGCCCCTCGTATAATGGCTCAGGACTCTTATGAATCGCCGAAGGAGGCCGCGTGCTCAACCTCACGAACCCCTTCCGCATCACGAAACGCATGAACCCCACGAAGGTGCTGGGCTCCGCCCAGTTCGTGATGACGGTCCTGCTCGGGCTCTGCGTGCCGGGCCTCTTCGCGCTGCTCGCCTGGGACATCGTGGCCGAGATCCCCAACCCCGTGCCGGCCGTGGTCACGATCGCCGGCCTGGTGCTGCTGTGCTTCTTCTTCTCCTACGTCTTCGTCATCCCCGACGACCTCACCTCGAGCGCGACGGACCGCACCCTCGCCATCGCGTCCAAGATCTTCGCCCACACGCGCAACGGCATGTCGCCCGAGGTGGCGCTCGACACCTGCCAGATCATCCTTCCCGAGACCATGGCCTCGGCCATCTGCATCACCGACGGCCACCAGGTCCTCGCGAGCTGGGGCGAGGGGTCGGACCGATGCCTTCCCGGTGAGCCGGTGGTGCTCGCCAACACCCTGCATGTGATCAGGAGCCAGGAGGTCAGCGTCTTCTCCCGGGACGTCGACTCCGAGGACCGGCAGTTCTTTCCGCGCATGGGCGCCGGCATCGCCGCGCCCCTGATCGTCCGCGGCGCCTGCGTGGGCACGATGGAGCTCTACTACCCGCGCTTCAGCAACATCGACATGCGCCAGACGGCGCTCGCCACCGGCTTCGCCGACCTCATCTCCACCCAGCTCGCGAGCTTCGAGCTCGAGCGCCAGTCAGAGGCGTCGGCGCGCGTGGAGCTCCGCGCCCTGCAGTCGCAGGTCGACCCGCACTTCCTCTTCAACACCATCGGCACCATCGTCTCGCTCGTGCGCACGGAACCCGAGAAGGCCCGCTCGCTGCTCATCGACTTCTCGAACTACTACCGCCAGACCCTCTCCGATTCCGAGAACCTCACGAGCCTCGAGCACGAGGTCGAGCAGGGCGTGCGCTACATCAACCTCATGCAGGCGCGCTACGGCGAGTCGCGGCTGCGGGTGCGTGCCGAGATGGACGAGGAGGCCATGGAGCGCATGGTCCCGCCGTTCATCTTGCAGCCGCTGCTCGAGAACTGCATCAAGCACGCCATGCGCGAGGTCGAGCCGCTCACGATCGACATCTCCTCGCACGTCACCGACCGCGGCGTCGAGGTGACGGTCGCCGACGACGGCATCGGCATGAGCGCCGACGTGCTCGCCCGCGCGCTCACCCCGCGCGAGGCCGCCCTCGACGAGCCCGAGACCATCACGGCCGACGGCTCGGTCAAACGCGGCTGCGGGCTGGCCCTCTCCAACGTCTTGATGCGGATCCACCTGTTCTTCGGCAAGGAGTCGGGCATCCGCATCGAGTCCGAGGAGGGCGTCGGCACCCGGGTGACCGTCGAGCTCGTGGGGGAGCCCCATGAGCCGACCCACACCGCCCCGCCGCTCGCGAGCGCGGCGTGAGCCCGCATGGGCTATCGTTGATATGACGGTTGCGCCCCCGTGGTCGCGGAGGGTGCTTGATAGTGGAAAAGAGCGCCGGCCCGTCCGGCCCGAGGGGGAGAGAACGTGACCCATCAGCTGCTGAGTGCTCTCATCGTCGATGACGAGCCGCCTATCCGCGCCGAGCTGCGCTACCTGCTCGACCAGGACAGCCGCGTCGGCGAGGTCGCCGAGGCGGGCAACGGTACCGAGGCGATCGAGCGGATCCTCGCCGACCGCCCGGACGTGTTCTTCCTCGACATACAGATGCCCGGCATGAGCGGCATCAAGCTCGCCGAGACGCTCAAGAACCTGCGCACGCCGCCGGCCGTGGTGTTCGTGACGGCCTTCTCCGAGCACGCCGCCGACGCCTTCGAGCTCGACGCGGTCGACTACGTGCTCAAGCCCGTCGAGACGAGCCGGCTCACCAAGGCGCTCGACAAGGTCGCCGCCGAGATCGCGAACCGCCGCCCCGCGGCCTCGGCGGAGGGCATGCACCGCCTCGCCGTGGAGCGGGGCACCACGCGCGCATTCATCCCCGTGAGCGACATCTGCTACATTGAGGCCCGCGCCGACTACTCCACGGTCATCTGCCCGGGCGGCGAGTACCTGGTGAACGAGTCCATCTCCAGCCTCGAGCGCCGCCTCGCCGCCGACGGCTTCATGCGGGTGCATCGCAGCTACATCGTGAACATCGACGACGTGCACGACATCGAGGTGGCGCGCGGCGGCCTCATGGAGCTCCGCCTCGACCGCATCGATGCGAGCGTGCCGGTCTCGCGCCGCCGCACGGCCGAGGTCAAGGAGCGGCTCGGCATCGGCTGAGCGCGCCCGCCATCCAAAACGCAGACTCGTTGGGAGCACACATGGAAGCATCGAACCGGGTGGAGGTCACCCTGCTCACCGGATACCTCGGCGCGGGCAAGACCACCATCTTGAACCACGTCCTCGAAAACGCCGGGGGCCACCGCATCGCTGTCATCGTGAACGACATCGGCGAGGTCAACATCGACGCGGGCCTGATCCGCGCCGGCGGCCTGCGCGAGGGGGACGAGGTGATCCCCCTCACGAACGGCTGCGTGTGCTGCAGCCTTGCGGCCGACCTCACGGCCCAGCTCGGCGCACTCGCCGCATCCGGGGACTTCGACCGCATCCTCATCGAGGCCTCGGGGGTCTGCGAGCCCATCCCCATCGCCTACAACATCACCTCGCTTCCCGCCCCCGGCGCCGGGGCGCGCCTCGTGCTCGACAACGTCGTCGCGGTCGTGGACTGCGCGCGGATGCGCGACGAGTTCGCCGGCGGCGCGCGCCTGCTGGACGGCGGGTTTGAGGAGGATGACATCGAGAGCCTCCTCATCCAGCAGCTCGAGTTCTGCACCACGGTCGTCCTCAACAAGACCGACCTCGTCACGGCAGGCGAGCTCAGGCAGGTGCGCGCCCTGGTGCGGGCCCTGCAGCGCGATGCCCGCCTCGTCGAGTCGGTCGACGGGCGGGTTGCAATCTCCGAGATCGTCGGGACCGGGCGCTTCGATTTCGACCGCGCCTCCCGGTCGGCCGCCTGGGCGGACGCGATGGAGCACCCCGAGGAGCACGAGGAGCCGGAGGTCCTCGAGTACGCGATCTCCACCTTCGTGTACGAGCGGCGCCGACCCTTTGACACGGAGGCCTTCGAGCGCCTCCTGACCCGCTGGCCCGCGAGCGTGATCCGTGCGAAGGGCTCGATCTGGTTCGACGCCGACCCCGACACGAGCTTCCTGTTCGAGCAGGCGGGGCGGCAGATGGGGCTCACGGAGAACGGCTCGTTCGCCCATGCGCTCCCCGAGCCCGCGCGCGAGCGCCTGCTTGCCGAGGACCCCTTCCTCGCCGCGCGATGGGATCCGCTCGCGGGCGACCGGGAAACGCGGCTGTGCCTCATCGGGCGCCATATGGACCGCTCGGAGGTCGAGGGGGCGCTCGACGCCTGCCTCACCGCATGGGATCCCGATCTCTGAGGCCCGCCTTCGCGCGCACCGCGCGGTCCTGGGTATAAGCGGGGGAGCACGAGAAACAACCTGAGCGGCGACGCCGCTTGAGAGGAGCCGTCATGGCAGACACCCCCTTTGCCCTCGACCTCGCACCGCGGGGTCGCATGTCCATCGATTGCATGGTGAACGGGCCGATCGAGACGAATACCTACTTCGCGGTCTCCGGCGACGAGGCCGTCATCATCGACCCCGCCTGGGACGGCGCCGAGCTCGCCCGCCAGTTCGCGCTCAGGCACCCGGGCGTGACGGTCCGCGCCCTCGTGTGCACCCACGGCCACGCCGACCACGTGGGCGGCGTCGCGGGCCTGCGCCGCGTCCTCGGCGCGGACGTCCCGTACCTGATCTCGCGGCGGGACGCCTCGTTCGTCCCCGGCGCCCTCGAGCACATGAGGGCGAACTGGGGCTTCGAGATGGAGGATCCCGGCGAGCCCACGCGCCTGCTCGACGAGGGGGACGAGATCTCCTTCGGCGACGTGCGCCTGCAGGTGTTCGACGTGCCCGGGCACACCCCGGGTGGAGTCGTGCTCTTCGCGGCCACCGAGGAGGGGAACCTCGCCTTCGTCGGGGACACCCTCTTCCCGGGCCGCCACGGCCGCACCGACCTCGAGGGCGGCAGCGAGGCGGAGATCATCGGCTCGCTCGGCAAGATGGCGCGCCTCATGCCCGACGACACGCTCTGCCTGATCGGTCACGACGAGACGACGACGATCGGCGCGGAGCGCTCGTCGAACCCCTTCATGGCGCGCGGCCTCAGGCGCCGCTGATCGGCCCCCACGCTGGTATCACAATCAAAAAGCTATCGCTGAACTGGCCTTCCGTTGGGGCTTCACAACCGACCGTTCACCGGATAATCCTCCCGGCCCCCGTGCGCGGCCCCTGTTCTCCTGAATAATCGATCCGATGGTTCATGCGCGCGGCGGTCTTCCCCGCGCGGTTTCGCATCCGGCGCGGACCGGGTGCCGGAAGGGGGCTCGCAGATGATCGGATCGAGACGATGGGGGATCGGGCTGGGGCTCATGGCGACGGCGTCCGTCGCGGGGGCGCTCCTCTTCGCGCCCGCCGCGCACGCGGAGTCGTATGTGACGGGCGCCGACCTCGCCGGCACCGCCGCCTCGGCCCCCGCCCGCGACGCGGTGCTGCCGAACGCGGGCCAGTACCGCTACGCCAAGGAGGAGCTCGCGGCCTTCTGCCACTTCGGGCCCAACACCTTCTCCGGGGTCGAATGGGGCGAGAGCTACGGCAAGAACGGCATGCCCACGGCCGTTGAGTACATGAACGGCCTCACCTCGTTCGACGCCGACTCCTACGTGCGGATGGTCAAGGACGCCGGCTTCAAGCGGCTCATCGTGACCGCCAAGCACCATGACGGCTTCTGCATCTGGGACAGCCCGAGCACCACCTACGACATGGGCAGCACGACCTCCAAGATCGACATCCTGGCCGAGCTTTCCGCCGCCTGCACGACGTACGATGTGGACATGGGGCTCTACCTCTCCCCCTGGGACATCCACGACGAGAGCTACGGCGAGCTCGACGACGACCCCTCGAACCCGGAGGACCCCAAGAACTACAACCTCTTCTACGCCCGCCAGCTCACGGAGATCCTCGGCAACGACAAGTACGGCAACAACGGCCGCTTCGTCGAGATCTGGATGGACGGCGCCAAGGGCACGGGCCAGCACCGGCAAAGCTACGACTTCGACCTGTGGCACGAGGTCATCACCCGCTACGAGGGCGAGGACTGCATCATCTTCCAAGGCGGGCGCCACGCCGATATCCGCTGGGTGGGCAACGAGAACGGCCTGGCCGGCGACACCTCGTGGAACCGGGTGGCCGAGAAGGCCTCGTGGGATCCGTATTCGACCAGCATGCCCTGGGAGAGCGTCTTTCGCCGCGATCCTGCCGTGGGGGCGCAGGTGAGCGTCGGCGACCCGGACGGCGATCGGTGGATCATGAACGAGGCCGACGCCCGCATCACCACGGGCTGGTTCTGGGGACCCAAAAAGAAGACGCCGAAGTCCATGAACGATCTCTCGCACATGTACTTCAACTCGGTGGGGCACGGCACGCCGTTCCTGCTGAACATCCCGCCGAACGCCGACGGGACGGTCGACGCCGACATCGTCAAGCGCGTGGCCGAGCTCGGCCAGAACATCCGTCTGACCTTTGCCGACGACCTCACCCGCGCCGACGGCGACACCCGTCCGGCCGCGACCGCGAAGGCCACGAGCGTCTGGGGCGATGACGCCTCCTGGGGCCCGGACCGGGTGCTCGACGGCGACGACGCCACCTTCTGGAGCGCCGCGACCGCTGAGGGCACCCAGTCGCTCGTGCTCGAGCTCGGTTCCGTGCGCTCGTTCGACGTGGTCTCCTTCGAGGAGGCCATCCAAAACGGGCAGCGCATCGAGTCGTTCACGGTCTCCTACCGCGATGCGTCGGGCGCCTGGGTTGTCTTCGGGGAGGGCGGCACCGTGGGGGCGAAGCGCTTGGTGCGCGGGCCCCTCACCCGGTCCGACGCCGTCAAGATCGACGTCTCGGTGCACGGCTCGCAGCCGGCGCAGATCTCCGAGGCCGGGATCTTCCGCGCGACGCGCGCCTTCGCCCAGCCCTCGCCCGTCCCCGCCGGCATGACCGTGATCGACAACACCGGCGAGGGCGGCATGACGGCCACGGGCGCATGGAACCACGAGACCTTCGCCACAGCCGTGGGTGGCACGAGCATGTGGACGAACCGCCCGGGCGCGAGCGTCGAGTTCACCTTCACGGGCACCAAGTTCCTGCTGCTCGGCACCAAGGACGGCGGCCACGGCAGAGCGCGGGTCTACATCGACGACATGGAGACGCCGGTCGCCACGATCGACACCCAGGCAAAGGTTCGCGACATCAGCGCCGTGCTCTTCGCGTCGGGGACCCTGCCGCCGGGCAGCCACCGGGTGCGCGTGGTCGCCGAGAGCCGGGCGCTCGGGATCGACGCCGCCGCGGTCCTCGACAACGGCGGGGCCGGCATGCTCGAGTTCTCCGAGGGCGAGATCACGATGGACGAGGAGGAGACCTACCGGCTCGGCATCGAGCGCACCGGTGGAACCGCCGGTCAGGCCCGCGTTCAAGTGAGCTTCGAGCCCGGCTCCGCCGTGCAGGGGGATTTCGACACGACGCCCCAGGAGGTGGTCTTCGCCGACGGCGAGGACCGCGCCGAGGTCACGGTCAGGACCAAGCGCAACAGGGACGGGGGAGGTCCGGCGGGGGACAAGCAGTTCACCGTCACCATGACCCCGATCGCGCCGGAAGGCCTGGTGCTCGGGGCGGCCGACGCCGTGACGGTCACGATCCGCGATCGCGAGACGACCTACACGCCCGCCGCGCTCGCCCAAGCGATCGCCGAGGCCGAGGCGCTCGGCGCGAACGGCGGGACCTACGAGCTCGCGAGCGCCCGGGTCCTCGAGGACGCCCTCGACGCGGCGCGGGCGGTCGCGGCTCTGGAGGCGCCCGACGTCGACGACATCTACCGGGTCATGCGCGGTCTTTCCGAGGCGCGCGCTTCCCTGGTTCTGCGCGGGCCCTACACGGATGAGGACCCCGTCGCGTTCCCGATCGAGCCGGGGCGGACGGTCACGGTCGAGGCCGAGCTCGCCCGGATCTCCAACGACCCCGCCGGCGACAACGGCTGGCCGATCCAGGTCAGCGACTGGCCGGGCGCGAGCGGTGGAAGGCTCGTGGACGCCTTCGGGGCCGGCGACACGCTGAGCGTGCCGGTGCGGGTCGACCGCGCGGGCACCTACCGGGTGCGCCTCGCCTACATGAGCGGGTCGCCCTCCAACAAGCTCGTCTGGGCCGACGCGTCGGGCGAGGACCCGATCATCCGCCCCGGCGAGGTCGCGGCCGGCTCCTCGGACGCGAGCGCGTTTCGCACCGTCGAGTTCGACCTCACGGTCGACAAGCCCGGGACGACCACGCTCGTGTTCACCGGTCCGGCGCAGAAGTCCCCGCGCGTCGACAAGCTCGACATCTCGCTCGCTGAGGACGGCATCGCCGCGTTCGGGGCGATCGGCTCGGCGGGCCCGGGCGGGCGGATCGAGCCCGCGGGCTTCCAGGCCGTGACCGCGGAGCGGCCGGCGGTGTTCACCGTCACGCCCGACGAGGGATACCGGATCGCTGAGATCCTGAAGAACGGGGAGGCGGTCGAATCCCCCGAGCGCTCGGCCTCGCGCACGGTCGAGGTTGTGATCGATGAGGTGGCTGCCGGCGACGTCCACGTCGAGGCGCGGTTCGAGCCGGCGGCACAGGAGCCGGACCCGGGTACGGGCTCCGGCACGGAGGGGCCCGGCACGGACCCGGGTGAGGGCCCGGGCGCCGTTCCCGGCACCGAAGGGGGCTCCGATACCGGCGGTCCCGTCGACCCGGGCACCGGCGCCGACGATCCCAACGCGCAGACCCCGGGCACCGGCGGGGGAGACGGCACGACCTCGCCCGCCCCGACGTCTGACGACGACGCCCGCACGCCGGACACCCGCGACCAGCAGAAGTCCGGCCCGGCCGCTCCCAAGCAGGCGGGCCCGCGGCGGCTCCCCAAGACCGCCGACGCCGCCCCGCTCGCCGCATCGGCCCTCGCCGTCCTCGGCGCCCCGCTCGCCGCGCTGGCAAGCAGGCTCCGCCGCCGAAACCGCTAGCCGTTCCTGACGTTTTCCCGTATCGGCCCTATCGCGCAGGTGGTCAATCGCCATCGTGCTAAGATAGGGCCGTTTTCCGTAAACGGGTGAACATGGAGGTTCACAATGCTCGTCAACGCAGCTGACATGCTCAAGAAGGCCGAGGCCGGCAAGTACGCCCTCGGCGCGTTCAACACGAACAACCTGGAGTGGACGCTCGCCGTTTTCCAGGCCGCTGAGGAGGCCAAGTCCCCCCTCATCATCCAGTGCACCGCCGGCGCCGCCAAGTGGATGGGCGGGTTCAAGGTCTGCGCCGACATGGTGAAGGCCGCCGCTGAGGCCATGGAGCTCACCGTGCCCGTGGCGCTCCACCTCGACCACGGCACCTTCGAGGACTGCCACGCCTGCATCGAGGCCGGCTTCACCTCTGTCATGTACGACGGCTCCCACGAGGAGACCTTCGATCTGAACCTCAAGCGCACCGAGGAGATCGTCAAGCTCGCCCACTCCAAGGGCATCTCGGTCGAGGCCGAGGTCGGCGGCATCGGCGGCACCGAGGACGGCGTCACCTCCAACGGCGAGCTCGCCGACCCGGAGCAGTGCCGCCAGATCGCCGAGCTCGGGGTTGACTTCCTCGCCTGCGGCATCGGCAACATCCACGGCGTGTACCCCGAGGACTGGGCCGGCCTCTCCTTCGAGCGCCTCGGCGAGATCAAGGCTCTGACGGGCGATCTGCCGCTCGTGCTCCACGGCGGCTCCGGCATCCCCGTCGAGCAGATCCAGAAAGCCATCAGCCTCGGTGTCTCCAAGATCAACGTTAACACCGACCTGCAGCTCGCCTTCGCGGCCGCCACGCGCGCCTACATCGAGGCCGGCAAGGACCAGCAGGGCAAGGGCTTCGACCCCCGCAAGATCCTGAAGCCGGGCCGCGACGCCATCGTCGCCCGCACGAAGGAGCTCATGGAGGAGTTCGGTTCCGTCAACAAGGCGTAACCTCCCTTACACAGGTTCCCTCGGGAGGCCCTCTGCCCTCAGCGCACATCCTCGGCTTCGGCCTCTGGGGTGCGCTGAGGTGGCAGGGGGCCTCCCTTCGTTTGCGACCCCTCCCGCATGGGTGTCTGTGAGCTCGTCGCTATTTTCACGTCGCGCAAGGCCGTGAGCAGGAGTTTCGTTTGCACGCGCTCCGCGCGAGCAAACGTCTGCGGCCGAAGCCGTGTGAGGCTATGAGCAGGCGCCTCGTCTGCGGACCCTCTCGAACGCGTCTCTATGCACGCGTCTCTCAAGGCGCACAAGGCTATGAGCAGGGGATTTGCACACACACTTGCGTGAGCAGGGTCTTTGCACCCCCCCCCGCGCGCGAGAGCGGGTCTCTGCGGCCGAAGCCGCGCGGTGCTATGAGCGGGCATTGCGTTCGCATGCGCCCCACGCAAACATGCTGCAGCGCGCGCTGATGGGGCACTCCTGCAGCATGCCGATGAGGCGTCTCATAGTCTTGGAACCTCGAATCCTCGGTACCCCGCACTTTTTGCTTCGTTTAATCGCGATCTTGTATCACTGAAGAAGCCCCCGTAAAAACTCGCGCCACTTGTACCAGTTTTTCGGGGACTGTGAAGTAGAGCCCCAGGTTGGCCGGGCAAAACCCCTGTTCAACGAGGCCAGGTGGCGCGGTCTACTTTCACGGCCCGAGAAAACTGGTACAAGTGGCGCGAGGTTTGAACGGCGAATCCTGAAACCGGTACAAGAGGCGCAAGTTTTGTGCCGCGGCGTGCGCGGTTGGCGCTCAATCCAGAAACGCTGCGGCCTGCATGCCTTGATGCGCCGGGTTCCGTGGAATCAGCCGACGCCCGTCGGACCCGTGAAGGACTCTTCGTGTATAATCCCGCTCAGGCCCGAGTGGCGGAACGGCAGACGCAGGGGACTCAAAATCCTCCGCTGGCGACAGCGTGTGAGTTCGAATCTCACCTCGGGCACCATGTTTTTAGCGGTTCTCGTGCAGAACCGGTGGATTCCTGCCAGCCTGTGCTACTATATCCGCTGCACTGCTTCGGCAGGAGCCAAAGCGGGACCTGCGGGTCCCCACCTTTCGGCGCCATTGGGTAGCTGTCTGGTCACACAACAGAAGATTCCATAGCGGCCGTTGGCCGCCATGCCTTCAGAACCTGTGAACCCGGCGCCACCTCGTGGCTCCGGGTTTTGTTGTACGAGGTGTTTCGAACGGAGGTAAGGACATAGCTAAGTCTGATGACACCCGCATTAATGACGAGATCACGGCAACGCGTTGCCGCCTGATCGGTGTCGACGGCTCCCAGCTCGGCCTGTTCGGCATCCGCGACGCCCAGCGCATCGCCGATGACCAGGGCCTCGATCTGGTTGAGATCGCCCCCAATGCGGACCCCCCGGTTTGCAGGGTCATGGATTACGGCAAGTTCAAGTACCAGCAGGCCATGAAGGCCAAGCAGGCGCGCAAGAACCAGTCACGCGTCGAGGTCAAGGAAATGAAGTTCCGGCCCAAGATCGACGTGGGCGACTATGAGACCAAGAAGGGGCACGTGCTGCGCTTCCTCAAGAAGGGCGCGCGCGTGAAGATCACCATCATGTTCCGCGGCCGCGAGATGGCCCACCCGGAGCAGGGTCTCAACGTGCTCGAGCGCCTCGCCGAGGACCTCAAACCCTACGCCACGGTCGAGAGCGCCCCGAAGCTCGAAGGCCGCAACATGCTGATGCTCCTCGCTCCCATCAAGGGCGCGTTCGACACGGACGCCACCGATGAGGACAGCGAGAGCACGAAGTAAGTATTGGAATCGAAGGAGAGTTTCATGCCCAAGATGAAGTCGCACAGCGGCACCAAAAAGCGTTTCCGCCGCACCGGCACCGGCAAGCTCATGCGCGCCAAGGCGTTCAAGAGCCATATCCTCACCAAGAAGACCACTAAGCGCAAGCGCAATTTCCGCCAGGAGGTCGAGATCGCCGCGGCCGACAATAAGGTCGTCAACGCTCGCCTCGCCGGCCGCTAAGCCGAGTCTTCATTCGAACTTTCATCCAACGACTAGGAGTTGATTTGATATGGCACGTGTCAAGCGCGCAGTGAACGCCAAGAAGAAGCGCCGCACAGTCCTCAACCGCGCCAAGGGTTACTACGGCGCGGCATCGCGTACCTACAAGTACGCCAAGGAGCAGGTTCAGCACTCCCTGCAGTACCAGTACCGCGACCGCCGCAACAAGAAGCGCGAGATCCGCAGCCTCTGGATCACCCGCATCAACGCCGCGGCCCGCATGAACGACGTTTCCTACTCGCAGTTCATGCACGGCCTGAAGCTCGCCGGCATCGAGCTCGACCGCAAGGTCCTCGCTCAGATGGCCTACGAGGACGTCGAGTCCTTCAACGAGCTCGCCACCATCGCCAAGAAGGCGCTTGAGGGCTAAGCCGTAACGGTCCGCATATATGCATGCTTGAATCGGGGTGCCCATGGGGTGCCCCGATTGCTATAGAGAGGGAGGGGGAGGGGATTCAGCTGAGGGCACCTGACTGCCGGCGTGCGATATGCGGTAATGAGGGGCAGGCGGTTCAGCCGAGGGACGAACCGCTCACGAGGGGATGCGAGGCACGAGATGGGATGGGGGAGAGCGGCACCGCTATAAGAGCGAGCCGATCCGCGGGATTCCGTCTATATAGAAGGAATGCCAAAGGGGGCGCGGGGAAAGTCTGCCTGAGGGGGCAGGGTGGGGCCGCCCGGTAGCACGGGCATCAATCTGACAGGGTGAGTCAGCGCGAGATACCCCGCCCCCGTTTGTGTGCAAAATATGCAGACCGAGATCCCCGCCCCCGGCGCCGCCGGGGTCTGGCAATATATCTCCTTGCCGCGCGGAGCCGAGCGGCCCGGGAGGGCAGCGGAGGCGACGCGGCGGGTACCTTGAGAA
>SUUG01000007.1 GCA_015062655.1 Coriobacteriaceae bacterium
CGACGACCGGCGAGGCGACCGTGGTGGTCCCCGGCACCGCCAAGGAGGGCGACAAGATCGAGGCCGACGTCACCGTCACCTACCCCGACAGCTCCACCGACACCGCCAAGGTGACCGTGACCGTCGGCAAGGCCGAGGCAACCGAGAGAACCGCCAAGGTGGTAATCTTTGTGCGCGAGGGTGATGAGGTGAGAAGGCCGACCGCCGATGAGGTCGCCGGCATCACCATGACAGTTACCCAGGACGGCGATGCGCTTGAGCACACGATTGAGGCTGACAATTGGTTCGTCTTCACTGACGATCTCGGTGGCGATACCGCATACGCCTACGATCTGACTGCGCAGGGCTTCACGGTTGTCAACTCTGACGTTACCCTGCCCAAGTGGGCGGTTGTGGGCACCTATGCCGCGCAATTGAAAGCAGCTGAGGGTGAGCTGCAGATTAATGACGGCGTTCAGACCTACTACCTCGTGCTCGACCAGGTTGACCCGAACCCTGCCTATGCAGAGACCGTGGTTCCTGCCGGTGTGACCACAAATATCACGCCGACCAACGATGGCGATGAGTATCCTGAGGGCACCAAGTTCGCAATCCCGGACGACTTCACGGCTCCTGACGGCTATACCATCTCGATCGACGAGGCTAGCGGTGAGCTGTCCGTGACGGTTGCTCCTGCCGGCAAGGACGGTGCAGATCAGGAAGTCGTAGAGATCCCTGTGGTGGTGACCTACGGCGACTCCGGTGCTGCTACGGACAACGTGACCGCCACTGTCAAGCTCGATAGCGACGGCGATAAAGATCCTGACGTCACCGATAAGGATGACGACAACGATAAGGTGCCGGACACCGATGAGGGCAATGACAACACCGACCCGAAGAATCCTGATTCCGACGGCGACGGCGTGAGCGACAAGACCGAGAAAGACATCGACACCGACCCGACCAAACCTGACACGGACGGCGACGGTCTGGATGACGGCGAGGAGCACGGCACCGACATCGGCGACGACGGCAAACCCGTGGTTGACGACAAGGGCGACCCCGTGATCGACAAGGACGATGCTATCGGCACCGATCCGACCGATCCTGACTCCGATGATGACGGCGTCAACGACGGCGACGAGGTCTCCGGCGACAAGAACCCGTTCGACAACGACGGTGACGGCAAGGGCGACCCGACTGATCCGCTGAGCGATGACTCCGACGATGACGGCGTGAAAGACGGCGATGAGCTCGGTACCAAGGTGGACGAGGACGGCAAGACCGTGACCGATCCCGACCAGGACGGCGAGCCTATCACCGACCCGAACACGGCCGACACGGATAACGACGGTCTCGATGACGGTGACGAGCTGAATCACAAGGATAAGGACGGCAATCCCGATCCGACCGATCCGACCGATCCTGACTCCGATGATGACGGCGTCAACGACGGCGACGAGGTCTCCGGCGACAAGAACCCGTTCAAGGATGACAAGTACGATCCAAACGGCAAGCCCGGTAACACCAATCCGAATGACGACGACACCGACGATGACGGAGCAAAGGACGGTGAAGAGCTGAATACTATCGTTGACGAGAACGGCAAGACGGTTAAGGATCCTTCCGCTAAGGACAAGGTGACCAACCCGAACGTATCTGATAAGGCTCCCGCTCAGAAGCCTGCGAAGAAGGCTGAGACAAAGAAAGGGCTTCCTCAGACAGGCGATCCTGCAAGCGCTGCCGCAGCTCTTGGTTTTGTTGGATCTGCTGCCGCACTTCTCGGTGCAGCTTTCAAGCGCCGCAAGAACGAGCGTTAGATCTTAGGAGCACGAGCGTAACTCTCGAGTACCAAAGGTAGTTCATCTACTACGGTACTCGAGAGAGGCGATGTCGATTCTGATGGGCTTCGGATTGGTAACGTTCCTAGGTTTCGTAATGCGCCTTGTTTTTAACGTGCCCTAGCTGTAAGCTGCAAAAAAGTGACCCGCCCAACTGGACGGGTCACTTTTCGTTATATACGCTCCTAGCTAAGGTGTCTAGACACTCACCGTGATGCTGCTACCGCTTTACGTAGGACAGTACAGCCAGCGGTGCGGAGCGTGCCTACCGGAAAGCGGTGAACAAGCCGACAGAGCTTCTGGTTGCCGAAGGTGCGCTCCATGCTGTCCGGCTGAAACAGGTGTCCAAAACCAAGCGCAAAAAGAAAATCGCCGCCGCAATCTACGAATACCAAGCAGAGCGCGACGGCGAATGGGGCGAGATTTCATTAGATTTTGAGAATGGTACAGCAAAGATCGTCCGGCTTGGCGACTGGGATACGATGATAACAAATCGCTTTGCGAATAAAGCAAGAGCGTATCTTCTGAATTGTGAAAATGAGAAACTGCCGAAAGAAACGCTGGTGGCTTTTGAATTATAAATAAGAAAAACCTCCGCAACTTCCATCCTGCACGGGGATGAAAATTACAGCGGTTTATATTGAAATGACCGCACTTTCATAAATCCACAGCAACCGATTTCGGACAGTTTTTTGAAACCCATAGATTTGTAAAATGCAATCGTTTTTTCTGTATTGTCCGTTGCCAACTCGATCTGTCGCACATAGTGGTATCTATCCAAAATGGCTTGCAGAAGTGCGGTGCCGACACCTTTTCGCTGATGCTCCGGGTACACCAAAATATCTTGAACAAACACAATGGTATGCCCATCGCCCACGGTGCGAATGATTCCAAGAAGTTGATCATCCTTGTAAGCTGCAAGGGTCAGCATAGAGTTTTCAAACCCCTGCCGCAATACCTCGGGGTGGTCAGTATAGGCCGTCCAGCCTACACTTGCATACAGTCGTAGTATCTCCGGCTCGTTATATGTTTTGTATTCTCTAATTTCCATGTAAGTAACCTCCGTTTATTATGTATTTTGCCCATCACACTCACCATCAGATCAACCCAAAATATTCAAACACTTCTATCATTCATTTTTCGCTTATATACTTCACATTCGCCTCGCCTGCCAATATAGGAGAAGCCAGCTTTTTCAGCAATGTGTTTTGTCACATTTTGCTCTGGCACACATTCAATAATGACCGACTTACCTTCTGATTCTGCTTTGTCAACAAGCTGGTTAGTAAGTGATTCTGCGTATCCTTTCCCCCATACATCACGCTTTAGAACCCATCCAATTTCCTTGCTATCAGATTCATAATCATGATAAATCACATACCCGACAAATACACCATCCTCATCATCTACTGCATAAATCAGCGGCGATCCGAATAGCCCTGTTTTTTCCAGAAAATCCTTTGTCTGTTCAAGCGTAAACGGTGGTTCTATATAACGCATGACTTCTTCATCAGATAAAAGCTCATATAAAGGAAGCAGGTCTTTTTCCTCAAAGCGACGAACACGTAATCCCACTAAAAACCTCCGACATCTAAATCACAACTTCAACCCACTACTATCCAAATCACTAACTCAACCCTAACGCAAAACATCTAATCCGACCGCAGCGATTGATATGTTCTGATAGAGCGATTTTTGCGGTCAAATCTACCCTCCGGCGCAGATGGCAAAATGCCCGAAATGCCCGGAAACACGGTGCTTTTTCGGCAGTCAGTCCTTTACCCGTGACATCAAGACTACCGTCTCGACATGCGCCGTGTGCGGGAACATGTCCACGGGTGTCAGGCGCTCGAGGCGGTAGCCGCCGCGGGCGAGCTCGGCCAGATCGCGCTCCTGGGTCACGGGGTTGCAGCTGATGTACACGATGCGCCGCGGCGCGAGGGCGACGGCGGCCGCGAGGAATTCCGGTGTGGACCCGGCGCGGGGCGGGTCGAGGGCGAGCACGTCCACGCGCTCGCTGCGCTCGGCCGCGCGGCGCAGGTGGGCCGTCGCGTCCTCAGCGATGAAGGACGCCTGCCCGGCGAGCCCGTTGACCTCGGCGTTGCGCCGCGCATCCTCGATGCCGGCAGCGTTGCGCTCGACCCCGATGAGGCGCGCGCCCACGCCCCGGTCGACCGCATCGCGCAGGGCGCACAGGCCGATGGTCCCGCTGCCGCAGTAGGCGTCGAGCAGCACGTCGCCCTCTTGCAGGTCCATGCCCTCGATCGCGATGCGGTACAGCGTCTCGGTCTGATCCGGGTTCGTCTGGTAGAACGCGCCGGGGGAGATCTCGAACGTGCAGCCGAGCAGCCGGTCGCGCATGCGCGGGGCACCCGCCCAGATGCGGGTCTCGCTGCCGAGGATCGCGTTCGTGACCCGTGGGTTCACGTTTTGCGCGATGGTGGTGAGGCGCGGGCTGATGCCCTGCAGGCGCTCGATGAACTCCTCACGCCGTGGGACGTCGCCCTGGGCGGTGACCACGGTGAGCAGGCCCTCGTCGGTGCGCCACCCGAGGCGGAGCACGGCGTAGCGCAGGTGGCCGCGGCGGGTGTCCTCGTCGTAGGCGGGGACGCGGCAGGCCTCGGCGGCGCGCGCCACCTCGGTGAGGATCTCGCGGGCGCCCGGCGCCTCGACGGGGCAGCCGGGGATCTCGATGATCTGATGGGTGCCGCGGGCGAAAAGACCGCAGCGCACTTGGCCGTGCGGGCCGGGGGCGAAGGGCGTGGTGGCCTTGTGGCGGAAGCCGCGGGGGCTCGGCAGCTTGCCGGCCGCGGCGGTGCCGCCCATGCCAACGACCGGGTCGATCGCGATATCCCAGCCCGTCCGCTCGAACAGCGGGCCGAACAGCTCCTCCATGGCGGCCTGCTTGCGCGCGAGCTGCTTGCGGTAGGGGAGGCCGAGGTGCTCGCATCCGCCGCATTCGCGCATGACGGGGCAGGGGCCCGCCGTATCGGTCTGTCGTCTCCTCGTCGTCATGGGGACATTGTAGCGTCTGGCCGGGCGCGGGGTCCGTGCGGCGGGGCCCTGGGGCTGCGGGCGGCAGCCTCTGGGGCGGGGCGCGGGGCTCGCGCGACGAGTCCCGTGACGAACCCCCGCCACCGCGATCGCGTGCCCCCGCGACGAACCCCGCGACTCCGGCCGCGTACCCCCGCAGCGCGGCCGGAGCCCCCGCACCGCCCCCGTTCGACTGAATCAAACCCACCGGTTTCGTCTGTTTTCTAGAGCTTCAACCCCTTTGGACCGCCAATTACCGCTCCCCCGCGCACGTTGGGCGAAAGCACAACAGATTTCGAGGTTCTTGCAGGTAGCCTGAACACACAGACATGCCGACTGCCCGCAGGAGGCCTTGCGCGCCGCCGCGGGCGAGAAGGAGGTAACGATGGGTGCGCCCAAGACCGGCAATGTAAGGAACGTGGTGCTCGTAGGCCAAGGCGGGGTGGGCAAGACCTCGCTCGCGGAGGCCATGCTCCACCTATCCGGCAAGACCGCCCGCCTGGGCGGGCATGACGGCACCAAGCCGACCCTCGATTACGACGCCGAGGAGGTCAAGCGCGAGTTCTCCATCTCGACCGCCATCGCGCCGATCGACTGGAAGGGCGCCCGCATCAACGTGCTCGACGCCCCCTGCTACCCCGACTTCATCGGCGACGCCTACGCCGCGATGAGCGTCGTCGAGGCCGCGATCTTCGTGGTCGACGCCGCGGCGGGGCCCCAGTCCACCACCGTGAAGCTGTGGTACGCGGCCGAGGACCTGCGCCTCGCCCGCTCCGTGTTCATCAACCGCATCGACCGCCCGGACGCCGACTACGACGCCTGCCTCGACCTGCTCCGCGAGCGCTTCGGCATGCGCCTCGGCGCCGTGACCCTGCCCTGGGGCACCGGTGAGGATTTCAACGGCATCATCGACATCGTCCGCATGAAGGCGCGCCGCTGCGAGGGCGTCGAGCAGACCGAGTTCGAGATCCCCGAGGAGTACCGCGCCGCCGCCGAGGCCGCGCACGAGACCCTCACCGAGCTCGTGGCCGAGGCCGACGACGATCTTATGGAGAGGTACCTCGAGGGCGAGACGCTCACCCAGGCCGAGATCGAGGGCCTCATGGCCAAGGCGATCGCCAAGCGCCTGTTCGTCCCCGTCTTCGTGGGCAGCTGCATCAAGGAGCAGGGCGTCAACTCCCTGATGGACGACATCGCCTCCTATTTCCCCGCACCCACCGACTACGGCGAGATGCCGCTCATCGACGGCGGCACGCTGAAGATCTCCTCCGAGGACGACCGCCCGGTGGCCTTCGTCTTCAAGACGCTGAACGACCCCTCCCAGGGCCGCCTCTCCTTCATCAAGGTCATCACGGGCACCGTCGAGCCCGGCCTCGAGCTCGTGAACGCGCGCACGCGCAAGGGCGAGCGCCTGGCGCACCTGAACGTCATGTGCGGGCGCGACATGACCGAGGTCGGCCACGCCTACGCCGGCGACATCGTGGTGGTGCCCAAGCTCTCCGCCGAGACCGGCGACACCCTCTCGGTCTCGGGCAAGGTCGAGGCCGCGGCCTTCCGTTTCCCCAACTCCCAGTACCGCATCGCCATCGAGGCCGAGAACCGCGGTGACGAGGAGAAGCTCTTCACCTTCATCGACAAGGCCTGCCAGGCCGATCCCACGATGCGCATCGAGCGCGATGAGGAGACGGGGCAGACCATCATCTCCGCGGTGGGCGAGGCCCAGGTCAGCGTCCTGCTCAACCGCCTGGAGGACCGCACCAAGGTCGAGGCGCACATCGTGCCGCTCAGGATCCCCTACCGCGAGACGATCCGCCGCGTGGCGAGCGCCCAGGGCCGCCACAAGAAGCAGACCGGCGGCGCGGGACAGTTCGGCGACTGCCACCTGCGCGTCGAGCCGCTGCTCGACGGCGAGGACTACGAGTTCGTCGACGAGGTCGTGGGCGGGCGCATCCCGCGTGCGCTGATCCCGGCCGTCGACCGCGGCGTGCAGGAGGCCATGCGCGACGGCGTGATCGCCGGCTACCCGCTGACGGGCGTGCGCGTGGCCTGCTACGACGGGTCCTACCACCCGGTCGACTCCAATGAGATGGCCTTCCGCGCCGCGGCGCGCATCGCGCTCAGGAAGGCCTGCGCCGAGGCCGACCCGGTGGTGCTCGAGCCCATGCGCGACATCACGGTCACCATCCCGGAGAGCTACGCCGGCGCCGTGATGGGCGACGTCTCCGCCTCGCGCGGCCGCGTGACCGGCATGGACACCAACGAGCGCGGCGACACGGTGGTCAAGGCGACCGTCCCCTACGCGGAGCTCACCGATTACGCGACGCGCCTGCGCTCGCTCACGCGCGGCAACGGCGACTTCGAGATGGAGCCCGCGGGCTACGAGCAGGTCCCCTATGACGTGCAGAAGCATCTCGTGGAGTTCTACGAGGAGAGCCGCGTGCAGGGACGATAGGGTCCTCGTGCGGGTTTCGTGCGCCTGGCGTGTGCGAAATCCGCATCTTCCTAACTTCGCCGATGGGAATGCAGGATTTGGGCACCGCCATAGTATCCTCGCAGGAGGATAGAGTTATCGGAGATGTGATGCGCAGTTGGCAATATGCGTGTTACCATAGTGAGTTGTTCGCCGGTCCACGCATTGCGCCTGATGGGAATGGATGAAGATGACGCGTACAAACAGTAGGAAGACCTACGACGCAGAGACGCGTCGGCGTGCGGTGAAGGTGCTGGCCTCCGGCTCCTGCCACCGGGCACTTGCTGGCGCCCTGGGGCTTCCCGAGGCGACGGCGCGCCAGTGGGCGCGCGCGTACGCGGTGGGCGGTGCCGCCGCGGTGATGAATGCAGGCAAGACGCATCGGATCTACCCATATGAGCTCAAGCTCTCCGTGGTGAAGGACCGCTTCGAGGGCGGCAAGTCCGTGCGGGACGTCATGATCAAATACGGGGTCCCGAGCGAGTCCTCGGTGAAGACCTGGTGCCGCCGGTACAAGGAGCGCGGCCCCGAGGCGCTGATCGACCGCCCGCGCGGCCGCAAGCCGAAGAAGCGCACCGAGGAGAAGGCGGACGAGCGCGCCGACGGGCGCTCGGCGGAGTGAGACGTCATACATATGTATATGCGCCGCGGGGCCGCGATCCGAAAGCGATCGCGACCCCGCGCGTTTGAGCGGCCCCGAGCTTTTCTGCCGGGCGGCCGCGGGGGCGTGCGTCTCAATGATATGATGTGCGGAGTTCACACGGCCATATAGGAGGCTTCTATGCTCAACGCGATTGAAATCAGCCCTGATATCTGGTGGGTGGGCGGCATCGACTGGAACGAGCGGTCGTTCCACGGCTATTCCACCGAGCGGGGCATCACCTACAACGCCTATCTCATCATGGATGAGAAGGTCACGCTCATCGACACGGCCAAGGCCACGTTCTCAGATGAGTTCATGCAGCGCATCAGCCAGGTGGTCGACCCGTCCAAGATCGAGGTCATCGTCGCCAACCACGTGGAGATGGACCACTCGGGCAGCATCCCCGTGATCCTCAAGCACGCGCCCAACGCCAAGATCTACGCGAGCGGCCCGGCGGGCGTGAACGAGCTCCGCGCCCACTTCGGCATCGAGGTCGAGGGCGTGAAGACGGGCGACACCCTCTCCATCGGCAAGCGCACCCTCTCCTTCGTGCAGACGCCCATGGTGCACTGGCCCGACAACATGGTCACCTATTGCCCCGAGGACAAGATCCTTTTCTCCAACGACTGCTTCGGCCAGCACTTCGCCACCACCAAGCGCTTCGACGACGAGGTGGACCGCTGCGAGCTCTTCCGCCAGGCCAAGAAGTACTACGCCAACATCGTGCTGCCCTACGGCCCGCAGGCGCAAAACGCGCTCAAGGCCGTCAAGGGCCTCGACATCAAGATGATCGCCACGAGCCACGGCATCATCTGGCGCAGCTACATCAAGGAGATCATCGAGAAGTACGATGCCTGGAGCACCTACCAGGTGGAGGAGAAGGCCGTGGTGGCGTTCGACTCCATGTGGCACTCCACCGAGCTCATGGCCCGCGAGATCACCGATGCCTTCATCGCCGAGGGCATCCCGGCCACGCTGTTCGACATCAAGGCCACGCACGTCTCCGACATGATCCTCGAGATGATGGACGCGCGCTACGTGGCCGTGGGCTCGCCCACGCTCAACTCCAACATGCTGCCCACGGTGGCGGGCTTCCTCGCGTACATGCGCGGCCTCATGCCCCGCAACCCGCAGCGCATCGGCCTGGCCTTCGGCAGCTACGGTTGGGCGCCGCTCGGTCCCAAGCAGGTGTACGAGGGCCTCGAGCAGTGCAAGTTCAACCTGCCCGTGCCGGTGATCGCCCACCAGTGGATCCCCACCGCAGACGACCTCTCTGAGCTCCAGGCGCAGGTGCGCCGCGTGATCGAGGAGGGCAAGGAGGCCTAAGGCCCCGCTCCGGTCAACGCTCACCGCGCTTCTTGGGCGCCGGCGGCATTCGTCGCCGGCGCTTTTTTCTGCCCGGGCGGTGTGGGACGCGCCCCCGCCAAGTGGTAACATTTAACAAATTGCGCCGAAACAAGGTCGTTAGCGTACAGAGGGGTGTCTATGGCCATAATAGGAATGCTGCTCGCCGTCCCATTGGCGGCGGCGGGGCTGCTGCTTTGCACTCGCACGGATTCCCAGCGGGATCCGATCGCGATCGGGGCGGCTTCGATCATCGCGGTCCTGGCGGTCGCGACCGGGGTGCTGTATTTGAACGCGCCCGCCGCCTTCACGGTCCCTGAGGCGGTGGCCACGGGAGGTACGTACGCGGCGGCCCTCATCGACGTGCTGCTCGCCGGCATCGTCTTGAGCTACGCGATCCGCTACCGCAACGCGCCCGCGCTCGGGCTCGGCGCGGTGCAGCTCGCCACCGCCATCTGGTGCGGCGTGCTGGCCATCGAGGCCCCCGAGCACTCCACCTCCCCGCTCTACATCGACAACCTCTCGGTGATCATGGTGCTCATCGTGGGCGTGGTGGGGAGCCTCATCTGCGTGTACGCGCTCGGCTACATGAAGGACTTCCAGGCGCATCAGCCCGCGGGCGCGACCGACCGCCGCAGCCGCTTTTTGGCGCTCATGTTCCTGTTCCTGTCCGCCATGTTCCTGATCGTCCTCTCCGACAACATCGATTGGCTGCTCGCCGGCTGGGAGATCACCACGGTCTGCTCCTTCCTGATGATCGGCTACGAGCAGACCGATGAGTCCCGGAAGAGCGCGCTTCTGCAGATCAACCTCAACATGGTCGGCGGCATCGCCTTCCATGCCGCCGTGATCGCCATGCACGGCGCCGGGATCCCGCTCTCGCTGAACGCGCTGCCGCTTGCGGCGCTCAACATGGGAACCGGCCCGCTCGTGCTCCCGCTGCTCCTGCTCGCGCTCGCCGGCCTGGTGAAGGCCGCCCAGATGCCCTTCCACCGCTGGCTGCTCGGCGCCATGGTGGCGCCCACGCCCACGAGCGCGCTGCTGCACTCGTCCACAATGGTCAAGGCCGGCGTCTTCCTGCTCGTCAAGCTCGCGCCGCTGTTCACGATGGTGCCCGTGGCCTCGCTCGCCGTGGTGGGCGTCGGCGGCGTGACCTTCGTGCTCTGCAGCTTCATGGCCATCTCGCAAAGCAACGCCAAGCGCGTGCTCGCCTACTCAACGATCGCGAACCTGGGCCTCATCTCCGCCTGCGCCGGCGTGGGCACCGCGCCCGCCGTGTGGGCCGCCGTCTTCCTGATCATCTTCCACACGGTCTCGAAGTCCCTGCTCTTCCTGTGCGTGGGCACTGTCGAGCACCGCATCGGGAGCCGCAACATCGAGGACATGGACGGCCTGTTCAGCCGCCTGCCGCGCCTCACGCGCTTCATGATGCTCGGCATCATGGGCATGTTCGTGGCGCCGTTCGGCATGCTCATCTCCAAGTGGGCCACGCTCGTCTCCTTCGCCGAGACGGGCAACGTCGTCTTCTTGATCCTGCTCGCCTTCGGCTCGGCTGCCACCTTCTTCTTCTGGGCGAAGTGGCTCGGCAAGCTCGCCGGCGTGCCGCAGCGCGCCGAGAACGAGGAGGGCGGGGTGCATCGCACCGAATGGGCGGCCATCGGCGCCGTCGCGCTGCTGCTGCTCGCGTGCTGCGTGGCGCTGCCCGCGCTGTCGCAGTTCGTGGTCGGTCCCTACCTGGCCGGGGTCTTCCTCGAGGCGCCGCGCCTCATCGACATCGACAACCTGGTCATCATGGTCGTCATCGTCGTGTTCATCGCGATCGTGCTGCTCACGCCCTGGGGCCGTGCCAGCAAGAAGAAGCGCGTGGAGGTCTACCTCGGCGGCCAGTGCACCGATCCTGACAGCCGCCGCTACCACGGCTCGATGGGCCGCACCATGACGTCCTCCAAGCGCAACTGGTACATGCAGGACATCTTCGGCGAAGGGCTCCTCACCCGGATCGGCGTGATCGTCTGCGCGGGCATGCTGTTCCTGGCCTTCGCCGCGTGCTTCGTGTTCGAGCCGAGCGCCCTCTCGGCGATCCTGTTCTTCAACAAGCGCGAGGTCCTGCTCGCGGGGCCGGGGCTTTTCGGGCTCCTCATCGGCACGGTGTGCTTCGCCGTGGTCGCGCCCATCGTGGGCTGCCTGCTCGACGGCCTCGACCGCAAGGTCTCGGCCCGCATGCAGGGCCGCGTGGGGCCGCGCCTGCTGCAGCCCTACTACGACGTGCGCAAGCTCCTGCAGAAGGAGCAGGCGAGCGTGAACGCGGTGGACGAGGCCTACATCACCTGCGCCCTGATCTTCTGCGCGGTCGCGGGCGGCATGTTCGTCTCCGGCTCCAACCTGCTCATGTGCGTCTTCCTCGTCACCCTCGCCACGCTCTTCGTGGTGATCGCGGCCTACTCCGCGCGCTCGCCGTTCGCCGACACCGGCGCCGACCGCGAGTGCCTCCAGGTCATGAGCTACGAGCCGATGCTTCTGATCATGACCGTGGGCTTCTTCGCCGCGACCCAGTCCTTCGACGTGGCGCAGCTGACGAGCCTCTCGGCCCCCATCGTGGTCGAGCTGCTGCCCATCTTCGCGGGCCTGCTCTTCATCCTGACTATCAAGCTGCGCAAGTCGCCGTTCGACCTCTCCTACAGCCACCATGCGCACCAGGAGCTCGTCAAGGGCATCACCACTGAGATGAGCGGCCGCACCCTTGCCAAGGTGGAGGTCATGCACTGGTGCGAGAGCGTGCTGTTCCTCATGTGGGTCGGCATGTTCTTCATCTGGGACAGCCCGGTCGCGCCCGTGGTCGCGGTGGCCGTGGTCGCCGCCGTGTGGTTCTTCGAGGTCTGGATCGACAACAACTTCGCGCGCGTGAAGTGGCAGACCTGCCTGAAGCTGGCCTGGCTCGTCGCGCTCGTGATGGGGCTCGTGAACCTGTCCTACGTCCTCATCACGCCGTTCATCTAAGGAGGTGCCAACCGTGGGTTACTCATCGAAATCACCCTGGCTCATCCACTACGACGGATCGAGCTGCAACGGTTGCGATATCGAGGTGCTCGACGCCCTCACCCCGCTCTACGACATCGAGCGGTTCGGCATCATCAACACCGGCAACCCCAAGCACGCCGACATCTTCCTGGTCACCGGCTCGGTGAACCACCAGAACATCGGGGTCGTGCAGCACATCTACGAGCAGATGCTCGAGCCCAAGGTGGTCGTCGCCTGCGGCGTGTGCGCCTGCACGGGCGGCGTCTTCCGCGACTGCTACAACGTGCTCGGCGGCGTGGACAAGGCGATCCCCGTCGACGTGTACGCGCCGGGCTGCGCCATCCGCCCCGAGTCCATCATCGACGCCGTGCTCGAGGGCGTGAAGGTGCTCGATGCCAAGGCCGAGCGCATGAGCCGGGGCCTGCCGGCCACGGACCCCGAGACGGCGCCCGCCGTGCCCGGCTCAGAGGCCGGCGCCAACGCGGCCATGAACCTCGCGAAGGAGACTGACTAGATGTACACCACCTCTTTTGAGGAGCTGCCGCTGGGCGACCTGCTCGCCCGCGTGCAGACCCTGCGCCATCAGGGCATCCGGTTCGTGCAGCTGTGCGCCGAGCGCGGATCGGACGATGCGATGAACATGCTCTACACCTTTTACGACGAGGAGCACGACGCGGCGCTGAACCTCATCGTGCCGCTCGCCGCGGGCGATGTGGTCCCGTCGATCCAGGAGCTGTACTTCTCGTCGTTCACGTTCGAGAACGAGACGCACGACCTGTTCGGGGTCCCCTTCGCCAACATGAAGCTCGATTTCGCCGGCCACTTCTTCAATGTGGCGCAGGACGCGCCCATGACGATCCTCTCGCCTGAGCAGAAGGCCGCCCGCGATAAGGCGGCGAAGGCGCAGGCCGCCAAGGCCGCCCGCGAGGTCAAGGCCGCCGCGGCGGCGCGCGAGGCCGCGGAGGACACGTCCGCCGAGCGCGCGCTCACCACCTCGGCCGCCGAGGCCGACGCCGCGGCCGTCGCCGAAGTGAACAAGCTGGCGCCCCGTGCCGCAGCCGAGGCGGCCGAGAAGCCGGCCGCTGCCGCCCCCGCGCCGGCGGAGGACGCCGAGGCCGCCCGCCTCGCCAAGACGGCTGCCAAGATCGCGGCGATGCCGCCCGAGAAGGCCGCCGCGGCCCGTGCTGCGCTCGCCGCCAAGGGCATCGTGCTGCCGGATATCTCAGACCAGAAGGAGGGCGAGTAGCATGGCAACCCGTTCCGTCATCCCGTTCGGCCCGCAGCATCCCGTGCTGCCGGAGCCCGTCCACCTCGACCTTGTGGTTGAGGACGAGCGCGTGATCGAGGCCATCCCGCAGATCGGCTACGTGCACCGCGGTCTTGAGAAGCTCGTCGAGAAGCGCGATTTCAACCAGTTCGCCTACATCGCCGAGCGCATCTGCGGCATCTGCAGCTTCGGTCACGGCTGGGGCTACACCGAGGCCACCGAGCGCCTGCTCGGCCTCGAGGTCCCGCGCCGCGCGTCGTATATCCGCGTGATTCTGCAGGAGCTCTCGCGCATCCACTCGCATCTGCTGTGGCTGGGGCTCCTCGCCGACGCCTTCGGGTTCGAGAGCCTGTTCAACCACTGCTGGCGCCTGCGCGAGACGATCCTCGACATCTTCCAGGAGACCTGCGGCGGCCGCATCATCCTCTCCATCACCATAGTGGGCGGCCTCACGCACGACATCGACGACGCCCTCCTGCGCCGCGCCTGCGAGAAGCTCGATGACCTCGAGCGCGAGTACCACACCATCGTGAACACTATGCTCAACGACGACTCGGTGCGCAGCCGCCTGTGCGGCGTGGGCACGATCAACTACGAGGAGGCCCTGAACCTCTCGATGGTGGGGCCTTTCGCCAAGGGCTCGGGCGTGTCGCACGACATGCGCACGACCGGCTTCAGCGCCTACGGCGACCTCGAGCACTTCGAGCCGATCGTGGCCACCGAGGGCGACTGCTACGCCCGCTGCAAGGTGCGCTGTGAGGAGATCTACCAGGCCATCGCCATCATCAAGGAGCTCGTCGCCAAGATCCCGCACGACGGTATCGGGCAGGCGCCCGGCCCCAAGGTGAAACCCGAGGCGAATTCCCGCGCGCACGTGCTCATCGAGCAGCCGCGCGGCGAGGCGTTCTACTACGTGCGCGGCAACGGCACGAAGTTCCTCGACCGCTTCCGCCTGCGCACGCCGACCTCCCAGAACCTGGGCGGTATGACGAAGGCGCTGCAGGGCGTGGACGTGGCCGACGTGCCGATGATCATTCTGACCATCGACCCGTGCATCAGCTGCGCGGAAAGGTAGGGAGCATGGGCGGATTCAAGCTGGGGAAGATGACGCTGCGCTCGCTGTTCAGCAAGCCGGCGACGGTGCGCTACCCCTATGAGAAGCGCGAGCTGTACCCGGCGATGCGCGGGCACATCGTGAACGACATCGATGCCTGCATTCTCTGCGGCATGTGCGTCCGGGTGTGCCCGGCCGACGCGCTCGTGGTCGATCGCAAGGCGGGGGATTGGACGATCAACCCCTACAAGTGCGTGCAGTGCGCGAACTGCGTGGGGGCGTGCCCGAAGAGCTCGCTTTCGATGGAGCGCGAGGCGACGGCGGTCACGAGCAGCATGTCCACGGTGACGATGCACAAGGACGTTCCCGCCAAGCCGGCCGCGGGCGCCGCGCGCCCGAAGCGGGCGCTCACGCCGGAGCAGGAGGCAAAGGCCGCGGCGATCCGCGCGAAAAAGGCCGCGAAGGCCGCCGCGGAGCAGGCTGCTGCTGCGGAGGGCCCTGCCGAGTAGGAGTTCGGGCCGGGTGGCTGGTCGCTGCGGCCCAGAAAGACGGGCTTAGGTAGAACGGGTGGTCGCGCTCAAGGAGCGCGACCACCCTTTCTTATGCGTATGGGGGCGAAAAGGTTTGCGTGCAAAAGCCCCGGAAACCTATAGCGCCTTACTAAAGCTATGCAGACCGGGCGCCCCGCGCGGTGCGCATCGCCGATGCGGCCCGTTATAATACAGCGTGTCGCTTAAAACAGAATCTGAGGGGGATTCCATGTCCGATGCAGTCGCGTCGCCTGCGAAGGTGTACTTCACCAACCTGCGTACCCACGGCAAGGAGAGCCAGCTGGACAAGCTCAAACGCCTCGTCCGCCGCGCGGGAATCGATCAGATCGATTTCCAGAACAAGTTCGTCGCCATCAAGATCCACTTCGGCGAGCTCGGCAACCTGTCGTTTTTGCGCCCCAATTACGCGCGGGCCGTCGCCGACGTGGTGAAGGAGCTCGGCGGCAAGCCGTTCCTCACCGACTGCAACACGCTGTACGTGGGCAGCCGCAAGAACGCGCTCGAGCACATCGACTGCGCCTACCAAAACGGCTTCACACCCTACGCGACCGGGTGCCACGTCATCATCGCCGACGGCCTCAAGGGCACCGACGAGGAGCTCGTCCCCGTTCAGGGCGGCGAGTACGTCAAGAAGGCCAAGATCGGCCAGGCGCTCATGGACGCCGACATCGTCATCAGCCTCACGCACTTCAAGGGCCACGAGAACGCCGGCTTCGGCGGCGCGATGAAGAACCTCGGCATGGGCGGCGGCAGCCGCGCCGGCAAGATGGAGCAGCACGCCTCCGGCAAGCCGAGCGTGAACCCCGAGGCCTGCATCAGCTGCCGCGCGTGCGAGCGCATCTGCGCGCACGACGCCATCTCCTTCAACGGGACCCGCGAGATCACCTTGCCGAACGGCAAAACCCGCGAGATCCCAGTCGCGTTCATCGACCACGACCGCTGCGCGGGCTGCGGCCGCTGCATCGGCGTGTGCAACCAGGACGCCATCGCGGCCGACTACGGCGCAGCCGCCGAGGTCCTGAACTGCAGGATCGCCGAGTACACCAAGGCCATCGTCCAGGACCGCCCGAACTTCCACATCTCGCTCGCGCTCGACATCAGCCCCAACTGCGACTGCCACTCCGAGAACGACACGCCCATCGTGCCCGACATCGGCATGTTCGCGAGCTTCGATCCCGTGGCGATCGACAAGGCCTGCGTCGACGCCGCGCTCGCCCAGCCGGCGATGCCCGGCACCGAGCTCACCGAGGCGCGCGAGCGCCTGGAGGCCGAGGGCGGCCTCACCGAGGAGGTCGCGCGCGACCACTTCCGCGTGCTGCATCCCGACACCGCCTGGTCCGCGATGATCGAGCACGGCGAGAAGATCGGTCTCGGCACGAGCGTGTACGAGCTGATCGAGGTCAAGTAGGGCCGCAGGGCGCCGCGCTCCCGGCACATGGAGATATGAGGGGTCGGTGCGCTCCGGGACACAGCTGCTGTCCTGCGCATTCGGCCCCTTTCATCTGATATAGTATGCGGAAGCGTTTTCTTCAGGAGGCTCAAACCAACCGCATGCCCGACTCAGGTGACAGTCCCAAGCCGCAGGATGAGCCTGCGGCCACCCCTGTTCTCAAGCACGCGCCCGCAGCGGCGGGCGGCGGCGGGCATGCGCCTGGGCTTCCGCGTTACACGGTTGGCGAGGAGATCGCCAACTCCGTGACCCACGGCATCGGCGCGTTGCTGGCCATCGCCGCGCTCGTCCTCCTCATCGTGAAGGCCGCGATCGCCGGATCGCACCCGGCATCGCTCGCGGCGGCCATCGTGTTCGGCATCTCGCTCGTGCTCGAGTACACGGCCTCCACGCTTTACCACGCCATCCAGGTGCCCGTTGCCAAGCGGGTCTTCCGCACCATCGACCACAGCTGCATCTACCTGCTGATCGCGGGGAGCTACACCCCGTTTCTGCTCGTGACCCTGGGCGACGCGGGCGGTGCTCGGCTGTTCGTGCTCATCTGGGCGCTCGCGGCAGCCGGCATCCTCTTCGAGATGATCGGCCGCGAGCGCCAGCCGCGCTGGGTCACCATCGCCATCTACCTCGCGATGGGTTGGCTCGTCGTCTTCTGCCTGCCCGAGCTCGTGGCCAGACTCGACCCCGCCCCCCTGGCGCTGCTCGTGGCCGGCGGGCTGAGCTACACCGCCGGAACCGCGTTCTACCTGCTCAAGCGCGTCCGCTATATGCACAGCGTCTGGCATCTGTGGGTGCTCGCGGGCAGCGTGTGCCAGTTCTTGGCGGTGATCCTGTTCGTGATCTGATGATGCCGGCCGCCCCGGGGGCAACCCCGTCGGGCCCGATTTGCAAGACGTCCCCTACCTTGGAGGTATGAACCCGTCCCCATGGACATAGCGATCTCAATCATTGCCACCTTGCTGCTCACCGTGCTCAACGGCTACTTCTCCATGAGCGAGATGGCCCTCACCACCGCGAAGCGCACGGAGCTCGAGCAGGACCTCGAGGAGGGAGACGCCCGCGCCGCCATAGCGCTCGAGCTGGCGAGCGACTCCACGGACTTCCTGGCGACGATCCAGGTGGCCATCACCCTCGTGGGCTTCTTCTCGGCCACGGTCTCCGCGAGCACGCTCTCCGCGCCGCTCGCCGCCTGGCTCTCGAGCTTCGGGGTCGGCCCCCTCACCGCGGCCGCCCCCGTCGCGGCGCCCATCATCATCACCCTGGTGGTCTCCTACCTTTCCATCGTCGTGGGAGAGCTCGTGCCCAAGCGCATCGGCCTCTCCGACGCCACGGGCATGGCGAAGTCGGTGGCGGGCACCATCTCCACCTTCCGCAAGCTCGCCCGCCCGCTCGTGTGGCTCACGCAGGCGAGCGCCAACGGCCTCTCCCGCATCCTGCGCATCAAGAGCGCCGACGACCGCCAGAACGTCTCCGAGGAGGAGATCAAGTACATGATCAACGAGCAGGACGGCCTGCTCGACGAGGAGAAACGCATCATCCACGAGGTCTTCGAGCTCGGCGACCTCGTGGCCCGCGAGGTCATGATGCCGCGCGTGGACGTGCAGATGGTGGAGGACACCGAGCCCGTCTCCGAGGTCCTCTCGCTCATGCTCAAGACCGGCTACAGCCGCGTCCCCGTCTACCATGAGGACCCGGATGACGTGGTGGGCATCGCGCACGTCAAGGACCTGATGCGCGTGAGCTTCGAGGACGGCCCGGACACCGCCAAGACGGTGGGGGAGTGCGTGCGCGACGCCACCTTCGTGCCGGACACCAAGGACATCCTGCCGCTGCTCTCCGAGATGCAGACGGCCCACGAGCAGATCGTGGTCGTGGTGGACGAGTACGGCGGCACGGCCGGCATCATCACGGTCGAGGACATCGTGGAGGAGATCGTCGGCGAGATCGAGGACGAGTTCGACCCCGACAACAAGTACCTGACGCGCCTGTCGCGCCGCGAGTGGCTCGTGGACGGCCGGTTCGGCTGCGACGACGCGAAGGAGCTCGGCTGGCCCATCGAGGAGAGCGACGGCTACGAGACCATCGCCGGGTGGATCCTCGAGCTCTCTGACTCGGTGCCCGACATCGGCGAGGTGTTCACGGTCGATGGGTACAAGTTCAAGGTGCAGTCCATGCGCGGCCAGCGCATCTCCCTCATCCGCGTGACCGGCCCCGATCCCGCGGTGGCCGCGGCTCCGGAAGAGGGCGAGGAGGCGGTTGAGCGCGAGGGCGCGAGCCGTCATCATGGGGAGACGGCCTAGCACGGCGCGACGGACACGGAAGGACCGACATGGCAGAGCTGTTCAACATCATGAAGATCACGGTGGGCCCGAAGAAGCTCACGGCCCGCGTGCTGGTGAATCCAGGCATGCCGATGCGCACCGCCGAGGACATCGAGGCCACGGCCCGCGTGTACTACCTCGCCCCCGCCATCGCCCAGCACGCGTGCCTGGGGGATGCCGGCGAGCACTTCCAGGACTGCATGGCCGATACCGAGGTCGTCCATCTGCTCGAGCACCTGACCGTCGAGATCATGAACCAGACGGGGCTCGCCGGCGACGTCGTGTCGGGGCGCACCCTGCCCGTACCGGTCGATGAGCGCCTGTTCGACGTGGAGCTCTCCTGCCCCGACGATGCGCTCACCGTGGGTGCCCTCTCGTCTGCGGCGTTCATGATGCAGTGGGCCTTCCTGAACGGCGACACCCCGGCTCCTGATTTCGCCGGGACGGTCGAGGCCCTGCGGCAGCTGGCGCTGAGCCTGCGCGGGGAGACGGGCGCGGTCGGGGAGGCGGCTGCAGGCGAGGATGCGTCGCCCGAGGACGCGCCCGAGCCGGTTGAGGATGCCATCGATGACGGCGCCGACCCCGTCTCGCCCGCGGGCGAGACGCATGGGGAGGACTCTACCCCCGCGTGAAGGAGACCGCGGGGTTGGCCTGCTTGATGACGGCCTGCATCTTCACGAGCTGGTCGAGCACGTCTTTGCCGGGCGCACCCGAGGTGAGCCGGTCGTCCGTGTAGCGGCGGCGGCTGTCTGCAGGCCCCACTGCATGTCACGCTCCTCTCGCGCTACGCCAAGAGCGGCTCCAGATCGTGTTTGGTCTGCACCAAGATGGAACGAATCTCATCTTCCTTAGCTGTATCGAGGCGAAAACTAGGCGCTGTGACGCCGAGCCCATATGCGGCGCGTCCGTTCACGTTGAGAGGGACCGCGATGCACGACACGCCCTCGGTGGTCTCGCACCGGTCATAGGCGATGCCTGTCATGCGCACCTCATCAAGCTCGGCATGGAGCTGCTCGGGTGAGGTGAGGGTGTGCTCGGTTAACCGTTCCCAAGGCAGGGGCGTCAAAGCTTGCACTTCATCGATGGTGAGCGCACTTAAAAGCGCCTTGCCGATGGCGGTGGAATAGACGGGAAGGGCGGCCCCTGGATGGCTGACCAGGCGGATGGGCTGGGGCGAGTCGACACGCAACAGATAGCGAACTTGCTGGCCGTCGCGAACGCCCACCTGGCACGTCTCACCGCACGCCTCCACGATGGAGGAGGCTGCCCGTTGCAGCAGGCGCATGGGGGTGTTGCTCTGGGAGTAGACGGAGCCGCATATATAGACTTTGAACCCGATGCTATAGCAGCCGCGGGCCTTGTCATATTCAAGGAAGCCCTCGTCGGTCATGGTTTTTATCATAGGGAACAGCGTGCCTTTGGGTGTATGCGTCGCGCGACATAGGTCTGCGAAAGAGAGTCCCTCCGGGGTTTTGGACAAACAGTCCAGCACCTCAAGTACGCGCAGGGTCGAGCGGTGGGCTTTCGAGAACCTCTCTTGACCAGAAAGCGGGACGGACGAGCTCAGATCAGAAACCACAGGACATCTCTTTCGACGGTTCAGCCTGAGACAGGCTGAGGCAACTTGCAACATTAAAACAGGCGGGGACGGCTTACAACAGTATCACCGGCCGGTACCGTTCATGGTTTAAAAGCAACCGTTCGGCCCGCAGTCACAAGGGCGCAGGGGAACCGGAGGCCAAGCGAGTTAATATGGTAATGGAAATACGAACGAAGTTCGTAAATACGAACAAACGTCTTCCAACATAGGGACCGTATTCTTGCCTTGCAGGTACGGTCGTCAATTTGACAAGGGAGGATTATGCGCAACGCAGTCATCATCGACGATGCCGATAACGTGGTGGTCGCTATCGAGCCCCTCGAAGCCGCCACCCTTGTCACCTATGTCGCCCGCGCGGGCGAAACGCATGAGATCGTCACCACGCAGCCGATTCCGCTCTATCACAAGATAGCCCGCGTCCCCATCCCCCAAGGGGGGAAGGTCATCAAGTATGGCGAGTACATCGGTTTGGCGACCCAAGATATTCATCCGGGCGATCACGTGCACGTTCACAACTGCGTGTCCACCGATAGGCTGCGCGAGGAGGTAGAAGATGGGCAGAAGCTTTAACGGCTACCGTCGCCAAGATGGTCTTGTGGGCATCCGCAATCATGTGCTCATTCTACCCACATCGATTTGCGCGTCCGACACCACCGAGCGCATCGCGTGGGCTGTGGAGGGGTGCACGTCCTTCCACAATCAAAACGGGTGCTCTCAGGTTCCCAAAGACCAGCAGCTCACCATCGACACCATGGCCGGCTTCGCGGCCAACCCCAACATTCACTCGGTGCTTGCGGTGAGTTTGGGATGCGAGGGCTGTCAAAACGATCTGGTGGTCGATGCTATCCGCGAGCGCACCTCCAAACCTGTCGAAACGCTTGTGATCCAAAAAGCGGGAGGATCCATCAAGGCCGTTGAAGAGGGCACGCGCATCGCCAAGGAGCTCGCTGCCGCGGCGGCTCAGGAGCAGCGCGTCCCCTGCGATATCTCAGAGCTGATGCTGGGCACTAACTGCGGAGGTTCGGATACCACGAGTGGGCTCGGCTCCAATCCGCTCATCGGCGACGTCTCCGATTGGCTTGTTGAGCAGGGCGGCACCTCGGTCCTTTGCGAGACGAGCGAGTTTTTTGGCGCCGAGCATGTTCTTGCACGTCGCGCCGCCACGCCCGAGATTGCCCGTGAGATTCTGCGCATCGTTAAGGACTATGAAGAGTATGTGCACATGTTCGGCGCTGAGATGCGCCAGGGCAACCCCAGCCCCGGCAACATTGAGGGCGGTCTGACCACCCTTGAGGAGAAGTCGCTGGGATGCATCCACAAAGGCGGACATAGCCCCATCAATGCCGTCTACCCTTATGCGGCGCAGCTCAGGCCCCATGAGGGCCTTGTGATCATGGATACGCCCGGCAACGATCCCACCTCGGTCGCCGGCCTGGTCGCTGGCGGCTGCCAGCTGGTGGTGTTCTCCACGGGACGCGGCACGCCCACAGGTAACTCCATGGCACCGGTCTGGCGCCTCACGGCAAACCGCGTGACCGCCCAGACCATGGCCGACAACATGGACTTCGACGCCTCGGCCGCTATCTACGGCCCAGAGTCTATGGAAGAGCTTCGCGAGCGGATGATCGACGACATTATCGAGGTTTGCAACGGTCGCAAGACGTGCGCCGAGGCCATCGGCTACACCGAGACGGCGCTCCCGCACCTCTGCAATTACATGTAGGGGCGCCGGTTCCTATACCAGGTAATGACCGGGAACAGACCCGGTCCGACACGAAAGGAACGCATCATGGATCTTCACCTTGAGGGCAAAGTCATCTTCGTCACCGGCGGCTTCAAGGGCATCGGCAAGGGTGTGGTGCTCACCCTCGCGCAGGAGGGTGCCATCCCCATCATCCTCAATCGCAAGGACGGAGTCGAGGATGAATTCCGCGCAGAGCTCGACAAGATCACCAGCACCTACGAGGTCTACTTCATCGACCTCAACGACACCGACGAGATCAAGCCTATTGTCGACGATGTGTATGCCAAGTACGGGCATATCGATGGCGTGGTGAACAACGCCGGCAAGAACGATAACAAGGATGTGGAGTCCACCAGCTGGCGCGAGTTCGAGGAGTCCATTCATGGCAACCTCACGCATTACTACGAGCTTGTTCACGAGACGTGCCCGTATCTCAAGGAGTCCAAGGGCTCCATCGTGAACATCTCCTCGAAGACCGCGCTGACCGGTCAGGGTAAGACGAGCGCCTATGCCGCCGCCAAGGGCGCTGTTTTGGGTCTCACCCGCGAGTGGGCCGCCGCCTTTGCGAAGGATCGGGTGCGCGTGAACGCCATCGTGGTCGCCGAGGCCTGGACGCCGCTCTACGCCAACTGGATCAAGACCTTCGGCGATGAGGAGGCCCAGCAGGCGCGCCTCAAGGTCATCACCGACAAGATTCCCCTGGAGCATCGCATGACCTCCACCGAGGAGATCGCCGACACGGCCGCGTTTCTGCTCTCCGATCGCTCGAGCCACACCACCGGCCAGTGGGTTTACGTTGACGGCGGTTACGTGCACCTCGACCGCGCCCTGTGCTAGCCCCTCGTGCCGATCGTTTCGTTTGTGAAGGAGTTTAACTCATGGCGCTTAAAACCTTTACCAAAGACAGTCCGGGTGCGCGCAAGGGGTCAAAGGCCACCATCGCCATCGCGCTTGTGACATCTTTGTTCTTCATCTGGGGCCTGACCATGAATCTGGTTAACGGACTCAACAGCCCTATGGGGAACTACTTGGAACTCTCCGCAACCGAGGCCTCGTTCCTTCAAGTCGCCTACTACGGTGCCTACTTCATCATGGCCATTCCCGCATCCATGGTGGCCAAGCGTTACGGCTACAAGGGCGGTGTCATCCTCGGCCTGGCGCTCTTTGTCATCGGTTCGTTTATCACCGTGCCCGCCACGAATGCCGCCAGCTTTACGCTGTTCTTGGTCTCGATGTTTGTGATTGCAGCGGGCGCTTCCAGTCTTGAGGCCAACTGCAACCCTTACATCACCAAGCTCGGTGACGAGAAACGTGAGGCCATGCGCCTTAATTTGGCCCAGGGCTTCAACGGCGTGGGCTCCATGGTGGGGCCTCTCATCCTAGCCCAGATCCTCACGACCACCGTCGCTGTCGGCCAGCCCGGTTTTGATGCGGCCAAGCTCGGCTTTTTGGCTAACATGCGCACGGTCTACATCGTCATCGGCGTCGTCTTGGCCGTGCTGCTCGCCGTCTTCGTCATCGTGAAGCTGCCTACGCCCCCCGGGGATGAGGAGGAGATGGCCGCTGGCGACGAGCTTGCCGACAAGGGCGCTTCTATCGGCGCTGTTCTCAAGCGCCCCCATGTTTCTTTGGGCATCCTGGCCGAGTTCCTCTACGTGGGCGTCCAGACCATCGGCTTCTCGCTCTTCTCGGGCATCGCCTTGGCCGAGTGGGAGGGCATGACGGCCTCAACTGCGGCCGTGCTCCTTTCGGTCTTGTCGCTTCTGTTCACCATCGGCCGCTTCGCCTCTGTCCCCATGCTGGCCAAGTTCGATGCCGGCAAGATGCTCGGTGCGTATATGGGCATCGCATCCCTGCTCTTCCTTGTCACCTTCCTCGGTCTGGGCCCTCTCTCAGTGGCGAGCCTCATTCTTGCCTTCCTGTTCATGTCCATCGGCTATCCCACTGTTTTCTCTCTTACCTTGGGCGGCCTGAAGGGTGCAGCCGTCAAGACGGTCAGCTCGCTTTTGGTGATGTCCATTGTGGGCGGCGCCTTGGTTCCCATATTGGCCGGTGCCCTCATTGACGCGAGCGGGAGCCAGACCTTCGCGATGATCATCGCGGTCCCTTCCCTGGCTTTTGTGTGCTGGTACGGCCTGAAAGGCTCAAAGATCGGTCTGGAGGAGAAGCGACATGGTGCTTGATGTCATCGATGCCCACTTCCACGTGTGGGATCTGGAGCGGCAGGATCTGCCCTGGCTTGCCGGCACCGATGGTTCTATCACCCATACCTACACGATGGATGATCTCGCGGCCGCCTACGCCGCTGTGCCGGATATCAACTTTCTAGGTGGCGTGTACGTCGAGGTTGACGGCGCAGATCCCCTGCTGGAAGACCGGCTTACCTGGAGACGCATGTCAGCCGACCCTCGTATTCTAGCCGCCATAATGCGCACGCGCATCGAGCCCTGGATGCGCTTGCCGGTCTTCGCTCGTGGCGTGCGCGAGCCCCTGCATATCGACTCCGAGGCGCCCGGGCGCTGCCTTGAACCTGACTTCATTGAGGGGCTGCGCGTGCTCGCGGCCGCGGGCAGGCCTTTCGAGTCTTGCAACCGCACCGAGGACCTAGGCCTGGCCCTTAGCGCCTACCGCCAGGTTCCCGAGGCGACCGTGGTCTTGAATCACCTGGGCAACGTCACGCCCGATACCTTCGATGACGACTGGCGTCGCGTCATGACAGGCTTTGCGGAGCTCCCGAACCTCTATCTCAAGGTTTCCGGGTTCCCTACCGACGACGCCTCGTTTGTTTCCGATGTCTTCGCGTTCGTGAAAGGGGCCTTCCGGCCCGATCGCTTGCTTTACGCCTCCAACTGGCCGGTGGTCGATATGTATGCCACGTTCAAGAGCCATGTTGAGGCCGTGCGCGAAGCCTTCGGCGATGACGAGGATTTCTTCTGCAACAACGCCTGCGCATGCTACGGCATCGAGCGTTAGGAGTTGTCGCGGTCGATTTCACCTGCACGGCGGGAGGCGCCTTTCGGTAGGGTGCGTGCTGGTCATTCTCCAAAAGGGCGTGTGTGCGAAGACGAGGCTTTGCAAGTTCAATACGCAGGGATGGGATCGATTTCAGATCTCAAGAAAGGAGCGTGCCATGTTCGATGGCGTCTATTGTCCTTCCATCACCATCACCAAGGATGATGGGACTATCGATTTTGACCTTTGGGGCAGGCATCTTGACCATCTCGCTGACGCGGGCATCACAGGGGTCCTGCTCTTCGGCTCCATCGGCGAGTTTTACTCGGTCTCCGTTGAGGACAAGAAGCGCGTTATCAAGTTTGCCGTCGAGCGCGTGGGTGACCGCATGGATATCCTCTGCGGCGTAGGCGGCACCACCTACGCCCATGTGCTGGAGTTGACGCGCTACGCCCAGGAGGCGGGTGCCGACGCGGTGCTTGCCGTGTCCCCCTACTACTTTGGCCCCAGCTCCGCTTGCGCCGAGGAGTATTTCAGCGGCATTGCCCGTGCTGCGGATATCCCCGTCATCCTGTACAACTTCCCGGCGTGCACCGGCTCCGACCTCACGCCGGACCTGGTCGCCCGCCTCGCTGCTCAGCATCCCAACATCTGCGGCATCAAGGATACCGTGGACACGATCTCTCACACGCGCCAGCTGATTCGCGCGGTGCGCAAGGTCAACCCAGAGTTTACGGTGCTTTCTGGCTTTGACGAGTACTACCTCGTGAATCGTGCCTCGGGTGGCAGCGGTGTGCTCTGCGGTCTCACCAACGCGGTGCCTGAGCTTTTTGCCACCATGGACAACGCCTACAAAGGAGGCGATCTGAACGCCGCCTTTCAATGTGCCGAGAAGATCTCGCGCCTCATGGCCGTTTATGACTGCGCGGACCTGTTTGTCTCGGCTGTTAAGGGCGCGGTGGCCGTTCAGGGGCTGCCCATCTCGACCAAGGTCTTTGATCCCGCGGTTCAGCTAACCGATGAGCAGCTGGTCGAGATCGAAGGCCTCTTCCGGTCTGTCGGAGAGTAGCTCAAGAAACCGTTCAGAACCGGGCATCCGCCTCGGTTCTTCCATGAAACGAATCGTTGTGGTCAACCGCTTTGTTTTGAATCCCGTTTCGTATCACGGCGCCGGCGCCATTGCCGAGATACCAGGAGAGCTCGCCCTCCACGGTAAGACCAAGGTCTTTCTATGTGCCGACGCTGGCTTGGTTCAGTGCGGCGTGGCCGCTAAGGTCATCGGCGTCTTGGATGGGGCCGGTGTCGCCTGGGAGCTCTTCTCCGACGTGAAACCTAACCCCACTGTCGAGAACGTCCAGGACGGAGTGGCTGCGTTTAAAGCCTCCGGCGCCGATGCCATCGTCGCCGTGGGCGGCAGGTCTGCCATGGACGCCGCTAAGGCTATTGGCATCATTATCGCCAACCCCGAGTTCGAAGACGCGGTCTCTTTGGAAGGCGTCGCCCCCACCAAGAACCATGCCGTTTTTACCATCGCCGTGCCCACCACCGCCGGCACCGCCGCCGAGGTCACCATCAACTACGTGATCACCGATATCGCCAAGAAGCGTAAGTTCGTGTGTGTGTGGACGTCAACGACATTCCCGAAGTCGCCGTGGTCGATCCCATCATGATGAGCGGCATGCCTCCCGCGCTGACCGCCTCCACCGGTATGGATGTCCTGACCCATGCCATTGAGGGCTACCTCACCAAGGGGGCTTGGGCGCTCTCTGACATGTGTCATCTGGAGGTCATCAAGATCATTTCCCATAACCTGCGCGATGCTGTGGCTGAGGCCGAAAGCGGGGAGCCGGGAGGCGGGCGCACCGCTATGGCCCTTGCTCAGTACATCGCCGGTATGGGCTTCTCCAACGTGGGCCTAGGCATCGTCCGCTCTATGGCTCATACGCTTTCTTTGCCGTAAGAAGTAAATTGTCAAAATGTAGTATATTTTTGTCGCACAACATACAGCGGACTACAAAGAAAAGGTTTCAAGTCCGAATAACAAGTGGGAGACCTACAACGGAAAGGCGCTCTATGGCTATTGCAGAAGGTAGCAGGCTGCGATTCCAGGGACTCTGCTCGATCTCGCTGAGCGTTCTTTTCCTTGCCGGCCTGGCACTGCGCTTTACTAGTGAATTCTACGGCCTTCCTGGCTTTTCGATTAAGGGAATTGACCATCCTGACCCGTTTGACATGTTGATGATCGTTGGAGCCATATACATATTCATGGCTGGCACGTGGGGACGGTTCCGCCCCGCAGTTGGACTCTCTATGCGCGTCTGCGGACTTGTTCTGATGTTTGCATATGATATAAACACGCTGTGGCAGTGGGGTTCACATGCAATGAACCCCTGGTTTTCTGACGCTGCCGAGTATCTCTCCAACTATACTATGACGCCATTTTGGGTTGCCCAAAAGATAGCGGCCTCTGCGCTTGTGTTATCCCTCCTGCGATTTTTTATGGATCGACATTGGGGCCTTCGAAAAGTGCCCCATGGGACGGGCCGTCCTACGCCTATTTGAGGGGATTCTTGGAACTCGATCGGCTTGCGCGGGGTCATCCTTGGGGGCGGGCCATTCTGCTGCGGATCTATGCGGGTATAATGAAACCCAGTCTGTAGAATCTCGCATAGGAGGACACTATGGGTAAGGGTCTCGCATTTTTCACCGGTGCCGCGCTCGGCGCCGCCGCCGGCACGGTGGTCGGCGTGCTGTTCGCCCCGCGTTCCGGCGCTGAGACGCGCGCCATGGCCGCCGACATGGCCAACGACGCCTGGGATTCCGCGCGCGACATGTACGAGCAGGGCGTGGACACCGCCCGCTCCGCCGCCAACGATTTCGGCCCCATCATGGACGCCAAGACCGATGAGCTCCGCGCCAAGGTCGATCTCGCCCGCGAGCGCATGGACCAGATCCGTGAGCAGCTCAACGACGCCATCGCCGGCGGAAACGTGACCCCGGCCGCCGACGTGGTGGTCGAGGCCGCCGCCGACGCCGCCGACGCTGTCACCGGCGAGGGCTCCGAGGCCGGCGCCGAGGCGTAATGCGCGTCGGAGACTTCCAGGGCACCAAGGTCTACCGCGAGCTCCCCGAGCAGAAGCGCACGCGCAAGGACGGCACCGAGCGCGGTCCCAAGAAGCTGGGCAAGATCCACTTCCCGGTGTTCGCCCCCGACGGTCGCCGCCTCGTGGGCTTCATGGTGAGCCCGCCGGACGTCCTCGGCATGATCAAGCAGCCCGATCGCTTCGTGGCGTTCGACGCCCTCTCGGTCGTCGAGGACCGTCTGGTCGCTCCAGATCGGAAGGACGCCTATGACGCAGCAGCGGCCAAGCGGCTCGGCGTGAAGCTCGACGACTGCCTGATCTGGACCGGCATGGATGTGGTGACGGCTTCGGGTGAGGCCATGGGATATTGCGCCGACGCCGACTGCCACCCCAGGACGGGCGCGGTCATCACCTTCTCCGTGACGGCGAGCTCCGCCGCCTCCACCCTCCTCGGCAACGTGGAGGTCCCCGTGGCGCTGCTGCGCGGATACCGCTCAGGGGCGATGGTCGTGGCCGACGAGGCGCAGCAGATCGGCTACTCCGGCGGCGCCGCGGCCAAGGCCGCCGAGGCCTCCGTGCGGGTGAGCACCGAGGTCAAGAAGGGTGCCAAGGTGCTCGATGAGCACGGCTCCCGCGCCGTCGACAAGGGCAGCCGCGCCCTCGGCCGCCAGCTCGGCCGTGCCAAGGGCATGTTCGGCGCCTTCGCCGACGAGTACAAGAAGGCCTCGGGATCATCGGGGGCCAAGAAGAAGGCGTGACGCAGCCGGCCGCCGCGCCGACACACGGGTTCCGGGAGAAACATTGCCTATCCAAACCACCTCCTACTCCTCGAAGAAACGACCGCGCTTCCGTAAGAACACCGGCGACGTGCTCCCGGCGGGGCGCGCGCGGCGTCAGCGCAAGCGCGGGGCGCAGTATCTCCGCCATACGCCGGGCCTCGGCGGCCGCGGTCGGCGACGTCCGCGCCGCAACTCGCGCCGACCCTACGCCGTCATCGCCGTGGCCTGCGCGTTCCTCGTGTTCCTTGCAAGCATTCTCTGGTATGCGAACCGCGGGGTCGATATCACCCTCAACGGGTCCACGGTGTCGGTGCGCATCAACTCGAGCATCGAGACGCTGATCGAGGACCGGGACCTCTCGCTCAAGCCGGGGCGCCTGCTCGCGGTCGATGACACGGTGCTCGACAAGACGGGGGGCGAGCCGTTCGCGGCGACCCTGAACGGGAAGGCCGTCGATCCCGACCGGGCGGCTGACACCAAGCTCGCGGCCGGCGACGAGGTCACGATCGAGAACGGCAAGGACACCTACGAGCCGCATCAGGTGCAGGCCACCGAGATCGCTCCCGCGCTCACAGTCAAGGGGTCGGGCGCCCTGCGGTTCGTGCAGACTTGGGGCGAGGCGGGCCGGCAGGAGGTCTGGACGGGCGAGCGATCCGGGATCACCCAGGACCGCGGGGTCGTCAAGGAGCCGGTGGGCGCCGTGGTGGCGACGCGCGGCATCGCGCCGTCCGGAGGCAAGAAGGTGGTCGCCCTCACGTTCAACCGGGCACCGAGCGCGGGCACCGACGCCATCCTCAAGATTCTCTCCGAGAAGGGGGCGAAGGCGACCTTCTTCGTGGAGGGGAGGGCGGCGGAGTCCGATTCCGCCGCGGTCGCCGCGATCGCCCGGGCGGGGCATCAGGTCGCGTCGAACGGGTACGCCGGCGCCGATCCGGCGGCGCTCTCCGGTGAGGAGCTGCGCGCCGAGCTGGCCCAGGGGTTTGCGGCCGTCGATAGCGCGGGAGGCGGTTCGACGGCGCTGTACCGGCCCGTCTCGAACGAGTTCTCGGAGCAGAACTGGGCCGACGCGATGGATCTGGTGGGCGCGGTCGTGACCTACAACCTGAACTCGGGCGATTGGACGCTGCCGGGTGCCGACGCGGTGGTCGAAACCGTCGTGGGCGGGGTCTCCCCGGGCGACATCATCTTGATGACGGACTCGGACGACACCGCCGAGCAGACTGCCGCCGCCCTGCCGCGGATCATCGACGGGCTCACGGCCGCGGGCTACCAGCTCGTGACGGTATCGGATCTGATCGCCTCGGACACCGACCTCTCCAAGGAGCTTCCTGACGGCTTCAACCTGCGCAAGGCGACCATGCCCGAGGGGGCGTCGCTGCCCCAGGTGACGAAAGAGTCAGACGATTCTGCGTCCGCATGAGGGGGTGGGCTCGTAGGATGGACTGACCGGGCGGGACCCGGATCGTATGAGGCACGCATGAGGCGGGATAGGAATGGGACAGCGCAAGCGCATTGAGATCGGCAAGGCCACGGACCTGCATTTCGGGTCCGGGCGCGGATCTTCGCATCCGAAGATGCCGACATTGAAGAAGAGCGGGTCGGGCGGCGCCCCTCATCTGACGGGGGCGGTCCCGATGCAGCGCGCAGGGCATGACGGGCCGCATGCCGGCGGCTCGGCGGAGGCTGGCCACCAGGCGGGGCTCGGCGAGCAACCCCATCCCACCATGCGGAAGGCGACCGCGGCCGACGCCGCCCGCGGGGTCAGGCGGGTGGTGCCGCAGCGCTCGTCTGGCGCCCTCATGGAGGCCGGGTTGAGCGGCCGGGCCACGAAGGTCGCCCTCGGGGTGGCCGTGGTCGCGGTGGTCGCGATCGCGGTCGCCGGGTGCTGGTGGTTCCTCTGGCGCTCGGTCGGCTTCACGGTGAACGGGCAGGAGGTCTCCGCGCGGATCGGATCGCGCCTGGTGGACGTCATCGAGGCGGGGGACTACTACGGCGCGAAGGCCGGCCGGCTGCTGTCCGTCAACGGAAACGTGATCGACGAGCAGGGCGGCACGCGGTTCACGCTCTCGATCGACGGCGAGGAGATCGACCTCGAGGGCGTCGAGCGCATCGATGTCCCGGAGGGAGCTGAGGTCGGCGTCGGGGACGGCGTGGACGTCACGGAGGATCACACGGAGCAGACCGTGGAGGTCGCCCCGACCGTGCAGATGGAGCGCGGCGGCGCGATCCAGTACGTGTCCCAGTGGGGCAAGCCCGGGAAGAAGGTCATCTGGACCGGCAAGGCCTCCGGCGAGACGGTCGACCACGAGGTGCTGGAGCAGCCGGTGGACATGGTGATCGCGGGGCGGAACCTCTCCCCCTCGAAGGCCGACGGCAAGAAGCACGTCGCCCTCACGTTCGACGACGGCCCGAGCGCCTACACCCCGCAGATCCTCGATATCCTGAAGCAGAAGGGCGTGAAGGCCACGTTCTACAACCTCGGAGCCCAGGCGCTGGCCTACCCCGAGTACGCCAAGCGCGTGGTGGACGAGGGCCATGAGCTCGCGAGCCATACCAACAAGCACCAGTACCTGCCCAACCTCGACCGCGACAGCCTCCGCGCGGAGATCGGCACGGCGGCTGAGAGCCTGAAGAAGGTCACCGGCGAGGACGTTCAGATGATTCGCGCGCCGTACGGGGCCTTCGATGCGAACAGCTGGCTGCGGTCGGCGGACCTGATCAGCTGCAACGTGCTGTGGAACATCGACACGCGCGACTGGGAGCGTCCCGGCGCCCAGGCGATCGTGAATTCCGCCGTGAACGGGGCGTACAACGGGGCCATCGTGCTGATGCACGACGGCGGCGGCAACCGGGAGCAGGACGTCGAGGCGCTGCCCGCGATCATCGACGGGCTGCGTGCGGCAGGATTCGAGCCGGTGACGGTCCGGGAGCTCATGGAGCTCGACGGGGAGATCCCGACGGACGTGGTCAAGGGCGCCGTCAAGCAGCCCAAGGACGCGGTGATCCCCGCGGAGGGCTGATCTGTTCGGGGCCGGGGCGCGCCGCGTGGGTTGCGCCGCGCCGTGCGGGTTTGCGTGCGTTTCATAGAGGTTCGAGCGGGGTGTCCGGTGGGGCGCCCCGTTTTTCGCAGATGAGCTGCGCGGTTAGGTCCCGGGTAGGACCGTGGCAGGAATTGGTAAGAGAAATTCAGCGTTTTCCCAGCTAGGATGCGTGCTACGGCGGCATGCGGTGCAGGGAGGGGACATGGAGGCAAACGGGAGGGGCCCGGCGTCCTTCGGGACGGGGCAGGGCTTGAGAGCGGGTATCGCGGGCCCGATCATCTGCGACGGATCTGCCTGGGCCTATCACGCGACCCCGCCGATCCTCAGGGAATCCTCGCTCTCACCCGAAGAGGTTGGCCTGCCCCGCCTTCGCTCAAACGCCCGCGAGGTTGACGCTCGCATTCGCGAGCGCCTCCTCACCGACCTCAAGGGCGTCCCCCATCCCGTGGATGTGATGGTGGGAAAGGGCGTCAACCGGAGGCCAAGCGACCTGGTGCGGGCTAGAATCGTGCCCGCCGACCTAGACCCGGCCGACGTGATGGCCCTGCCGGGCGGGATCGGCGTGCTGACGCCGTTGGCCGCGCTGTTTTACATGGCGGACGAGGTCCCTCCTGAGCTGCTCGCTCTGATGATGATGGAGGGCATGGGCATCTACGCGATCCACCACGAGACGGACCGCAGCTCAGCTGCGTTATCGGGTCTCCTTGCGAACGGCGCGATAAGCAGCAGGGGGCAAAGCGTCCGGGCCGATCATATTCGCGAGTTTCGCGACCCGGAGGGGCGAATCGCCTCATTCACAACGAGGTCGGGATCTGAGATCCCCTGGGAGCTCGCGTTCGATCGGTTCGATAGGCCGACGGAGCACTGGAAACGAGCGCCCCTGTTCAGCTTGGAGGAGCTCAGGTTGTTCGCGAGCTCGCATGCCGGGAAACGCGGCGCGCGACGGTTCAACCGCGCGGTATCCTGCGCGCGTGACGGCGCCGCCTCGGTGCTGGAGGCGAAGGCCCTGCTGCTTCTATCGGGGAGCACCTGGATAGGGGGCGAGGGGCTACCGTGGCCCGAGCTGAACGTCCGGATCGATTTCGACGAGCAGGCGCGGCTGCTTGCGGGAGGGCGATATTGCTCCGCCGACCAGCTCTGGCGCGAGCGGCGCCTCATCGTCGAGGTCAACGGCAAAGCGTTCCATGCGGACAGGCAGGGTTTCAGCCTCCAATCAGGTAGGACCGCCGCTTTGCGCAGCATGGGGTACGAGGTGCTCGATATCAACTACGAGCAGATCTCCGACTTGAGCAAATTCGAAAGCATGGTCGAGATGATCGCCCGCGCCCTCGGTGAGAGGCTCAAAAAACGGACGCCCGCGTTTCTCAGACGGCGGGAGAGGCTCCACAAGATCCTGTTCCCCCACGGCAAGCGCTAAAGTCGCGCGATTTGTACCAGTTTCAGCTCTCGCTCGACAAACCATGCGCCTCTTGTACCAGTTTCACGCGGTCCTCAAAGTAGCGTCTCCAAGCTCGAGTTCTCTACCTGCGGGTTTCTGAGGAGAAATCCCCCGTCTACTCCGCGGGTCCGGTAAAACTGGTACAAGAGGCGTGAGTTTTGTCGGGGCAACCGGCAAACTGGTACAAGTCGCGCGAGATTTGTCGGCGGCCTGGGGTGTGGTCGTCGGGATGGCGGTCGAGCAGGGCCTCGCGCGTGGCCGGGGCACGGTGGTGCGGCGCCGCATGCCGCCGAGGATCGGCCCCGTGCGGCTCCCTGTGCTGCTGCGGAGCCTGTCCGACACGCCACTGCGTCCCCGCCACGCGTACCGGTCGGATACGTAAGCCCTGCGCAAAGCCGGTGGAAAATCATCGGTGAAAACGGCATTGATGCTATAGTGGTCGCGACAGCGGGCCCAGGGCCCTGATGCTGTCATGGAGAAACGCAGGGCGAAGAGAGAGGCCGTAGTGAAACCCAAGCCCCGACCACACAGTCGCTAGCCCCTGCGGGTGCCCTTCGCGGTGCGCGCCGGGGTCGCGCGGGCCTTCCGAACGTGAAATCCGAGAAGGAGCACCATGAACTACTTTTCCGAGCTGCTCGGCATCCCCGTCATCGACTCGACCGGGGAGAAGATCGGCATCATCAACGACCTGGGCATCGCCACCGGCGAGGTCTTCCCGCACGTCACCTCGCTGGCATTCCAGGGACCGGGCAAAACACCCTTCATGATCAGCTGGCGCAAGTACGTCGACCACGTCGACGACGACGGCGTCGCGCTCAACTGCCCGTCGACCGACATCCGCTTCTCCTACCTGCAGCCTGACGAGGTCCTTCTCGCGCGTGACATCATGAACAAGCAGATCGTGGACACGCAGGGCCTCAAGGTCGTGCGCGTCAACGACATCAAGCTCTCAAGCTCGGGGGAGAACCAGCTCCGCCTGCTGGGCGCGGAAGTCGGCGCACGTGGCCTGCTCCGCGCGATCCACCCGCTGCTCGAGCGCGCGGTCTCGCGCATTGCGAAATCCCTCGGGCGGCCGCTCTCCGAGGACATCATCGCCTGGAGCTACATGGACCTGCTCGAGCGCAGCATCAAGCAGATCAAGCTCTCCGTCTCGCATAAGACCTTGGGCGAGCTCCACCCAGCCGACATCGCCGACATCATCGAGAAGCTCGATCCGCGCCTGCGCGGCCAGGTCTTCGCCCAGCTCGACACCGCCCAGGCCGCCGAGGCGATCTCGGAGTTCGATGACGACGAGCTGCGCTCCGAGATGCTCGAGGGCCTCTCGGACACCGACGCCTCCTCGATGCTCGCCCTCATGGACCCCGACGACGCCGCCGAGATCATCGACGAGCTCGATTACGCGAAGGCCGAGAAGCTCCTGCGCCTCATGGGTGTCAAGGAGGAGAAGGCCATCCGCATGCTGCTCGGGTACGCCGAGGACACCGCGGGCCGCATCATGACGTCGGAGTTCGTCGCGCTGTCGGCGACCGCCACCGTGGGCGACGCGATCGAGGCCATCCGCGAGCTCGATGACGATTTCGAGAGCGTCTACTACGTGTACACCACCGATCCCGCCGGCGCCCTCGCCGGCGTGCTCTCGCTGCGCACGCTCATCGTGGCCGAGCGCGGCGAGCGCCTGCGCGACCTGGCCTTCAAGGACGTGGTCTGGGTGGCTCCCGACCTCGACCAGGAGGAGGTCGCCGAGGAGATGGCCAAGTACGACCTCGCGGCCATCCCCGTCTGCGATGAGGGCCGGCACATCCTGGGGATCGTCACGGTGGACGACGCCATGGACGTCATGACCGAGGAACACGCCGAGGACCTGCAGATCGCCGGCATCGGCGCGGGCGACAACACCACGGGCGAGAGCTCGCACACGATCACCTGGTTCGCGCAGCGCCAGTACTGGCTGATCGTATGGGCCGTGGCGAGCGCGTGCATCGCCGCGCTGCTCGGCGGTAACGCGAGCGCAGACCCGCTCTTCATCTACCCGATGGCCTTCATGCCGGTGGCGCTGCTCGCCTCGGCGCGGATGGTCGCCTTCGTGAAGAACTACTTCCTGGAGTACGACCGCCCCGAGGACGACACCAAGCCCTATCTCGGCTTCTTCTTGCAGAACACCCTGATGGGAGCCGCGATCGCCGCGGTGGTGTACCTCTGCGCCCAGCTGGTGTCGGCGGCGGCCTTCCCGGACCCGACCGTTCTCGCTGCCCGGGCCTTCCAGCTGAGCGCGCTCGCTGCAGCCGGCACCACCTTCGTGAGCTTCCTCACGGCCGTCGTCTACCTCAAGGTGCTCTTCGCCCGCGAGGAGCGCGACCTCAGCACCTCGGGAACCGCGCTCTCGCTCACGGCGACCTGCATCGCGGCCGTGCTTTTCACAGCCGCCTCCACGATGGCGCTGCTCGCGCTCGTCGGCGCGTAGGGGCGTGGTCGCATGACGAAGGACGTGAAGCGCAAGCTCACGATCGGCGCCATCTTCGGCGCCATGGGGCCGGGGCTGCTCGCGGCGCTCTCCGGAAACGACGCCGGCGGCATCGCCACCTACTCGAGCGCCGGAGCGAGCTACGGCTACGAGATGCTGTGGATGCTGCCGGTCATGACGGTGCTGCTCATCGTCACGCAGGAGACGGCGGCGCGCTGCGGATGCGTCACGGGCAAGGGGTTCGCATCGCTCATCCGTGAGAAGTTCGGCGTGCGCCGCAGTGCCATCGCCATGGGCGCCCTGCTCGTCGCCAATATCGCGGTGACGATCTCCGAGTTCGCGGGCATCGCGAGTGGCCTTGCCCTGTTCGGCATCCCGGCCACGGTGTCGGTGCCTCTCGCGGCGATCCTCATTTGGATGCTCACCATGTCGGGCAGCTTCCGACGCATCGAGAAGATCCTGCTGATCATCAGCTGCGTCTTCGTGACCTACGTGGTGGCCGCCTTCATCGCGGGCCCCGATTGGGGCGCGGTGGGCCTCGCCACGTTCACGCCGGGGATCCAGGCCGACCCGAGCTACATCTCGCTCGTGGTGGCGACGATCGGCACCACGATCGCGCCGTGGATGATCTTCCTCGCCCAAAGCAACGTGGTCGATAAGAACGCCAGCGCCGAGGATCTCGCCCTGCAGCGGATCGACGCGATCTCGGGCTCGGTGCTCGCGGACACCGTGGCCTGGTTCATCATCGTCACGACGGGCACCGTGCTGTTCCCGGCGGGCGTCAAGATCGCCGACGCCGCCGACGCCGCGCTCGCCCTCGAGCCCATCGCCGGCCAGTTCTCGACCGTGCTCTTCTCGGCGGGCCTCGTGGCCGCCAGCTTCCTGGCCGCGTGCGTCCTGCCCGGCGTGACGTCGAGCGCGGTCTGCGAGGCCTTCGGCTGGGAGCGCGGCGCCGACCGCAACTGGAGCGAGGCCCCGGTCTACCGCGGCATCATCACGGCGATCATCGCCGCCTCGGCGCTGCTCGTGATCCTGCCGGGGGTCGACCTCTTCCAGATCATGATGGGCTCGCAGGTCATTAATGGCATCCTGCTCCCGGTGCTGCTGGTCTTCCAGGTGCGTATCGCGCAGGACCCCCACATCATGGGCAAGCACCGCAACGGGCGCCTCTGGAACATCCTCACCTGGGCCAAGATCGCGGTCATCACGGTGCTGACGGCCGTGATGTTCGTCCTGCAGGCGATGGGGTACTAGCGACCGGGGCGCCGCATGCGGCCGTTGCGCCGCCGCCGTGCGGCCCCGACCCCGCGTCCCACGGCCCCGTGCCATATGAGAAACGGCCCGCATCCCCCAAAGGTGCGGGCCGCTCACATCTCTATCGGCGGTTCCTCATCCAGTACAGCCCGGCCCCCAGACCGCAGGTCGCGGCGAGGAGCAGCAGGAAACCCAGCGGGTCCATGGCGCTCACGCCTCCATGATCTGGCCGAGCAGGTTGCCGGCGTCCTCGACGAAATCGGCCTCAGATCCGGCGGGGTCGCCGTCCTTCCACCAGTTCAGCAGCAGGCGCACGACGCCGCCGGCCGCGAACTCGGCGGCGGTATCGGACTCGGGGTCCGAGGAGGGGTCTATGCCGTTGCGTTCGCGCAGGGCGTCCGCGACCGCGTCGCAGATGACGCGCGACATCGTGCCGAACATCGAGCTCTGCATGATGTTGTCCATGAGGCTCACGTTGCTGAGCAGCACGCTGGTGAGCCGGTGCAGGATCTCCTGGCGCTCGGCGGCGAGGTTGCGCTCGCTCAGACTGGACGGCAGCGGCCCCAGGTCGAGGATCGTGGCGCGCAGGCTGTCGATGTAGAACGCGAAGAAATCGTCTTTATCCCTGAAATGCTTGTAGAAGGTGGTGCGGCGGATCATCGCCTCGTCGCACAGGCCGGCGACGCTGATTTTCTCGTAGGGCATTTGCGAAAGGAGCTCGGTGAAGGCGTTGTTGAGTGCGCGATACGTTTTCTGAATTCGTAAGTCCATAAAATACCCTCCCCATGCACAGTAGACAGAGCATTGCAATTATCTCAGGTATTTAGGGCTTCGGCAACGTAAATTAGGCTGACCGTATCTCTGCTTACGGCGATTGGCAGAGGGGCTGGGACGGCCGGAGGGTATACTCAAATAAACTTCGCGCGCCACCTTGGGGCGCTCCTGCCGAGAGATTGGACTGAACGATGATCCCCCTCATCATTGGCATCGTCGTCGTGGTTGCCCTCGTGATCGTCATCGCGGGCATCTACAACAACATGGTCACACTGCGCAACCGCATCGACAACGCGTGGCAGAACATCGACACCCAGCTCCAGCGCCGCAACGACCTCATCCCCAACCTCGTTGAGACCGTGAAGGGCTACGCCGCGCACGAGAAGTCGACGCTCGACGCCGTCATCAGCGCCCGCAACAGCGCGGTGTCCGCCCGCACCCCCGAGCAGAAGATGGAGGCCGACAACGTCTTGACCGGGGCGCTGCGCCAGCTCTTCGCCGTGGCCGAGGCCTACCCCGATCTGAAGGCGAACGCCAACTTCAGCCAACTGCAGGGGACGCTCGAGGACACCGAGAACAAGATCAGCTACTCCCGTCAGAGCTACAACGACTGCGTGCTGAACTACAACAACGCGATCCAGACCTTCCCGGGCAACATCTTCGCGGGCATCTTCCAGTTCAAGGAGCGCTCCGGGTTCGAGGCGGCCGAGGCCGCCCGCTCCGTGCCGCAGGTCAGGTTCTGACGGTCTGCGGCCTTTCCGGGCTTTTTGGGCTCCGGGGTTTGCGGCGTGGGCTGCGTCCCGGCCCGTAGCGCCCGCTTCACCGCGGGGGCGCATGGGTGAGAGAGATGGCGATTGGTTGTGTCGACAGTGCCTGCCGTGCGAAAACAGCGCTACATCCCGGCGCTTGACGGGATCCGCGCCATCGCGGTGATCGCGGTGGTCCTCTATCATCTGCGGCTGCCCTGGATGCAGGGCGGCCTGCTCGGTGTGACGATGTTCTTCGTGATCTCGGGGTTCATCATCACCCGTCTGCTGCTCAACGAGGTCGCCCAGACGGGCAAGGTCGATTTCAAGCGCTTCTACCTGCGTCGCGCGCGCCGGTTGCTGCCTGCGATCGTCGCCGTGGTGCTCGTCACCATCGTGCTCTGCGCGCTCTTCAACCACGTGATGCTCACCAAGATGCGCCCGGACATCCTGCCGTCCGTGCTCTTCTTCAACAACTGGTGGCAGGTCATCAACGACGTGTCGTACTTCAACGCGCTCGGCGACCCGTCCCCGCTCACGCATTTTTGGTCGCTCGCCATCGAGGAGCAGTTCTACCTGATCTGGCCGCCTGTCCTGCTTCTGCTGTACCGCGCGGGTCTCGCCCGGCGCGGCATGCAGGGTGTCGTGCTCGGCCTCGCGGTTGTGTCGGTGGCGGCGATGGCCGCGCTCTACACCCCGGCGGCCGATCCGAGCCGGCTCTACTACGGCACCGACACCCGGGCGTTCTCGCTGCTGCTGGGCGTATGGCTCGCGTTCATCCCGCCGCGCGCCCTCGACGGCGCCGACGGCCTGCGCGGCCGGGTGCTCGAGGCGGTCGGCATTGTAGGCCTTGCGGGGCTTGTCGCGATGTTTCTTCTCACGAACGGCTACACGGCCTTCCAGTACCGGGGCGGCATGCTTCTGTGCTCGGTGCTGACGCTTATGCTGATCGCCGGGGCGGTGCGGGCCCGTCCGGGCGCCCGTTTCGCGCGCGTGCTCGCCGCGTCCCCGCTGCGCTGGTTGGGAACCCGGTCCTACAGCATCTACCTGTGGCACTATCCGCTGCTCTTGCTCATGAACCCGTCGAGCAACGTCCAGGCGCGCCCCTGGTGGCTCACCGTGATCGAGCTCGCGGTGGTGCTCGCGGTGGCCGAGGGGTCCTTCCGCCTCATCGAGACGCCGTTTCGCGAGGGCGCCCTGGCGCGGCTCGTCGGGAGCATCCGGCGCGGCGGCCAGGGGTCGGAGGCTGCGGTGGGGGAGGAGCCAGCGGCAGCTGCGGCAGCCGCGGCCGCCGAGGGTCCGGCGGCGGCCGCGGGCCCGGCTGGCGCGGCAGCTGCGGCTGGCGAGGGTTCGGCGGCGGCTGTAGGCTCCGGCGGGCACGGCGACCCTTCCGCAGGAGCCCCCATGGCAGCTGGCCCCCTGGCTGTCCTCTCGGGCCTGAGACCTCGCATCTCGTCCGCCCTCGCCGAAGCTGGCGCCCGTGCAGCGCGCCCCCTGCCCCAGCCCGCGCGTGCGGGAGTCGCGTGCGTCGGGGCGCGGAACCTGGTCGCCGCCGCCGCGTTCGCCCTGCTCGTGGTCGCCGCCGGCATCTCGCTCGCCGTCGTGCCGGACACCTCGGCGCTCAGCGAGGAGGGGGCGGCCGCGCTCAAGGGCGCCGGCTCGGCAGACGGCGAGGGCGAGCGGAAGGACGAGGGCGCCTACGCCGCCGACGCTTACGACATCCTCATGATCGGGGACTCGGTCTCGGTGCGGGCCATCCCGTACTTCGAGGAGGCCTTCGCCCACGGGCACATCGACGCCCACGTGAGCCGCCAGTTCTCAACCGGCGTCGAGCTGCTGCGTGAGTACGTCGACGCAGGCAGGGTCGGCGGTATCGTGGTGCTGGCGCTCGGGACGAACGGCCTGGTGACCGATGACCTTATCGATCAGGCGATGCAGGTGCTCGGCGAGGAGCGCCGCGTCGTGCTCATCACCACGCGAAGCCCCCAGCCCTGGGTCGCCGACACGAACGCGGCGATCGAGCGCGCGCCGAAGCGCCATAAGAACGTGCGGGTCGTCGACTGGTACGGATACAGCGAGGGACGCTCCGACGTCTTCGACGGCGACGGGACGCACCTGAACGAGACCGGCGCGAAGACCTACATCCAGCTCGTGAGGGACGCGGTCGAGGACGTGCTCCCGATCCACTTCGAGGAGAACAAGGAGCAGCTGGTGAAGGAGCAGCGCGAGCGTTTGAGCGTCGCCGTGTCCGAGGCGTTCAAAACGACTGTCGAGAAGCGGGCGCAGAAGGCGGACGAGTAGCACCCGGCGAGTGACGTCTCCGCAGAGCGAGGTCATGGCGAGGACGGCTTCGGCCGTGTCGTGGCGCCGCGCACGGGATGCTATGATGTACACCGCAACGGAGAGATGGCAGAGCGGTTGAATGCGGCGGTCTTGAAAACCGTTAGGCGTGTGAGCGCCTCGGGGGTTCGAATCCCCCTCTCTCCGCCATCGCTTCTCCGCACCCGCCCCGCTTCAACGCAATAGTCTGTTTGGTATCGGTGACGGCTCTCGGGGCCGTCTGGGGCGAGGTCTGCCGCGAGGAGGGGACATGCGAGATTCACGCGAGATCGACGAGAGCTTCATGCGCGAGGCCCTGGCCGAGGCGCGCACCGCCGCCGAGGCCGGTGAGGTGCCGATCGGCGCCGTGGTGGTGCACGAGGGGGAGATCATCGCCCGTGCGCACAATAGGAGAGAACTGGATGATGACCCGTCCGCCCATGCGGAGTTCTCGGCGCTCGTGGCGGCCGCCCGGGTGCTCGGGCGGTGGCGCCTCACGGGCTGCACCGTGTACGTGACGCTCGAGCCGTGCGCGATGTGCGCCGGCCTGATGGTGAACGCGCGGGTCGATCGCTGCGTGTACGGGGCGGCCGATCCTAAGGCGGGGGCGCTCGGCTCGCTGTTTCGCCTGCATGACGACGAGCGCCTGAACCATCGGTTCGCCGTGGAGTCCGGGATCCTGGGCGAGGACTGCGCCGGCGCGCTCACGGCGTTCTTCCGCGACCGCCGCCGGGGGCGCCCGCTTGAGGCCGCGGGGGACGCCATGCATGAGGAGCGCCGCGCCGCGGCCTCCTCTGAGGTTGTGGGCTCTGCGGGTGCTGATGCGCGGCTCGGCGCGGCGGCTGCTGGGCGCGAGCTTCGGATGCTCGTGGCCGTGGACTCCTTCAAGGGCTCCGCGACGAGCGCGCAAGCGGCGGCTTGGATCGCCGAGGGCGTGCGGCGCGCGGCGCCGGGGGCCGAGGTCCGCTGCCTGCCTGTGGCGGACGGCGGGGAGGGCCTGCTCGACGCCATGCAAAGCGCGCTCGGAGGAGAGCTGGTGGAGGCTCAGGTGCCGGGGCCCCTGGGGGATCCGGTCGCCGCCCGCCGCCTGCGGTCCGGCGACGTCGCCGTCATCGAGGCCGCCGAGGCGGCGGGCTTCGGGCAGACGGACGGGTCCGACGCGCAGGCGCGCAGCGCGTCCTCGCGCGGTGTGGGGGAGCTGGTCCGCGCGGCGGTGGCCGACGGCGCCCGCACGGTGCATGTCGGACTGGGCGGCACCTGCACGAGCGACGGCGGCGCCGGGTTTTTGCAGGCGCTGGGCGCGCGTATCCTCGATGAGGAGGGGGGGCCGGTGCCCGCGGGGATCGCGGGGCTGGAACGGGTCGCGTCGGTGGATCTGGCGCCCGCGATGGCGCTGCTTGCCGGCGTTGAGCTCGTGGCCTTGGCCGATGTGCGGAACCCGCTCGTGGGCCGCGTGGGTGCGCTTGCCGTCTTCGGTGGGCAGAAGGGCCTCGCCGATCCCTTCTCGCATGACCGGGACATGGTGCGTTACGCGCAGCTGCTTGATGAGGCGCGCGGGCGCGTGCCCGCGGCGGATGCCGGCCGGTTCCGGTCGGTTGCCGGCGTTCCCGGAGCGGGCGCGGCGGGCGGCCTCGGTGCGGCGATTCTCTCGCTGGGCGGCCGCCTTGAGTCGGGGGCCGAGGCGGTGCTCTCCGCTGCGGGCTTCGATGAGGCCGCGCAGTCGGTCGATGTTGTGGTCACGGGGGAGGGCCGCCTCGACGGGCAGACGGCGTCGGGCAAGGTGGCGGCCGCTGTCGCCCGACGGGCGCGGGCGCTCGGAAAGCCGGTCATAGCGGTCGTCGGCGGCAGGAGCGAGGATGCGGAGGCGGTCTACCGCGCGGGCGTGGGGCTCGTCATCACGGCCGTGCGCGAGCCGATGGGGCTCGAACGCGCCCTCGAGCCGGAGGAGACGCGCGCCAACCTTAGGTGCGCCGGCGAGTCCGCCGCCCGCGCCTACCTGCTCCGCCCCTGACGCGCCCCGCGCCGCCACTCGCCCGGCAGATGCCGAGCGTTCGTAACTCGGCAAAAAATCGCCCGAAAACGCCGAATCGCGAACGCTCGGCACGCCCCGCACGCCTTGCACGCGATGCTGAGCGTTCGAAATACGGCAAAACGACGACGCAAAATGCCGGATCACGAACGCTCGGTATCAGCTGCCTGGCGTGAGCGTTCGTAATACGGCAAAAGCGCGGCGGAAAAGGCCGAGTTACGAACGCTCGGCATCCCCCCGGTGCGCCCGGCCGCGGCGGCGACGGCAAGGCCCCTCGACGGGCGGCTTCCGACGGGGTATCATAGGTGTCCGCGCCTCGCGCGTTCGATGGGTTCGGGTGACGATATGTTCCGAATCTGGTCAGGTCCGGAAGGAAGCAGCCATAAGGAGCCTCTGACGGGCACCCGTTCCCATCGAGCGCACGGGGCGTTTCTCTGTCTCGGGACGGTCCGTCCGGCTCATCCGCCGCATCGCCTGCTCCCGACCTCACTCCTCTCGGCCCTGGCCGCGCCCACAACGCCCGCACCCCCACCGCGCCCACAACGCCCGCACCCCGCCCCGCCTTCGCGCCCGCGCCGCTGCCCCGCGCCGCCGCGCACCCGCGCCCCCACCCCCAACTGGAACTGTTGTGAAGCCGAAATCACCAGCGTTATCATGGGGTTTCCTGCCGAAGCCGCAGCCTCGGCGCGGGGCTGCACGCCATGAGGGGAGATCGATGCTCGAGATCCTGAAGCGGTTCTGGCGCCCGTATCGGGCCAACCTCATCGTCGGACCCGCCTGCAAGCTGATCGAGGTGCTCTTCGACCTGCTCACGCCCCTGGTCGTCGCACGCATGATCGACGAGGGGATCCGCTCCCGCGACATGGACACCGTGCTTCGCTACGGTCTCGTGCTCCTCGCCATGGCGGTCGCGGGCATCCTGTTCGCCCTCGTGTGCCAGAAGATGGCCTCGCGCGCCTCCCAGGGAATCGGCACGGACGTGCGCCGCGACCTCTACGCCCGCATCAACGAGTTCTCCTACGCGGAGCTCGACCGGTTCGGCACCCCCTCGCTCGTCACGCGCATCACCAACGACGTCAACCAGATCCAGCTCGCCGTGGCCCTCGCGATCCGCCAGCTCATCCGATGGCCCTTCCTCGCCGTGGGCTCCATGGCCGCCGCCCTGCTCATCGACCCGCTGCTCGGCACTGTCTTCATCGTCACGGCGCCCGTCATCGGCGGCGTCTTCTGGTGGGTGATGGCGCGTACCATCCCGCTGTACCGCCGGATCCAGGCCATGCTCGACCGCGTCGGGCTGATCACCCGCGAAGGGCTCTCCGGCGTCCGCGTCATCCGCGCGTTCGTGCGCGAGGAGCATGAGCGCACTCGGTTCCGCGAGGCGGCGGACGGGCAGATGCGCCTCTCCGTCGCGGTGGGCCGGCTCAACGCGCTCCTGAATCCGGCCACCTTCCTCATCATGAACCTCGGCATCTGCGTGATCCTGTGGCAAGGAGGCCTCGCCGTGGGCATCGGTCGCCTGACGCAAGGCGAGATCGTCGCCATCGTCAACTACATGACCCAGACGCTGCTCTCGATCGTGTACGTGGCGAACCTCGTGATCGTCTTCACCCGAGCGAGCGCGAGCTCCTCCCGTGTCCTGGAGGTCCTCGACTGCGAGCCGAGCATCGTCTCCCCGGAAAGGGCGAGGGTTCCCGCGCATACGGCGGACGCCCCCGCCATCCGGCTGGACCGCGCCTCCTTCGCGTTCGGCGAGGCGGCGGCCCCGGCGGTGGACGGCATCAGCCTGGAGCTCCCCGCGGGCGCCACCCTCGGCGTCATCGGCGGCACGGGCTCGGGCAAGTCGACGCTCATCTCGCTGTTGCCGCGCCTATACGACACCACCTCCGGCACCGTGGAGATCCTCGGCGCCGACGTGCGCAGCTGGCCCCTCGACGAGCTCCGCCGCACGATCGGCCTGGTGCCGCAGGCGGCCTCGCTCGTATCGGGGACCATCCGCTCGAACCTGCTCTGGCGCGACCCCGCCGCCGCGGACGACGAGCTTTGGCGCGCCCTCGACACCGCGCAGGCCGGCGAGTTCGTGCGCAAGCTGCCCGAGGGGCTCGATGCTCCGGTCGAGGCCGGCGGCAGGAACTTTTCCGGCGGCCAGCGGCAGCGCCTGACCATCGCCCGCGCGCTCGTGGGCGCCACACGGATTCTCATCCTCGACGACGCCGCCTCGGCGCTCGACCTGCGCACCGACGCGGCGCTCCGCGAGGCGGTGCGGCGGCGAGCCGAGGCCTCGGACACGCCGCTCACCACGGTGATCGTCTCCCAGCGCGTCTCCTCGGTGCGCACCGCGGACCAGATCCTCGTCATGCGCCGCGGCCGCGCCGTCGGCCTCGGGACCCACGACGGGCTGCTGGCCTCGTGCGCGGTGTACCGTGAGATCTGCGCCTCGCAGGGGGTCGCGGTGCCGCCTGCCGCAACAGGAGAGGAGGTGAGCGCCTGATGAACCCGTATGCCTCCACCGGATCCGTGTCCACGGTGGCCGCGAGCGCCGCCGGAGCGAACAATCTCGCCCAACGCGATCCGTCGGGCCGCCCGACGCCGCCCATGCCCGCCGGCGAGGTCACCTGCCGCCTGCTCGCCCTCGTGCGCCCGCACGCGGTCGCGTTCGCGGCGTCCTTCGTGGCCGCCACCGTCTCGGTGCTGCTGCAGCTCTACGTGCCCATCATCATCGGCGAGGGGATCGACCTGATCGTCTCGGCCGGTCACGTCGACCTCGATGCGCTCATGCCGCTTCTCGCCAGGCTCGCCGCCGTGGTGCTCGGGGCCTCGCTCGCGCAATGGGTCCAGAGCTTCTGCGTGAACCGCCTCGCCTACGCGACCGTGCGCGACCTGCGCGTGCAGGCGAGCGAGAAGGTCGGCCGCATGCCGATCTCGTTCATCGACGCGCACCCGCACGGAGACCTGATCTCCCGCGTCGTCAACGACGTCGACCTCGTGGGGGACGGCCTGCTGCAGGGGCTCACGCAGCTGTTCACCGGCGTCGTGACCATCGTGGGCACGCTCGCGTTCATGCTCGCGCTGTCGGTGCCCATGGCGCTCGTGGTGGTGCTCGCCACGCCGCTGTCGATCGCGGCCGCTTCGGCCATCGCCCGTTTCTCAAACCGCAGCTTCGCCGACCAGCAGGGGATTCTCGGGCAGATCGGCGGGCATATCGAGGAGTACGTGGGCAGCCAGCGCCTCGTGTCGGCCTTCGCGTTCGGCGACCGCGCCGAGGACCGCTTCGATGCGCTCAACCGCGAGCTCTACGTCGCAGGCGAGCGCGCCCAGTTTCTGAGCTCGCTGTCCAACCCCGGCACGCGCTTCATCAACAACCTGATCTACGGGGCGGTGGCCGTGATCGGCTGCACCTGCGCGATCACCGGCTGGCCGGCCCCGCTCACCGTGGGCGGCGTGCAGGTGTTCCTCTCCTACGCCAACCAGTACACGAAACCGTTCAGCGAGATCACGAGCGTGATCACGCAGGTCCAGACGGCCTACGCGAGCGCGCGACGCCTCTTCGCGTTGCTGGATGCCGAAGAGGAGGAGCCCGACGCCGCCGACGCACTGGAGCTCGCAGGCGCCCGCGGCGAGGTCGAGCTCGCGGACGTGGCCTTCTCCTATGTGAAGGACCGTCCGCTTCTGCGTGATATCCGCGTGAAGGCGGAGCCGGGCATGCGGTTCGCGCTCGTGGGGCCCACGGGCTGCGGGAAGACAACGCTCATCAACCTGTTGCTGCGTTTCTACGACGTGGACGACGGCTCGGTGCGCATCGACGGGCACGACGTGCGGGACATCACGCGCGCGAGCCTGCGCCGGAGCTTCGGTATGGTGCTGCAGGACGCCTGGCTCTTCGAGGGGACGATCGCCGAGAACATCGCCTACGGGCGGCCGGACGCCACCCGCGACGAGGTGGTCGACGCGGCGCGACGGGCGCACGCGGACGGATTCATCGAGGCGCTGCCCGAGGGGTACGACACGGTGATCTCCGAGGATGGGGGCTCGTTCTCGCAGGGGCAGCGGCAGCTCCTGTGCATCGCGCGGGTGATGCTCACCGATCCGGCGGTGCTTCTGCTCGACGAGGCGACCTCGAGTATCGACACGCGCACGGAGCTGCAGGTGCAAGCCGCGTTCGACGAGCTCATGCGGGGCCGCACGAGCTTCGTGGTGGCGCACCGGCTCTCCACGATCCAGGGGGCCGACTGCATCCTCGTCATGCGCGACGGCGAGATCATCGAGCGGGGCACCCATGCGGAGCTGCTCGAACGGGACGGGTTCTACGCGAGCCTCCATGCGGCGCAGTTCGCCGGAGCGGAAGGGTAGGGCAGCGCACGGGCCGCGGTGGGGCGGCGGTGCGCGGGGTCGCGGCGGCCCGCGCACGCCATCGGGGCGCGACATGGCCCCGCGAACCCCTTACCGATCCCCCTCCTCCCATTCAATGACCGTTTTCTCACGAAAAACGAGGGCCGTCGGCCGATTTCCGTGAGAAAACGGTCATTGAAGCTCGGGAGGCATCCGAGGGCTCCAAAACCTGCGGATCCCGAGCCCCGGCCTCAGCGACACCGAGCTGCGCGGGCCCCGAGTCCGTAGCAACCCCGGATCCCGAGCCCCGGCCTCAGCGGCCCCGAGCTGCACGAGCGGCGAACCCGTGAGCCCTGCGGTCCCGAGCTCCCAGCAGCCCCAGGCCCCCGGCCCCAAGCTCCCCTACAGCGCCTCGACGCCGGCGTTGGCGCAGGCCTGCATGAACTCCGCGGGCAGCTCGCCGTCGCTCACGATGATGTCGATCCGCTCGAGGTCGCACACGGTGAACGTGCTCCGGCGGCCGATCTTGCTCGCATCCATCAGCGGCGTGCTCGAGGACGAGGCGGTGCTTGAGCAGATGAAGGCCACGGACGATGTGGACTGGATCGTGCAGGTTCTGTCCGAAGGACGGTAGCGAGATGAGGGCCGGGCGGCCGCGTTTCTGAAGGAAGCGAGGCTGCCCGGCCCATGGGTTTCGGTTGCGCGTCATTCGCATCCCGTTTTCTCACGAAAAGGACGGCTCGCCCGCTTTGATGTGTGAGAAAACGGGATGCGAATGCGTTCCGGGGGCAGCGGGCGGCTTGGGGCCGTGTCGGAGCGGTTCGCGATGGCGGCGACGGCGCGGGCAGCCTCAGGCCTCGAGCGCGCGGCGGGCGAGCTCGAGACAGCCCATGACGCCCTGCTTGCCGTCGAGGCTGTTGTTCACGATGTAGGAGTCGATGTCATCGAGCTCCGGGGTGACGAGGTAGCCGTTCAGCAGATCGGCCGCCTTCTTGCGCGCGAGCGGCACGATGGGCGTGTGATCGGCCACGCCGCCGCCGACGATGATCTTCTTGGGCGAGTAGCAAAGCGTGTAGGTCACGAGGGCCTGCGCCAGGTAGCCGGCGAGCAGGTCCATGGCCTCGGGGTCCCCGGCGAGCTCGCTGGCGCGCTTGCCGCCCCAGCGCTTCTTCACGCCCGGCCCGGCGATGAGCCCCTCCAGGCAGTTGTCGTGGTAGGGGCAGCCGCTGTGCTCGCCGATCGTGTCGCGCGGGTCGCGGCACACGAGGACGTGCCCGGCCTCGGGATGCAGCATGCCGTGCAGCAGCTGGCCGTTCACCATGACGCCGGCGCCCACGCCCGTGCCGATGGTGAGGTAGACGGCCGAGGAGAGGCCCTTCGCGCAGCCGAAGGATGCCTCGCCGAGGCAGGCCGCGTTGACGTCGGTGTCGTAGCCGCAGGGGATGCCGAGCGGCCCGGCGATGCTGCCGAGGAGGTTGAAATAGCGCCACGCGGTCTTCGGCGTCTCGAGGATCTGCCCGAAGCGCGGGGACGCGGGGTCCACCGCGGTGGGCCCGAACGCGCCGATGCCGAGCGCGGCCGCGCCCTTGTCAGAGAACCAGTCGACGATCGCCGCCGCGGTCTCAGCGGGTTCGGTGGTGGGGATCTCGGTGCACTCGATCACGGTGCCGTTGGCGTATCCCGTGGCGCAGGCCATCTTGGTCCCACCGGCCTCAAGGGCCCCCAGCAGCCGCTGTTCCATGATTCGCTCCCTTTCTGGGCGTATGCCGCAGGTGCGGTGCCTGCGCTGCAACCCATCATACGTTGTTTCAATATTTATATATTAGTGAAACACTTCCAAGTTATAAGGGAGAAAGTCGCATCCGCGGGAGATGCGGCAGCAGCTGCTTCCAGATAAGGGTAAACACCAGATGGAGAGGATAAAAAGGAGCTACATACTGTCATTTTATTGAGATCGGAGAACATGAAACACGCCTACCGTTCACACGCTGAAATCGACCGTTCACCTCAAAATGATCGGCATGCAATTTCTTATGTTTCATAAATCACTATAGTTATGAAACAAAGCGGTAGAAAGTGCCTGCCGGGCTCTTAGGAGGGGGACATGGCGGATTTTGACATCGCCAACGTCATCGAGGAGGACCTCATCGCCCTCGATCTCGATGTTCGTGACAAGGAGGCCATGCTGGGCCATCTGACCGATCTTCTCGAGGATCGCGGGAAGCTCAGCGATCGACAGGCGTTTTACAACGACGTGATGTGGCGCGAGGGGGAGGGCCAGACCGGAATCGGCATGGGCGTCGCGATCCCTCATGGCAAATCTTCTGGCGTGACCAAGACCTCGCTCGCCATCGGCGTGGCCAGGGAGCCCATCGCGTGGGAGTCGCTTGATGGCGAGCCGGTTCGCATCGTGATCCTCTTCGCGGTCACCGAGGGCGACTCTGACGTGATCCACCTCAAGCTTCTGCAGCACGTCGCCATGCTCCTCGCGCACGAGAGCTTCGTCGACCTCCTGCATGCGGCGACGTCTCCCCATCAGATCCTGGAGCTCCTCGAATCGAACCCTGAGAGCTACGACGACTAACCATTGCGGTATAGCGCCGCGCGGGCGTCACCCGTCCACCCGTGTAAGGAGATTGAAGAACTGACGGGCACGAAAGGAGCAGGCCGTGAAACTCGTTGCGATCTGTGCGTGCACCTCGGGAATCGCGCACACCTACATGGCCAAGGAGAGGCTGCGCCGCGCGGCGGAGTCGCTCGGCCACGAGATCCACATCGAGACCCAGGGCACGATCGGCGTCGAGGACGAGCTCACGCCCGAGCAGATCGCCGAGGCCGACGCGGTGATCCTGGCCGTCGACATCAAGGTCGACACCTCACGTTTTAAGGGCAAGCGCACCATGGAGGTCCCCACGAGCCTCGTGCTCAAGGCGTCCAAGCAGATCATCAACAAGATCGAGCAGAGCCTGTAGGGCTCGGAGCCCGCACCGGTGAACCCGGCCTTCCAGAACAGGGGGAAAACATGAAAAAGGTACTCAACGACATAAAGAAGCACGTGCTCACCTCCATCAGCTACCTGCTTCCGCTCGTGGTCGCCGCGGGCCTTCTGATCGCCATCGGAAACCTTTTGGGCGGCCAGAACATCTCCTCGTTTGATGAGCTCACCGTCCCGAGCGCCCTCACCACCGTGGGCGTGTTCGGCATGGGTCTCATCCCGTCCTTCATCGGCGGCTACATCGCCTACTCCATCGCCGACCGTCCCGGGATCGCCCCGGGCTTTTTGATGGGCCAGATCGCGTCCTTCCTGAACGCGGGCTTCCTCGGCGGCCTCATCGGCGGCATCATCGTGGGCTACATCGCCCTCGCGATCGAGAAGAACGTCAAGGTCCCCAAATGGGCCGAGGCGCTCATGCCCATGATGATCGTCCCCACGGTGTCGACCATCATCGCCGGCCTCATCATGCTCTTCGTGCTGGGAGCCCCGCTCATCAGCTTCACCGAGGCCCTGACGAACTTCATCACCGGCCTCGACCAGTCCCAGAAGGTCGCTTACGGATTCATCATCGGCTGGATCGGCTGCATCGACTACGGCGGAGCCATCTCCAAGGTTCCGAACCTCATCTGCGACGGCCTGATGGCCGACGGCATCTACGGCCCCGAGGGCATCAAGGTCCTGGCCGCCATGGTCCCGCCCTTCGGCGTCACCTTCGGCCTGCTCCTTTCCAAGGTCGTCAACAAGCCGATCTTCAAGAAGACCGAGGAGGAGAACATCAAGGTCGCCTTCCCCATGGGCGTCTGCATGATCTCCGAGGGCGTCATCCCCATCGCTATGAACGACCTGCTCCGCACCGTCATCTCCACCTCGATCGGTTGCGGCGTCTGCGGCGCGATCGCCTTCTCCATGGGCGTCGAGAGCCGCGTGCCCTCCGGTGGCGTGTTCGTGATCCCGGCCATGGCCGAGCCGCTCTGGGCCGTCGTGGCGCTGCTGGCCGGCTCCTGCGTGACCGCGGTGCTGCTGGTGCTCATCAAGAAGCGCCTCACGCCTGAGCAGGCCGACGATCTCGATATCGAGGTCGAGGACGTCGAGCAGGAGGTCGACCTCTCCGGGTTCTCCCTCAGCTAAATCGGACGGGCTCCCGGGCAGCGCACGGATGCATCACGAAGGAACGGAAGGGCCCATATGTACGAATCAATGAAGGGCATGCTCGCGAAGGCCAACGAAGAGGGCTATGCCGTCATGGCGATCAACGCCTTCAACCTGGAGACCGCGCGCGGCGTGATCTCCGCGGCCGAGGAGATGGACGCCCCCATCATCATCGACTTGCTTCAAGACCACGTGAAGGCCTACTTCGACTAAGCGCTATATCGAGCTCTCGGGGTCTGCTGGAAAGGCATGATCGAGAAGGCGATGAGAAAGCCCCCGAGCGCGTTTTGAACCGTGTTCACCATCAGAAAGAAAGGTCCGCACACGATGCTTATCAACATGAACCAGATGCTCGCCACGGCCAAGGAGAAGCACTTCGCCGTCGGCGCGTTCAACATCTCCGAGTCCAACCTCTTCCGCACCGTCGTCGAGGCGGCCGAGGCGAATGATGCGCCGGCCATCATCTCCGTGCACCCCACCGAGCTCGATTACTGCAAGGATGACTTCATCAAGTACGTGGTGGCCCGCTGCGGCAACAGCCCCGTCCCCTTCGTGCTCCATCTTGACCACGGTGACAGCATCGACAGCGTGATGCGCGCCATCCACTGCGGCTTCACGTCGGTGATGATCGACGGGTCCCTGCTGCCGCTCGAGGAGAACATCGAGAAGACCGCCGAGGTCGTGCGCTACTGCCATATGCTCGGCGTCTCCGTCGAGGGCGAGCTCGGAACGATCGGCGACACGGGAACCTCCATCGAGGGCGGCATGACCGAGGTGAAGTACACCGACCCGGACGATGCTGAGGCCTTCGTCGCCAAGACGGGCGTCGACTCGCTCGCGATCGCCATCGGCACCTGCCACGGCCTGTACCCCAAGGGCGTGACGCCGAAGCTGCGGATGGACGTGCTCAAGAGCATCAAGGAGCGCGTGGACATTCCGCTGGTGCTGCACGGCGGCTCGGGCAACCCCGATTCCGAGGTGGCCGAGGCTGTTGAGATCGGCATCCAGAAGGTGAACATCTCCTCTGACTACAAGAGCGCCTTCTTCATCAAGGCCCGCGAGATCCTCTCCCAGGAGGGGTCCGGCTGGGATCCGAATAACATCTTCCCGGCGTGCATCGAGGTCGGCAAGGCCGTCATCGCCCAGAAGATGGAGCTCTTCAACTGCGTTGGCGCCGCGAAGTTCTACCGTGAGGCCGGCACCGCCCAGTGGAGGCAGGAGCTGAACTAGCGCCGGGCGCTCTTCTGAGCGCATGCGGTAGCGAGGGGGGGCTGGCGACGGCCCCCTTATGCTGCGCCTTGAATGAGATCAGCTGGCTTGGAACCTGGGGTATGATGGGGAAAACGTGCGGAGATGGGATTCCTATGAGGCCGAAGGGCAGCGTTATTAACGAAATCTGTTCGCTCTACGACCGCTTGAGTGACGGGGAACGCAAGATCGCAGATTTCGTGCTGGCGCATCAAGGTGATATCCCCGCGATGACCACACGGGAGATCGCGACGGCGAGCGAGACGTCCGCGGCGACCGTCTCCCGTTTCGTCCGCCATGTGGGGTATGAGAGCTTCACCTCCCTTCGGGCTGCGGTGAAGCGCGAGGTGGCCGATGCGCCCGGCACGGCCGATCCCGGGGTGATCTCCGTGGAGTCGCCCCGCGCCTCGCTCGAGACGATCCTCCAGACCAAGAACCGCGAGCTTTTCGACACGATGAACCTTGTCGATGAGGACGAGCTCGTCAAGGCGGTTCGGCTGGTCCAGCGCTCGAGCTCGATCGAGTTCGCCGCGGTGGGCAACTCGATTCCGGCGGCGCTCTCGGCCTCTTTCCTGCTCGCGCAGATGGGCATCAGATGCGCCTGCGCCCCCACCACCGAGGCGATGATGCTCTCGACGCTCTCCTTGCGTTCGAGCGATCTGCTCATCTTCATCTCGAAGTCCGGCCACTCCAAGCGGTTGAACTCCATGATGGACAATGCGATCAGCGCGGGGACGCCCACGATCGTGATCACCAACATCCCCGACTCCCCGCTGGCCCGGCGCGCGACGTGCGTGCTCCACGCCGCCACGCACGACAAGGCGCTGAACAGCGATATGCCGTTCTCCCATAATTCCATCAACTACATCGTCGAGGTCATATTCCTGATGCTGTGCTCTGATATGCCCAACGCGAAAGATCATGCGGGCATCATCTGGAAGGCCCTCGGTGAGGACAAGGGCGTCGAGGAAGAGGTGTTTTAGGGGCGTATGCCGCAGGTGCGGTGCCTGCGCTGCAACCTCGCCATCTCAGACGAGGTGTACATGACCGCATTGTAAGCTCTTGTATGCAAAAACTCGACATGCTTAGGCTAAGATCAACGGATATCATCTCGCGGTGTCGGCCTGGTCGGACGAGGGCGCACCGAGTATTGGCATGTGGGAGTTCTTTTATGCTCGTTTCCATCATCTCGTTCGTGGCGCTCGCCGTCACGGTCCTGCTCGCCTGGCGTGCTCTGCGCACGGCTCCGGGTACCGATCGGCGCGCGCGCCGCGTGGCGTTTGCATGGGGATCGGTCTTCGCGGCCATTCAGGCCTTCCTTGGGGTGTACGCCGCTCTCGGCCTGGTGGCGAACGATCCGGTCGCCGCGTTCGTCTTGAACCTCGTTCTGACGGCCGCCTCGCTGCTGGGCTTCTCCCGCACCCAGGTGGCCCGGGTCCTCAGGGGCAGCGTCGCCCCGGCCACCGCCGCTGCCCTGGGTGCCGATGCGACCGCGCGTGCGGACGCGGCCCCGGGCGCCCCGGCTCACGCCGCCCCCTCGCGACCCCGCATCGCCCACCCCCTCATCGTCAGCATCGTCCTCATGCTGCTGGCGGGCCTGTTCGCCGTGCTTGCGCTCGAGGTTCCCTCCAACCACGATATCTTCCTCATGTACCCGCTTTGCTTCCTGCTGGAGTGGGGCCTCATCACGGCGCTGCTCATGGGGATCTTCTTCGTCTCCCAGCGCCGCGGTGCCGTCGCGGCGGGATTCATCGGGATGCTGCAGCTGGTCGGCCTGGCGCAGTACTTCGTGATCACCTTCAAGGCCCAGCCCATCCAGCCCGGCGACCTCTCCGCGCTCTCCACCGCTGCGGCGGTGGGCGCCGGCTACCAGTACGCGCTGTCGTCGTTTTGCCTCTACGGCATGGCGCTGGCCGTCGCCGGCATGGCGTGCTGCCAGGTCGCGGGGATCCTTCGCCCGCAGCGCGACGCCCTCTCGCGCGGCCGCCTGGCGGTGAACGTGCTCGTCGGTCTCGCGTTCTTCGTCGGCGTGGCGGCGCATGTCACATTGGTCGACTACTACAACAGCCTCTACATCCAGGTGTACACCTGGCGCCCCCTCGACAGCTACTACCGCCAGGGCTTCCTGCCCTGCTTCATCTCCTCCTCCCAGGCCATCGCGCCGCGCAAGCCCGCGGGCTACTCCGTGGAGGGAGCCGAGAAGCTGCTCTCGCAGTACGCGGACGCCTACGACGCCGGCGAGGGCTCGACCCCCGAGCGCGCCCAGGCGGTGTCGCAGTTCGACGAGGAGAAGCCCACGGTCATCGCCATCATGAACGAGACCTTCGCCGACCTCTCCATCTACCAGAACATGCATGCGGACTACCAGGGTCCGGAGTTCTTCAAGAGCATGGGCGACACCCTGCAGCGCGGCCGCCTGTTCGTGTCCGCGTATGGCGGCGGGACGGCGAACAGCGAGTTCGAGTTCCTGACCGGCAACTCGATGGCGAACCTCGGGTCGGGCGTGTACCCCTACACGATCTACGACCTCTCGCGCACGGAGAACCTCGCGGCCCAGTTCAAGTCGCTGGGGTACGCCACCACGGCCATGCACCCCAACCACGCGACCAACTGGAACCGCGAGAACGTCTACCGGCAGTTCGGCTTCGACCGCTTCCTCGCGATCGACGACTTCGAGGGATCCGAGAGCCTGCGGGGAATGGTTTCGGACCGCGCCACCTATGACAAGATCTTGGAGCTGCTGGAGGCGAATGAGAACCCGCAGTTCATCTTCGATGTGACGATGCAGAACCACTCGGGCTACGACACGGGCATGCTCCCTTCCGATAAGCAGCAGACCTATTACGTCGATGGCGTGAGCCGACCGGATGTGAACGAGTACCTGTCGCTGATCAAGGAGTCCGACGACGCGCTGCGGTATTTCACCAACCGGCTGCGCACGATGAAACGCAAGGTTGTCGTGGTGTTCTTCGGCGATCATCAGCCGTTCTTCCCAAGCACGTACAACGACGCCTGGTTCACGGGCGAGGACGACGCGACGCACGCCGAGCGCCTGTGGCAGACGGACTACATCATCTGGGCGAACTACACGGTGGCCGGTCGGACCAGCGGGGGATCGCCGGTGGACCTCTCCACCAACTACCTGAGCGCCAACCTGATGAACCTGATAGGCGGCCCGCTCACGGACTACCAGAAGGCGCATCTGCAGCTGCAGAAGGTCATGCCCGCGATCAACGCGACGGGTTTTGAGGATGAGAACCAGCGCTGGTACCTGGCGAGTGCCGCGGGTGACGCCACTCTGGGCGAATCGCTGCGCACCGCGCGGAAGGACCTCGCCACCCTGCAGTTCCTCAAGCTTTTCCGTGACGGCAAAGACGTGTACGCGAAGCTTCTGCAGGACGCGGCGAACGAGACGAACCCGAACCTCGTGCCGAACGGCGCGAAGTAGGGAAGCGGCTGCAGAAGAAGCTGGTTTGGTGGGGCTCGGATGCACAGGAGTTGTGCATCCGAGCTCTTTTTTGTTTGGATGGATGCGATTGCGCGGACTTCTGGACAAAAATGACGCTAGTCGGTATTTCTCAGGCGGGTTTGGACCGGGTTCTGGGGCTGTCAGGCCCGTCTCTTGCCCAGCGCCCTTCTTTTAATGAACGAAATAAGAGAATCGATTCTTTACTTGGCTGAGAATGTCCGTGACTGAGGTGGCTGCGGCTCCGAAAATACCGACTAACGTCATTTTTGTCCACGGTTTCGATTCAGCGCATCGACCGCGGCGCAGATGATCAACTCAAAGTATTCAGCAGAGGAAACCGACCCCGGTGCGAGGCGCCGGGGTCGGTTCGGCAGCGCGGTCGCGCGACGGATGCGGGCTCAGTCCTCGATCCCCGCGCGGCGCTTGGCCTCCTCGGGCGTGTAGCGACGCAGCAGGTAGCAGCGGTGTATGCGCTGGTTGCGGGAGAAATCCTCGGGGATCGTCTCAGCGGTGACATCGGTGAGGACCACGCCCGCGCGGGCCAGGGCCTCGGTGTCCGGGCGAAACGTCCGCAGGTTGCACGAGAAGACCGCCTCGCCCCCGCGCGTGAGCAGGCGCGAGAGCCCAATGAGCAGCTCCACGTGATCGCGCTGGACATCCCAGGTACGGTGCCCCATCTTGGAGGAGTTCGAGAACGTCGGCGGATCGCAGAAGATGAGGTCCCACCGGTTTCGGGTCTGCCGCATCTCCGAGATCCAGCTCATCACATCGGCGCGCACGTAATGGTGCTCGGGCCCGGTGAAGCCGTTGGCGGCCATATTGCGCTCGGCCCAATCGAGATACGTGTTCGAGAGATCCACGGTGACCGTCTCCTCCACGCCAGCATCAGCGGCATAGCAGGTCGCGGTGCCGGTGTAGGCGAAGAGGTTGAGGAAGCGCCGCGCCCCGGTCTCGCGGATGTGCTCGCGAAGGAGCCCGCGGGTCGTGCGATGGTCGAGGAAGATGCCGGTATCGAGATAGCTCCCGAAGTTGACCTCGAAGGTGAGGCCGCCCTCCTCGATAAGGGGGCGCGGTGTCGACCCGACGCGCTCGCCGCCAGCCGACCCCTTGCCATACTGCGACCCGCCGCGGGAGCGCGTGCGCGTGCGTGCGAACACCTGGTCAGGATCGACTTCGAGCACGAGCGGGGCGATGGTGAGGATATCGAGCATCCGCGCCTGGGCAAGCGACTCATCGACCGACTTCGGAGGAGCGTACTCGGCGATCACGAGCCAGCGGCCCGGCGTTGCGGCGCTACCCTCGTAGAGGTCGATGGCCGCCGCGTAATCGGGGAGGTCGGCGTCGTACACGCGGTAGCAGCTGATGCCCTCGCGCCGCGCCCATTTGCGTCGGAGCCGGGCGTTCTTCTTCAGGCGGTTGGCGAACTGGGATGACTCGGGTACGAGCACCGGAACCGGAGCGCCCTGACCGAGGTCGACCGTCGCCGCAGCTTGATGCGCTGCCTTCGGGGCGGTTGCGTCGGAGTCGTCCTCCAAGGCGTCCCTTGCGCTGGCCAAAGCGGGGAAGCTCAGGATCCGCGCCTCCTCGTTGCTCGGCATCACGCGCAGTGCGGAGACGGGTTCGCCGAGGCTCCGGGAGAGCACGCTGTCGCGCGTGAGCGCGGTGAGGCCGAGCTCGTCCATCTGGCCGCGCAGATCGTTTGCGAGTTCGAGGACGCGGGCCATCTTGGCGAGCGGGACCTCGGTGGTGTCGAGGACGATCGCCCCTGTGGCGCGCTTCTCATCCGTTGCGGGCAGCGCGAGCTTGCGCAGGATCTTCTCGGCCTCGGGCTGCGTGAACAGCGCCCGTCCGGCGAGCCCCGCGGCCTTGAGCACGCGTCGGGCGAAGGACACCGCGGCGCCGCTCACGTCGGTGGCGACGATTTTCGCCTGCGGGGTTGCAGGCGAGGCATCATGCGCCTCATTGACGAGGTCACGCCAAGCGGTCTCGTCATGCGCTGCCCAGACGGCGAACCCCCAGCGTGTCCGGTCAAGGCCGGGGGCGCGGTTGGCGAGGATCGACGCCGCCTCGAGGATGATGCCGCCTCCTGCGCAGCAGATGTCGACGAGCAGGGGGAGCGCCGCCTCGCCTTCGCCATCGGTCTCGGTCGCTTCCGAGCACGCGCGCTGCCAGCCGGTTTGCGCGAGCAGGAGGGTTGCGTAGTCGGGTCGGAGCACGTGCGCGGGCGTGCCGGACTGCGTGGCGATCGGGGGCAGGCGGCGGAACAGCGCCTCACCGGAGAGGTCGAGCTGGACGGTCACGCGCTCGCCGCGGATCGACACGGTGATGCGCGCGTCAGGATCCGCGATGTCCACGGCGGGCCGCGCACCGCGCTCATCCACGAGACGGTCGCAGAGGGCGTCCTTCACCTTGAGTGCGGAGAAGTGGGAGTTGCGCAGCTCGTCGGTGGTGCCGCGCGCCGTCACCGCGACGCTGGCCCCGGGGGCCAGCACCTCCTCCCAGGGAATGGCGTAGGCGCCCTCGTAGAGCTCATCGGCGCCGGCCGCCTCGAAGCGGGCGACGACCACGAGCACGCGGCTCGCGAGGCGCGACCACAGGCAGGCACGCTCGCCGTCGATCGCGGAGCCGGCGAACGAGACGCGCCCCTTGAGCGGGCGGACGCGGGCGAGCCGGAGCGCCCGCAGCTCATCGGCCAGGGCGGACTCGAAGCCCTCGGGGCAGGTGGCGAAGAACTCGAAGGCGGGCTGCTCGATAGGGCGGTGGCCGCGGTGTCTGGTCATGGGAACCTCTGCTTTCCGTGAGTTTCCCCCATTATCCCACGGTGCAGCATCCACCCGCGATGCCGAGCGTTCGTAACTCGGCATTTTTCTCGCTTGAAACGGCGGATTACGAACGCTCGGCATCGGGGGCGGGGCTTGCGGGGGCGCGCTCCGTGGGCGCTGGGTATCATGGCAACATGACTCGAAAGGATGTGCCGTATGCCCAACCGCCCGAACCCGACCATTGAGACCGCCCCCGCCGCCCTGTTCTTCGATGTGGACGGCACGATCGTCGACAGCAGGAAAGCCTTCGAGAGCGACGGCGAGCTCTCGTCCTGCGCCCCGAGCCCGGCGGTCTGCGAGGCCTTCCGTCGTCTGCGCGCACGCGGCCATCAGGCGTTCATCTGCACCGGGCGCACCATGAACATCATCCCGCCGTCGCTGCTCGAGCTCGAGACCGCCGGCATCATCTGCGGCGCCGGGGCGAGCATCTACATCGACGGCGCGCTCCGCTTCAGCACCCACATACCGGCCCCGGTGCTCGAAGGGGCTGTCTCGCGTCTCGTTGACCTAGGCGTCGAGGTCGTCTTCGAAGGCAACGAGCTGAGCGTCGCGCTCATGCGCCCGGGCGGTGTGTACGAGGTGATCGAGGGGATCCCGACAGCTCACGACCTGGCGGGCATCCGCGCTCTCGCCCCGGCCATGGAGTTCGAGAAGATCTCACTGTACAACCGCGACGTCGAGCCGCTGCTGCGCGTGGACGACGCCTTCTTCACCCGGCATTTCACGGCCGCCGACCTCGGCATGGGCGTCTCGGAGCTCACGATGCACGGCGTTGACAAGGGGTCGGGCATCCGCCACGCCGTCGAGCTCTTGGGGGCGGGAAGCTGGAGGACCTACGGCTTCGGCGATTCCGAGAACGACCTCTCCATGCTCGCCGCCGTGGATGTCCCCGTTGCGATGGAGAACGCGCTGCCCCAGGTGAAGGCCGTCGCGTCGCATGTCACCGGACCGGTGGAGGAAGACGGCGTCGTCGCCGCGCTCGAGCACTTCGGATTGATCTGACGCCAGCGCCCCGCGCGATGCGCAGATGCCGAGCGTGCGTAACTCGGCATTAAAACAGCTCAAAACGTCGAATTACGAACGCTCGGCATCCGGGACATGGTGCCGAGCGTGCGTAATATCCCGTTTCGGCGGCGAAAAAGGCCGAATTACGAACGCTCGGCATCCGCCGTGCGCCGGCGTCGGCCGTGCGCCGGCCATCACAAAAAAAGTAAGGCACCTTGCCTTGACAATAGTACGGTACCTCACTATGATTGCTGAATTCAATCGCGAAGGAGGCATACCGCACAACATGAGTACGACATTTCACGAAGATGCGCCGAACCCCGCGGACACCCCCGCCGAGGCCCGGGTGCGCAAGATATTGGAGCTGCTCGGCTTCTGCGGCCAGTTCCTGCACTTCAACGGGGGAGGGCGTTCTGGACAGGCGTCCATCCTGTGCATGATCGCCAAAAACGGCAACGAGATCTCGCAGCAGGAGCTCCGCCTCCACTTCGAGCTGAAGCCTGGCTCCCTCTCCGAGATCCTCTCCAAGATGGAGATGGCGGGCTTGATCGAGCGCACGAAGAACCCTGAGGACCGCCGCCAGCTCTTCGTTCGCCTGACGCCCGAGGGCGCCGGCCGGGCCCGCCGGGAGCAGGAGAAGCGCGTCGCCTTCCGTCGCGAGGCCTTCGCCGCCCTCAGCGAGGAGGAGCAAGACCAGCTCCTCTCGTCCCTGAAGAAGGTCCGCGCCACCTGGAAGGAGCTCCATGATTAAAACGCTTGCCAAAAGCATCCGGCAGTACAAGGGCGCGGCCATCGCCACCCCGCTGCTCGTGGCCGGCGAGGTACTGTTCGAGGTCCTCATCCCCTTCGGCACCGCCTCCCTGATCGACCAGGTCAAGGCCGGGGCGCCGCTGGCCACGCTGCTCACCTACGGCGCCGTCCTCGCGCTCATGGCGCTGGCCTCCCTCGCCTTCGGCGCCGCAGCGGGCCTCACCTGCGCCAAAGCCTCCGTGGGCTTCTCGCGCAACCTCCGTATCGACATGTTCTGCGCGATCCAGACCTTCGACTTCGCCACGATCGACCGGTTCTCCAACTCCTCGCTGGTCACGCGCCTCACCACCGACGTGCAGAACGTGCAGATGGCCTACATGATGATCATCCGCACCGCGATCCGCGCCCCGCTCATGATCGTCTTCTCGTTTACGATGGCCTACCTCATGGGCGGATGGATGTCCTTCATCTTCCTGGCGGTCGTCCCCATCCTCGGGATCGCGCTCTTCACGATCATCCGGTACGTCCACCCCATCTTCAAGCGCATCTTCCGCAAGTACGACCGCTTAAACGAGTCGGCCGGCGAGAACCTCGCCGCCATTCGCGTGGTCAAAAGCTACGTGCGCGAGGATTACGAGATTAAGAAGTTCGACGCCGCCGCCGAAGAGGTCCGCCGCGACTTCACGCGCGTCGAGCGCGTCTTGGCCCTGAACGCCCCGATCATGAACTTCTGCTGGTACACGATCATGATCTTCGTGATCGGTGTGGGCGCCTACGCGATCATCGACTCGCGCGGCACCTTCATCGACGTGGGGCAGCTCTCGAGCCTCATCTCCTACGGCATCCAGATCCTCATGAGCCTCATGATGCTCTCGATGGTCTTCGCCCTGATCACCATCGCCGAGGAGGGGGCGAACCGCATCGCCGAGGTGCTCACCACCACCTCCGAGATCCAGACCCCCGACAACGCGCGGCACGAGGTCGCCGACGGCTCGATCGACTTCGACAACGTGGGCTTCTCCTACGGCGGCGAGTCCGAGCGCGAGGCGCTCTCCGACATCGACCTGCACATCAAGAGCGGTGAGACCATCGGCATCATCGGGTCGACGGGCTCGTCCAAGTCGACGCTCGTGCAGCTGATCCCCAGGCTCTACGACGCGACCCGCGGCCGGGTGCGCGTGGGCGGCGTGGACGTGCGCGAGTACGACCTCGACACCCTGCGCAACGAGGTGGCCATGGTGCTCCAGAAGAACGTCCTGTTCTCTGGGACCATCGCCGAGAACCTGCGCTGGGGCAACGCCGAGGCCACCGATGAGGAGGTGCGCGAGGCCGCCCGCCTCGCCCAGGCCGACGAGTTCGTCCAGGGCTTCTCCGACGGCTACGACCACCATATCGAGCAGGGCGGCAGCAACGTGTCGGGTGGCCAGAAGCAGCGCCTCTGCATCGCCCGCGCGCTGCTCAAGCGCCCGAAGGTCCTGATCTTGGACGACTCCACGAGCGCCGTGGACACCAAGACCGACAAACTGATCCGCCTCGGGCTCAAGGACTACCTGCCCGAGACCACCAAGATCATCATCGCGCAGCGCACGAGCTCCGTGGAGGACGCCGACCGCGTCATCGTCATGGACAGCGGCCGGATCTGCGGCATCGGCACCCACGAGGAGCTGCTGCGCGAGAACGAGATCTACCGCGAGGTCTATCTCTCCCAGAACAAGAAGAGCCACGACGACCGCGCCGATGAGCTCGAGGAAACGGAGGTGAGCGCCGATGGCCGCAACTAACGCCACCGCGCCGGGCGCCGAGCAGGGCACCGCGCCCGCCGCGCCCCGCAAACGCCATATGGGACGCACCGCCCTGCGCGTGCTCAAGATGATGCGGGGCTTCTACCCCGTGCTGCTGCCCGCCGTCGCCGTGGCGATCGTCTTCAACGCGATCGTCCAGGCGGTGCCCAACATCTTCTTGGAGCGCGTCCTCGCGATCGTGGAGGATAACTGGGAACTCGGCGAGTGGGCCCCGGTGGCCGCCGCCGTGACGGGCAACATCGTCATGCTCGGCATCTTCTACGTGCTCGGACTCGCCGCCAACACGTTTTGGCAGCAGGCCATGGCCGTCATCACCCAGGGCTCGCTCAAGAAGTTCCGCACGGCCATGTTCGAGCACATGCAGAAGCTGCCGGTGCGCTACTTCGACACCCACCTGCACGGCGACATCATGAGCTACTACACCAACGACATCGACGCCATGCGCCAGATGATCGCCCAGAGCCTGCCCCAGCTCATGCTCACCGGCATCATCATGACCTCGGTCGTGGGCATCATGTTCTACTACAGCATCCCGATGGCGCTCGTGGTGCTGGCCGGTGCCGCCGCCATGGTCGCCGCCACACGGTTCCTCGGCGGCCGCTCCGCGCGCAACTTCATGCAGCAGCAGAAGGCGGTGGCCGCGCTCGAGGGCCACGTCGAGGAGGCGATGAGCGGCGAGAAGGTCATCAAGGTCTTCTGCCACGAGCGCGAGGCCGAGATCGACTTCGACAAGATCAACGCCGAGTGGGAGGCGGCCGCGCGCAACGCGAACAGCTATGCGAACACCCTCATGCCGGTGCTCATGAACATGGGTAACCTGCTGTATGTGATCGTGGCGCTCTCGGCGGGGCTGCTCCTGACGCTTGGTGCCCCGAACCTCTCCTTCTCGGGCCTGCCCCTTTCGATCGCCGTCGCGGTGCCGTTCCTCAACATGACCAAGCAGTTCGCGGGTCAGATCGGACAGGTGTCGAACCAGATCAACGCCGTGGTCATGGGTCTCGCCGGCGCCGAGCGCATCTTCGAGCTGCTCGATGAGGAGCCCGAGCAGGACTCCGGCTACGTCACGCTCGTGAACATGGGCGTCAAGGACGGCGAGCTCGTGGAGAGCGAGGAGCGCACCGGGCTGTGGGCCTGGAAGCACGTGCACCAAGTCGACGGCACCGTCGATTACGTGCCCCTTCGCGGCGACGTGCGGATGGAGCACGTGGACTTCGGCTACCGGCCGGGGCAGACCGTCCTCCACGACGTGTCGGTGTTCGCGAAGCCGGGCCAGAAGATCGCTTTCGTGGGTGCGACCGGTGCGGGCAAGACGACGATCACGAACCTCATCAACCGCTTCTACGACATCGCCGACGGCAAGATCCGCTACGACGGCATCAACGTGAACAAGATCTGCAAGAGTGACCTGCGGCGCTCGCTCGGCGTGGTGCTGCAGGACGTCAACCTGTTCACCGGCACGGTGATGGACAACATCCGCTACGGCAAGCTCGACGCAACGGACGAAGAGTGCGTCCGCGCCGCGAAGCTCGCGGGCGCCGACGAGTTCATCCAGCATCTGCCCGAGGGCTACGACACCCTGCTCACCGACAACGGCGCGCAGATCAGCCAGGGCCAGCGCCAGCTGATCTCGATCGCCCGCGCCGCGGTGGCCGATCCCCCGGCGATGATCCTCGACGAGGCTACCTCGAGCATCGACACGCGTACGGAGGCCATCGTTCAGAGGGGCATGGACGCGCTCATGCAGGGCCGGACGACCTTCGTGATCGCCCACCGGCTCTCGACCGTGCGAAACTCGGACGCGATCATCGTGCTCGACCACGGCCGCGTGATCGAGCGAGGCACGCACGACGAGCTGATCGCGAAGCGGGGCTACTACTACCAGCTCTACACCGGCGCGTTCGAGCTGGAGTAAGCAGCGGGTGCGCGGAGGCGGGGGCGTACGCGGTGGCGTGGCAGGCGAGCTGAGCGGCAGGTGAGCTGCGTGCCCGCGTGTCGAGCGCACTGCGGGCCCGCACAGCGGCCGCGTTGCGCGGTGGACGCCCCGCCTGCGTGTGCCGCCGTCTCCCATGCGGTGTCCGACCTCCGTGGGACCGCGTCGTCGCCGCGCGGCGGGCGCTTCGGTGCCGTGAGTTGCAATGTTGACGGCTGTGCACAGCGCGGGCCGGGCACTCTGAGTATCGATCGCATTTCCCCAGGTCAGCTAGGTTGCGATTTTGACCCCTGTGCACGCCGGTGTGCACAGGGGTCAATTTGTTTCGAGAAAAGGTGCATAGCCGCAAGAACGGCAACCGTGGCCCCGCCCCAGCGCGCCGAAAGACGTCGAACCCGGCGAAATGGGCACCGTATCCCCAGGGCACATGAACAACGCGACAGGAGGCCCCTATGGGCGCGCTCGACACGATCAAAAACGATGCGGACTTCAGCGACACCGAGTGGGCCATCGCCTCATACATCCTGGAGAACCCCGAGGACTGCTCGCGCATCTCCTCGCGCGCCACACCTTCACCTCGGCGACAGCGGTGCTTCGCTTCTGCCGCAAGCTCGGATTCGCGAACTACAACGACTTCAAGGTCAACACCGTGTTCGAGCTCAAGGGCCTCGACTTCGCAGACACCATGATCGTGGACGGCGAGAGCGCGCTCGGCGCCATGAGCAAGATCGCCTCGCTTGAGGCCCAGGTCATCGTTGAGACCCGTCGCGCCGCCTCCCCGGCGGTGCTCGAGGAGGTGTCGCGGCGGCTCCTCGCCTGCCGCTACGTGGACGTGTTCGCCACCGACGCGAACGCCGAGATGGCGCGCTACGCCTCGCACAACTTCTCCTATATGAGCAAGGTCTGCACGATCTGCGACGACCTCGACAAGATGATCTACCTCGCCCCGGATCCCCCGAGCGATCGCATCGTCTTCTTGATCAGCAAGTCGGGCACCGACTCTCGACCGCGGACGTCCTGACCGCCGGCGCGTACGGCGTCGCGCGGCGCATCACCGACGGCGTGGTGCCGGGGGAGGTCTAGCCCAGCCACCGGGCCATCGACGCCTACCACCGCTACGAGGAGGACATCGCGCTCTTCGCTGAGATGGGCTTCAAGGCGCTGCGCATCTCCATCGATTGGAGCCGCATCTTCCCCGCGGGCGACGACGAGCAGCCCAACGAGGAGGGGGTTGGCCTTCTACGACTGGGTCTTCGACTGCCTGGCAGCGCACGGCATCGAGCCGGTGGTGACGCTCCAGCACTTCTGAACCTCGTGACGTCATACGGCGGCTGGGCGAACCGCGCCCTCATCGACCTCTTCGAGCGCTACGCCGAGACCTGCTTCGCGCGCTGCCGCGGCAAGGTGCGCTACTGGCTCAGCTTCAACGAGATCAACAACCAGCACAACTGCGGCGTGGATCTCTATGGGTGGACGAACTCGGGCATCAGGTTCTCGCGCTCCGATGATCCCGAGCGCCTCATGTGCCAGGCGGCGCCTTCTCGCCGATCATCCCGCTCATGGCCGGATCGAGCATGATCAAAGCCGTGCTCACGCTGCTCGCCACCGTGGGCTGGCTCTCGGATGCCAGCTCGACCTACCTGGTCCTCTCGGCGGCCGGCAACGCCTGCTTCTACTTCCTCCCGATGTTCCTCGGCCACACGATCTCCAAGCAGCTCGGCGCCGAGCCGTTCGTGGGCGCGGCAATCGGCGCGGTCCTGCTCGAACCGAATTTCACCGGGCTCATCGGCGCCGAGGACACGGATTTCCGCGGTCTGGGGCTCCAGGCGGTGGGTTACGGCTCCACGGTGTTTCCGATCTTCATCGCAGCCTCCGTGTACAGCCTGCTCGACCGCGGGCTGCGCCGGGTGGTCCAGAAGGACCTGCAGTACTTCGTGGTGCCGATGACGTGTCTGCTGCTGATGGAGCCGTTCACGGCACTCGTGTTCGGGCCGTTCGGCAACAACATCGGCAACCTGGTGGCCGACGGCGTGGCATGGTTGTTCCAGACCTCGCGGTTCGTCGCGGGCGTCGTGCTCGGCGCCGCAGCCGCTCTGACCGTGCTCTGGAGCGTGCCCAAAGACGAACGGGCCGATTTCGAGGCGTAAGGGGCCGAAGCCGGCGCCGCGAGCGGGAGCTCACCCTGCGGTTTCGTCTTGTGATGGAGCTCGGTGCCGATTCTCTTGCGGAGGCCAGTTGCAGATATTACGGCTCTGTACGGTTTTCTGAAACAAAATGACCCCTGTGTACGTCGCCGTACACAGGGGTCATTTCTGCAACCTGGCTTAGCTCGTGTTTCTTCGCCAATACTCTGGATGTCGCCAACGGGGTATACACAGTTGGCAAAAATGCAACTCACCGCGCCGATCACGCGATTCGAGCGGTGAGGGCGACCGCTTCGGTGCTTCAGGTGGCTGCGACACCACATTAGTTGCGTTATTGAAGACTATGCACATCGGTCAGGCGAGCCCCTGAGTATCAAGAGAAAAACGCCAGGTTATCGCGGTTGTGATTTTGACCCCTGTGTACGGCGACGTACACAGGGGTCATTTTGTTTAGAAAAAAGATGCAAAGTGGCAATAAACGCAACCGGTTCCGGTGCCCCGAGCGCGCAACGGGCCGCCGGGACCCAAAGGCTGCAAGCGATGCCCGCCGCCGGCCCTGACCTCCGGGCGGTCCGCATGCCGCCAGGGCCGGCCCGCAGCTCGAGGTCGCCGCCTTGCCCCACGCCCCCCCGCGCCCCGCAGGCAGGCCGCGCGAGGCCCTACTCGCGCCCGGTGCCCTGCTCGCCGCGGCGCTTCCGGCTGAGCGGGCGCCGGAGGTCGCGCGGCTCGAACCCCGCCCCGCGCCGCATGCGCGCCATGGCCGCGAGCAGCGGATCGACCTCCGGGGTCTCCCGCACCTTGGTGGGCAGCGGCTCGTCGATCCCCGCGTGCCGGAAATTCCCCACGAAGCCCTCGTTCGGCATCACGCTGATCACCGCACGTGGGTCGACGGAGCGCACGAGCTTGGTCGCTTCGCTGACCTCGTAGGTGGAGAGCACGGCGTGGATGATGCCCACCGGCTCGCCGGTGAAGGCGCCGGTCGCGTTGATGATGCTCGCCCCGTGATCCATCTCATGGGTGTAAGCCCGCGCGACATCGGTGGGGCGCTTCGTCGTGATGAACATCGCGGAGCGCTGGTAGCGGTGGTAGAACTCGTCGACCGTCTTGGTGGCGATGAACTGGAACACAATCGAGTACGCCGCGGGCTTCCAGCCGAAGATCGACCCGAAGACGAGCAGCATGAGGCAGTTCCCGATGAAGACGGCCGTCCAGATCGTGCGGCCGGTCCGGTTGGACACGTACAGCGCGATGAAGTCGGTGCCGGCCGTCGAGGCGCCGCCCTTCAAGGCGACGACGGTGGACAGCCCGATGAGCACGCCGCCAAAGAGCACCTCGAGGACGGTGTCCCCGGGCAGCAGGGGCGGGAACTCGAAGATGTTCAGGAACAGACTGAGCAGCGCCACCTGCAGCATCGAGAAGATGACGAACCGCGTCGAGATGCTCCGCCAGCAGGCGAGCGCGACGGGGGTGTTCAAGGCGAGCATGCCGACAGACGTGGGGAACGAGAGCCCCACGAGCGAGGTCACGCGGTCGATGAGGATCGCTGCTCCGGTGAACCCTCCCGCGAGCAGGTTCGCCGGGTTGATGAACGCCTCGATCACATAGGCCTGCATGAGGGCGGACACCACCACGCACACCGTCGTGACGATCCGTCGCACGCTGGCGTAGCGCCCCAGCGACAGGGTGCGCTCGTACAGGTCGAATGCGATCATGGAGCCTCCTCGACGTTCAGGGTTTGAAGGACGCCATTCTCTCCGAAATCTCAGGCGAATCCAAGGGGCGCCGCGACCTTCGCGGCGAGCATATCAGATGAGGGCGCAGGCCCCCGCCCAGACGAGCGCGATGAGGACGGTCCCCATGCTCGTGGGGGCCATGAATCGGTCGAGCTTGGTGTGGTCGAGTTCGCGAACCACGCCTGAGAGCGCGCCGAACAGCGGGGTCGAGGCCAGGCACACGGCGGCCGCGCCCAGGCAGGTCGCGAGCGAGGGGCCGCAGACGAGGAAGAGCGCCACGCAGAACAGCGCGAGCGAGGCGTAGATGAGGGCGGCGTGGTAGAGCCGCATCGCGCGCTCGCCCGAGACGTGGGTCAAGCGGTCGAGATCGCCGGTGGCGCGCCCGCCCTGGGCGCGGGGCCCCTGCTCGGCAGCGACGATCAGCGTGGCGATCTGCTCGGGGGAGCGCCCGGCGCCGAGCCGCCGCCCGCGGCGCGCGCCGGCGGCGTAAAGGCGGTTCGCGACCGTGCGCTTCCCCTTGGCGGCGTCATCGAGGGCGTCGCGCATGTTGTTGATGTTCATGACCGCCGCCACGGGGAGCCCGAGCGCCACTCCGGCTGCGAGCGCGCCCGCGCTGAAGGCGTGGGTGTGAAGGAAGCTTCCCGCGACCACCGCGACGATCCCGAAGAACAGGAAGCTCATGAAGTCGCCGAGCCCCTGGTACCCATACGGATGCGGCCCGACGGTGTACAGGACGGCGGCGGCGATCGCGGCGATGCCGAGGGCGAGGAAGCCCGCGGCCGCCGGCAGCGCCCCCGCATCGAGCGCGGGGCCGGAGGAGAACGACACATATATAAGGAGGCAGCCGAGGAGGAGCGTCGCGGCGCAGGCCGCCACGAGCGCGCGTCTCATCTCAGCGGGGGAGATGATCCCGCGCTGCAGGCCGCGCTTGGGGCCCACGCGGGACTCGTCGTCGAGGCCGTGGGCGAGGTCGCCGTAGTCGTCGGCGAAGTTCGCGATGACCTGGAGCATCACCGATACGAGGAGCATGAGTGCAAGCACCTCGGGGCGAAACGACCCGTCTGCGGCGGCGACGCCCGCTGCGATCACCGAGCCGCTCGCCGCCAGCGGCAGCGTGCGCGGCCGCGCCGCCTCGACCCATGCCGCCCGTGTCGTCGCGGCGTCTGCTTTGCGCTCCGTGCCCATGCACCCTCCCAGGTTCCGTTCCATCGCCGCCTATCGTACACGCACCGCGGCCGCGCCATGCCATGCAAAAGCGCCGGCATCGAAACTCGATGCCGGCGCTCGCGCGCGGTCGTCCCCGGCGACTCGGGAGCGGTCCGCGTCTCGTGTGGGGAAGCTACTCCTCGACGATCTCCGTGATGGCACCCGTGGGGCAGGTGTCCTGGCACGCGCCGCAGGCGATGCAGGAATCCTCGTCGACCACGGCGGCGACGTCGTTGAGCTCGAGCACCCCGGTGGGGCAGGCGTCGATGCAGGCACCGCAGGCGATGCACTCCTCAGCTTCAATAACCGGATGAGACATAGTGGTTCCTCTCCTCTGTTCGTTCGGGCCCCCGGCGTATGGGGCCGAACCCTCCGCGTTAACATAGCACGCCCGACCGACTTTGCAAGGCTTCCGCGGCATCTTCCACCGACCGTTCGCCGAGTAATATATGGTTAACTACCTGCGGTTCCTCAGCGGGCACGCGAGCCTTGCGCGACGTGGACGCCGGCAACCCCCGCACGCTGCCCGTTTTCCGCGATCGATGAACTTCACATGATGGATACCAAGAAATCTTATATGGAATGACTTAGATTTTGTATAGTAGCGCGCTTAAGGGGATATAGTAGACCCTGAACAAGAAACGCGGACCGGGTCAGGCGGCCGGGTCCCAGCAAAGGAAGGACCTACCATGAGCAAGATTCTCGGAATCGACCTCGGTACCACAAACTCGGCCATGGCCGTTCTCGAGGGCGGCGCCCCCACCACGATCGTGAACGCCGAGGGAGACCGCACCACCCCGTCCGTCGTGGGCTTCCGCTCCGAGGGAGACCGCATCGTCGGCAAGGCCGCCAAGAACCAGGCCGTCACCAACCCCAAGAACACCGTGTTCTCCATCAAGCGCTTCATGGGGCGCAAGTTCTCCGAGGTGAAGGACGAGCTCAAGACCGTCCCCTATGAGGTGAAGGAGGGCTCCAACGGCCGCTGCGTCGTCGTCATCAACGGTGAGGAGTACACGCCCGAGCAGATCAGCGCCATGACCCTCTCCAAGATGAAGGCCGACGCCGAGAAGTACCTCGGCGAGACCATCAGCGACGCGGTGATCACCGTCCCGGCCTACTTCAACGACGCCCAGCGCCAGGCCACCAAGGACGCCGGTCGCATCGCGGGCCTGAACGTCAAGCGCATCGTCAACGAGCCCACCGCCTCGGCCCTCGCCTACGGCCTCGACAAGAAGGACAAGGAGCAGAAAGTCCTCGTCTTCGATCTCGGCGGCGGCACCTTCGACGTCTCCCTGCTCGACCTCGCGGACGGCGTCTTCGAGGTCCTCGCCACCAACGGCGACAACCACCTCGGCGGCGATGACTGGGACCAGCGCGTGATCGACTGGTTGGCCGACAAGTTCCAGCAGGACAACGGCATCGACCTGCGCCAGGACCCCATGGCTCTGCAGCGCCTGAAGGAGGCCGCCGAGAACGCCAAGAAGGAGCTCTCCGCCGCCCAGCAGGCCCAGGTCAACCTGCCCTTCATCACGGCTGACGCCACCGGCCCCAAGCACCTCGACTACACGCTCACCCGCGCCGAGTTCGAGAAGATCACCCGCGATCTCCTCGAGCGCTGCAAGGCCCCGGTGACCAAGGCGCTCGCCGACGCCAACGTGAGCATCTCCAATGTCGACGAGGTCATCCTCGTCGGCGGCTCCACGCGCATGCCCGCCGTGCAGGAGCTCGTGCGCAACATGACCGGCAAGCAGCCGAACATGTCCGTGAACCCCGACGAGGTCGTCGCTGACGGCGCGGCCGTCCAGGGCGGCGTGCTCACCGGCGACGTCGAGGGCATCCTGCTGCTCGACGTGACCCCGCTGTCGCTCGGCGTCGAGACCATGGGCGGCATCATGACCAAGATGATCGACCGCAACACCACGATCCCCACGAGCAAGACCGAGGTCTACTCCACGGCCGCCGACAACCAGACGAGCGTCGAGATCAACGTGCTCCAGGGTGAGCGCGAGCTGGCCCGCGACAACAAGAGCCTCGGCAAGTTCCAGCTCACCGGCATCCCGGCGGCCCGCCGCGGCGTGCCTCAGATCGAGGTGACCTTCGACATCGACGCCAACGGCATCGTGAAGGTCTCCGCCAAGGACAAGGGCACCGGCAAGGAGCAGTCCATCACCATCTCCGGCTCCACGGCGCTGTCCGACGAGGAAGTCGACCGCATGGTCAAGGACGCCGAGTCCCACGCCGAGGAGGACAAGCGCCAGAAGGAGGAGGTCGAGGCCCGCAACCAGACCGACTCGCTGGCCTACAGCACCGAGCAGACCCTCGCCGACCTCGGCGACAAGGTCACGGAGGACGTGAAGTCCGAGGCCGAGGCCGCGATCGCCGACGCGAAGAAGGCGCTCGAGGGCACCGACGTCGACGCCATCAAGGCCGCGGGCGAGAAGCTGCAGGAGGTCTCCTACAAGCTAGCCCAGATCGTCTACGCCGACGCCCAGCAGGATGCCGGCGCCCAGGGCGCTGCCCCGTCCGATGACGACGTGGTCGACGCCGACTACGAGGTCGTGGATGACGACAAGGACGCGCAGTAACCATGTCCGCCCGCAACGATCACACGGAGGCGGCCGCGACTCCCGCCTCCGACGGCCCTGAGGAGAAGGACATGAACATCCCCGTAGAGGGCACCGACGAGGGCGCCGAGGCCGAGGTTGCGGCCGAGTCCTCCCCGATAACCGAGGAGGAGATGGTCGAGGCGGCCATCCGCGCCGGCGAGCAGGCGGCCGATGAGGATTTCAAGCTGAAGCTCGAGCGCGCCCAGGCCGATCTCGCGACGCTTCGAGAGGAGCTCGCGGCGGCCGAGGAGGCCCGCGATGCGGCCGACGGTCGCGCCCGCGACGCCCAGGAGCGCGTCGCTCGCCTGCAGGCCGATTGGGAGAACTACCGCCGCCGCACGGCGAAGGAGCGCATCGAGGAGCGCGATCGGGCAACCGAGAAGCTCATCTGCGCCCTCTTCCCGGTGGTCGACGACATGGAGCGCGCCGTCGAGCACGCCCGCGGCCAGGAGATGGGCGAGGCCCTCAGCCAGTTCGTGGACGGCGTCGACGCGGTCCGCACCAAGCTGCTCGGGGTCTTCTCCCATGAGGGCGTGGAGAGCATCGACCCGGCGGGGGAGGCGTTCGACCCCAACATCCACCAGGCCGTGGGCCGCGTGGAGGACGCCGACCAGTTCGACGAGACCGTGAACGACGTCTACCAGAAGGGTTACCGCATGGCCGGCAAGGTCCTGCGCCCCGCGATGGTGACCGTCACCTACGGCGGTGAGAAGCGTCCCGCCCCCGAGCCGGACGCGGAGGAGCCCGAAGAGCCCGAGGGCTCGGAGGAGTAGCATTCGAGCAGGGCTCCGGGCCGTACGGCACCGGGGCCCTTTTCAGCGCGAGGGCCTGGGAAGACGGGGCTTCGCGCTGGCCATTTGTTGAAGGGAGGCAGTCATATGCCACAGGTCAAGAACTTCTACGACGTCCTCGGCGTATCGAAAGACGCCTCCGACGCCGAGATCAAGAAGGCATTCCGCTCGCTGGCGGTGAAATACCATCCCGACAGCGGCGGCGATGAGCAGAAGTTCAAAGAGATCAGCGAGGCCTACGAGACGCTGTCCCATCCGGACAAGCGCCGCGAGTACGATCAGATGCTCCAGTTCGGGGGGATCCCCGGGCAGGGCGGCTACGCCGGCGCCGCGGCCGGTTCCGGCTGGGGCGACATCTTCGACAACATCTTCCGCGGGGAGGGCGCCTTCACCGCCGACTGGGGCCAGGGCTTCGGCGGCGCGCGCAACCGGCCGCGTCGGGGCGGGGACCTCTCGCTTTCCGTCGACGTCACGGCCGAGGACGCCTTCCGCGGCGTGACGCACAAGGTGACCTACCGGATCCCCTCCACCGGCGAGCAGCAGACCATCTCGGTCAGCGTGCCGGCGGGCGCGGTCAACGGCGGCAAGCTGCGCTATAAGCGCCGCGGCGAGTACGGTGCCAACGGCGGCGAGCGCGGCGACCTCGTGGTGACCACCCACGTGGCCGAGCACCCGCTGTTCAAGCGCAAGGGGGCCGACGTGGTCATGGAGCTCCCGGTCTCCGTCTACGAGGCGGCGCTCGGCTGCTCGGTGGAGGTGCCCACGCCCGGTGGCGCGACGGTGCGGCTCAAGGTGCCGGCCGGGACCCAGTCGGGCAAGACCTTCCGGTTCAAGGAGATGGGCGCACCGGACGTGAAGCACCGCGGCCGCACGGGCGCGCTTCTGGTGAAGATCGCCGTCAAGGTGCCCACCTCGCTCACCGACGAGGAGCGCGGGGGGCTCGAGGCGCTGCGCGAGGCCGACGGGCGCGATTACCGCGAGAAGGTCGAGCGGTTCCGCGCTACGATGTAAGGAACGATGCGCGCGCCCACGCGTGCGAAGACGGAAAGGCAGGCGGGTGACATGGCGCAAGAAGGACGCGACAAGCCGCTGTACATGATCAGCGTGGCGGCGGAGCTCACGGGCATGCACCCGCAGACCCTGCGCGTGTACGAATCGAAGGGGCTTGTGAACCCCAAGCGCTCGGGCGGCAACACCCGTCTGTACTCGCAAAGCGACATCGAGCGGTTGGAGCTCATCAACCAGCTGACCGACGAGGGGATCAATCTGGCCGGCGTGGTGCGCATCCTCGACATGAAGGAGCGTGCCGACGAGCGCGAGCGCGAGCTCGACCGCCTGCGCGAGCGCCTGCGCCGCGCCGAGGACGAGCTCCACGAACTGCGCATGCAGAAGAAGATCACGGCGCTCGCCCCGCGCGATGGCTCGGCCGACCCGCAGCAGGTGCTGCGCGGCCTGCTCGAAGGCGGTGGAAGGCTCTAGCGCCCGTCACCGCCCCGGCGCCGTGTTAGATTCCGAGCGTTCGTAACTCGGCACAAAACCGCGCGAAAACCCCGGATCACGAACGCTCGGCACCTGCAGCAGGGTATGCCGAGCGTTCGTGATCCGCCATTTTATCCGGGAAAAAGGCCGAGTTACGAACGCTCGGCATCCGGGCGCCGTCGGCATCCGGGCGCCGCTGTCGCCGCACGGCGCCGGAGCACCTCGCTCGCTGTCATCTCAAATCCCATACCAGTGGCTTCTCGGCCCCGTACCTCCCCGGGGATGCGCAACCGCTCGCCGTCTCGTTGCATCCATTGGCGGGAGCCTCGACCCCGCCGCTCGAAATCGTTGATACCGTTGCGGGGAGCATGCTCTGAGCGGACATGCGCCCTTAGGTATACCGGGTGGAGGGGACGGGAGCAAGTACATGGGAACAAGAATCAAGAGGCTCATCACGGCGCTTATGGCGGTCTGCGCCATCGCGTTCACGGTCGCGGCGCTGCCGGGCCGCGCCGCCGCCGAGGAGGCTCCGTACCAGATCTACCCGACGCCCCATGACGTGAGCTACGGAGTGGGAGAGCAGACGCTGCGGAGCAAGGCCTCCACGGTGGTGGAGGACGGCATCGACGCCGACACGAGGGCCCGCCTGGCCGAGGCGCTCGCGCTCAAGGGCATCACCGCCGCGCCGACCGAGAAGGTCCCCGCGTCCAAGGCGACCACGAGCATCCTCGTGGGCGTGAAAGGGTCCGGCGGCCCCGTCGACGCGCACGTCAAGAAGCTCGCCGAAGCCGGCAAGCTCTCCTTCGACGAGTCGCTTTTCGAGAAGACCGACTCCTACCTGCTCGCCTCCCTGCCCGGAGACGGCTCAGGCCCCGACGAGATCATCGTCCTCGGACGTGACACCGACGCCGCCTTCTACGGCCTCACCACGCTCTACCAGATCTTCCAGCAGCTCCCCGGCGCGAAGCTGCGCACCCTCACCGTCTCCGACCACGCCGACGTCATCACCCGCGGCTTCATCGAGGGCTACTACGGCAACCCCTGGAGCACCGAGGACCGCGTGAACCTCATGACCTGGGGCGGCTACTACAAGCTCAACGCCTACGTGTACGCGCCGAAAGACGACCCCAAGCACAACGCGAAATGGCGCGAGCTCTACACCCCCGAGGAGCTCGCGACCAAGATCGGCCCGCTGGCCGACGCCGGCAACCGATCCAAGTGCCGCTTCCTCTTCGCGCTCCACCCCTTCATGAACAACCCCATAACCGCGGCGAACTACGATGAGACGCTCCCCATCCTGAAGGCGAAGTTCACCCAGGTCATGGACTACGGCGTGCGCCAGATCGCCATCCTGGCCGATGACGCGGGCAACCAGGGCGCCGCGCTCTACACGCGCCTGCTCGAGGATATGACCGAGTGGATCCACGAGCAGCAGCGCGCCACCAACGAGGACGGGAGCCTCAAGTACCCCGGCCTCAAGGACACGATCGTCTTCTGCCCGGTGGCCTACTACGGCCAGGGCGAGTCGTGGTACGCGAACCTGCCCGAGAACATCCAGGTCGTGAACACCGGCGGCCGCGTGTGGGGCAAGATCGACAACGCCTTCGCCACGCGGTTCAGCAGGAACTCCGGCGGGCGCGCGCCGTTCATGTGGATCAACTGGCCCTGCTCCGACAACGACAAGGACGCCCTGCACATGGGCGGCCACAACAACTTCCTCGGGGCTGACGTGAAGCCCGGGGCGGTCGAGGGCGTCGTGCTGAACCCCATGCAGCAGTCCGAGCCCTCCAAGCAGGGCATCTTCATGAACGCGGATTTCAGCTGGAACCTCTGGACCTCCACGGAGCACGCCGATCAGGCCTGGGAGGACTCCTTCTCCTACATCGACCACAACGGCCCGAGCGCCACGAAGGGCTCCCGTGCCCTGCGCGACCTCTCGGTGAACATGCGCCGCATGTACGGCGGCGGCGTGACGTGGTTGAACGACGAGTCTCCCGAGATCGCGAAGGAGCTCGCCGCCTTCCGCGCCAAGCTCGCCGACGGCAGCGTCACGGCCTCCGACGCTGACGCGATGATCGAGATCTTCACCGAGCTGCGCGACACCGCGCGCGCCTACCGCGACAACGCGGGCGACGCCAACATGCTCGCGCAGATCACCCACTGGGTGGATGCCTGGGACGACCTGACAAGCGCGGCCCTTCTCGATCTCGAGGCCTTGAAGGCCGATCTCGCCGGCGACAGCTCAGCGCTCATCGCCAAGTACTCCAAGGGGACAGCGAAGCTCGACGAGGCGATGGGCCATGGCTACAGCTACGTCGACCACATCGAGTACGCCCGCGTGGGCAAGGCTCACATCACCCCGACGGTCCTCGCGCTCAACGAGCACGTGGCCGCTCGCGCGGAGCTCGCGGCGAACCCCGACGCGGTCCTGCGCACCTTCATCACCAACCGCGCGGACGCGCCCGTGGGCTCCACGGAGGCGCTGTTCGACGGCCGCGCCGACACCGGCGTGAGCTACCGCGACCCCGCCTCGCTCGCCGCGGGCACCTATTTCGGCGTGGAGCAGTCGCGCGCCTTCGACCTCAAGCGCCTCACCGTCACCTACGATCAGGCTCATCTGAACGACACGCTCCGCACCGGCAAGGTCCAGGTGCTGCGCGAGGTGGACGGCGAGCGCCGCTGGACGGATGTGGCCGGGGCCACGGTCTCGGGCAGCCGCGACCGCGTGGTCGATTTCAAGGGCCTCGCCGAGGACGGCGTGCTCGGCGTGCGCCTGATCGCGACCGCCGACAACGCCGGGGCCTGCTGGCTGACCGTCAACGAGATCGAGATCAACAAGGAGGACGCCGCTGACACCGCGGCGCCCATCACCGGCACCGTGAGCGTTGAGAAGCAGGTGAGCGCCGACGCCGGCAGGCCCCTGCAGAACGCCTCGGACGCCTCCGCCGCGACCGAGCTGTGGCTCCAGAAGTCCTCTGCGGGCAGCGACCGCGACACCACGCAGGCCGGCGCCGCCGTCATCGTGACCTTCGACGCGCCCAAGACGATCGGCTCGATCGTGTTCGAGCAGGGCAGCTCCAACGCGGGCGACGTCATCACGGCGGGCACGGCGTATTACCGGGCGACCGACGGCACCTGGCACGAGGCGGGGGCTGTCAGCGGCAAGACCGCGCAGACGATCGCGCTCGCGCAGCCGGTTGAGGCGACGGCGATCAAGGTCGTCAACAACCAGGACTGCGCCATCTGGTGGCGCGTGGCCGACCTGCATGCGCTCGCGGGCCAGGAGGCTCCGGCGCAGCGGGCGATCACGACGAACATCACGAGCTACCAGGGCAACTCCATCTCCCTCGCGCACGACGGGAACGACGCCACGAAGTTCTGGAGCAACCGCGGCACGCAGACCGGCGACTGGGTCATGCTGGACCTCGGCCGCAGCACGCGCATCGACACCGTCCGCATGCTCCAGGGCGCGGGGGACAACATCGCCGCCGCCGACCTGTACTACACCGCCGACGCCTCGCCGAGCGCCGCATCGGGGTCGTGGACCAAGGTCGCCTCCCTCACCGCCGACGCCGAGCAGACCGTGACGTTCGGCACGGTGGACGCAACCGCGGTGAAGTTCGTGGTCACGCGCCCGTCCAATAACTGGTTCCAGCTGTTCGAATTCGAGGCGAGCGAGCAGCACCCGTTGTCCGACGAGAACGTGCGCGCGACCTTCGACCTCGGCGGCTCTGGGCTCACGGCCCGCGTCGGCGAGGGCACGGCTGCCACCTCGGGCGCGACGGTGCGCATTCCCGATGCGGGCGATGTGGTCTCCGTCGACCTCGGGTCCATCCGCCGCGAGATCACGGTGGCGCACGACGCCGCCCCGGCCTCCGCTGAGCTCGTCTACTCGCAAAACGGCCTCGAGTGGCTGCCCGCCGAGGGCGGTGCGATCGAGCGCGCCCGCTTCGTGGGGTACCGCGCCACCGCGCCCGCCGCCGACGTCAGCTTCCAGGGATTCACCGTCTCGTTCTTGAGCTCGCTCGCGCCCTCGCTCGTGAGCAGCGATGTCTCCGGCTCCGGCCAGTTCGACGTGAGCAAGGTGTTCGACGGCAACGCGGGCACCAACTCGACGATCGCCGGGTCCCCGGCGGCGGGGGACACCATCGTGTTCGACCTCGGGCAGGAGCGCTCCATCTCCTCGTTCGACTACTTCGTTCCCGAGGGCAGCCTCGACTTCATCCGCAACGCCGTGATCGAGGTCGCCGATGCCCCGGATGCGCCCGACGGCGCCTGGAGCGAGGTGCTCGACATCAACTCCGAGCAGCCCGTCGAGAACGTCTTCAACAACGACACCGCCAAGACCGCGCCCTGGCTCACGCACTCCGCCGAGTTCCCCGGCAACATGACCGCGGGCGCCACAGGCCTGGACGCCAGCGGACGCTATCTCAGGATCCGATTCACCGGCACCTACAGCCACCGCTGGGTCTGCCTCGGGGAGCTTCGGATCAACGGGGGAGAGCACGTCTCGACCTATGCGGGCGGCGAGTTCGAAAGCGACATCGCCGAGCGCGAGGGGGCCTCGCCCGACCTGCTGCTCGATGGGAAGCTCACGACGTTCTGGCAGCCCGCCGGCAACGCGGGCGGCCGCCTCGTCTATCACATCTCCGCGCCCCTGAAGAGCGACGGAGCGCCGTATGAGGGCGTTCGCATCATCTCCCACGGCACTGCGAGCGGGGCCGCCGTGAAGGCCGTGGTCTACACCGATGCCGGCTACGAGGCGACGGAGGAGGTGGCCCTCGGTACGATCAACCAGCCGTCCCAGGAGTTCAGGTTCGGCGAGCCGGTGGGCCTCACCCGCGCCGCGACCTCTTTCACCGCGGTGAAGGACGTGATCGTGAGCTGGGAGGCCGGAGCTGACCCGCAGATCGCCGAGTTCTACCTGCTGGGTGACGCCGCCGCGCCGAGCTCCGATGAGGCGGACGCGCTCCAGCGCGCGCTCGACGCCGCCCGCGCCGTTGACACCTCCGCGTGGACGCGCGATTCGCAAGACGCGCTCGCGAGCGCCGTCGCCGCGGCAGAAGCGGGCCTCCGCGACGTGGACGGCCTCACCGCCGCAGGGGCCTCTGAGCTCGTCGTCGCGCTCGAGAACGCCATGACGAACCCGGTCCCCCGGTACGCCTCCTCCGAGCTCGCCGACCTGGTCGCCCAGGCGCCCGAGTCGGGTGAGGGGTACGCCGCCGCCGACTGGCAGGAGCTCCAACAGGCGCTCGCGCTCGCGACGACGGCGCTCGATGGGGCCGAGAACCTGCCCCAGGCGCAGGGCGAGGAGCTCGCCGCCGTGCTCAAGGGCGCTATCGACGGGCTCTCCTTCGATGCCTCCACGGCAGACCGCGCCGCCCAGGCGATCGCGGACACGCAGGCGCTGTACGGGCCGGGTGACTACACGTCCGCCTCGCGCGCCGCGCTCGATGGGGCCGTGGAGGGCCTTCAGAAGCTGATCGACGAGGGTGCCGCGCCTTCTGGCCTCGCCGAGGGGATGCGCTCGCTCGACACCGCCGTGGCCGCGCTCGTAGACGTCTCGGCGCTTCGCGCGGAGCGGGCCGAGTTCTCGGCGACCTCGGCCGCCGGTTACACGCCTGCGAGCTACCAGGCCTATAAGCAGGCCTTTGATGACTCGACGCCCCTGATGCAGGACGCCACGGCTGAGCAGGTCGCCGCTGCGGTGTCGAAGCTGCAGCAGGCCCAGGCGGGCCTTGAGGCGCTCGACATCGACGCGCTGATCGCCGACGCCGAGAAGCTGTCCCAGGACGATTACACGGCGGGAAGCTGGGATGCCTTCGCGCGGGCGCTCGCCGTCGCGAAGGATGGCCGCGGGAGCGCTCAGGCGTCCGCCCTTGCGCAGACGCTCGTTGACGCGCGTGCGGGTCTGGTCAACGTCGTCGCCCTCAAGGACGCGATCGCGCGCGCCGAGAAGGTCGACGGAGCCGGTTATACCGCAGAGAGCCTGGCGGCTCTCGCGGACGCCGCGGCCGAGGGGGCCAATGTGCTCGTGAACGGCACCGACGAGCAGGTCGAGGCCGCACGGCAGGCGATTCTGAACGCGCTCGCCGGCCTTGTGAAGGCGGGGGAGAGCGGAAGCGGCGGCACGACCCAGCAGCCGGGCTCCCAAGACGATGGAAAGCAGAAGCCCGCTTCCGAATCGGCACGCGACCCGAAGCAGGGCGCGCCGGGCCGCGGGAAGGGCGGTTTGCCGAAGACCGGCGACCCCGTGCTGCTGGGCGTCGTGGCTGTGGCCGCGGCCTCGGGGGCGTGTATGGCAGCCGCGGTTGTTCGCCGCCGCAAGTAGCCCCGCGCAAACGCCGTCGGAAGGGCCCTCCCGCTGAGGAGGGCCCTTCTTTTTGCGCATTTTGTTGTGCAAGCCGCGTTTGCAGCCCGCGGCCCCTTTTGAAAATCCACGCATATAAAAAGCTGGTAACAGAGCCCCCTGCTCCCGCCCGCCTTCGCGCGGCCCCATCCGCTCCCCGTTTCCCACAGGTCGAAATATATTTGAACTCCGATACCAGCTCTTCGCAGGACGCGATTGTCCAACCGTTCACCGCTGCAAACCGAACGCCTGCCAGACCCTCGTGAGTACGTACTCATAACCCCGGTATTGTTTTGCTGTCTATATCTGCCCATAGGCACATGCCGGGGTGTAAGGGAGGATGAGATGGCACGAACTGCTATCGAACGGGGGTCGACCCCGAAGCGCCGCACATGGGGCGTGCGTCGCCGCGTCATCGGAGCGGTCGTCGCGGGAGCGCTCGCGATCTTGGGCGCCGCGATGCCCGCGTTGGCCGACGCGGCAGATCCGCTGCTGCGCTCGCAGTCGGTCACGCAGATGAGCTCGGCCCCCGAGGTCGTCTACGTGAGCAGCGTGTCCGACCCGACCGTGCGCACGCAGGACTTCAACGCAAGCTGGAAGTTCCGCCTGGGCGATGCCTCGGGCGCTGAGTCTCAGACCTTCGACGACTCCTCCTGGGATCAGGTCACGCTGCCCCACGATTACAGCATCGACCAGGACTACACCAAGTCGGGCGAGGCGGAGAGCGCCTACAAGCCGGGCGGTGTGGGCTGGTACCGCAAGAGCTTCGAGCTCTCGAAGGAGCTTGAGGGCAAAAGCATCCGCCTGGACTTCGACGGCGTGTACATGGACTCGACCGTGTGGGTGAACGGGCATAAGCTCGGCAACCACCCGAACGGCTACACGCCCTTCTCCTTTGACATCACCCCGTATGTGAAGGCGGGCGCCGAGAACGTCATCGCCGTCAAGGTGAACGCCCAGACGCCCTCGAGCCGCTGGTACTCGGGAGCGGGCATCGGCCGCGACGTCGATGTCGTCGTCACGGACAAGCTGCATGTCGCCAAGGACGGCGTGCAGGTGACCACCCCGAACCTCGCCACCGAGGCGGGCGGCCCCGTGACCACCAAGATCAAGACCACGGTCGAGAACGACGGCGACTCGCCGGCGAGCATCCAGGTTGTCCAGACCGTCTTCGTGCGCGGGGGCGACCCCGCGGCGGCCGTCGCCACGGCCACCACGGAGCGCCAGGTCGCCGCCGGCGCCACCGATACCTTCGAGGCCACGGCGACCACCGCGGCGGCTCCGTCGCTGTGGGATGTCGACCATCCGAACCTCTACACCGTGCGCACCGAGGTCAAGCGCGACGGTGCCGTCGTCGACACCTACGACACCGACTTCGGCTACCGCTACTTCAGCTTCGACGCCAACACCGGCTTCTCGCTGAACGGCAAGCCGATGAAGATCAAGGGCGTCTGCATGCACCACGACCAGGGCGCCCTTGGTTCCGTGGCAGCCGATGACGCCATCGTGCGCCAGGTCAGCATCCTGAAGGACATGGGCGCGAACTCCATCCGCACCTCGCACAACACCCCTTCGCGTGAGCTCATCGAGGCCTGCAACGAGCAGGGCATCCTGCTCGACGTTGAGTTCTTCGACGGCTGGACCTCCCCCAAGAACGGCAACTCCAAGGACTACGCGCGCTTCTTCAACCAGGCGATCGGCGAGTCCGAGATCATCGGCGCCGCGCCTGAGAAGACCTGGGCCCAGTTCGACCTCGAGACGAGCATCGCGCGCGACTACAACGCGCCCTCCATCATCATGTGGTCGCTCGGCAACGAGATGACCGAGGGCACAACCCGGGGCATCTCCGGTTTCCGCCAGATCCAGAAGAACCTGATCACCTGGGCGCAGGCCGCCGATCCCACGCGCCCGGTCACGACGGGCGACAACAAGTTCAAGGGCGGCTCGAACGAGCTGTACCCGCAGGGCATCGCCGATGCCGGAGGCATCGTGGGCCTGAACTACGCGGGCGGCGGCGTCTACGACCGCACGCACCGGGACCGCCCCTCCTGGCGGATCCTCGGCTCGGAGACCGCGTCCTCCGTCAACAGCCGCGGCGTGTACTACACGCACGGCCAGCACACCGCCACAAAGCAGCTTTCCGCCTACGACTACAGCAAGGTGAACTGGGGCCACTACGCCTCCAACGCCTGGTACGACGTCATCACCCGCGACTTCGTGGCCGGCGAGTACGTCTGGACCGGCTTCGACTACCTGGGCGAGCCCACGCCGTGGAACGGTACGGACCCGGGCGCCAAGGGCGGTTGGCCGTCCTCCAAGAACTCCTACTTCGGCATCATCGACACCGCCGGCCTGCCCAAGGACTCCTACTACTTCTACCAGTCCCAGTGGAACGACGCGAAGCACACCCTCCACATGCTGCCGGCATGGAATGAGGACGCCGTGTTGAAGGACATCGGGGGCAAGGTCGACGTCGTGGTGTACACCGACGCCCCGACCGTCAAGCTGTTCTTCACCCCGGCCGGCTCCACCGAGCGCCAGGAGATCGGGACCAAGTCCTTCTCGAGCAAGACCACGCCGGCAGGGTTCAGCTACCAGATCTACGAGGGCGCCGACAAGAACGCCAACGCGTTCCGCAACCTCTACCTCACCTGGAAGGTGCCCTATGCCGACGGCACCCTGACCGCCGAGGCCTACGATGTCAACGGCAACAAGATCGACACCTCGAGCTGGGACGGCCGCCAGAGCGTGACCACCGCGGGCGCCGCCGCCAAGCTCGTGGCCAGCGTGAACCGCGACGGCATGAGCGCCAACGGCACCGACCTCGCCTACGTGACGGTGAGCGTCCTCGACGCCGAGGGCAACCTCGTCCCCCGCGCCGCGGACAACGTGACCTTCAAGGTTGACGGCTCGGCCGAGCTCGCCGGCATCGACAACGGCAACTCGCCCGATCACCAGTCCTACCGCGACGACAACCGCGACGCCTTCTCGGGCCAGCTTGTGGGCATTGTCCGCGCGAGCCGCACGGCCGGCGCGGCGAAGGTGACCGTGTCCTCTCCGGGGCTCGCCCCCGCCACGGTCGAGATCCCCGTGGCCGAGGCTCCCAACAGCGCCGCGGCGAAATCCGTGGACAGCCTCTTCTACGCGCGCTACCAGTATGTGAAGACCGGTACCGCGCTCTCCCTCCCCGAGACGATCCAGGTCCGCTACACCGACGGCAGCGCCGAGGACGCGCCCGTCACTTGGGACGCCGTCGATGAGGCGAAGCTCGCCGAGGCGGGGACCTTCACGGTCTCCGGCACCGTGGCGGGCGTGCGCGCCAGTACGATCGTGACGGTGCTCGACAACATCGTCGCGCTCGCCAACTACTCCACCACCACGCCCGTGGGCCAGGCCCCGGTGCTCCCCGATGCCCGCCCGGCCATCCAGGCCGACGGGACGATCTTGAACGCCAGCTTCCCGGTTGCCTGGGACGAGGCCCCCGAGGGCGCCTTCGACAAGGCGGGCACCGTGGTGCTCACGGGCACGGCCAACGTCTTCGGCCGCGACATGGAGCTCACGGCCACCGTCCGCGTCCAGAAGGAGAGCGTGCAGGTCGGCGCCAACGTCGCGCCCGCGGCGGCGCTGTCGCAGGACATCCCCGAGGGCAAGCAGAACGACACGCTCGCCGCCATCACCGACGGTTCGACCACGATCGGCGCCAACAGCAGCGGCGGTCCGAATCCGACGGCGTGGACCAACTACACCTATTCGCAGGAGGGCCACAACACCGCGCAGCTGACCTTCCGCTACGCGACCCAGCAGCGCCTGGGCGAGGCCGTGATCCACTTCTTCACGGACAGCTACTCCGCGCGCCTTCCCGAGGCCGGCACCACGGTGTTCGAGGTCTCGGAGAACGGTGAGGACTGGGTCCCCCTGCCCGTGGAGGAGAAGATCGGCCAGGCCTCCGGGCGTGTGACCCCCTACACCTACACCTTCGCTCCGACCACGGCCACCTACGTGCGCGTCACGGTGAAGAACTCGAGCGAGGTCCTTTCCGGCCGCAAACCCTGCACGGGCATCACGGAGGTGGAGCTCAAGAGCGTCACGGGCAGCTTCACCACGAACCGCGACGCGGCGCTCGAGGCCCTCACGGTGAACGGCAAGGAGGTGCCCGCCTCGGCGCTCGAGGGCGACTCCTGGAGCACGCCGGCGATCGTCGCCGCCGTTGAGACCGAGCCCCGGGGCAACGCCGCCGTCACCGTGCTCCCCGAGCACGAGGGCGTGGTGCGCCTCCTGCTCGAGTCCGAGGACCACAACGTGCGCAAGACCTTCGCCATCAACCTCGGGGTAGAGGAACAGCTCGCCGCCGACAGCGGCCTGCGCGACTACCCGGTCGACGACATGACGTTCACGGCCGGCAGCGAGGAGCCCTCGCGCGGCCTCCCGAACGAGGGGCCGGTCCGTCTCGCTTTCGATAAGAACGACGGGACGATCTACCACAGCGCTTGGGCCGGGACGAGCGTCGACAACCTGTGGGTCACGATGGAGCTCAAGGAGCCGACGGCCATCGACGCCCTGCGCTACCTGCCCCGCCTGGGCGGCCTGCAGAACGGCACCGTGATGGAGGGCAAGCTGCTCTACAGCGAGAACGGCAATACCTGGCAGGACGCCGGCGCGGTCACCTGGGTCTCCGACGCCAAGCCCTACGAGCCCGGTTGGAAGATCCTCGAGCTCGACGAGCCGATCACGGCCAAGTACTTCCGCTTCGCCACGGTGAAATCCTTCGGCGACGGCAACCGCATGAATCAGTTCATGAGCGCCGCCGAGATCCGCCTGCGCACGGCGCCGGTGAAGACCGATATCTCGGCCGCCGCGCTCACCGCCCCCGACACCCTCGAGGTCGACCGCGTGAACGGCGACGAGCCGGCGCGGTTCGATCCCACGCTGGTGACCGTGACGCTCAAGGGCGAGGGCGCCGAGGACCAGCTCCTCACCTACGGTGTCGACTACGTCCTCGAGTATGCCAACAACGAGGCCGAGGGCACCGCGACCGTGTCCGCCCGCGGCATCGACGCCTACGAGGGGACCACGGCAGCCCGCAGCTTCACCGTCAAGGTGAAGGAGCCGGTGCTCGAGGGCATCGCCGTGAGCTCGCAGCCCGCGAAGACCGCCTACACGGTGGGCGAGACGCTCGACCCGTCGGGCATCGTCCTCACGCTCGCGATGAGCGACGGGACGACCAAGACGGTCTCCTACGGCGCCGACACGGCTGGCGACTTCTCGTTCACGCCGGCGCTCGACACGGCATTCGCCGTGGCGGGCACCGTGGACGTCACCGTCGGGTACGGCGGCAAGACCGCGACGATCTCCGTGACGGTTGCCGAGGCGCCCGAGCCGGAGCAGCCCGATCCGGACAGCAAGCAGCCTGATAACGGCACCACGGGCACCCAGAAACCCGGCCAGGCCGATTCTGACGTGGACGGCACCAAGAAGGGCGATGGCTCCAGGGGCGGCAAGAAGGCGCCCAAGGGCCTGCCCAAGACCGGCGACCTCTTGAGCATGGCCGCACTCGCCGTGGCCGCGGGGACCGGCGCCGTGCTGGTCGGCGGAGGCCGCAAGCTCCGCCGCCGCAAGTAAGCACGGCCTATCGGACAGCGAAGAGGGGCGTCCCACGGGGCGCCCCTTTTGTGTGTCAGCGCTTAGAAAATCTTATATGTAGACACTTAGATTCTGATTAAATCCGCCTGAGTCGGCAACAATACACCTCGAACAGATCGATGCCGCCCCGAAGGGCGGCCGCCGCGGCTCGTCGCCCGACCGCGGCACCCATCAGAGAGGTGATGCACATGAGGATCGACAAGCTGGCGATGACCTCAAAGCAGGCGCTGCAGACGGCCATCGGCATCGCGGGGGACGCGCAGGCGGGTGCGGTGGAGCCCATCCACCTGCTCGCCGCCCTGCTTGAAAGCGGGGAGCGCAACATCTCCGTCATCATCCAGCGCATCGGCGCCGACCCCAAACGGCTCGCCGCGGCAACGCAGCAGGCCATCGCATCGGCGCCCAAGGTCCAGGGCGCCCAGATCGGTCTCTCCAACGAGCTCACGCGCGTGCTCGACCGCGCCGAGAAGAAGGCCTCTAAGATGGAGGACCGCTTCGTGGTGACCGAGCACCTGCTCATGGCGCTCGCCGAGGACAAGGGCCAGGCCGGCCAGATCCTCGCGCAGGAGGGCGTCACGCGCGAGCGAATCGAGGAGACCTACACCGAGCTCCGCGGCGACGACCGCGTGACGAGCGAGGACGACAAGCTCCAGTTCGAGGCACTCAAGCAGTACGGCCGCAACATCTGCGACCTCGCGCGCGAGGGCAAGCTCGATCCCGTGATCGGGCGCACGGACGAGATCCGCCGCACGATCCAGGTGCTCTCGCGCCGCACCAAGAACAACCCCGTGCTCATCGGCGAGCCCGGTGTGGGCAAGACGGCCATCGTCGAGGGCATCGCCCAGCGCATCGTCGCCGGGGACGTGCCGAGCACCCTGCGCGACCGCGACCTCATCGAGCTCGACATGTCCGCCCTCGTGGCCGGCGCCAAGTACCGCGGCGAGTTCGAGGATCGCCTGAAGGCCGTGCTCAAGGAGGTCGAGCAGGCGGCCGGCCGCGTGATCCTGTTCATTGACGAGCTCCACACCATCGTGGGCGCGGGGGCCACCGAGGGCTCCATGGACGCCGGCAACATCTTGAAGCCGGCGCTCGCCCGCGGAGACCTGCACGCCATCGGCGCGACCACCCTCGACGAGTACCGCAAGTACATCGAGAAGGACGCCGCCCTGGCCCGCCGCTTCCAGACGGTGCTCGTGTCCGAGCCCAGTGTGGAGGACACGATCTCCATCCTGCGCGGCCTGAAGGAGAAGTACGAGATCTTCCACGGCGTGCACATCACGGACAGCGCGCTCGTGGCGGCGGCCGACCTATCGGACCGCTACATCGCCGACCGCTTCCTGCCCGACAAGGCTATCGACCTGGTCGATGAGGCCGCGAGCCGCCTGCGCATGGAGCTCGACTCCATGCCGGCCGAGATCGACGCCCTCACGCGCCAGCTCACGCAGATGCAGATCGAGGAGGAGGCGCTCAAGAAGGAGAAGGACGAGGCCTCGGCGGAGCGGCTCGCCACCCTGCAGCAGGAGATCTCCGAGCTGCAGGAGCGCCTGAACGTGGCGAAGGCGGGCTGGCTCAACCAGAAGAACGCGATCGACCGCGTGCGCCAGCTCAAGGGCGAGCTCGACGAGGCGCGCAGCGAGCTCGACCGCGTCACCCGCGAGGGCGACCTGGCGCGCGCCGGAGAGCTGCGTTTCTCGGTGATCCCCGGGCTTGAGCAGGAGATCGCCGCCGGCGAGGCCGAGCTCGCTGAGCGCAAGGACGCCGGCGACGGCGGCCTGAACGAGCAGGTGACCTCCGACGAGATCGCCGAGGTCGTGAGCGCGTGGACGGGCGTTCCCGTGTCGAAGATGATGCAGGGCGAGCTCGAGAAGCTGAAGACGCTCGAGGCCGAGCTGCACAAGCGCGTGATCGGCCAGGATGAGGCCGTGGCTGCGGTCGCCGCTGCGGTGCGCCGCTCGCGCGCGGGCCTCTCCGACCCCGACCGGCCCATCGGCAGCTTCTTCTTCCTCGGCCCCACCGGCGTGGGCAAGACGGAGCTCGCCAAGGCGCTCGCGGAGTGCCTGTTCGACGACGAGCGCGCGCTCGTGCGCATCGACATGTCCGAGTACATGGAGAAGTTCAGCGTGCAGCGGTTGATCGGGGCGCCTCCGGGATACGTGGGCTACGACGAGGGCGGCCAGCTCACCGAGGCCGTGCGGCGGCGCCCGTACTCCGTCATCCTGCTCGATGAGATGGAGAAGGCGCATCCGGACGTGTTCAACGTGCTGCTTCAGGTGCTCGACGACGGTCGCCTGACGGACGGCCAGGGTCGGCAGGTGAGCTTCAAGAACACGATCATCATCATGACCTCGAACGTGGGGTCGAACGTGATCGCCGAGCTCGCGGGCACGGACGAGGAGGAGATGCGGCGGCAGGTGGACGAGGTCATGAACCGCACGTTCAGGCCGGAGTTCCTGAACCGCATCGACGACACCGTCGTGTTCCATCCGCTGGGCATGGCGCAGATCGAGAAGATCGTCGATATCCAGCTGGCCGACGTGCGGCGTCGCGTGGCGAAGGACCGCATGACGGTGGATGTGACGCCGGCGGCCAAGCAGATGCTCGCCGTGGGCGGACTGGATCCGGTCTTCGGCGCGCGCCCGCTCAAGCGCCTGGTCCAGCGCGAGGTGGTGGACGCCATCGCTGGCGCCATCATCGACGGACGCGTGCACGAGGGTGATGCGATCACGCTGGACGTGGATACGAACGGCGTGTTCACGGTGGAGGCCGCGCCGAGCGCGGGCGAGGAGCCCGCGGGCGAGTAAAGCCGGCAGCGCACGTACGGGCAAAGGGGGCCGCATCCGTCTGGGTGGGGCCCCTTCCTTTTCCATGCGTTCGCGGCAGAAAACCGACCTACGCGCTTGGGCGCTTCTCGCACATGAGGAGGTGATCGGCAACCATGACGATCTCATCGCGTTGATTAACGATCTCGAGATGCTCGGTGAGGACGCCCCTGTCGTCGCGCTTCTTGTGGCCCCTCTTTTCGCTGATGGTCACCACGGTGTGTATGGTGTCGCCGATGAACATTTCACGAGCGACGATCTGCACCATGTCGAGGGCGTCGAACGGCTCGATCTCTACAAGATGGAACGTCTGCGTTCGATCAACCCGGACCTGAAGTGCTTCGGCCGATTTGAGAACGAGATGGTCGCGTTCTTGGCCATGGGGTGCGAAGGGTTCATCGGATCGACCTTCAATTTCATGCTGCCGCATTATCTCAAGTTATTTGTTGGGAGCCTTATCGGCCAAAGGAGGCTCGGTCACTCTGGAAGCTGCTCCACCGAACTCGTGAAGAACCCATCAAGGGTGGTCTCGAGCTGACTGCGGTCTTCTTGGCCAAACGATTTGAGGATCTTGACGCGCCAGAGGATCGCGCTTTGACGGGAGGCGGGGATGTCCAAGATCTTGAGGGCGGACTCGTGCCGCAGGATGATCATGGTCTGCATCAGCTTGCTGTAGATGCCGTTCCCGCAGTTCTCCCCGACATAGGTATCGATGCGATCGATGAGATCCGAGAACTCCTCGTTGGGCACTTCGATGATGTCGAGGGCGAGCAGCTCCTCGGCGAACTCGGCCAGGCGGGCAACCACCTCGTCGGTCTTGCAGTCAAAGCAGGAGGTGTGCACCACGGTCTCGATAAGCCGCCGCGCGGCGTAGAGATCCTCATAGTTCTCGATCTCGCGATGAAAGCTCCAAAGAATCGCTTCGCGCGGGAGCTGGCCGCTGCGCTCTGCTGCGAATGAGCCTCCGCCGGGACGGATGTGAATCAGCCCCACCAAGGAGAGCGCGCGCAGCGCCTCGCGGATCCGACTCCGTGTGACGCCGAACATGGCGGCGAGCGAGCGCTCGTCGGGGAGCCGTTCCCCCGGCTGTATCTCGCCGGAGGTGATCTTGTCAGCGAGCTGGTTCATGATCTGCTCGGTGAGCGTTTCCTTTTTTATCGGCTCGACGTTCACGGCCCCTCCTTCAGACGTTCCTCGAATCCTAGCATGCCGGCATTGGTTCGTCTGTGTGCTCATGAAAATGCGGGCACGCAGCGATTCGCCACATGCCCGCTTATATCTCAGTGGATTGTCCCTACGCCATGATCTTACGGAAAAGGCCAACCACGGTGTCATGGTCGGCTTCACGCGGGTTGCCGGGATAGCAGGCGTCGGCGAGCGCATCGTCGGCGATGCGATCAAGATCCTCCTCGCGGATCGCGGGGCAGGTTGCGGCGATGTCAATATCGGCGGACAGCTGGCGCACGGCGGCGATCGCCGCATCAGCGGCCTCCTCGGTGCCCATGCCGGCGGTGTCGACGCCCATGGCCTGAGCGACGTTCGCCAGGCGCTCGGCGATCACGGGCTTGTTGAACTCCATCGCAATAGGCAGGAGCATGGCGCATGCCACACCGTGCGGGGTGTCGTAGTGCGCAGAGAGCGTGTGCGCCATGGCGTGGTCGATGCCGAGGCCAACATTGGAGAAGCCCATGCCGGCGATGTACTGTCCGAGTGCCATGCCCTCGCGGCCGGAGGCAGGGGAGCCGCTCTTCGCCTCGGCGACCGCGTCGCGGAGGTTCTTGGAGATGAGCTCGATCGCCTTCAGATGGAACATGTCGGAAAGCTCCCAGGCGCCTTGGGTCGTGTACCCCTCGATGGCGTGGGTGAGCGCGTCCATCCCTGTCGCGGCAGTGAGGCCGGCGGGCATGGACGCCATCATATCGGGGTCGACGATCGCGACCTCAGGGATATCGTTCACATCGACGCAAACGAATTTGCGGACCTTCTCGGTATCCGTGATGACGTAGTTGATGGTCACCTCCGCGGCGGTGCCGGCCGTGGTGGGGACGGCGATGGTGAAGGCGGCGTGGTTCTTTGTCTCGGCGACGCCCTCGAGGGAGCGGACATCTGCGAATTCGGGATTGGTCACGATGATGCCGATGGCTTTGGCGGTGTCCATGGAGGATCCGCCGCCGATGGCGACGATCATATCAGCGTCAGCATCATGGTAGGCGGCAACGCCATGCTGGACGTTCTCAATGGTTGGGTTGGGTTTGATGTCAGAGAACATCTCCCACGCGACCCCGTCATTATCAAGGAGGTCCGTCACTTTTTTGGTGATACCAAATTTGACAAGGTCGGGGTCAGAGCAGACAAGTGCCTTCTGGAAGCCCCTCCTTCTGATTTCGCCAGGAATCTCAGATATGGCACCAGATCCATGATAAGAGATGGTGTTGAGAACGAAGCGGTTGGCCATGACGTCTCCTTTCAGCGATGTATCTTTACATCGCATTGGTACTATCAATATACCAAAATATAATCAAAGCATAGGGGGAGGACGGCAATAGGCCGAGGCTGATCGCGGGGTATCCTTGGACTGCTGGATACGGAGGCCGCTGCAGGTCTTTTCGGCTTGAGGGGAGTTTGCATATGACCATGATTGATCGCGCACACCACCGAGATGGTGCATCGACCTCTTCAAAGGGGGCATCCGATGCGTCTCAGGAAAAGGACCCCTTCCTCCGTCCCGAGAACGAGGACGATGACGGATACGACCCCTATTCCGACCGCTTGCCGGATCCCGAGCCGCTTTTTGAACGCGATCCGTGGGGATAGGTCCCAGCCCGCAGGCCCGCGGCGTAGCGAAGGCCGGCCGTCAGCGGCCGGCCTTCGTCATGAGAAGGGGCAGCGCGGCTTCTCACAGGGTTTTCAGGCGCTTTGCCGGCTGATTTCACGCTTCATGGTCGGGTCTTGGACAAAAATGACGCTAGTCGGTGTTTTCATAGGGTGTCTATATATAAAAATGAGCTCAGATACGTGCAAATGAACAAATATACATGGTGATTCTTCCTGGCATATTGACGTCGGAGGCCCCCGGAGGGCATTTGGGCGGTCCTGAAATACCGACTAGCGTGATTTTTGTCCACGCATTGGAAAACTTACTGCGGGAGGCAGCCCGCAACCCAGAAAAGCATAACATAAGTTAATGGTACCCCCGCCCCGCCGCCCCGTCGGTTCGGTTACCGCCACGCGATAAAAAAGGAGGGGGCCGGCGAACCGCCGGCCCCCTCCTCGGGGTTCGATCCTCAAAGCCCTACCAGTCGAGCTCCCCGCGCACACGGCCGTCATAGACGAAGGCCGCCACGCCGAGCGCCAGGGCCAAAGCGCCGAGCAGCAGAGCGGAGATCGCGCTGCTCACACCCACAATCACCAGGCACAGGCCCAGAAGCGACGCAATGGCGGAGACGATGCGATGCGATCCCAGGGCGCTCGGCCGGTTGGCGCCGCGGATCCCGAAAACGGCCGAAGCCATGGTCAGAACGCCCGCCACGAGCTCGCCCGCGCCGATCACGTACCGCGCCACCGGGTCATCGAGCCGCGCCCCCAGCACCTGGGCTCCCACCGGGATCTCGATCGACCCCATCATGGTCATGATGGCGACCACGACCAGCGCCACAGCGGCGGGCACCTGCACCAGGCTCAAGATCTTGAGCAGCTTGCGATTCGAAGACATAGAAGGGCTCCTTACAGCTGGGGGACCGCGCTGTCCGCGCGCATATGATCCCCGTTATGATACCCGCAACCGGCCGCCTTACTCGCTGCCCTGCGGCCCCGCTTCGCGCGTGACGTGCAGGCTGCTCACGATGACGTCGATGAGCACGCGGTCCGGCACCTCGGGATTCGCCTTGATGAACATGATCAGCCCGGTGATCAGCACATAGAACGTCTCATGCACGTGCTCGATCTTCACCGAATGAAGGCGCGCGTAATCCTGGACCGTCGAATCCATCATGTAGCGCGCGGTGCGGTCGGCGATGCGGTCGACCAGCCGCGTGTACAGGGAGGCCCCGCCGCTGCTGGCGAGCGAGAGCGGCAGGTCGTTCCGCCCCAGCACGAGCTCCTTCATAACCGCCGCGCCCGAGACGAGGGACCCCTCGATATCGCCGGGCACGCGTGATGCGTTCCACGCACGCAACCGGTCCACGATGTCGTTCACCAGGTCGTCGAGGGCGACATTCAGCGCGGCCTGCTTGTCGGGGACTTGGCGGCAATTTCCGCTAAACGGTGTTCCCCAGCGCGGGAGGTCGCCGGGCGCGGCCTGAGAGCGGCTGCGCCTCCCGCGCGGGGACATGGTGCAGACCTTCACGGAGGAGCAGGTCAAGGCCGAGACCGCCTGCTGCCTTGGCTGCGGCGCTTCGGTGGTGGACGAGAACAAGTGCATCGGCTGCGGCCTGTGCACCACGAAGTGCGACTTCGACGCGATTCACCTGCACCGCGAGCGGCCCGAGTGCGGCCGCATGGTCAAGGCGGAGAAGAAGGTCCCGGGCCTTCTGAAGTACGCGGCGAAGCGCGAGATCAAGATCCGCTTCGGGGCGAGGAACCAGGTCGTCTCACTGCGGGGCGTCGGGCCGAGGGGTTCGGCGCCCCGGCAACGTTCAGGCACGGAGGTATCCCATGCACGAGCTTGGCATCGTGTTCAACATCATCGAGAGCGTGGAGCAGGTGGCGGCCGGCAACGGCCTCAGCCGCGTGTCGGCGGTGACGCTCGAGCTGGGCGAGGTCTCTGGTATCGTGCCGGGGTACCTTTCGGACTGCTGGGCCTGGGCCTGCGCGAAGAAGCCGCTCATGGAGGGCTGCGAGCTCATGCTCGAGGAAGTGCCGGCGCTGACGTTTTGCGAGTCGTGCGGCGCCACGTACGGCACCGTGGAGCACGGGAAGACCTGTCCCACCTGCGGGAGCGGGAGCACCCGTCTCGTGCAGGGGCAGGAGGCCGTCATCAAGGAGATCGCCGTACCGGACGGCGCGTGACGACGCCGGCTCGGAGCTGCTTCCGGTGCGTCGTCGGCAGCCGAACGCAGGCCGACGCCGTCGCAGCTCCACGCCCTGCTTTTTGCTACACTGTGTAAGCACGTGCCTCCGTAGCTCAGGGGATAGAGCACCGCTCTCCTAAAGCGGGTGTCGGCCGTTCGAATCGGCCCGGGGGCACCAGCATTTTTGCAGGCCATAGGCCATAAACCTCTGGCCTGATTTCGTTTGCGGGGTGCTTGAGAACCTGTTTGGGCCAATTATCATTCTGTGGGATTGCTGTGAGCAAATTCGCCGTCCGTCTCAACTCTCGGCATTTGTAGAGGAGCTGTTTTGTGTCCGGTCTGACTGGTAGACTATCGCTGTGACGATTGCAGGGCAGTTTGACCCTCTTTCAACCAAGATAGGGGTTCTATGAAGTTGAGCCCGAACGACATAGTGCAGAAGAGGGTCGAGCTTGGCCTCACCCAGAAGGAGTTCGCAGCAGCGCTCGGCATGGGGTCATCCAGTGAGAGAACCGTTCGCAGGTGGGAGGCGGGCGACACCAGCCTCACAGCGGCTGAGTGTGCCTTTATCGCCTCGCTCGGTCCTGTCGCTCCGTTCGACCAAGGGGAGCGTCCGGATGCGCCCTTCACCTACTGTGATCTCTTTGCGGGCATCGGGGGCATCCGCATGCCCTTTCAAGAGTTGGGGGGTCGTTGTGTCTTCTCCTGCGAATGGGACAAGTTCGCCCAGAAGACCTACCGCATGAACTACGGAGACACTCCTGCGGGCGACATCCGGGAAGTCGCCTCCTCCGACATGCCGGATTTCGATGTGCTGCTCGCAGGCTTTCCGTGTCAGCCGTTCTCGCTCGCGGGGGTATCGAAGAAGCAGTCACTAGGTCGCCCCACCGGCTTCGAGGACAAGACGCAGGGGACGCTCTTTTTCGAGGTCGCCCGGATCATCCATGACAAGAGGCCGGGGGCGTTCCTCCTTGAGAACGTGAAGAACCTCACGAGTCACGACGGGGGAAAGACCTTCGAGGTCATACGACAGACGTTAGAGGACGATCTTGGTTATCGGGTCTTCTGGAAGGTACTCGACTCCCTGCGCTGGGCGTGTCAGCACAGGGAGCGCATTTACATTGTTGGGTTTAGGGACGATGTCCCCTTCTCTTGGGACGGCCTTGAGATTCCGGGTTGGGGGCACGTCCTCGGGGAGATTCTTGAGGAGTCCCCGAGTGAGCGCTACACCATATCGGACAAGCTCTGGGCATACCTTCGCGCCTACCGCGAGAAGCATGAGGCGGCGGGGAACGGCTTCGGCTATTCGATGGTGGGCGCAGGGGACACTACGAGGACGCTCTCAGCCCGCTACCACAAGGATGGCAGCGAGATTCTGGTGGGGCAGGAGGGGAAGAACCCCCGCAAGCTCACCCCTCGCGAGTGCGCACGTCTGCAAGGCTTTCCAGACGAGTTCATCATCCCGGTATCGGACACGCAGGCGTACAGACAGTTTGGCAACTCCGTGACCGTGCCGGTTGTTCGCTCGGTTGCTAAACTGATGATGGGAGTGTATGAGGATGGATTACGGGGCGCTTAGCGGGTACTTCGACGGTGCCGCCTCCAAGGTCCTCGCGGGCGTTGATATCATGGGGGCAAATAAGAGCCACCAGCATGAGCTCAACGGCGTGGGGGCAAATTAGAGCCACCGGCATGAGCTCAACGGCGTGGGGGCTTTGCGTGGGCTGTTCGGTGATGATGACATCAAGGGGATGCGTACGACCTTCGCCTACCTTGACGATGATAACGACCCCGTGTTTGACCACGGGTGCACTACATGGTACGACGCGCGAAGGACACACCCAACTAGGACGGAGTACAGGCTCTATTACAATGACAACGCCGCGTTGAAGATGGCGCACCCCGGCGACCTCATGGTTCTGGCGCTCCATGAGGGCAAAGAGGTCGTAATTCTCTTTGCTCGGGCAGGCAGCACGGCGGAATCGCAGGTGCGTTGGCTCTTCGCGCTCGACGGGGTGGGCGAGAAGGGTTTCACGTTTTCGACGCGGGAGGACACGCGCATCACGTCGGTTGCTGCGACGATTCTCGAATCGATAGGCGTTGAAGTCGGCATTCCCACGGCGGCGGAGAGCTTCCTCGATGGCATGATTGAGAGGTTCGGTGGGTCCTTTCCCAAGGGGGCGGACTTTTCCTCCTATTCCGTCTCAACGCTCGGGAAGCTGGACTGGAAGGGCGACCCAGACGGATGCCTGCTTGCGTGCTACGAGCGCGAGGAAATGCTGTTCCGCGTCTTCGAACGTCATCTTCTTGAGCGCGATCTCGCGCCTTACCTTGGTACAACGCTCGATGTTGACGGCGTGCTGCGCACAACTATGTCCGCCTTCCAGCGTCGCAAATCGCGTGCAGGCACGGCCTTCGAGAATCAGCTTTCCATGCTCTTCAACGCACGGGGCATCCGCTGCTCGGCGCAGAAGTACACGGAGGGGAAGTCGAAGCCAGACTTCATCTTCCCTTCGATTGAGGACTACCACGATCCCGAGTTCCCGGTCATGCGGCTCACGATGCTCGGTGCCAAGACCACCATCAAGGAGCGTTGGCGGCAGGTGCTTGATGAGGCCGATAGGATTGAGGACAAGCACCTCGTCACGCTTGAGCCAGCTGTGAGCGAGGACTACACGAGGGCGATGGCGAAGAACAGACTCGGTCTCGTCGTGCCCGCCCCTTTGTTCGAGACTTACACGCCGGCCCAGAGAGACTGGCTCATGAGTGTTAACGACTTCTGCGAGCTGGTGGAGTATAGGCAGTACGCCTAGCTGTTCAGTGCCGCGACGTTGTTTACGTCCCTAGGGTGACAAATGGGGAGGGCTCCCGCATGCTGTAAGCTGCCTGCGCTTGCGTCAGAGGGGCCCTCCCGTGTCCCAGCATCCTTAACGCAAAGCTCTCCCCGAGGGGGCGCGAGGCGCCCGTCTCGCGCACAGAGCCCGGTCTCGGCGTCGCCGAGGCCGCCCGCCAGATGGGCGTCAGCCGCCAGACGGCGAGCAAGCGGCTGCGCCGCAGTAGGTCCGGCGAACCCGTGGCCGACCGCGCCGGCAGCCCCCTCAGGCTCACGCCGCCCGGGACCACGCCGCCCGGGGCCGGGGAGTGCGTCGCGGCCGCGAGGCGGGAGCTCATGCTCGCGCCGCTCGGGCTTGCGGCCGTCACCGGCGTGCCCGCGCGCACCTGCGCCGGGATCGTCGAGGGCGCGGGATGCCGAGGCCCGCCGACGTCGACCGCGTCGCGGTCGGCGACCGCGGCAGGGTCGCCTACACGGAGTCGACGCCCGACGAGGGGAGGGGCACCTGCGCGGCGTTCATGGGCCGGTGCCTGCGCTTCTTCGAGGGCATGGGCGTGCGGGTCGAGCGCGTGGCGACCGACGGCGGCCCGCGGGGTGCCGCAGCGGCGGGCTCGACGCGCCGCCGGGGGACGAGGGCGTCCGCCACGTGTACGCGAGGCCGTTCAGCCCTTGGCGGAACGGCAAGGTCGAGCGCATGAACAGGACGATCGCGCAGAAGTGGCAGTGCGCGCGTACTGAAGCGAGGCCGAGGGGGCTATCACCCTCCCGGCCTTCACCAAGTACTATAATTGGTCGCGTCCGCACAGCGCGTGCGGGGGCCTTCCGCCCATGTCGCGCATCGCCGGCGCACGCAACCTGTCGGCACATAACACCTAGCGGGGAAACAGCAGGTACCCAGCCTCGTCCCCGTCTTCGAACGTCCGGATCCGCACGCCGAAGAGCTCCTGCAGCACGCCCTGCGCGAGCACCGCTGCCGGCGTGCCTGAGCAGGCGATGCGGCCGTCGTCCATCACGGCGATCTCGTCGGCGTAGCGCAGTGCCAGATCGAGGTCGTGCACGACGGCGAGCACCGTGCGCCCGGCATGCGCGAGCTGGCGGGCAAGGCGCAGCACCTCATGGCAGCCGGCGGCATCGAGGTAGGTCGTGGGCTCGTCCATGAGCAGCACGGGGGTCTCCTGCGCCACGGCGAGCGCGATGTGTGCCCGCTGCCGCTGTCCGCCCGAGAGCCGGTCGACCCAGACGTCGGCGAGGCCCGCAAGCCCCGTGATCCCAAGGGCGCCCTCGACGGCCTCCTCGTCGGCTGCGATGTCGCCGTCGCCGCGGTAGGGGTAGCGGCCGAGCGCGACGAGCTCCCTCACGCGCATGGCCGGGGCCGTGTGGCCCTGCGCGAGGACCGCGAGCTCCCGTGCCCGCTCCCGCTCACCGAGCGCGGCGATCTCGCGTCCGAGCAGCCGCACCGTCCCCGACTGCGGGCGGAGCATGCCGCCGGCGAGGCCGAGCAGCGTCGACTTGCCGCAGCCGTTGCGCCCCACCAGGCAGGTGAGGCGGCCGCCTCGCACCTCGTAGGAGAGGTTGGCGATCACCGGCTGCGCCCCGCGGAAGAAGGTGAGGTCCGTGAACGCGAGCGCGGCGCGCTCGTCCGCGTCCTGTCCGCGCCCCGCGGCTTGCTCGCACACGCCCGCGGCTTGCCCGTACCCCGCGGCCTGAATTCGCTCACAGCCCATCGACATCGCCTCGCCTGCTGCTCCGCACGATGAGCGCCACGAAGAACGGGCCGCCGAGAAACGCCATGACGATCCCCACAGGGATCTCGAACGGGGCGAATGCGATGCGCGCCCCCAGGTCGCAGGCGCACACGAAGAGCGCCCCCAGAAGGGCGGTGAGCGCGAGCTGGGCCCGGGCGCCGCTGCGCAGGAGCACGCGGGCGATGTGCGGCACGATGAGCCCCACGAACCCGAGAAGCCCCGCGAAGCTGACGGCCGCGCCGGCCAGCAGGGCCGCGAGCGCGAGCATGCCGAGGCGGAAGCGCCGTACGCCGAGTCCGAGCCCGTGCGCGGCGGCATCCCCCAGCTGGATCACATCGAGCCCGCGGGCGCCGGCGATCACGGCGCAGAGCCCGATGGCGATCAGCGCGCCGGGGAGCAGCAGGTCGCCGGCCATCACGCCGGCAAGTCCGCCCACGAGGAAGCGCGAGGCGCCTACGTAGGCATCGGGGTTCACGATGAGGATCACGTTGATCCCCGCCGTGGCGACGGCCGTGAGCGCCATGCCGGTGAGGACGATCGTGAGCTTCCCGGCCCGGGCTCCCCGGGCGAGCGCGAACACCGCGAGCGCACTCAAAAACGCGCCGAAAAACGCCGCGACGGGCGGGAGCCAGGTCGCAGCCGGGAACAGCGAGGCGGCCACCAGGACGAGCAGTCCCGCGCCGGCGTTGACGCCGATGACGTTGGGGCTCGCCATGGGGTTCGCGAGCACGGTCTGCGTCACGAAGCCCGCCACGGCGAGCGCGGATCCGGCGAGCAGGGCCGCGGCCACGCGGGGGAGCCGCACGTGCGCGAGGATGGCGGCCGTCTCGGCGCTCACGGGCTGTCCGCCGAGCCAGGCCACGAGCTCCGCGGGCCCCACGGTCGTGGACCCGAGCGAGAGGGCGAGCGCTGCCGCGAGCGCGGTGAGCACGGCCGCGCCGACGATCGCCGCGGCGGCCCTACGCGTAGAGGGCATCATAGACGACCTGGTAGGCCTCGTTCCAGCGCTCGCAGGGCTTATGCAGGAAGAGGGCCGGGTCGAGCGCCTCGTACCGATCGTTCTTCACCGCGGAGAGCTCTGCCCAAGCGGGGTTTTCCGCCGTGGACTCCTCAAGGTGCTTGCGGGCAGCGCCATCTGTGTTGCCCATCGGAACGATGAGGATGCAATCGGGGTCGTCGGCGATCACGGACTCCATGCTGTAGTCCTTGAGCAGCGCCCGGTCGGTGTCGGCGATGTTCCTGCCGCCGAGTTCGGCCACGATCGACCCCACGGCGGTGTCGGCGCCTTGCACACGGGTGCCGCCCGAGTAGGTGATGGCGGCGAGCACGCTCGGCTGCTCTCCCGCGGGCACCTGCTCGCGGATCCGGTCGATGCGGCCTTGCACCTCCTGTCCGTTCTTCTGATAGAGGTCCGCTCGCCCGGTGATATCCGTGCAGATGCGGAGCATGCCGAGGTAGTCCTCGAATGTCGTCACCTTGAAGCACGCCACGGTGATGCCCGCATCCTCGAGGGACTGCGCAAGCTCCACCTGCGAGGATGCACCGCCGCGGCCGCCTGTGGAAGCCGTCATGAGCACGAGGTCGGGCTTGAGCGCGATGATCTGCTCGAGGTCGGGGGAGGTGAAGTCGCCCACGCTCGTCACCTCGGAGGCGATGTCGTAGTCCTCGGCCGCGTCGCTCGAGGCGCCCACGAGTTCGCCGCCGGCGAGCTCCCAGATGTGCGCGAAGCTCCCCATGCAGGCCACCACGCGCTTGGGCCGCTCGACCGTGATCTTCTTGCCGCGCGCGTCGGTGAACGTGACGGCCTGTGTCGCGGCAGTGCGCTCGATCGCGCTCCCGGATGCCGCGGAGCCCGCGTTGGGCGCCGGTGCGGCGCAGCCGGTGCCACATGCCAGCGCGGTCGCGCACGCCACGGTGGCAACCCCCGCGATCAGCGCCCGGTGTGACCCGCCGGCCAGCAGATGCCTGATTCCCATGATCGATCCCCTCTATCGTCGAGCCCGCGCTAGGACGCGCAGGCGAGTCCCATGCCGTGCGCGCAGTAGTCGTCCTGCGCCATGACGTCCCCGCCGTGGTAGTAGCCCGCGCGTGCGCGGCAGCCCCCGCAGCCCTCCGCGAACTCGCAGGTGCCGCAGGCGCCGCTGTAGGCGCGGGTGCGCAGGCGCTGAAAGACGGGCGAGGCCTCCCAGATCTCGTCGAAGGGCTGCTGGCGCACGTCGCCGGCCTCGTCCACCATGTAGGCGCAGGGCCGCACGATTCCCTCGCTGCCGACGACGCAGTAGGTGAGCCCGGCCAGGCAGCCGCGCGAGAACCGCGTCTCGATTCCCAGCTGCTTGGCGACGCGCGTGAACTGGGGCGCGCAGGTGGGCTTGACCTCGATCGACACCTCGTCTGAGGTGCGCATGATCTGGCGGAGCAGCTCCTCGTTCGCGGCAACGTCGAGCGCCTCGGGCTGCACGTTCACGCCGCGACCTACAGGGATCAGAAAGAAGATGTAGTGCGCCTTCGCGCCGAGCCCCTCGGCCGCGCGCGTGATCGCACAGACCTCGTCGCGGTTCCACTGGAGCACCGTAGTGTGGATCTGGAAGGGGAGCCCCGCGCGCTTGCAGGCCTCGATGCCCGCCATCGTGCGGTCGAAGGCGCCGGGAAGCCCTCGGAACCGGTCGTGCTCCTCGCGGTCGAGGCTGTCGATCGAGATGCCCATGGCGCAGGCGTCGGCCTCCTTCAGGCGGCAGGCCACCTCGTCGGTGATGAGCGTGCCGTTCGTGCCGAAGACCGGGCGCAGGCCGCGGCTCGCGGCGTGGGCCACCAGCTCGTAGATGTCGGGTCGCATCAACGGCTCCCCGCCGGAGAAGATCATGACCCGGAAGCCCGCGCGGGCGATCCCGTCGATCATCTCCTTGGCCTCATCGGTGCTGAGCTCGCGCGCGTCGCGCTCGGCGGCATCCTGATAGCAATGCTCGCAGCGCAGGTTGCAGCGGTTCGTGGTCATCCATGACACGATCATAGGTCCCCCTCTTGTTTGGCGGGCCCATCCTAGGAGATTACGTTACGTCGTGGTCAAGGTCGTCGCGGACCGGAGCGCTACAATGGAGGTCGTTGCAGCCATGAGGGGGTGCTTGATGGATAACGAGGGCCTGATGACCGTCGGCGAGCTCGCGCGGCGGGCGGGCGTGACGGTGCGCACCATACAGTTCTACGACCAGAAGCGGCTGCTCAGCCCCACGTCGATGAGCGCCTCTCATCAGCGTCTCTACTCGGCCGATGACGAGGCCAAGCTCCATCGCATCCTCGTCCTCAAGCGCCTCAACCTGACGCTCTCCGAGATCCGCGACGCGACCGGCGAGTCGGGGGCGGACCTCGAGCTTCTGGCCGTGCGCAGCCGCGATGCGCTCGACGCAGAGTGGTTGAAGCTGCTCAAGGGTCTCTCTGCTCTGCGGATCATCGAGGGGGCGCTCGCCTCGGGATGCCCGATCGATTGGCGTCGGATGTCCCAGGAGATCTCCCGTGCCGACGCCGGCGTGGAGGCGCGCTGGGACGCGGGATTCCGCACGGAGGGGGAGGCGCCGACGTTCGCCCGTGAGGAGCTCATGGCCTGGCATGTGCTCGTGGGAGACGCCGTCGCGGCGGTGAGCACGGGCACCGCTCCTGGGAGCGATGCAGGGCGCGAGCTTGGTCGGCGGTATCTCAAGCTCGGTGGCGCCGAGCGCGCCGCGCTGGGGCTCGAGCAGATGGAGCGGGCTTTCAGCGCCCCGGGCCACAGGGCCGGGGCAGCGCCGGACCATCGCGTGCTGCAGGACCGCGTGATGGGTTTCCTGCAGGAAGCGGCCGATGCGGCGCTCCAGCGGTAGCTGTTTTCAGGCGCTGGCGGCCTCGAGAGCGCACCGTTTTCGCTCCCGGTAACATCCTTCAGCGAGACAGCGAGACAGCGAGACAGCGAGACAGCGAGACAGCGAGACAGCGAGACAGCGAGACAGCGAGCTGCGTGCAAGCGGGGCGTTAACACGTAACAGTAACCGCAGGAAAGGGGACGCCGACTCAGTCACGCTCGCTTGCGGCTGCTCTCATGTGGTCTGACCCTTGTCACGTGCATGCCGCTCAGGCGGCCGGCCGCTGATTCAACGCAGTTTGCAGCCAACGCGGCGCCCGCGCGTCCCGTTGCGTCAAAACTCACGCGTTCTGTACCACTTCTGGGAAACGAGAAACAAACCTCACGCGACTTGTACCAGTTTTGCGGGGTCCGCCAAGTAGAGGCGATTTCTAAAAAGCTCTGACCTGCGCTTTTGTCATCCGAATTTCAATGGATACTCGGGAACCTCGCTGAAACTGGTACAAGTCGCGTGAGGTTTTCTGGATGCCGCTCAAAACTGGTACAAAGGGCGCGAGTTTTGCCGTAACTGCGTCTCCGGACATGTGATCCGGTCCGAAAAAAGCCCCCGGCACTTCTGAACTGCTTCCCAAAACTTGGACGCGTTAAATAATAGCCGCTAGGCGGCCTCCCGAAGGGCCTGCTCCCGGAACTCCACCGGGGTCAGGCCCTTCAACCCAACCTGGCGCCTCACGTTGTTCCAGTGGTGGATGTAGGCCTCGAGGTCGCGCTTGAACTCCTCGAACGAGTCCCAGTCGCGCCCTCGGAAGAACTCGTCCTTGATATGGCCGAAGAGCTGCTCGGTCGCGCCGTTGTCCAGGCAGCTGCCCTTGCGCGACATGCTCTGGACGAAGCCGTTCGCCGCCAGCGCGCCGACGTGGGCCGCGTGCCGGTGCTGCCAGCCCATATCCGAGTGCAGGACGGGCGCCGTGCCCTCCGGCTTGGCCGCGAGGAGCACCCCCAGCATCTCCTCCTGCTGGGCGAGGTTGGGACGCGGGGATATCGAGTGCGCCACGATCTCCTTGCTCCCGAAGTCGTAGACGGGCGCGAGGTGGGCCTTGCCGAAGGAGGGCTTGAACTCGGTGACGTCGGTGCCCATCTTCCGCCACGGGCCGTCCGCCGCGAAGTCGCGGCCGAGCACGTTCTCGAAGGTCTCGCCGACCTCGCCCCTGTAGGAGCTGTAGCGGCGGCGGCCGGTCTCGCGGCGGATCCCGCGCCTGAGCCCCATCTCGCCCATCATCTTGAGGACCGTCTTGTCGGCTATGCGCTCGCCGTCGACGGCACGCAGCTCCATCGCCACCTGCCTGTGGCCGACGCCGTCAGGGAGCCTGCCGAAGATCTCGGCGACCCTCGCGCGCGGCCCCGGCCTGGTCGGCGCCTTCGGGTGCGCCAGCGCGTAGTAGTAGGTGGACCTGGCGAGGCGGGCCGCCGCCAGCAGGTCGGCAAGGGGGAAGCGCCCCGAAAGCGCGGCTACGGCCGCCGCCCCGTTCCGAGCGGCAAGCCGAGCTCCGCTTTCAGGGCTATCGTTTTTTCAGGTGCGCCACCTGCGCCTCGAGCCTGCGGACCTCGCGCGCGAGCTCCTCCTCGCGCGCCGCCGGCGCCGCCTTCGCCCCGGATCCCCTCGGCCGGCCCTTGGGCCTGGGCCTCAGCGCCTCGGCTCCGCCCTCGCGGTAGAGCCGGCACCAGCCCTTCAGCGGGGACTCGCCGGCTATCCCGAACAGCGCCATGGCCTCGGGCCCGCCCATCCCGCCGTCGACCGCGGCCCTCGCCGCGGCGACCTTGGTCTCGTAGTCGTATGTCCTGCGGCTCCCCATGTCCAGCAGCGCATCCCCTCCGACGGCCCGGTACGTACGGTGCCATTTTCTCGCGGCCTCGGTCGGGATCCCCAGTCGCCTCGCCGCGGACTTGCAGCCGAGCCCGCGCTCGAAGAGCCCGCAGGCTGCCTCCCTCACCGACCTGTCGTAGATCGTCATCGAAAAAAAGCCTCCCATCTCAAGGACTTTACTTTTAAGTCCAAGAAATGGGAGGCAGTTCAGAAGTGCCGGGGGCTTTTCGGTCAACGCCGTCTATCATCAGCGCAGCGTCAGTTCTCCGTATCCGCCGCGCCGCCGGTTCCAGACCCCGTCGAGATCACGAGGGCGATCGTGGCTCCCGCCTCCTGCTCGCCGGTGGGCGCGTAGGAGATGACGCTGCCGCGCGGCACGCTCGAGCTCGCCTCGTTGCTCGAGACGTAGTAGCGCAGCCCGGCGTTGGCTAGCGCGCGCTGCGCCTGCTCCTGCGTCATGCCCTCGAGCCCGAGGGCGTCGACGTTCACGGTCTCCTTCTTGGCGCCCTTGGAGACCACGAGCGTCACCTCGGTCCCCTTCTTGGCGCTGCCCGTCACGCTCTGGCTCATGACCTTGCCCGCGGCGTAGTCGCTGCTGTAGTCGGAGCCGCCGTCGACCACCTTGAACCCGGCGCTCGACAGCTCGTTGGACGCCTCGCTGAAGCTCTTGCCGAGCACGCCCGGCACGTTCACGGTCTCCGCGGCCTTGGCGACCTTGTACTCGATCTCCGTGCCCTCGTCCACCTCGCTGCCGGCGTCTTTGCCCTGCCAGAAGACGGTGCCCTCCTCGACCTCGTCGTTCTCCTCCTCGGTGGCCTTGCCGACGAGGTTCACGGCCTTGAGCGCCGCCTCAGCCTCGGACTCGGTCATGCCGTCGAGGTCGGGGACCTTCACGGTCTTCACGGGCTCGGCGCCCTGCGACACCACGATGGTCACGGTCGAGCCCTTCTCGGCGGTCTGGCCGCCCTTCGGCGTCTGGTCGATGACGTTGCCCTTGTCCTCGTCGGTGGAGTACTGCTCCTCGACTTTGGTGTCGAAGCCGGCGTCCTCGAGCTGCTTGACGGCTTGCTCCTGCACCATGCCCATGACGTTGGGGACGTTCACGCCACCGGTGCCGGCGAACAGGTTCGTGACCGCGAAGGTGGCGATCGCGAGCACCGCGATGATGCCGATCACGATCGCGGCGACCTTCCCCTTGCCCGAGCCCTCGCGCTCCTTCTCGGGCTCCGCCTGGTAGGCGCCGGGCACGCTCGCGCGGGCGGTCGTCTGACCAGGGGCGCTCGGGCGCACCATCGCCTGGGTCTGGTCGCTCATGACGCGGGTGGCGGTGGCCGCCGGGATCACGCGCGTCGGCTCGGGCACGTCCACGGTGCGCCCGGCGATGTAGGCGTTCAGCACCTCGCGCAGCTCGTCGGCCGACTGAAAGCGGTTCGCGGGGTCCTTCTCCATGCACTTCAGGATGATCCGCTCGAGCGCGGTGTCAACGCCGGGGTTCACTTTGCTGGGCGGCATGGGGGCTTCGCTCACCTGTTTCATCGCCACGGAGATCGCGTCGTCGCCGTCGAAGGGGACCTGCCCCGTGGCGCACTCGTACATGACCACGCCGAGGGAGTAGATGTCGGAGGTGGGCCCGAGCTCCTGGCCGCGCGTCTGCTCGGGGGAGACATAGTGGGCCGTGCCGAGCACGTTGTTGTCCTGCGTGAGGTGGCTGTTCTTGGCGCGCGCGATGCCGAAGTCCATCACCTTGATGTTGCCGTCGGGCAGCACCATGATGTTTTGCGGCTTGATGTCGCGGTGGATGATCTCGTGCTTGTGCGCCACCGAGAGCGCGCCGCAGATCTGGGACCCGATCTGCGCGACCTTCTTCGGATCCAGCGCGCCGTGGCTGCGCACGCCGCTCTTGAGGTCGGTGCCGCGCAGGTACTCCATGACGATGTAGTAGGTGTCGCCGTCCTTGCCCCAGTCATAGACGTTCACGATGTAGGGGCTCGAGAGGCCGGCCGCCGCCTGCGCCTCCTGCTTGAAGCGGGCAGCGAAGGTCGCATCGCCGGCGTATTGCGGCAGCATCATCTTGACGGCCACCGTGCGGTCGAGGACCTGGTCCTGCGCCCGGTAGACGGTGGCCATGCCGCCCGCGCCGACCCGGTCCTTCAGGAGGTAGCGTCCCCCAAGTACGTGCTGCTCTTCCATCAGTCCAACTCCTTATAGTCCCTGCGCCTCGAGGGCCGCGGCCAGCACCCGGGAGGCGAGGGCTGCGGCTGAGACGCCATGTTCATCGTAGTTCTCAACCATGACGGAGATCGCCAAGGTGGGGGTATCGAAGGGCGCGAAGCCCACGAACGCCGAGTTGACGTTGGTGCTCGAGGTCTCGGCCGTGCCCGTCTTGCCGGCCACCTTGACGCCCGGGACGGAGGCCGCGCTGCCCGAGCCGTCCTCCACGACGGCGAGCATGGCGTCCTTGACCTCGGAGGCGGCGCCGGCCGAGAGGGCCTGGCCGAGCGAGCGGGGCTGGGTGGTCTTGACGACGGTCCCCTCGGGGGAGAGGGTCTGCGAGACCACATAGGGGTTCATGACCACGCCGTTGTTGGCGATCGTCGCCGCCATGACGGCGTTTTGCATGACCGTGGTCTGCGGGCCGGGGGTGTGCCCCTGGCCGACCGGCTGGCCGGCGCCGGCCCAGGCGAGCTCCCACTCGGTCATCTCGCTCGGGTCGGGCATGATCGAGGAGGCGGTGGAGAAATCGGAGCCGAGCGACTGCCCGTAGCCGAAGGCGCGGGAGTACTGCACGAGGTTCTCCGCGCCCACCTCGTTCGCGAGCTGGCCGAACACCGTGTTCGCCGAGTACGCGAAGGCCTGCTGCAAGGTGAGCGAGCCGAACCCGATACCTCGGATGTTCGTGACCTCGGCCCCGCCGATCTCCATCGAGCCGGGGGCGGAGAAGGAGCTCGTGAGGGTCGCCGTGCCGGCGTCGAGCGCGGCCGCGAGGGTGATGACCTTGTAGGTGGAGCCCGGGGTGTAGAGAGCCTGCGTCGCGCGGTCGTACATGCCGCTGTTTGAGCCGTCCTGCGCCGCGGCGAGGGCTTCCTTGATGTTGTCGTTGTTGTAGGTGGGGGCGCTCGCCCAGGCCAGCACGGCGCCGGTCTTGGGGTCGAGCACCACGATCGCGCCGGTGTAGCCGGAGAGCGTCTCCTCGGCGGCTCGCTGGATGCGCGAGTCGATCGTGAGCTTCACCGAGTTGCCCGGCTGCGTGGTGCCGGCGAGCGAGTTCAGGGCGTTCTGCCAGCTCGAGTAGTCCTTGGAGCCGGTGAGGGTGTCGCTTTGCGAGGCCTCGATCCCCGTGGTGCCGTACTGGGTGGAGTAGTAGCCCACGGCGTGCGCGGCGAGGTTCCCGTTGGGGTGCGAGCGGACGTAGGTCCCGTCCTCCTGCTGGAGGGACTCGGCGAGCGTGACGCCGTCTGCGGTGATGATGGACCCGCGCTTCACGTAGGCGGCCTTCAGGATCGTGTGGTTGTTGCCGGGCATGCTCTGGTACTCGCCGGCTTTGATGACCATGATGTAGGTGAGGTTGCCGATGAGCACGGCGAAGAGCAGGGTGAACAGGAAGACCTCGCGGGTGAGGCGCTTCGCGAGCGCCACGCGGCCCAGCACGCCGCTCTCGGGCGTGTCGAGCAGGCGGCGGTGCAGACGCGAGCCGGGGCGCGCGTGGCTGCCGCCGCGCTCGCCGCCGAAGACGCGCGTTCCCACGCCGCTCGTCCCCACCGCGCCCGCGACAGGTGCCTGGGCCGCCATGACGCCGGTGCCGGTGAGCTCGGCCTCGCGGCCGGTGGCCTCGTCGCCGGCGCGCAGGAGCAGGGCCACGATGATGAAGCTCGCCAACAGCGACGAGCCGCCCTGGCTCATGAAGGGCAGGGTCACGCCGGTGAGCGGGATCAGGCGCGTGACGCCGCCGACGATCAGGAACGCCTGGAAGGAGATGGCCGCGGTGAGGCCCGCCGCGGTGAAGGCCGCGAGGTCGGACTTGGCGCGCGCCGCCGTGGTGAGGCTGCGGACGGCGAACAGCATGAAGAGCAGCAGCACGGCCGCGCCGCCGAGCAGGCCCATCTCCTCGCCGATGGCCGAGAAGATGAAGTCGGACTCGACGACGGGGATGAGCGTGGCCATGCCGCGCCCGATGCCCACGCCGGCCAGCCCGCCGTCGGCGAGCGAGTAGAGTGACTGGACGAGCTGGTAGCCGCGGTTCTGCGCGTCCGCGAACGGATCGAGCCAGATATCGAAGCGCACCTGCACATGCCCCAGGAAGCGGTAGGCGCCCACCGCGCCCACGGCGAGCATCCCGAGGCCGATCACCACATACGAGATGCGGCCCGTGGCGACGTAGAGCATCACGAGGAAGATCGTGTAGAACAGCAGCGCCGAGCCGAGGTCGCGCTCGAAGATCACCACGAGCATGCAGATGCCCCAGACCACGAACAGCGGGGCCAGCAGCCGCAGGCGGGGGATCTTGAAGCCCAGGATCGATCGGTTGGAGAGCGAGAGCAGCTCGCGGTTCTCAGAGAGGTAGCCCGCGAGGAAGAGCACGATGAGGACCTTCGCGAACTCGCCGGGCTGGATGGTGCCGAGGCCGGGGATGCGGATCCAGAGCTTGGAACCGTAGATCTCCGTGCCGATGAACATCGGCAGGACGAGCAGGATGATCCCCGCTATGCCGATGCTGTACTTGTACTTCTTGACCATGTCGAGGTTGCGTACGATCGCCAGGGTGCCGGCCATGAGGGCGATCGACGCGAACAAGATCATGAGCTGCGAGAGCGCGAGGTCAGCGTCGATGCGGGTCACGAAGGTGATGCCGATGCCCGAGAGCAGGAAGACAACCGGCAGGATGGCCGGGTCCGCGCCGGGCGCGAAGAGCCTGACGGCCACGTGCGCGGCGGCGAAGGCGGCGAAGAGCCCGATCGGCACCGCGAGCGTCTCGAACGAGATCGCCCCGCCGATGGTGGTGACGTACATGGCGTACAGGAGCACCACGGGGAACGCGGCGGCTATCAGGAGGAAGAGCTCGGTGTTGCGGCGGCTGCTCACTGGGCACCCCCTTCGGTCTCGGTGGAATCGGTGGTCGCGGGGGCATCGGACGCCGCCTCGGGTGCCGCATCGGCGCTGCCGGTCGACGCCTCGCCCGCCGCGCTCGCGCGCACGCTCGAGGCGCTCTGGGCGGCCCGCGTCTGCTTCTCGTAGATCTGCTTGCGGTACTTGGAGATCGTCTCGATGGCGGCGTCCATGCTGTTCTGCGGGATGCCGTCGGCGAGCCGGCCCTGGGTGTCCTCGGGCAGGTCAGAGAGGCGCACGGTCGACTCGTCCTCGAGCCAGTGGAGGTCGAGGCCCATGAAGTCGCCGGGCACGCCCCTGTATATCGCCACGACCCCGTTGTGGGGGCCCAGGTACACCGAGCCGGTGACCGAGGTGAAGGCGATGAGGCCGCCGAGGACGAGCACGAGCAGCAGCGACACGAGGCCCACGAGGAGGCGCCGGCGCCGCGTGGTCGCGGCGGCCTTGAGCTTGCCGTCGTCCACGAGGTCGACCACCACCACGGTGACGTTGTCGGTGCCGCCCGCGGCGAGCGCGGCGTCCACCAGGTTGTCGGTGCAGATCTGAGCCGTCGAGGACTGCGCGGCGATGCGCTCGATCTCCCCGTCGGGGATCATGCTCGACAGGCCGTCGGAGCACAGGATGAGGCGGTCGCCGGTCTCGATCTCAATCTGGAAGTGGTCCGCGTACATGTTGGGGTCGGAGCCGAGGGCGCGCGTGATGACCGAGCGGTTGGGGTGCACGCGGGCCTCGTCGGCGGTGATCTCGCCGGCGTCCACGAGCTCCTCGACATAGGAGTGGTCGCGCGTGACGCGGATGAGCGAGCCCTCATGCAGGAGGTAGGCGCGGGAATCCCCCACATGCGCGATCGCGACGGCGCTGTTCTCGAGGTAGGCCGCCGTGGCGGTGCAGCCCATGCCGGGCTTGCCGAGGCCGTTGCGGGCCGCCTCGATCACGGCGGAGTTGGCGGCCTCCACGGCGGCGCCGAGCAGCGCCGGGTCGGCGGCGTGAGGGGCGGTCTTGGCGATCGTCTCGACGGCGATCGAGCTCGCGACCTCGCCTGCCGCGTGCCCGCCCATGCCGTCGCAGACGCAGAACAGCGGGGACTGCACGAGGTAGGAGTCCTCGTTGTGCGACCGGACGCAGCCCACGTCCGACCGGGCGCCCCACATGAGCGAGGTGGTGGTGCCGGCGTCGTAGGTTGAGTCGGTGTCGATGAGCTGGCCGTCCGAGACGGGCTCGAAGCTCATGGTGGATCCGGGGCTGTTGAGCTTGGCCTCGACGGCCGCGACGTCGATCTCGGCGGTGTCGGCCGGTGAGGGGCTCGCGGGGTCGGGGGCGGCTTCGGGGGCGGGACCCGCCGCGGGATCGGTGTCCTCGAGGTCCGGTGCGGGGGAGGCGGGGCCGCCCTGTGCGGCGTGCGATGCGAGGAACTCGGGCACGGCGTCGCCGGGCTGTCCGGCCTCCGGTGCGGCTGCGGGCTCGGGGGCCGGGCCTTCCGCGGCGGCATCGGTGGGTGCGGCCGCGAGCACCGGGTCGGGTTCGGGCGCCGATGCGGCCCCGGGCGCCGCATCCGCCGCCGCGGGCGCCGCATCCGCCGCCGCGGGCGCCGCATGCGCGCCGATGGGGCAGGAGGCCCCCTCGATCAGCTCGGGTTCATCTGAGGCGGCGCCGAAGCTGTTCTCCTCATCGGTCATCGGCGGTTCACCTTCATGACGACGTCGCCGATCTGCACCTCATCGCCCTCGCGCAGGGTCGCCGGCTCCACCAGGGGGCGGCCGTTGACCAGGGTGCCGTTGAGCGAGTTGAGGTCCTCGATCACAAGGGCTGGCCCCTGCAGGGAGAGGCGGGCGTGGGAGGCCGAGACGAACGGCTCGTTGATGCAGATGTCAGAGCTCGGCGAGCGGCCGACGATCACGGGGCCGAGCATGTCCACGTGGATGCCGCGGATGCCGCGCGGGCCCTTGTCGACGTCGATGGTCCAGATGCCGCCGTCGCGGCGCTGGCCGCGCACGAGGCCGACGCCGGTCTTCATGACGGCGAACAGGAAGATGTACAGCAGGACGACGAGCGAGATGCGGCCGACGAAGAGGATGATGTCGATCATCGAGGATCAGCCCCTAAACTCGAAGGTGCTGAGCCCGAAGGTCAGCAGGTCGCCGTTGCGAAGCGGGCAGCGGGTGATGCGGCGGTTGTTGACGAGCGTGCCGTTCGTCGAGTTCAGGTCCTCGATGCACCAGCCGGAGCCGGTGTAGGAGAGCTCAGCGTGGCGGCGGCTGACGTTGGGGTCGCGAAGCACCACGTCGGCGGCCGCGCGCTCGCGGCCGACGGTGATGCGCGCGCGGTCGATCCGATGGCTCTCGCCGGTCACCACGTCGACGATCTCGGCGAGGGGGGCGGCGGGCTGCTGCGGCCGGGCGCCCGCCATGTTCTGGGCGATGCTCGCGCCGGCGGCGCCGGTCGCCGCGGCCCCGCCCATGCCGGGCATCTGGGCGCGCAGCATGGTCTGGGGCACGGCCGCGGCTGCCTCGCCGGCGCCGGGCCCGAACGGGTCGGCGGCGAAGGGGTCGCCGGGCGCGGCCGCGGGGCGCGCGTCGTCGGCGAGCGCGGCCCATGCGGGGGCGGGCTTCTCGCGGGGCTCCTGCGCGGGTTCGGCGGCGCTGCGGCCGGAGGCAAGGCCCTTCTGGTAGGCGCGCTCCTCCTCGTAGAGGCGGCCGAGCGTCGGCGCGTCCACGTTCTCGGCGAACACCGAGAAGCGGCCGTTCTTGAGCGAGGGATCGATCATAAAGCGCACGAGGGGCTCGCCCACGAAGGTGTAGCGCTTCTTATTGGCCTGCGCCTTCACGAGCTCGCTCACCTCGCGGGAGAGCTGGGGGTAGAAGGGCGCCATGAGCGGGTCGTCATCGTTGGCGATGAGGACGGTGTACAGAGCCGGAGCGGTGTTGACCCCGTTGATGACCAGGGTCTGGTCCTCCATCTCGTTCGCCGCCTGCTTGGCGAGTTTCTTGAAGGAGAACGGCGCGCGCGTGGCGCCGAAGATGCCCGAGACGCGGCTCTCGAAAACGCTCAGGAAGTTCACGAACGATCACCTTCCGGTTCGACTCTCATTCCGAGGGAGAATACGCATATCCAAACGAGTATAGAGGATAGGATGGCCGCCCCCATCGCCAGCGCGGTCCGCTCGGGGAACGATGCGGTAATTTCCATACGGTTTGCAAGAGCCCCCAGCAGCAGGACGGCAGGGCAGGGCAGCAGGTAGGCGATGAGGTAGCGGCCGCCTCCCCGGCCGTCTCGCCGCGCGTTCCAGGCGCGCCTGAGCGCGAGGGCCGTGACGGCCGCGGTCGCGGCGAGGCCTGCCGCGGCGATGAGGAGGGACGGGTCCGCGAGGGCGGCGAGTGCCGCGTCCACGCCGAGCGCCCCTCCCGACCGCGTCGCCGCCGCGGCGAGCGCGCCGAGCGGGATGCCGAGGCCGACCGCGGCGGCCGCTGCGGCGGGTGGCAGGAAGTAGGCTGCCGCCGCGGCCACGGGGGCGCCGGCGATGAGGGGGTCCATGCCGGCGATGCCGCAGGCCAGCGCTGCGGTGAGCACGGCCGATGCTGCGGGCATGGTCCTGCCCCAGGCGAGCCACCAGCCCACGCCGAGCGCGGTGATGACGATCGCCACCGGCAGCACGGGCAGCAGGGCGGTGGCGTTCACGGCCATCACGACGAGGGCCGCGATCGAGATCGCCGATCCGATCTGCGGGGCGGCCCCGGCGGCCGCGGCGCAGGCCAGCGCCACGATCAGGCGCCCGAGCGGGTGGGCGACGCCCATCGTTCCCAGGATCGACCAGGTCAGGTACGCGACGGCGATCCCGGAGACGCAGCCTGCGGTCACACGGCGGGCCTGCGGCCACCGGCTCCCCAGGCGGCCCTCGGCGGGGTCGAGCTCCCAGACGCGATGCGGCCGGGCCTCCTCGCCCCCGTCTTCGTCCGGATCTCCCTCATCGGAGGTGAGGCGCGCGATCATCCGCTCGAGGCTCTTGCGGCCGGCGCGCGCGTTGCCGAGCTGGGCGAGGAGGGCGTCGCCGAACTCGGCGGCAGAGAGGGGCCGTCCCTCGGGTTCGGCGATCAGGGCAGCGAGGAGGGCCTCCTCCGCACTCGGGGGGATGTCGGGGAGGAGGTCGCTCGGGTAGAGCACGCCCTCCTCGATGCGCTTCAGGGAGTCGGTGGGGGTGCCCGCCCGGAAGGGGGCGGTGCCGCAGAGCGCCTCGTAGATCACGGCGGCGAGCGAGAAGAGATCGCTGCGCTCGTCGACCTCGCGGCCCTCGAGCTGCTCGGGGGGCATGTAGCCCACGGTGCCGCCGCGCGCCCCGCCGAAGCCCGCGGCGCTCGCGAGGGACGCCATGCCGAAATCGGTGAGCTTCACGTGGCCGCTGCGGTCGATGAGGACGTTGGCCGGCTTGATATCGAGGTGCAAGACGCCGTTCTCGTGCGCGTAGGACAGCGCCTGAACGAGCGCGTCGGCGATCGTCGCGGCCTCGTCGTAGGTGAGGGAGTTGCCGTCCACCTGGGCGAGGAACTCCTCGAGGCTCATGCCGTCCACGTACTCCATGACGAGGTAGGCGTGGCCGACGTCGTAGCTGAAGTCGATGACCGAGACGATGTTGGGGTGCTGCAGCATGCTCGCGGTGCGGGCCTCGGCGAGGGCCGCGGCGGTGCTTTGGCGGGGCGCGCCCGAGCCGTCGGCTGCAAGCGGCATGCGCTTGATGGCGACGCGGCGCTGGAGGCGGGAGTCCAGGCAGATCTCGACGCTGCCGAAGCCGCCCGCAGCGCGCGTCTCCAGGGGTCGGTAGCGCCTGAGCAGCTGCGATGCCGCCGTGCCAGCGGGGTCCGATACCGGGGCGGGCGCCGCCGACGGGTGCGCGCGGTGGGGGCGTTGCTGGCTGAAGAGGGGCATGGCGGGATGCCTTTCGTGGTGCGTTTCAGGTGCGTATGAGGCTGTTGCGGGCATTTTACCACGGTGACCACGCGGCCTGCGCTGCCGGGGGCTGGGGGCGGGCGGCCCGCAGCTCCGACCCCAGCTTCGGTGCCGGCTGCCGCCCCAACCGGTGCCGGCCCTCGGCCCGCGCCTCTGCCGCGCTGGACCCGCGCTCTCGCGCCGTCCCCGTGGTACCTCTTCGAATCCGTGATCCCACGCCGCCCGGACCCGCGACCCCACCCCGAATCCCGCACTCGGCCCCAGCCGCCGCGCCGGACCCGAGGCCTGCGGCGGATCTGGCCCCGACGGCGCCCCCTGTACCTGCGACGGCCCTCCGTCCGCCCCCACTGCGTCAACCTCGAGGTGCCTCGTCGGCACCGTCCCAGCCTGGGCCCCCGCGCAGCTCGATTGCCCCGCGCCCGGCTTGGTCGGTTCTGGCCCTGGGCGTTTTCGCTTCCGGGCGACCCTCAAGAGCTCGGCCAAGGGGTCTCCGCGACCGCGAACGCAAACTCGCACCACTTGTACCAGTTTTGTCGCCTCGATCGCAAACCTCATCCCTCTTGTACCAGTTTTGACGCTTCGTCCCAGTAGGCTGTTTTTCGGCAACGCGTCTACCAGCGTGTCTTCTCGCGCGAAGGGCGCGGCTACTCGGAGGACCGGCGAAAACTGGTACAAGAGGCGCAAAGTTTTTCGTGCACGGGTGAGAACTGGTACAAGTGTGTTGAGTTTTGAAGGCTGAAGCCGATGCGGACCCGCGGCGGGCCGCCCCGCCCGCTCCGCCGCGCCCACGCGAGGCGGTATCATGGCAAAACGCGCCCGACGCCATCCGGCGGCGCACACCCGCTCACCCCATCCCGTGAGGAGAGTCCCATGGAATCGCTCTACCGCAAGTACCGCCCGCTCACCTTCGAGAGCGTCGTCGGCCAGGAGCATATCGTCTCGACCCTCAAGAACGCGGTCACGGAGGGCCGGCTCAGCCACGCCTACCTGTTCTGCGGCCCGCGCGGCACCGGCAAGACCACCATGGCGCGCATCCTCGCGAAGGCCCTGCTCTGCGGCGAAGCCGCCGACGCCCCCGCGGGTAGGGGCTGCATGCCGGACGGCACCTGCCCTGAGTGCGAGGCCATCGCCGCGGGAACCCACCCGGATGTCTACGAGCTCGACGCCGCGAGCCGCACGGGCGTGGACAACGTGCGCGAGGAGATCGTCAACTCCGTCGGGTTCGCCCCGGTCCGCGGCAAGTACAAGGTCTACATCATCGACGAGGTCCATATGCTCACCACGGCGGCGTTCAACGCGCTGCTGAAGACCCTGGAGGAGCCGCCGAGCCACGTCGTCTTCGTGCTCTGCACCACCGATCCCCAGAAGATCCTCGAGACGATCCTCTCGCGCTGCCAGCGGTTCGACTTCCACCGCATCGGCACGGATGACCTCATTGGCCGGATGCGCTACATCTGCGACCAGGAGGGCTTCGACTACGACAACGAGGCCTTGGAGATCGTGGCCAAGCACGCCCGCGGCGGCATGCGCGACGCGCTCTCGACGCTGGAGCAGCTCTCCGTGTTCGGCGATGGGTCGGTTTGCGCGGCCGACGCGCGCTCGCTGCTCGGCGAGACCGCCGAGAGCGTCTTGTCCGAGTTCTGCCGGCGTATCGCCGCCCGCGACGTGGTGGGCCTCTTCGGCCTCGTGCGCGACCAGGTGGAGGAGGGCGCAGACCTCATGGAACTTACCCGCGACCTCGTAGGGCACATGCGCGATGTGTACACGGTGCGCGCGGCCGGGGCGAAGGAGGGGCTCGTCGACGCGACGCCCGAGGAGCTGGAGTCCCTCGCACAGGAGGCGGAGCTCTACGAGGGCGCCGACCGCCTCGCCCGGACCCTGACGGTCCTGGACGACGCCGCCCTGCAGATGCGCGACGCCGCCGACGCGCGCCTCGTGCTGGAGATCGCGCTGACGCGCCTCGCTCGGCCCGAGAGCGATCTCACGCTCGAGTCGCTGGCGGAGCGCCTCGATCGGCTCGAGGCGCAGATCGCGCGCGGTGTGCCGTCGGCGCCGCTGCCGGCGGCGGCCTTGGCGGAGCGCCTGGCTGCAGCGGAGGGCAGTAAGGCGACTGCGCAGTCGCCCGCGCCGGCCTCGCGGCCCACGAGGCCCCAGAGTCCTGCGGGAGCTGCGCCGACTGCGGCGTCATCGAGTTCGGCGCCGGGGTCTACGCGCCCGCAGTCCGCAGCGGTCGCCCCGCGTCCTGCGGCGGCCCCTGCAGCCGAGGCAGTCCCCGCGTCCGCACCTGAGGTTGCGCCTGCGACGCCTGCCGCCCCTGCGTCAGGTGCCGCTCCCGCACCCGTCGCGACCGCGCCTGCTACCCCAGCCCCGGGCGCCGTCTCCGCTCCTGCCGCGGCCACCGGTTCAGCCCGCTCGGCAGCCATCACGGCGCCCGAGTCCGCCCGCCCGGCAGCCTCGGCCCGCCCGGCAGCCGCCGCGGCGTCTGCCACCGCCAGCACGGCAGCCCCCGCCACGCCCGCCGCGCCCGCGAGCGCGACGACGCCCCCTGCCGCGGCGCCGGCCGAGCAGCCCGGGGCCTGCGTGGTCGATGCCGGGGAGCTCCAGCGCCGGTGGGCCGATGTGGTCAAGCGGGTCACGGCTGCCCAGGCGTCACGGGGCGCGCTGCTCCAGAGCTCCCGCGCCGAGTCAGATGATGGTTCCCGCCTCGTGGTCGGGCTGCCGGCGGGGTCGGGCTTCGCGATCAAGATGCTCGCCCGCCCCGACTCCTCTTCGGTCATCGCCCCGATCGTGACCGAGGTGTTCGGCCCGCGCTCGGTCGAGTACGTCATGGGCGGCACGCCGGCGACGGAGCCCGCCTCGCCCCAGGAGCCCGCCGGTTCCAGCAGGGGAGGGGCATCCACACCCGCCGCTCCCCAGGCTCCGTCGCCCCGTGCGTCCGCGCCGGCGGCTCCCGCGCACCAGCCCGGGCCCGCCGCTCGGCCTGCCACGCCCGCCGCGGAGCGTCCTGCCGAGCGATCCGCTGCGCCAGCCCCGCAGCGTCCCGCAGCACAGCCCGCAGCGCCCTCCGGCGAGACACCGCCCTGGGCCGCCGCCCAAACCCAAGCCCCGGCAGCGGACGCGGCTAGCGGCCCCACCGTCGTCCCCGAGCCCGACATCGACGCCGATCGCCGCGCTTGGGAGGAGGACCAGGTGCCCTACGACGACGCGACGATCGCATCCTATGCGGCCGACGCCCCCGCCGCGGCAGCTCCCCCCGCATCGCCCGCGAAGCCGGCGGCCTCGCGGGCGGGGGCGATGCCCTGGGCCGCCCATCCGGTCGAGGCAACCGACGACCGGCCGCAGAGCGAGGAGGACGCCAAGAACATGCTCGGCGACATCTTCGGGGCCGGCATCGTGTTCAAGAACGAGTGAGCAAACAGGGGGTCGCTGTAAGAATCGGGGTAGATTCTCCGCAGTCGGCGCAAAGACCGCCTTGCCGCTGAACTATTTTCCGCCAAAAGGCCTGCTTCGGGATATTCATCGCTCGCGTGGCCGCCGCGGGCGTGCTACAGTCACGCTCCACGACGGAGGCGCGGGCGCCGCGGCGCCGCGACGGGCGGAACGGAGAGGATGGAGCCATGGCCGAGGTGTGGACCATCAAGCGATGCATGGACTGGACGCGCGAGTACCTCAAGGACAAGGGGGTCGACCGCGCACGGCATGAGGCCGCGTGGATGCTGTCCTCAGTGACGGGCCTCTCGCGGATGGAGCTCTTCCTCGCGCTCGACCGGCCGCTCTCGAAGCCGGAGCTCGATCGCATGCACGGGTGCGTCGTGCGCCGCGCAAAGGGGGAGCCCCTGCAGTACATCACCGGCGACACCCAGTTCCGCACCATCAACGTGATCTGCGAGCCGGGGGTCCTCATCCCGCGGCCTGAGACGGAGCTTCTGGTCGAGGAGGTGCTGAACTTCCTCGACGCCGAGGTGCTGCCGGCCCCCGTGCAGAAACGGCGCCGTATCGAGCTGCCGTGGAACGCGGAGGTTGCCGCCGCTCGGAAGGCCGAGGAGGCCGCACGCGCGGAGTCGGCGGTGGGCGAGGGTGCGGACGCCTTGGCATCGGGCGAACCCGCCCAGGACGCGGACGCGCCGGAGACGCCCTCAGCGGAGACCGACCTTGCCGCCCCGCCCTCAACGGAGGCTGCGCCGCAGCCCGCCCCGAGCGCGGCAGCCGCACCGGATGCCCCGCAGCCCGCCCGCACCGGTCGACCGGCGCGCGTGCTCGAGATCGGCTCGGGGACGGGCTGCATCAGCCTCTCGCTCGCCGCCGAGCGTCCGGGGCTCGTCGCGGCCGTCGCCACCGACATCGACCCCCAGGCCGTGGCCCTGTCCATCAGGAACCGCGAGGCCCTGGGAATCGACGCCGCCCGCGCCGATTTCCGGGAGGGCAGCCTGACGGCGCCCGTCCGCCACGAGGAGCGCGGCACCTTCGACGTCCTCGTGTCCAATCCCCCCTACATTCCCGAGGCGGTGATGGCTCAGCTCCCGTCCGAGGTCGTCGACTACGAGCCGCGCCGGGCGCTCGTGAGCGGGGCCGACGGCCTCGACCTGTTCCGCCATATCGTGAAGGCCGCCCCGCATATGCTCCGGCCGGGAGGCCTCTTGGCGTGCGAGCTCTTCGAGGGCGCGCTCGACGCCGCCGCCGCGCTCTGCCGCGCCGAGGGGCTTGTCGACGTCCGCGTGGTCGAGGACCTCACGCGGCGCCCCCGGTTCGTCCTAGCGCGCACGGTCTGGGGATCCGAACCGCTCCGCGCCTCGCCTCAAGCGGCCGGGGAGGACGCCTGGGCTTGAGGGCGGTGCCCGGCGCACCCCGGGCACCCGATGAGGGCTGGCGGGGCCTGGCTGTCCGAGCCGCGCCGCCCATCCCAGCCGCACGCCACCGCCCGCCCGCGATGCCCCGCCCGCGGCCGTCGGCGCCGCCGATCCGCACCGAACACGTCATTTTCTATGTGCGTCCCGTGCATAACCTCCCCTTTACCGAGAGATGCTCCCCGCTGGCCCACTTCTTGCCCGATGCGGTCGTATGAAATCGTCACGCATGGGAAAATGCCTAAGAGCGATTTGCCCAACAAACGTCGAAGGCCACATGAGCGACCTCTGCCCGACGGCACGCGCGGACGGGGGAGGAAGGTGCGGGCATGCGAAGGATATATCGGATCGGCGGCGCCCTCCCGCGCCCTCCACGGCTCGTGACCGCGTCCGCGGCCGACGACCTCGCCCGCGGCGCCCTCGCGCTGCTGCCCACCGAGACGGTCTACGGGATCGGCGTGGCGGTGAGCTCGCTTCCCGCCGAGCTCCCCGACTCCGGGAGCGGGTACCGCCGCATCTTCTCGCTCAAGCGCCGCGAGCTCGCGCAGACGGTCCCCTGGCTCGTAGGGGGTGTCGAGGCGCTCGACGCCTACGGCTCCCAGGTGGACCCCCGCGCCCGCGCCCTCGCTGAGGCGTTTTGGCCGGGGGCCCTGACCATCGTGGTCAAGGCGTCCCCGGCTGTCCCGGCCTTCCTGCGCGCCGATGACGGAACGGTCGCCTTGAGGATGAGCGCCTCCCCGGTCGTCCTCGCGCTCACGCGGGCGCTCTCCTCGCCGCTCGCGGTGACGAGCGCCAACACCCACGGCATGCCGGCCCCGACGTCGTTCAACGAGGTCGAGCCCCGCATCCTTTCCGGCGTCGACCTCGCCGTCGATGCGGGCGCCACACCGTGCCGCGAGGCCTCCACGATCGTCTCGCTCGTCTCGGGCGGACTCGAGATCCTCCGCGAGGGCGCGCTCCCGGCCGAGCGCATCCGCCGCGCGCTCGCGTCCGCCCCCTCATCCGCGCCCCATACCGACACCGCCTGCGCCACCGGCGCGGGCATCCAATAAAGAGGTACATCCGATGGCATTCTCGTTCAACGATCTGAAATTGGTGGAGCAGGCCTACTCCCCTGGCAAGAGCCAGTACATCATGGCGCTCGACTCGGGCACCACCTCGGCGCGCGCGGTCATCGTCGACGAGTACGGCTGCATCGTCGCCCAGGCGAAACGCGCCATCCCCACCCTCTACCCCCGGTCCGGCTGGGTCGAGCAGGACCCGATGGAGATCCTCGCGGCGCAGATCGCGGTCATGATGGAGGTGCAGTTCAAAAGCGGCATCCACTCCGACAGCATCGCGGCCGTCGGCATCACCAACCAGCGCGAGACGGCCATCGTGTGGGACAGCGATTCCGGCCAGCCCATCCACAACGCGATCGTCTGGCAGTGCCGGCGCACCGCGCCCATCGCCGACGCCCTCGTCCGCGAGGGGCATGAGGAGCTCATCCGCTCCAAGACGGGCCTCAAGCCCGACGCCTACTTCTCGGGCACCAAGATCACGTGGATCCTCGACAACGTGGACGGCGCGCGCGAGGCCGCGGCGGCGGGCCAGCTCATGTTCGGCACCGTTGACACCTGGCTGATCTACAACCTGACGGGCGGAATGGTCCACGCAACCGACTACACGAACGCCAGCCGCACCATGCTCTTCAACATCCACACGCTCGACTGGGACGACGAGCTCCTGGAGCTCATGAACGTCCCGCGCGCCATGCTGCCCGACGTGCGCTGGAGCTCGGGCGAGTTCGGCCGCGTGTCGAGCGAGATCATGACGCACATGCCGCTGATCACCGGTGTCGCGGGCGATCAGCAGGCCTCGCTGTTCGGCCACTGCTGCTTCGAGCCGGGCGACACGAAGAACACCTACGGCACCGGCTGCTTCATGCTCATGAACACCGGGGACGAGGCTGTGGAGTCCAAGAACGGTCTGCTCTCGACCATCGGCATCGCCGAGGGCGGGCGCATCAGCTACGCTCTCGAGGGATCGATCTTCCACGCGGGCTCCATCATGACCTGGCTCCGCGACAAGCTGGGGATCATCGGCAGCGTCGAGGAGACGTCCGACATCGCCCGGGGTGCGGGGGACAACGGCGGCTGCTACCTCGTGCCCGCGTTCAGCGGGCTCGGCGCCCCCTGGTGGGACCCGGATGCCCGCGGGCTCATCTGCGGGCTCTCGGCCGCGTCGGACCGCGCCTCACTCGTGCGCGCGGCCTGCGAGTCCATGGCGTTCCAGACCCACGACGTGCTGCGCTCGATGGAGGCGGACGCCGGCATCGGGCTCTGCTCGCTCTCGGTCGACGGCTCGGCCTCGCGCAACGAGTTCATCATGCAGTTCCAGGCCGACCTACTTGGCATCCCGGTCGTCAAATCGGAGTCGGTGGAGACCACGGCCCTCGGCGCCGCCTACCTCGCGGGGCTCGCGGTGGGCTACTGGGAGAACCGCGAGGAGCTCAGGCAGAACCTCGGCCGCGGTCGGCGCTTCGTGCCCGCGGGGACCGTCGAGCGAACGGCGCAGCTCCTCTCGGGTTGGCACGATGCCGTGGCGCGTTCGCGCACGATGCTCTCGTAGCGCCGCCGGCCTCCTCCGAACTGTAGTAGAGTGTGGTCGGCCCCGGGCACCGGGGATGGACCATTCTGAAAGGACAGGGCAATGCGCATCGCCATCGGTTCCGATCACGCGGGCTTCGAGCAGAAGCAGATGCTCGTGGACTACCTCACCAACGAGCTCGGCCACGAGGTCATCGACCTCGGGCCCGATACGGACGGCCGCGTCGATTACCCGGACTACGGCGAGAAGGTCGCGCGCTCGGTGGCCTCGGGCGAGGCCGACCGCGGCGTCGCCGTCTGCGGCACGGGCATCGGCATCGCCCTCGCGGCCGACAAGGTCGCCGGCGTGCGCGCCTCCTCCATCACGAGCCCTGAGTTCGCCGACCTGTTCCGCCGCCACAACGACGGCAACGTCATCGGCCTTTCCGGCCGCTTCGTCGACCCCGAGGTCAACCGCGACATCGTCCGGGTGTTCCTCACCTCTGAGTTCGAGGGCGGCCGCCACGCCCAGCGCGTCGCCAAGATCATGAAGCTCGATGAGAGCGGCAAGGTCGAGGGCGGACAGCGCCCGCCGGTCATGCCGATCAACCGATAACCCGCAATCGAGAAGGAGCCCTTATGTCCGTCGATTTCGATACCCCCCGCGTCACGCTGATCGACCACCCGCTGGTCCAGCACAAGCTCGCCATCATGCGCAGCGAGGATACGGGCACCAAGCAGTTCCGTGAGCTCGTCCGCGAGCTGGCGCTCTTCGAGGGCTATGAGGCCACGCGCGACTTCCCCCTCGAGGACGTCTCCGTGAAGACCCCCATCTGCGAGACCACCTGCCGCCGCCTCTCGGGACGCAAGGTCGCGATCATCCCGATCCTGCGCGCCGGCCTTGGCATGGTGGACGGCATCCTCGAGCTCGTCCCCTCGGCGCGCGTGGGGCACCTCGGTATGTACCGCGACGAGGTCACGCATGAGCCGCACGAGTACTACGCCAAGGTCCCGGCCGATATCGAGCAGCGCATCTGCCTCGTGGTCGATCCGATGCTCGCCACGGGAGGCTCCTCCATCGACGCGATCAAGTACCTGCGCCGGCAGGGCGTGCAGGACGTCCGCCTGCTCGTGCTCGTGGCCGCTCCGGAGGGGATCAAGGCCGTGCTCGAGTCCGACCCGCAGGTCCGGGTCTTCACGTGCGCGATCGACGAGGGCCTGAACGAGGCCGCCTACATCGTCCCCGGGCTCGGCGATGCCGGCGACCGCATCTTCGGCACCAAATAGACGCCTGTAACTAAATTCATTTGTCGGTGCACCCGTAGTGCCGACATGAGGGGGAGGGGATGTCGCATCCTCTCCCCTCTTACACGGAAAAAAGCGGCGGTGCACATCCTCAACCAGCAAAAACGCCGTTTATCTACAGCGTGGGGCCGCTGATTCGGAATGATGTGCCGTTCCCATAATTCCGTGGTTTTGCACAAGTCAATGCTATGCGCTCCCCGCATTTTTCGTTATACTTGCTCCAGAAAGGGCGACCTGGGGCCGCAAGCACGTGCATGGGGTGGTTTTGCTTGGCTGGGGGAGTCTTGTTCACGCTCGCTTCCCGCCCGGTGATCTTCCTCGCGGGCACAGGGGTCGGCATCGCCGCCTTCGGTGTCCTCATGCTCGTCTTGCTCCCGGTTCTCCGGCACAAAAGCACAGCTAGCCTTGGTAAGGGCTTTGCTGCGATCGCCGTTTCGGGTGTTCTCATCATGACCGGCGTGATCGCAGCGCTCCTGTTCTTTCCCGAGGACCTGCTCGTGCTCTTTGGCGGGGAGCTCGTGAGTTTTTTTGTGTGCTGGATCGTGTTCGCTGTCACGTTCCTCACGCACCTCGGGAGGCCCGGCGGGATCGATGGAAAGGGAAAGGTCTCATAGTGGAAGCATTCGATAAGCTCCCAGCCGAGATTAACCACCTGGTGGCGGAATTCTCCTCCATCCCGGTGATTGGCACGTTGACACTCGGTTTGACGCAGTACACGTTCTGGCTCCTGATCTCGGCGGTACTCACGCTCGTCGTGGTGTTCGCCTACTCGAAGCGGGCCGCGCTCGTCCCCCATGGCATCTTCCCGAACATCATGGAGACGGCCATCAACTTCGTGTCCCGCGACATGGGCCAGCAGATCATCGGCCCCACCTGGCGGGAGCACTTCCCGTTCTTGGCCTCGATCTTCTTCTTCATCTTGATCAACAACCTGGTGGGCGTCATCCCCGGCATGAAGCCGGGCACGGGCACCATCTCCACCACCGCGGCGCTGGCTCTCGTGTCTTTCGTGTACTTCGTCGCCGTGGGTATCAAACGGCACGGCTTCGTCGGATACGCCAAGAGCCTGGCGCCCTCGGGCGTCATGTTCCCGCTGAACCTGCTCATCTGGTTCATCGAGCTCATTTCGCTGATCCTGCGCCCCATCACGCTCGCCGTGCGTCTGTTCTGCAACATGTTCGCCGGTCATATCGTGATGGGCTCGTTCGCCCTGATGGTCAGCCTGTTCGCCGAGCCGCTGCTGCATGAGCTCACCGCCTCGGGCGTGCTGGGCGCGCTGCCGGCCGTGGGCTTTGCAGCCATCCTCTTAGTCATTTACGCTATCGAGATCTTCGTGGCCTGTGTGCAGGCGTACGTCTTCACCGTGCTCGTGTCTGTGTACATCCAGGGCGTGGAGGCGGAGGGCCACTAGGCCCCTGAGGGCGGCCCTTGCGGGCGCGCCCTCGCAATCTTGGTACCAGGCGCAGGAGCGCTTGTGATACGTTCGCATTCGGATGCGCCCAAAGGGGGCGCATGAACGGAGGAGGAATCGTGGGAGTTATCGGTTACGGTCTTGGCGTTATCGGTGCCGGCCTGGCTATCGGCATCAGCGCGTACGGTGCGACGCAGGCTATGGCTCGCCAGCCTGAGATCCAGGACCGTGCGTTCACCGTCTTCATCATGGGCGCTGCGTTCGCCGAGGCCCTGGCCCTGATCGGCTTCGTCGTCACACTGGTGGTCAGGTAGGTGGACCCTCGAGGCCTCTACCCTAAGGGAGATGCAATGAAAAAGATTCACAGTGGCATTGTCGCAGGCGCTGCCGTGCTTCTCGCACCCACCGCGGCGTTCGCCGAGGAGAGCTCCGCCGGCGGTGCCGAGATCCTGATCCCCAAGCTCGCCGAGTTCCTCCCGGCGCTTGTGGTCTTTCTCATCATCTGGGCCCTGCTCGCGAAGTTCGCATGGCCGAGCGTTCTCGCCATGCTCACGAAGCGCGAGCAGACCATCCAGGAGAGCATCGATGAGGCCGAGGAGATCAAGGCGCACGCCAAGGAGGTGCGTGCCGAGGCCGACGCCGTCGTGACGGCCGCCCGCCGCAAGGCCTCCGAGATCGTCCTCGCCGCCCGCGAGGACGCGGAGAAGGAGCGCGCCCGCATCGTCGCCGGGGCGCACACCGATGCCGAGGACATCATCACCAAGGCGCGCGATCGCGCTGCCGACGAGCAGCGCCGCATCTACGCGCACGCCACGGACTCCATCGCGAAGGTCTCCGTCGCAGTCGCCGGCAAGATCGTGGGCGACGTGCTCGCCGACGACGAGGAGAAGCAGCGGGAGCTCATCAAGAAGTACATCGCGGAAGTGGGTAGCCTCCGATGAGCGATTCCAACTCCCCCAGCCGCATCGAGCGCCGCAAGCTCGAGACCTACGCGCGGACGCTGCTTGACGCGGCGCGCAGCGAGGACCGCGTCTACGAGGATCTCGTTCCGCTGAGGGCCCAGGCTGACGCCTCCCCGGAGGTCCTCTCGGTCATGAGCGCCATGGCGAACGCCGGGGATCTCGACCACCTGCCCGAGGTGCTCGAGCTCTATCGCGAGATGGTCGACGGCGATCGGGACATCATCGGCGTCCACGTGACGACGGCGATCCCGCTCGACGACGAGCTTCGCGATCTCATCAAGAACAAGTGCGAGTCAGATCTCGAGTCCAAGGTCTTCCTGATCGAGCACGTCGATCCGTCCATCATCGGCGGCGTCGTGCTCGCCACCAGCGACCACCGCCGCGACGCATCGGTGCGCATGCAGCTCGAGTCGGCGCGGAAGATCATGACTCGTTCTAAGCAGAACACGGAGGTATAGCGCACATGGCAGAAGCTATCAGCGCCTCCAATATCGAGGAAATCCTCCAGCAGCGCCTGCTGGACGTTGCCGCGACGGTGGACACCCAGGAGGTGTCCCGCGTCGTCGAGGTCGGCGACGGCATCGCGCACGTGCTCGGCCTGAAGCGGGCCATGGCCGGTGAGCTGCTGGAGTTCACGAGCTCCACAACGGGCAAGACCGTGTACGGCCTCGCCCAGAACCTCGACCGCGAGGAGGTCGGCGCCGTGCTCTTCGGCGACGTCGACTCCATCAAGGAGGGGGACGAGTGCCGCACCACCGGGCGCGTCATGGACATCCCCGTCGGCGAGGGCATGCTCGGCCGCGTGGTCGATCCGCTCGGCCAGCCCATCGACGGCAAGGGCCCGATCGGTGCGACCCATCGCCGCCCCATTGAGTTCAAAGCCCCCGGTGTCATCGACCGCACACCGGTCTGCGAGCCGGTCCAGACCGGCCTGCTCGCCGTCGACGCCATGATCCCGGTCGGCCGCGGCCAGCGCGAACTCATCATCGGAGACCGCAAGACCGGTAAGACGGCTATCGCCATCGACGCGATCATCAACCAGCGCGGCAAGGACATGATCTGCGTGTACGTCGCGATCGGCCAGAAGGCCTCCACGGTCGCGGCCATCCGCGAGACCCTCGCCGAGCACGGGGCCCTCGACTACACGGTCATCGTCGCCGCGAACGCGTCCACGTCGGCGCCGCTGCAGTACATCGCACCCATGGCGGGAGCCGCCATCGGCGAGTACTTCATGTACAACGGCCGCGACGGCAAGCCGGCGAGCGCGTCGAACCCCGGCGGCCACGTGCTCGCCGTGTACGACGACCTCTCCAAGCAGGCCGTCGCGTATCGTCAGATGTCGCTGACGCTCCGTCGCCCGCCCGGACGCGAGGCGTACCCCGGCGACATCTTCTACCTGCACTCCCGTCTGCTGGAGCGCGCCTGCAAGCTGTCCGAGGCCAACGGCTCCGGTTCGCTCACGGCGCTGCCCATCATCGAGACGCAGGACGGCGACGTCTCCGCCTACATCCCCACCAACGTGATCTCGATCACCGACGGCCAGATCTACCTGCAGGGCGAGCTCTTCTTCCAAGGCCAGCGCCCCGCGGTCGACGTGGGCATCTCGGTGTCGCGCGTCGGTGGCTCAGCGCAGACGAAGGCCATGAAGCAGATGGCCGGCAACCTCCGCCTTGACCTCGCCTCCTACCGCGAGCTCGCCGGCTTCACGCAGTTCGGCTCTGACCTCGACGCCGCGACGCAGCGCCAGCTGACGCATGGCGCCCGCATGACGGAGCTGCTGAAGCAGCCGCGCTTCCGCCCGATGCACGTCGCCGACCAGGTGATCGCGCTGTTCGCGGGCAACAAGGGCTATATCGACGACCTCGAGATCGCCGATGTCGTCCCGTTCCGCGACGGTCTGATCAACTACGTTGACGGTGCCTACCGCAAGCTGCGCGACCGCGCGGCTGAGGCGAAGATCGACGATGAGCTCGCCGCAGAGCTCGAGTCGGTCATCAAGGACTTCAAAGAGGAGTTCATGGCGGCGCGCACCGCGCCCGAGACGCCTGCTGCGGATGCTGAGGAGAACTAGGTCCCATGGCTAATCTCCGTGACATAAAGAAGCGCATCTCATCGGTCTCCACGACCAAGCAGATCACGCGCACCATGGAGATGGTGTCCACGGCGAAGATCGCTCGCGCCCTCAACCGCGAGAAGCGCTCCGAGCCGTATCGCGCCGCCATCACCGACGTGATGCTCACGGTGGCTCAGGACGCCTCGGCGAAGTCCCCGCTTTTGGCGAACCCCGAGACCTACGAGCGCGCGCTCATCGTGGCGATCAACTCCGACCGCGGCCTCGCGGGCGGTTTCAACGTGCAGGTCGAGCGCGCCGCTGAGGAGCGCATCGAGCACTTCCGCCGGCACGGCGCGAAGGAGGTCGAGCTCATCACCTGCGGCCGCAAGGCCACGGAGTACTTCCGCCCGTATCCCGACGTCGTCATGTCGGTGGTGGGGGAGTCCGACTTCCCCACCCTGCAGCGCGCGCGAGAGATCGCCGACTACATCATGAGCGGCTTTGCCGAAGGGCGCTTCGGCCGCGTGGACATCATCTACTTCCATGCGAAGAACCGTGTGGAGCAGGTTCTGCGCGAAGAGCGCATCCTCCCGCTCGACCCCGAGGTCCTCGCCGCCCCGCGCGGCCCCCGGACCGACGACCAGGGCGGACCGAAGGGCCTCACGTCGTCGTTCGTATACAACCCGTCGGCCGATCGCGTCCTCGACCGCCTGATCCCGAGTTACGTGCTCACGGTCGTGCATCAGGCGCTGATCGATTCCGCAGCCGCCGAGCAGGGCGCCCGCCGCAAGGCGATGCACTCCGCCACGGAGAACGCGAGCGCGATCATCGCCGACCTTACCCGTACATACAACCGTGTGCGCCAGGCATCCATCACCACGGAGATCAACGAGATCGTGGGCGGAGCCGCAGCATTGGAGGATTACTAATGGCTGAAACCATCGCCCCCATGATGGGGGGGAGCGCCGGGACCGGACGCATCGTCCGCATCATCGGCCCCGTCGTGGATGTCAGGTTCAAGATGGGCGTCCCCGACATCTACAGCGCCCTCACCGTCGACGCCGAGACCCCGATCGGCCGCATCAAGACCGTGCTCGAGGTCGAGAGCCAGCTGCCGGGCAACGTCGTCCGCTGCGTCGCCATGACCTCGACGGACGGCCTGACGCGCGGCATCGAGGTCGTCGACACCGGCGCCCCCATGAAGATGCCCGTGGGCCAGAACACCCTCGGTCGCATCTGGAACGTCATGGGCGAGCCCGTGGACGGCAAGGAGATGCCCGAGGTCGATGACTGGTACCCCATCCATCACCCCGCGCCCTCCTTCGACGAGCTGACCACCAAGACCGAGATCTTCGAGACCGGCATCAAGGCGGTCGACCTGCTCGAGCCCTATATCCGCGGCGGCAAGACGGGCCTGTTCGGCGGCGCCGGCGTGGGCAAGACGGTGCTCATCCAGGAGCTCATCAACAACCTCGCCCAGGAGCACGGCGGCACGTCGGTGTTCACGGGCGTCGGCGAGCGCACGCGCGAGGGCACCGACCTCTTCCTCGAGATGACCGAATCGGGCGTCATCGAGAAGACCTGCCTGGTCTACGGCCAGATGAACGAGCCTCCCGGAGCGCGTCTGCGCATCGGCCTGGCCGGCCTCACCGAGGCCGAGTACTTCCGCGACCGCGGCCAGGACGTCCTGCTGTTCATCGACAACATCTTCCGCTTCTCGCAGGCGGGTTCCGAGGTATCGGCGCTGCTGGGACGCATGCCCTCCGCCGTCGGCTACCAGCCCACCCTCGCCACCGAGATGGGCGACCTGCAGGAGCGCATCACCTCCACCAAGACCGGCTCGATCACCTCGGTGCAGGCCGTGTACGTGCCCGCGGACGACCTCACGGACCCCGCGCCCGCCACGACTTTCACCCACCTCGACGCCACGACGGTCCTCTCCCGCTCTATCGCGGAGCTGGGCCTCTATCCCGCCATCGACCCGCTGGCGAGCTCGTCTGACGCCCTCGACCCGAGCGTTGTCGGCGAGGAGCACTACCGGGTGGCCGTCAAGGTGCAGGAGATGCTCCAGGAGTACTCCGACCTGCAGGACATCATTGCCATCCTCGGCATGGACGAGCTCTCCGAGGAGCAGCGCCTGACGGTCAACCGCGCGCGCAAGCTCCAGCAGTTCCTCTCGCAGTCCTTCCACGTGGCCGAGCAGTTCACGGGCAACCCGGGCGTCTACATCCGCGTGTCCGACACGGTCAGCTCCTTCGCGGCCATCGTGGACGGCGAGTGCGACGACCTGCCCGAGCAGGCGTTCCGTTATGCCTCCACGATCGATGACGTGCGCAAGCGCGCAGAGAAGCTGGTGGGCTAAATGGCGATCAGCGTCCGCATCGTCTGCCCCGAGCACCTCGCCTTCGAGGGGGAGGCCGCCTTCCTGACGGTGCCCGCCTTCGACGGCGGCCTCGGAATCGGCAGGCTCCATGCGAGCGAGATCTTCACGATCGAGCCGGGCATCGTCTCGATCTGCAAGGAGAGGATGGGCGACGTCACCGACCAGCTCGCTGTCGACACCGGCTTCGTGCAGATCGCCGACGACCGCGTGATCATCCTCGCCGAGCGCGCCGAGAACCTTGCCGAGGTCTCCGTCCCCGCGCTGGAGGCGCGCCTTCAGGGTTTTGAAGACGAGCTGAGTAATTTGTCTGAAAACGATGCGCGCCGCAGCAATCTCTATAATGAGATCGCATGGTGTAAGCTTCTGCTCACGAAGGCCGGGGCATCGTAGGCCCCGATCCCACATAGATGAGCGGTCCGCCCGGGAGCTTGCAGGCTCCCGGGCGGTTTTTTGAAAGGTCCCGCATTTGGACATCATCCGTGTAGAGGGTGGCCATCACCTGGAGGGAAGCGTAGCCGTTTCGGGTGCGAAGAACTCCGCGCTCAAGCTCATGGCGGCGACGCTGCTCGCCCCGGGCACCACCACGCTCACCAACGTGCCGAACATCTCCGATGTCCACGTCATGGGCAAGGTCTTGAAGCGCATGGGCGCCGAGATCGAGGTGGTTGACGAGCACACGCTCGCGATCGACACCTCCCATGTGGATTCCTGGGAGGCCCCCTACGAGCTCGTGGCCAAGATGCGTGCGAGCACGGCGGTCATGGGGCCGCTGCTCGGGCGCTTCGGCAAGGCCAAGATCGCCATGCCGGGCGGCTGCAACCTGGGTGCGCGCAAGATCGACATGCACATCCTCGGCCTTCAGGCCCTGGGAGTCGAGTTCGACACCGAGCACGGCTACATCTACGCCGATGCCAGCGCGGGCCTCACGGGCACGAACGTCACGCTCGAGTTCGCGAGCGTGGGCGCCACCGAGAATCTCATCATGGCGTCGGTCCGCGCCACGGGTACCACGGTCATCGACAACGCCGCCCGCGAGCCCGAGATCGTCGACCTCGCGACCATGCTCAACGAGATGGGCGCCAAGATCAGCGGCGCGGGCACCCCCGTCGTCACGATCGAGGGCGTGGAAGAGCTCACCCCGGTCACCCATCGCGTGGTGGGCGACCGCATCGAGGCGGGCACCTTCCTCGTCGCAGGCGCGCTCATGGCGGGTCCGGCCGGCGTCGAGGTCACCGGGTTCAATCCCATGCACCTCAACATGGTCATCCGCAAGTTCGAGGCGATGGGTGTCCCCTTCGAGCGCACCGAGGGCGGCCTTCGGGTCCGCCGCGCTGAGCGCATCGAGCCGATCGACATCCAGACCCTGCCGTTCCCGGGCTTCCCCACCGACATGCAGCCGCAGGCCATGACGCTCTCCGCGCTCGCCGACGGCAACTCGATCATCACCGAGAACATCTTCGAGAACCGCTTCATGTTCGCCTCCGAGCTGGTGCGCATGGGCGCTGACATCCATATCGAGAGCCATCACGCCATGATCCACGGCGTCACGGGCTTCTCGGGTGCGCAGGTGAGCTCCCCTGATCTGCGCGGCGGCGCCGCGCTCGTGGTCGCGGGCCTCATCGCCGAGGGGATCACCGAGGTCTCCGCCGTGCACCATATCGCCCGGGGATACGAGCGCTTCGTCGAGAAGCTCTCGGCGCTCGGTGCCCGTGTGGAGCACGCGAGCGTGCCAGATCCCGATATCGACTAGCTAGGAGGCGTCATGGCGAGCAAACCGATCCAGCACATGCGGCGGCCCTCCACGGGTGCGGCCAGCCGTATCTACAGCCGCGAGAACGTGGGCCGCTACTCCGAGCGCGCCCGCCAGCGCAAGCGCGGGAGGCGCGTGCGCCGCGGCGTCATCGCGACCCTCGTGATCTTGCTGCTCGTGGGCGGCAGCGCCTTGGCTCTCACCATCGCGAAGAACATCATCAACGGGAGCCTCCATGGCGCCTCGGGTTACCTAAACGGGCTCTCCGGCATCCTGACCGACGCGAACACGGCCAAGGACCCGTTCAACATCTTGCTGCTCGGCACCGACGGCCGGCCCGGTGAGGACTCCTTCCGCTCCGACTCGATCATCCTCGCGCATGTCGACCCGGTGAAGAAGACGGCCTCGCTCGTCTCGATCCCCCGCGACACCAAGGTGACCTACGAGGGCACCACGATGAAGATCAACGAGACGCACTCCTACGGCGGCCCGGAGGCCGTGGTCACCTCGGTCAAGGAGCTCTGCGGGGTCGACATCGCCTATTACGCCGAGGTGAGCTTCACCGGCATGGTCAGCCTCGTGGACGCGGTGGGCGGCATCGACCTCTACATCCCCGAGGGCGACGCGGTCGACGATCCCGACGCGGGCCCCGTCAGGGTCGATGCGGGGCAGCAGCACCTCAATGGCGAGGCCGCCCTCACCTTCTCCCGCGCCCGCCATCAGTTCGCCGACGGTGACTACACCCGCATGCGCCATCAGCGCATGGTGCTCGGCGCCCTCGCCCAGAAGATCTTGAACCACATGGACATCACGCAGATCCCCTCGCTGCTGTCGTCGCTGTCCGACATGCTCATCACCACGATGGACGTGGACGACATCGTGGGCGTCATCACCGCCATGAAGGGGATGGACGCGTCCAACATCTGGTCCGCGAACCTACCCAGCCACTCCGACGAGTCCACCTACATCGACGGCAAGAGCTACGTGTTCGTCTACGAAGACGAGCTCGAGGAGATGATGCAGCGCATGGAGGCGGGGGAGAACCCGGGCGGCCCCAACTCCTCGGGCAAGGGCGGCGATGGCGCCACCCTGGGAGACCTCGCCAACAACACCAGCGACGACTGGGCGAACGGCGAGGCGACCACGAGCGCCGCGAGCGAGGCCTCGGCTGATTCGAGCTCGAGCTAGCGCCCGGCTATAATCTGGCTGCGAAAAAGACGGCCCCCGCAAGGCGAGCACCTTGCGGGGGCCGTTCGCGTGGGCCGGAACCCGGGCGGCTATGCGAGGAGGCCGACCAGCGTCTCGAGGACGTCCACCATCGTCTCGAGCGAGCGCACGGGAATGAACTCGTTCACGCCGTGCATGCAGTAGCCGCCCGTGGAGAGGTTGGGGCAGGGCAGGCCGCGGAAGCTCAGCTGCGCGCCGTCGGTGCCGCCGCGGATCGGGATGACGTTCGGCTCGACGCCGCGGGCGGCGAACGCCTCCTTGGCCACGTCGATGAGCTCGGGGTGCTCCCGCACGATCTCGGCCATGTTGCGGTACTGCTGCTTGACCTCGACCTGCACGCGCTCGCGGTCCAGCGTTGCGTTCAGGAACGCCGCCGCCCGCTTGACGAGATCGATTTTCTCCTGGAACGACCCGGCGTCGTGATCGCGGATGATATAGCGCGCCTGCGCGTAGCTCACCGTCGCGGACATGTTCTCCAGATGGATGAAGCCCTCGTAGCCCTCGGTGTGCTCGGGCCGCTCGGCGGTCGGCAGCAGGGCGTGGAGGTCGTGGAGCAGGTTCGCGGCGTTCACCATGCGGCCCTTGGCGTCTCCGGTGTGGATGGAACGCCCCTCGATCGAGACGGTCACTTGGCAGGCGTTGAAGCACTCCCACTCAAGCTCGCCGATGGGGCCTCCGTCCACGGTGTAGGCGTAGGCGCAGCCGAAGGCGGGGACGTCGAGGAGGGCCGCCCCGTGGCCGATCTCCTCATCGGGGCAGAAGCAGACGGCGATTCCCGGGTGGGGGAGCTCGGGATGCTCGGCGAGGCGGGCGATCAGGGACATGATCTCGGCGACGCCCGCCTTGTCGTCACCGCCCAGCAGCGTGGTTCCGTCGGTGCAGACCAGGTCCTCGCCCACGAGGCCGTCCAGGGCGGGAAGCTGCTCGGGGCTCATGGAGACAGGGCGCCCGTCAACCTCGCCGCACACGAGGTCGCCGCCGGTATAGCTCACGATATGCGGGTTCACGCCCGCACCCGGCGCCACCTCGGTGGTGTCGAGGTGCGCGATGAGCCCGAGATGGGGACGGTCCTCGGCGCCCGCGCTCGGCGGGATCTGGGCGGTCACGTAGGCGTGCTCGCTCACGGCGACATCCTGGGCGCCGAGCGCGCGGAGCTCGTCGGCGAGGAGGTTCGCGAGGTCGAATTGGCACTCGCTCGAGGGCACCCGGTCCGCATGGGCGTCTGAAGAGGTGGTGTCGATGCGCACGTAGCGCAAGAAGCGTTCGAGCACGTCAGAGGTGTGTTCCATACCTGCTCCTTCATGGTGGGGGATACCGTTGCCTGCCACTCTAGCACGGCTCCCGCGTCCGCACCGCCCGGTTTAGGATGCTTCTCGCTGAGGTAGAATCATGCCAAGTAACGAAAGGGGATGAGCATATGGACACGACTGAGACATCGCGTGAGCTCCATTTGACGGTTGCGAACGAGGACTACCTCGAGTGCATGGTCCGCATCGAGGATGAGGACAACGAGCGCGAGGGGGTGCGCTCGGTCGACATCGCCCAGCGCCTGAACGTCTCGAAGGCCTCGGTGAACAAGGCGGTCTCCGCCCTCAAGGCGCAGGGCATGGTGGAGCAGTCGCATTACGGAAAGGTGATTCTCACCGAGGAGGGCCGCAAGCTCGGGCATGCGGTCTGGTACCGCCACCGGCTGCTTCGTACGTTCCTGATGCGGGAGCTCGGGGTCGAGTTCGAGCGGGCGGACGCCGAGGCCTGCATGATGGAGCATGCGGTCTCCGAGGACACCATGAACCGCTGGCTCAGCTACCTGGAGGACCAGGGCATCCACATCGAGGGGGAGTAGGGGACGCGATGGCTTCGGCGCCGTATCCGACCGATCTCTACAACCGGCCCGGTGCCAGCGGCCTGCGTGCGCGCATCGCACGCGGGCCGCTGGTCGTCCAGGGTCCCCTTGAGGCCGAGTTCGCGGCGCTCCCCGGCAGCGAGGGGATTCCCGCGACGTTTTGGAACGCCGCGGAGCCCCAGGTCGTCGAGGGCGTGCACGCGCTCGCGGCGGCGGCCGGCGCCGAGCTGCTCATCACGAACACGTTGCGTGCCACGGCACCACACCTGGCGCAGGACGGCGTGCGGCAAAGCCCCCAGGAGGTGAACCGCGCCGCCCTCGCCGCGGCCCGGTGCGCGCCGGGGACGTTCAGCCTGGGGGCCGTGGGCCCCTGCGGGATCGACGCCGAGATCGAGGAGCCCGAGCAGCTCCGGACCGTGCGCGCCGCCTACCGCGACCAGGTTCACCAGCTGCTCGTAGCCGGTGCGGACGGCATCCTGCTCGGCGATTTCGGTGCGATACGCGAGATCGATCCGGCTCTCGAGGGTGCCTCGGTCGTCCTCGACGGCATGCCGCTCGCGATCAGGTTCACGGTCGACGCGGATGGGAGGCTCCCCGGCGACGGCCTCACGATCGAGGAGGCCGTCCGCCATGCCCAGCTGCGCGGGGCCGAACTCGTGGGGGCCGCGTGCCCTGATTTCAAGCAGGGGCTCAAGCTCGTCAAGCGCATGCGGTCGGTGACCGACCTGCCCCTGATCATCTGCGGGGGATGCCCCGGGGAGCCGCGGCGCGGGGACGACGGCCTGCTGTTCTGGGACGAGTCCCCACAGGAGCTCGCGGAGCACGCTGCATCGTGGCTGACCGCGGGCGCGACGGCCGTCGGCGGGGGCCCGGGCACGACGACGCGCACCACCGCGGCGCTCTCCGCGCTCATCGCGCTCGGGTAGCGCTCTTGGCGCGAGACCGTGCTGTCACGCCCTGCCGTGAAGCGGTTGTGAAGGGCCGCAGCCCGGGAGGGGAACGGGTACCCTTGAATATGAACGGTCCCGTACCAAGAGGATGTGAAGCGCATGGGCGCTATGATTCATTTTGGAACCGATGGGTGGCGCGCCCGGCTCGATGGCGATTTCACCGAGGCGAACGTTGTCCGCATCGCCCACGCCGCCGGTAGAATCTGGTCGGGCCAGGTGCGGCGCGTCATATATATAGGATATGACACGAGGCCGCTCGCGGCCCGCTTCGCGCGGACGGCCGCCGAGGTCCTCGCCGCAGCCGGGCTCACGGCGCGTCTCTCCGATCGACCGGTCCCCACCCCTGCGCTGTCGTGGACCACGGCGGCCGATCCAGACGCTTGCGGCGCCCTCATGGTGACGGGGTCGCATCACCCCTCGGATTACCTGGGCATCAAGCTGCGCATGGCCGACGGCGGGGACGGCGTCTCAGAGTGGTACGAGGAGCTCGAGAGCCTGATCGACCCGGATCCGACCGACGAGCGCGGCCCGGTCGAGCTCACGGACATCTCCGATGCCTACAGCCGGCACCTCGTAGGGGCCGTCGACAGCGCGCTGATCGAGTCAGCCGGGATCACGGCGATCGTCGACCCCATGTACGGCGCTGCGCGCGGCTGCCTCGCCGAGACCCTGCGCGGGCTCGGCGTGACGGTCCAGGAGATCCACGCCCAAGAGGAGCCGGGCTGGGAGGACCTGCGCCCCGAGCCCATCGAGCCCTGGGTGGACGCCTGCGAGCGGGCGGTCGTGGGCCAGGGGGCGAGCCTCGGCCTCATCACCGACGGGGACGCCGACCGCGTGAGCGCCGTGGACGACCGCGGCCGCTACGTGAGCCCTCAGAAGATCCTCGCCCTCATCCTTGAGCATCTGGTGGAGCGTCGCGGCGCGACGGGCCGCGTGGTGGTCACCGTGGCCGGGTCGGTGCTGGTTCGCCGGGTGGCCGAGGCACATGGGTGCCGTGTGACCGTCAAACCCATCGGGTTCAAGCACCTCTACGAGGAGATGGCGAAGGGCGATGTGATCATCGCCGGTGAGGAGGCAGGCGGCATCGGCATACCCGACCATCTGCTCGAGCGCGACGGGATGCTTGTCTGCCTGCTGCTATGCGAGGTGGTGGCCGCCGCGGGCAGGCCGCTCAGCGCGCTCATAGATGATATGGACGAGCGCTACGGAGCCCAAAGCTTCGCACGGCGGGATCTTCGGCTCGCCCCGGAGGCCGTGGAGTCACTGCGGACCATCCTGCCCGGGCTGAACCCGCCCGAGGTGGCCGGCATGAAGCCTGAGACGGTGAGTCACCTCGACGGTCTGCGCATGGAGTTCGCAGACGAGTCGTGGCTACTGCTGCGGCCGGCAGGGACGGAGCCCGTGGTGCGCGTCATCGCCGAGGCCCCTACGATCGAGCAGCGCGACCTGCTGCTTGAAGCGGGGAGCGAGATAGCTCAAAGAGGACTTTCCACCTAGATGGCACTCGGCAGGCGGTAGGAATAGGGCGGTGGGCGTGCTCTCAGCACTATATATAGGATCATCTCCGTACCGCCCGCCCCCGTTTGTGTGCAAAATATGCAGACCGAGATCCCCGCCCCCGGCGCCGCCGGGGTCTGGCAATATATCTCCTTGCCGCGCGGAGCCGAGCGGCCCGGGAGGGCAGCGGAGGCGACGCGGCGGGTACCTTGAGAA
>SUUG01000008.1 GCA_015062655.1 Coriobacteriaceae bacterium
GACCGTCACGCCGCTGTCGGGATCGGTCGAGAACCTGGTGCCCCCGGGAAGGGAGGTGTCGCCCGTCTGGGGGACCGTCACGGTCTCGCCGGGCTTGCCGGTCTTGCCGTCATAGCCAGGATCGTTCTTCTCAGCATCGGTGCGGTTGTCCACGACCGTGACCTTCGCGCTTACGGTCTCTGTGGAGTCATCGGGGTAGGTGACGGTGATCTCGTAGGTGTACTCGCCAGCAGCTGCCGTGGCGGGAACCGTAATCACGCCGGTGTTGGGATCGATCGTGGCGCCCTGAGCAGGGTTGGCGGGCAGGGAGAATGTGGTCCCCGCAAGCGGGCTGTCATCTGCGGTTGGGCTGAGCTGCTCTTTCGCCTCGGTGAAGGCATCATCGAAGGTCACGGGATCAGTGGTGATGGCAGTCCCCATGTTGCCGCTCTTATCTGCCACGGCGTTTGGCTCGTACTGCTCGGCGTCCTTCTCGTCCACGTCGGCGATGCCGTCGTCATCGGAGTCATAGCCAAGCTCAAGGCCGAGGTTCGGCACGTTGCCGTCCACCTTGATGGTCTTGCCGTTTGCAAGCTCGGATGCCTTGGTCACAGCCCAGTTCTTGACGTTCTCGGTGACGGTCACCTCGTAGTCCGCCTGGCCAAAGTTGTGCAGGTCGAAGTTCTGCACGAGCGGAAGGCCGTCGGTTCCGCGCCAGGTGTCAGCCGTGCCGGAGGTCACCTTCACGTCGCCCGCGGTCAGGGTGACGGTGATGCCGGAGAGGTCTGCCCCGCCCTCGGCAGGGTCGCCCGCCTCGTTGACGATAAGCTCTTTGTGGGTGGCGTTGTCGCCATCGGAGGTGACCACGGTGGCTTTATCCTCGCCCTTGCCGATCAGCGCGATGCCGTGGGTCAAGCGCTGGGTGCCTTCAGCCTCAGGGGTGTTTGGATCGTCCGGATCGACCTTCTTGGTGGGGTCATCCGCATCGCCGTCATTGCCGGTGTCGGGATCAACAGGATCGGGATCACCGTCACCGTCCGCGTCGTCTGCCACCACCATGAAGGAGTCGGCCGCAAGCACGTTGCCAGCGCTGTGCAGCTCAGCCACATAGACGCCGCCCTCAGCACCCTCGGGCACCACCCAAGAGTACGGGTCGACGAGATTGTCGACCGTGACGGGGATGTCGGCTCCCACCTGCTTGCCGTCGTGCATGATCTTGATCACGGTGTCAAGGTGCATGGAGCCGTCAACCTTGATCTTGACCGTGTCGCCCACGTTGGCAGGGTTGGTATTGGAGTAGTTCAGCACGTCGAGCGTGGCAAAGTCAGCCACGGAGATGCCGAAGTCCACATTGGCGGCAACGCCGCCTACGCCAGAAGTAGCCAGAGGGGTCGGCTCCCACCCGGTGCCGTTCTCGTTGTACCTCACAAAGCGAGGGCCGGCCACAAAGGCGCTGAAGGCAGGCTTGATCTGCCCGTTGGCGGGATCTTCTACCCACATGTAGAGATAGTCGCGATCAAAGGCGGTGTTTTCCTTGGTAGCGCGCAGCGTGTAGTTGCCATCCTCGTTGGTGTAGGTCCAGTAGGTGGCTTCAATGTACTCAGGATGCGCTTTGATGAGGTCCTTGATCTGCTTGTTGGCGATCAGGCGCTCTGCGTTGGAGCCCACCTCGATCTTTTCGACTGCGTCCTTGCCCTCCTCGGTCAAAACCGTCATAAAGACCTTATAGCCCGCGGCAATAGGGTCGCCAACATGGTTGACCGTCAGGGTGCCGGTGTCTCCCGCCTTATCGCCGGTCTCAAAATAGACGTGGCCAGAGATGGAGTTCTTGTTGCCCAAAAGCGGTGTGGAATCAAAGCCCTGAGTATCCTCGATGAGCTTGTCGCCCGTGGCCTTCATGTAGTTCTCGCCGGCGGGGTTGCCCAGAGCGTCGATCTTCTCCAGCGGAAGCTCGGTCATGAAGATGCCGACCTTCTGCACGTTGGTGCCAATCAGCTGGACCGCGCCGCCTGCGGTTGCCACACGCGTCCACTTGTCAGACCTGGCTCCGCCATAGCGCAGCGGCACAAGGACGTTACCCGTGTCGTGCTCAAGGGCGGGAGTATAGGTGCGATACTGCGGCTCGCACCACACGCGGTAGAACGTGTTAGGCTGCGCCCTCCATGAGCGCACCTTGCCGTTCATGTCCACCTCGTCCGGCACCTCAAAGGCGTAGGTGCCGCGGGTAGACTCGCGCTCGTTGTCTTCCTCGCCTTGATCAAGCGTGTGGGTGACCGCGCGATAGACGGGGGAGACCCAGCCGTCAGTATCTCTCCACTGCATGTAGACCACGGTGCCGTCCGGTGCGCCCGGGTCTGAGGTGGAGACCATATCACCTGAGGAGGCGGTGCCACCCATGATGACAAGCACCTTACCGGAGAGCGTGTACTTCGCGTTGGTGAGGTCAATCGACTCGCTGACGTAGCCATGGGCGATGGCGTCGGCGTTGGTGGCGCCAGAGAGGAGATCCTTGGTGCCGTACTCGCCCGCCTCGCGGGTGGAGGTGGCGGTGTCGGGGGCGTCCTCTGCGGCTGCGGGCTCTGCCGCGGGCGCGGGCTCTTCAAGAGACAGCGGTGTTGCAGACGCCTCGTCAGCAGGTACCACTGTTGCATCTGATTCTGCCTCTGCCGGAGCCGCAGGCTCTTCTGCAACGGCTTCTTCTGTCTCATCCACTACAGGATCTGCTGCATCTGTCTCTGTAGCGTCGGCTTCTTCTGTGGGTGATGCAGACTCGTCCTCTGTATCTTCAACGCTAAACTCTGCTGCTCCATTCTCAAGCGGAAGCTCTTGTGCAAGAGCTGCTCCCGGAGCAAAGAAAAACAAAAAGCCCACCATGCAAGAAACTAATCCAACGGACAGCTTACGCAGGGCATAGGTGGGTTTTTTCTGATTGCAGCTTGCTCTTTTTGCTGCAATCAACGCTTGCATTTGCTCTTTTTCTTTCATGTTCTTTGCCATGACTCTCTCCCTCTTAAAGTTTGATGGCATATCTAACGCGGCGATTGTCACGCTAAAAACGTTACCATTTTTATCTCATTTCTATCATCTTGTTTTTGGCACTTCTTTTGCCTGATTTGTCTTGGTGAAGATACTGCCGTCTAAATATTTATATGAATAGCAGGTCATTTGTCAAAATGGCTACTTTGATGCACATTTATAGTAGGTTATCTCTGAAAAGAAAAAAAAAAATCATATTTTCTTCACGTTTTTTTGAAGCACTCAACCTCTATCTGAGCGGTTAATACAACGCTTTTACTAATTCACACTTATGCGATGTGTTTATAACTTTAGTGCTTTTGCCTGCACTGCTGTGTGGTGTTGTGAACTGTAGCAGCGTGACGCGGCTCTCGCGGCTGGGTAGCAGCAACGTGCGGCGGCTCGATCGGCTGGCTTGCAACGTGCGGCGGCTCGATCTCTCACTTATGCAACTCGTTTTAGGTAAAACTCGTCTAAAAGCTTCCACCTCTCGATCCGGCATATAGAGGGCATCACCCATGGCCTTATGCCACACGTCGTCACCCTCCCCCTCGGACGAGACGGAGGAAAGTTCGGCCTCGTTGATGGCCTCAACCGCTGTGATGATCTCATCCCACGCGCCCTTCGCCTGCCATACCGCGGTCTGATCCAGCACGGTTTCGCGAACGTCGTCGCGCTTACCGTTTACCCAGCCCGAACGGCCATGACGGAGCGAGGAGCTCCCCTACGTGGACGTGACGCGGTCCTCCTTCACGCATTTCATCTCGGACACGGTCGTTCCCCTGCTGACCCGCGGCCCCGTGACGTACCGGTCCGTGTACGCCACCGCCGTCGAGGGCGACGCCGAGGCAGCGGCCAAGGCGATCCCCGTCGGCGACACCCAGGCGCGGATGCTTCTGCTGGCCGGCTCGGACGACCAGATGTGGGACAGCGCCGCCATGGCGGAGGCGATCCGCGCAGCGCGTCCCGAGGGCACGGCCGTGCGGGTTTTCGACGGCGCGGGGCACGTCTGGGGCGGCGGCCCCGTCATCGATGCGGGCGACATGCGGATCAACGTCGGGGGCACCGTCGAGGCGAACGCTCAAGTCGCCGAGAAGGGGTCGGCGCTCATCCTCGAGCAGCTGGAGGCGTGGCACGGCACCGGGTACTAGGACTGGCTGCGGGCTCCCGGTCCCACTCAGGCCGGTTCGGGGCACACCACGGGCATCTACCGTCCCGCGAAAGGGCCGCCGTGCCCCGTAAGTCCGTCTCCGACATGACGTTCGAGAGCATCTACCGCATGCCCATCCAGAAGGCCGAGCGACGCGGCCGCACCCGCGCCGTACTCGCCGGCAAGCCCTGCGACGACGCTGGGTATAGTCTTTCACGGTTATGCAAGACGCTCCCATCAAAAGGAGGAACCATGGAGCGGATGAAGTTCGACGTCCTGGTCATCGGTTGGGGCAAGGCGGGCAAGACGCTCGCCGGCAAGCTCGCTGGCGCGGGCAAAAAGGTCGCCCTAGTTGAGAAGTCGTCCACCATGTACGGCGGCACCTGCATCAACATCGCCTGCGTGCCCACGAAGACTCTGATCACCTCCGCCGAGCGCCGGGGCGACGCCGATCCGGCGACGTACTTCGCCGAGTCCGTGGCCCATCGCGACGCGTTCATCTCCAAGCTCCGCGCCGCCAACCACAGCATGCTCGAGGGCAAGGTCGCCCTCATCGACGGGCGCGCTCAGTTCACGGGCCCGCACACGGTGGCCGTGTTCGCCCCTGAGGCGGGCGACGGCGCCGAGGCCGAGCTCTCGATCGAGGCCGAGACGATCATCATCAACACCGGCGCGTTCCCGGCGCACCCGCCCATCCCGGGCATCGACCTGCCGCACGTGTACGACTCGACGACGGTCCAGCACGCCGACCCGTTCCCGGGCCGCCTCACCATCATCGGCGGCAGCTTCATCGGCCTCGAGTTCGCCACGATGTTCAACGAGTTCGGCTCCGAGGTGACGGTGATCGACCCCGCCGAGCGCCTCATGCCGCGCGTGGATGAGGACGTGGCCGCCTCCGTGCGCGAGACCATGGAGGCCAAGGGCGTGCGCTTCGTGCTCGGTGCGCGCGTCTCCGGCATCGAGGAGGCGGACGGCGGCCTTCTGGTCTCCGCGGGTGAGGAGCGCATCGCGGGCGACGCCGTGCTCGTGGCCGTGGGCCGCACGCCGGCCAGCGCCGACCTCGGGCTCGACGCCGCGGGCATCGAGGTGAACGAGCGCGGGTTCATCAAGGTCGACGAGCACCTGCGCACCAACGTGGAGGGCGTCTACGCCGCGGGCGACATCAACGGCGGCCCGCAGTTCACCTACGTCTCCTTCGACGACCACCGCATCATCCTCGACGACCTGCTCGGCGAGGGTGCGCGCACACGCGACGACCGGGTGGCCGTGCCCTGGTGCGCGTTCCTGAACCCGCCGCTCGCCTCCGTGGGCATGACCGAGGCCGAGGCCCGCGAGGCCGGCCACGATGTCCGCGTGGCCAAGGCCGATATCGCCAAGATCCCCGTGATGCCGCGGCCGAAGATCCTCGGCAACCCGGCCGGCATGGCGAAGTTCGTGGTCGATGCCGAGACCGACAAGATCCTGGGCGCGACGCTCTACTGCGTGGACTCGCAGGAACTCATCAACACCGTGGCGCTGGCGATTCGCCTCGGCGCGACGGCGGCCGACCTGCGCGACGGCATCTGGACGCACCCGTCCTCGTCCGAGGTGTTCAACGGCGTGCTGTAAGGGGCGCCGGGCGGTTTCGATCTGCCCCGTTTCGACATGCGGGGCCCGGGCATGGTCCGGGCCCCTTTTTCATGCGCCCCCACCCGTCCGGCCTTGCACGGGGCGCCCGCGCATGCTTTGATGAGCACGAGGTTGTCGATCTCGGGGTATCGCGTTGCGAGCTCGAGGGCGTACGAGCGCGACCTGTCTGAGGCCGTGGGCGGCGCTGATGACGACGGCTCCCCTTGGAGGCAGGCCCTCCTGTGCGGGGTGCGGGATTTCCAAGAGCAGAAGACCTACCTCTCCAACCTGCTTGCGAACACCTCGGGGCTGGACTCGTTCGTCAACATCATGTGCGACGTGAACTACCGCCAGCTCAAAGGCCATGTCGAGCGTGTCGTGGGTGAGGACAACCTCGACCAGCACACGCGGCTGTGCATCGGCCTGTACCGCCTGGGGACGGTGCGGCTCGTTGAGGAATGGTCGCTCGGGCGCATCGAGGCGACCCCCGAGGAGATGGTCGCGGCGTTTGAGAACGGCGCACCCGCCTCGCTGAGGGCCTACCTGTTTCCCGATCAAAGCGGCGCGTGATACATATTCCCGCGTTCATCTCATGAGTCATCGCCGATCCCATCGAGTGCGTCAAGTACGATCTGCAGGTCTCGCGCGAGGGGCTTGCGTGGCTGGCCGAGGTCACCGAGGCGGCCCGCACCGATTACACCACGTATGACCTCCTCAATGAGTACTGCCAGGACGCGGAGGGCGATCTGTACTGGAGCGAGTCCCAGCTCGAGCTGATCGAGCGAATCGGCGAGCAGGACTGGCCGGTGCAGCAGCTCTAAGGCGAGGGCGCGGGCGCTCCCGCGCCCGCTGGCGCGACGCGCCCACCGCGGCCCGCCCGCCACAGCCCGCCCGCCGCGCCGCAAATGGGCGAATCGAAGCCCCTCCCCGATCGAAGGGCTTTTTCATGGGTTTGCAGCAGGTTTTGCCGGTGAGGGGCAGGTCACGGCGGCCTTTTCGATGCGTTGGCCGGAGTTCTTGGACAAAAAGTTCGTTTGTCGGTATTTCTGGGGTGGCGCTGGGGCCATGAATTAGTCTTTAGTTGTTTGCTTTTGCTTGCTCGTTCTCGGACTCTTCATTTTAAGTTGCATTTTCTTATTTTAGTAGTTTATTTTTGAGGTGCTGTGGCTCGGACCGACAAGCAAATCACCGACAAACGAACTTTTTGTCCATCGGCCAGAGATCTTATGTATCCAGAAGCTCCACACGCCCCAAAACGGCCTCTCGGAGAACCTCAGCCGCCTATGCCACCTTCGCCATGCCACCTGCGGGATATTCTTGTAGTTGATGATGAAGCGGCCATTTGCGATGTAATTGCCAAAAGCTTAAAGCGAGCTTCCTTTTCTGCAACTGCCCGCGCTTCAGCAAAGGTAGCTTTAACGCTGCGACTCGAGCAATTCGACCTGATGAATTCTGATATCATGATGCCGGATATGGATGGTTTCGAACTATGCAGAAATGTAAGAGAAAAGGTCGGCTGCCCTATTCTTTTTCTCACTGCTAAAACCACTGAAACAGGTGTTATTCAGGGCTTGGCAATGGGGCTGATGATTACATTAGAAAACCTTTCATCCCCTCAGGGCTGGTTAGTCGTGTAAATGCACACATTCTTGTGAAACTGCTTTTAGGCATCTGATCGCAAAAGCGATTTTGTTAAGGCTTCGAGATTCTCGAGCTTTTTATTCGAAAAACGAAGACATTTCATAGAACGCTCTGTAGAAACAATAGATACGGTATAATGCGAGAAGTAGAATGGCTCTTTTTGTGCGATGAAAAACAGCATGTGAGAATACAGAGAAATGAGGAAGAGCATGATTCGAAATCAGTGGTATGCGGTATTGCCTTCGAAAGTGGTGAAGCAAGACAAGCCGCTTGGAGTGAAACGTTTGGGGATGGATCTTGTCTTTTTCCGGACTTCTACGGGTCAGATTGCCTGTTTGAAGGATCAGTGTCCCCACCGTGGCGCCGCTCTTTCGGGCGGGGTGATGCGAGATGGCTGCCTCTGCTGCCCCTTTCATGGCCTGCGTTTCAATGAAAAGGGCGAGTGTGAGCAGGTTCCGGCGCTGGGGGAGAACACGGATGAGGATCTGAGCGTTTTCAACGTGACTTCCTATTCGGTGCGAGAGCAGTTTGGAATTATCTACCTTTGGTACGGAGACGAGGAGAAGAAGACGGAGGAGCTGCCGTTCTTCTACGATCAGATTCGACCAGACGATGTCTACAGTGAGCTGGAGGATCCGTGGAATTCGCATTATAGCCGCTGCATCGAAAATCAGCTGGATGTCGTCCATCTGCCCTTTGTCCATCACAACACGATTGGACGGGGAGATAAGACGGTGGTCAATGGTCCCAAGGTGCTCTGGGATGGGAAGTGTCTGCAGACGAGCGCGAACAACGAGAAGGATCACGGTCAGAAGCCGAAGTCACCGGATCAGAGCGAGATTCGCAAGACCAATCTCAACTTCCTCTTTCCGAACATCTGGCTCAATCACGTGAGTGAAAAGATCCGGATTCTGATCTACTTTGCCCCGGTCGACGATGAGAACACCGTCCTCTACATCCGCTTCTATTCGAACATCGTCGGAGTCAAGCCCATCGATCGTTTCATCGCATGGACGGGGAAATATGCGAACAAGGTCGTGGAGCGTCAAGATCGGCGCGTGGTCATCACACAGGAGCCGAAAGCTTCCTCGTTGGAGTCCGGTGAGGCGCTGATTCGTGGGGACGGTCCCATTATTGAGTATCGCAAGATTCGCGCTCAGATGATTCGGGAGAATGGAGGGGGCGAATGGGAAAAGAAAGAAACCAACGAAAAGAAAACGAAGAAGAGCACCTTTTCCTCGCCCACGCACACGCTGAGCTACGGTCTCTTCGTGCTCGGAGCCAAGGAGGATGAGAAGATCGACGCCTGCATTATCAATACGGCCATTCAGGCGTCATCCGATCCGAAGGAACTGAGCATCAGTGTGACCAAGGGATCCGCCACGCATGATATGATTCAAAAGAGCGGTCAGTTTACCGTGTCGGTGTTGAGTGAAAAAGCCCCGTTCTCCGTCTTCCAGCGCTTTGGTTTTCAATCCGGTCACAAGGTGAATAAATTTGAGGATTATGAAGGATATGCGCTCACTGAGAAGGGGTTGCCCTATGTGACGGAGGGCACGAACGCCTACTTTGTCGTGCGGGTGACGGCAAAGATGGACGCCGGTTCGCATACGATCTTCCTGGGGGAGATTGAGAAAATGGAAGTCCTATCGGATGAGCCTTCGACGACCTACACGTACTATCAAAACAACATCAAGCCGAAGCCGAAAAAAGTGGGAAAAACGGAGGAAGGTCAGACGATTTGGCGCTGCATGGTTTGCGGCTACGAGTATGTCGGAGAGGAATTGCCGGAGGATTTTGTTTGCCCGATCTGCAAGCATCCGGCGGATGATTTTGAAAAGGTGAGTGAATAGGATTCTGGATGACCCAGAGTAAAACGGCGCCTTCCAAGGTTTTGGAAGGCGCCGTTTTTTCTATTCAATAGGTGGCCGAAGGATAACTTTGGCTATGTTGTTACCGTGATATACCCCGGCGCCCCGGCCGCATCGATGCGCAGGTACGAGAAGGCCGTCTTGCTGCTTGCCCATGTGGTGCCGTTGCCGCCAACGAGCGACGTGGAACACGAGTAGAAGCACTGCGGGCCCGTGATGCCGCTCGCGGGCAGCGCCCAGGTGCTGTCCGCGTAGATCGTCGTCAGGTGCATTTGCCCGTCACAAGGCCATTGCGGCATGGAATAATGGGACAATAATCGAAAGGACCGCCATGGAGACCGAACGCCTCATACTTCGCCCCTGGGTAGACACAGACGCCGAAAACCTCTACGAGTACGCCAAGGACCCCGACGTCGGCCCCGCCGCGGGCTGGCCCGCCCACACGAGCGTCGAGGACAGCCTGGGCGTCATCCACGGCGCGCTCGGCCTGCCCGAGACCTACGCCATCTGCCTCAAGGGGAACGGCCGCGCCATCGGTTCCATCGGCCTGCACCTCAACGGGCGCACCGACATGACCGACCGCGACGACGAGTGCGAGCTCGGATACTGGCTCGGCAAGCCCTTCTGGGGCCAGGGCATCGTTCCGGAGGCCGTGCGCGAGATCCTGCGCCATGCCTTCTGCGACCTGGGCATGCGCTGCGTATGGGTGGGCTACTACGACGGCAACGACAAGAGCCGCCGCGTGCAGGAGAAGTGCGGATTCCGCTACCAGTGGACGACCGACGAGGTCGACGTGCCGCTCATGCACGAGGTCCGCAAGCATCACGTGAGCAGGCTCACGAGGGACGAATGGCTCGCCGATCTCGAATCCGCGGCAACCGATTAGAGGTCCAAATCCCCGAGCTCGTCCAGGTCATCGATGGCGGTGGTCACCGTGCTCTCCACGACCTGCACCGAGGTCACCACGCTCAGGTTGCCGTCGATGCCGGCCACATCGTCCTGCAGCGCGGCAGCATCGGCAGCTAACGAGCTCGTCACCGCATAGTCGACCTGTTGCACCGTGCCGATGGTCACGCGGCATATCACAGCATCGCCGAAGGTGCGCACGCGCTTCACGACACGAGCCTTGAGCCGTCACTCTGGTGTCCGCGACGAGTCGATCACGGCCGCCTCATCGCCCCAGACCTCGGCGACCCTCCGCAGCGCCCAGAGCGCGTTCACGTGGTAGAGCACGCATCCCGCCGTCCCTGCCACGTCGCACGACGCCACGGACCAGCGCGTGGGTGCCAGCACGGCCGCCAGAGCCTGCGCCGCCGTGCGGGAGACCAGGTGCTGCTCCTTGATGAAGTCTTCCAGCAGCTCGCGCAGCGACGACTCCGCATAAACCGAGCAGAGCCCCTCCAAAGGTTCGTCTGTGCGGACAACTACGCGCTCACGCCACACGCTGCCATCCTGCCAAAGCAAACAACCTCCCTTGGCCGGCACCTCGCGGCACTCGAACTCAAGCGTGCCCTCGCCGTTGAGCTCCGCAGTGTGGACCAGCTCGCCGACGACGGGCAGGATGCCGATGCGCTCGTCGAAGCGGTCGAACCAGAAGATCGTGGGGACGGAGCTTGCCATCACAGCCATCGCCGCCCTGCTGCCTCGCGGGGGGGGGTTGGCGAAAAGCCACGGTTCGGCAGCCTTGAGAGCGTCGACGTCACCGCCGTGGTCGGCAAGAATGGCGCGTGCGGCCTTCACGTTGCGAACACCCGCGAGCTGGAGCTTGAAGTCGATGCGGTCGGACTCGACCTAGGCCTTGAGCTCGGCGATCTGGTTGCGCAGCTGCTCGGCCGCCTCGGCGTTCCTGGCGGCCTCTGCCACCTGCGCCTCGAGCGCCGCGGTTTTCTCGTCGCGCACGGCGACGGCCTTCTCCCAGTCGGTGCCGCTCACCTGCGGCTGGTCTTGCGCCGTCTGCTGCTGCCCGAGGTCTTCCTGGGCTTGCGGTTCTTCGTGCGTCTTGTCGCCATGTGGATCACCAGCCATGTCGGCCTGCCTTTCTCTTTGACAGGCAGCACAAAGATGCCTGCATCCGATTCACACGATTACAAGCTATCTGCCTGTCACAAAGTGCTTTCCCTCAAGATGGTAGTGCCTGAGTTTGTGCTATTTTAATTAAACTACCTTCTATGGCACAAACTATTCCGATTTACACGTATATCTGGCATACTAGATTTGTTCCATATTACAACGGTAATTAAGGATTGGCACATGGATGCAGTTGAATATGTTCCAAGGCTCATAAGGGCTTGCCTAGATAACGACAGACGGCTCGTCGAATCCGTAGCCTTGACCATATCCCGGAAGCTCCGAAAAGATAGGCGCAACCTTGCAAGCGAGATTGCAGAAGCTTTGGCCTCATCTGACTTAAAGGGTGCGGCTACCAGGGCTGCGGGTATCGACCCTTTGCCAGTTGATAGGGAAACAAGGTTCTCGTTGGTGGAGCTCGTCGAGCCAACTGAGCTTCCTGAGCCAATACTTGACCCCCAGACCACTAAGGAGCTTTCCGACTTTCTAAAGGAACGGGCTCTCATTGAGCGTTTCTTCGAAGACGGAATCGAGCCGTCAAACAGTATCCTGTTCATTGGAGCTCCAGGCGTGGGCAAGACGTACACAGCTCATTGGCTCGCATACATGCTTGAGCTGCCTCTAATAACCCTAGACCTAGCAACATCCATATCGAGCTATTTGGGCCGATCAGGACAGAATATCAAAAGCGTTTTTGACTACGTACGAGCTCAGCCATCGGTGCTGCTGTTAGATGAATTTGATGCGATAGCAAAGCGAAGAGACGACGAAGGAGATTTGGGCGAATTGAAGCGCCTTGTCAATGTCCTCCTTAAAGAAATCGAGGCTTGTCCGAAAAGCAGCGTAACCTTTGCCGCGACAAATCATCCAGAGCTCCTCGACAGGGCTATGTGGCGACGCTTCGATAGGGTCATCGAAGTCCAGCTGCCAGGCGTTGACGAGAGGATGGGGCTAATTGCACGGCATCTGCCTCAAGAGCGTTTTGCACTTGATAGGGCAACACGGGACTATCTGGCTAGGCATAGTGAAGGTATTAATGCTGCGGATCTCTGCAAAATGTGCGAGCACATCAAGCGTCAGTCAGTTATGAACCCGAACGCTAGTCTCGAAGCCATCTCGCTGACCGAGCTATACGCCAGATCAAAGCCACAAACAAAGCAGGAGAAGAGAGAGGCGTGCATGAAGCTCAAAGAAGTAAGTCCTGCACTCACGATGCGCGATATTGGACAGATTGTCGGAGTAGGTGCTTCGACGGTCTCCCGATACATGAAGGAGGTGTAAGACATGTCCGAGAAGCTTCCAATCATCGCTCATGGCGAAACGTATGCAAAGCCAGTAAAACGCAATCAGGGTGGTGGTCCAAGGATTCGTCCACACGAGTACGAAGAGGCCAGAAGCAGGCTCCTTGCTAATATCGACACGATTAGCAGCCAGATTGAGAACAACCCCGATTTATATCTCGATGAGAGAATTGTATGCGTACGCCTCGAGCCAAAGTTTGAAGCTAAGTCCTACATGCCGTCGTCAATGCTGACCGCATCCGATAACCTCAAGATTGTGGGCGGCAGGAAATACAGGACTACCGAAGAGCGCCCCGCAGTCTCCATTGAGGATGCTGAACCGAATGATCAGCCTAAGTTCGCGAAGCTATACTTCCTACGTGCGACATCAAAAGGCATCAGCGATTTCGAAAACGCCCTGCGCAACGGTACGAACGATACCGATGCCTGGAGAAATGAGATTATGTCTATCCGCTCTTTGGATTTGCTCATGCCTGAGGAGAAGATTCTTGGGTTCGACGATGATTGGGAGTCGGGGGCTGTCGAGGTCGTGCTTCATCCATTCGAGCGCAGCGATGAGCAAGCTGTTGACCTCTTCTGCAAGGCAACTGGGCTCGATCGTGCCGAGATTGAGGTGAGGACCTACCGTAACGGCGTCACATTCGTTGCTGCACAGATGAATAAAGAGGCTGCGATAGCCGCCGCGAGGATCAACCCCCTTCGGACTATGCACCCGATGGGTCAAGTCAATTTCGAGCCTATGATTCGCGGTACGCTCAGTGCGCCTGCGCCGCAGATTGCTCCTGCCCGTGAAAAGCCTCCCGTCACCGTGGGCGTATTTGACGGCGGCTGCAATGCAGGTGTTCCGCTTCTGAAGGGCCGTGTGGATGCGCACGACTGCGTTGCATCCCCTGCTGTACAGGCAGGCATCGATCATGGCAGTGGTGTGTGCGGTACCATCCTTCACGGCGAGCTTTCTGGTAAAGGCCCTAACGACATCCTTCCAGAACCTGAGGTGCATGTTGAGAGTTTTCGCGTTCTCCCGCCAAGCAACCCGATTGATCTCGAATTATACGAGTCCATCGATGCCATTGAGTTTGTGGTCGAGCAGAACCCCGGCATCCGCCTGTACAACCTTTCGTTCGGCCCTCAAGGGCCGATACTTGACGATGACATCAGTCGGTTCACGTACGCGCTCGATATCATGTCCTTCAGCCGCGATGTCGAACCGCCTCTGTTTTGCGTAGCTGTAGGAAACGATGGGGATAAGCCCGAACCCTTCAATCGCATCCAGTCACCCTCGGACCTTATAAACGGCCTCGGCGTTGGCGCATATACTAATCAGACCGATGGTTCTCCGTCTCGTGCGTATTACAGCTGCGTTGGTCCAGGCCGCGAAGGCGCGAAGATCAAGCCTGACGTACTTGAGTTCGGGGGTGATCTTAATAAGCCGTTCTTCGTAACGGCTTCGAGTGGCAATAAGTTGCGCATCGACGCTGGAACGAGCTTTGCCTCGCCTCTCGTGGTGCATAAACTCGGGAAGATGATGGCTCGAAGTGAGGATGTCACGCAGCATCTCGCGAGGGCGCTACTCCTCCACAATGCAATCCATCGCGATGATTTCGTTCAGGAGGAGTATGGTTTCGGTATCGTACCGGAAGACCCTGCGGAATGTCTTAGCTGTGAGAACAATAGGGTGACCACACTCTATCAGGGCGTATTGAGGCCGAAGCAGCTGGTTTCTCTGCCGATATTTGCGCTGGGTATCGAGGGCACGAAGGGACTCGTTACGGTGAGTTGGACCATCGTTGCTGTCTGCGATACGGATCCCAACGATTCGGATGCTTACTCAGCGAGCTGCGTCACAGACACATTTGTACCGCACTCGAGCAGGTACTCGTACACCCAAAAGGGAACCAATCAAAAGAAGACGGTCGATCTTTCGACAGAAGAGGGTCGCATCCAAGCGGCGCAATTGGAGCTCGAAGGTTATTCTGCCTCAAATCTTCCCGCTAGTAAGCCAGCAAAGCGGTACTGGGAAGAAAGTGATTTACGTGCGCATGACCTCAAGTGGGATACAGTTATCAGCAAGACGCAGCGCATGCAGAGCACCTCAATCCACGAACCGTCTCTCACGTTGCAATCCATCTTTCGCAACAACGGTGACTCTGATGCACTCACGAGGTACTACGTCGTGGTCACCATCGAGGCGCCAGGCTATAACGGCAGTCTTTACAATGAGACGTTGCAGCAGTTCCAGAACCTGCAGCCTATCAGGCTGCGCGTCGAGCAGCGTCTTGAGACGAAAAACTAATTTGGAGTTTGGTGATGCTTTGGACCTACGTAGCCATATCCGATCTCGAATCCCGCCCCGAATGCGTCCATCTCGCATACCTCACCCCCGAGGAAACTTGGAACGGCTGGGCGTGCCCTTACTTCGAGAAGTCCGAGGTCAAACGCATGGCCGCGTGGCTCCCCGAGTTTGATGACAGCCTCGTATTCGACGAGGCCACCGACACGTTCGTCACCACCTACGACCCCGATGCCCCGGAATCCTTCGCCGGCATCGACATCGATGGCATGCATCTATATCCCATCGGCAATGGCTCGTGGACGTGGTCGATTGTCGAAGGCAATACGCGTGATTCCGAATCACCCAAGCACTGCCAGTAGCTCAGCATTGTCGAGCATCGCACCCGCCAGGTACGCATCGAACACCATGTCCGCAGGCAGAGCATACAACTCCACCACGTTCGAGAACGGTGGCTCCTCATCAGCGATTACGCCAGGGAACCGAACGCGCCCTGTGTGTTCGATGGCATCACCCGCCGATGGCGCAAGGAAAGCGTTGACCACATGTCCATACTCGTGTGCGAGTACGAACTTCCGATAGGCATTCTGGTATAGGAACTGCTTGGTCACCGATTCCACGCCGGGGATGCCGCTCACGTTCGCGCCAAGCTCTGGCGTGTAGTACTTAGCATCGAGAATAGCGAATACGCTGTTGCCCGCCCGGTCGTGATGCAAGAGAACAGTATCGGGTATCAATGTCGCAACGTCGCCGCACCCCTCCTCGCCATTACCCGCAGGCACCGTCCATTGCGGTCTTGGGATGACGTCGATAAGTTTGGTGCCGCCTATCGCGTCGAACGGCGCGGCGAGCTCGACACCCAACTCGGTAAGTCTCTTGCCCAACGCGTCATCGAACGCGACCTTGCACGCCTCCTCCCACACGTGGTAGAAGCTCGATGTCCCCAAGCAGAGCGGCGTGTCCTGTCGCACGGTTGAATCGTCTTCTCCCACATAGCGCAGCAACAGATCGATTACGTCCTGCTTCCAGGTGACAAACTGCACGGTACGCTCGCACTCAAGCCGATACGTAATAAAGTCAGCGTCCCCGAAGTCTTCAGATGACGCCTCAGCGTTGCATGGCGTACGCCCGGGAATACGTCCAGACCCGATATCCGAATCTGGAAGCGTTCTGGATTTGCCATCGCGAGCACTGCGGGGCAGACGGCACCGACCGATATTGCATTCATATAGCCCTAAATCGGGTCGATATCCAATCGGGCAGACGCTTGGATGAGGGGCACCCCAGGGCTGCGGCACGCGCCCGCGTGAAGGCCGTTCGCGAGCTCGATGCCCGCTACGGGCCTCAAGCAGCTTCAGCGCGGCCCCAACTCGAAGGTTCACGCACGCCAGCCCTCGCGCGGTGAGCGCGAATGGCGGAGACGCGACTCCACGCACCGTACCGAAAACGACCGCGTGCGCGAGCGCGTGGCGGTGCACGTGCAGGAGGTGGCGGGGATGCGGGAGTGCCCCAACCGTATGCGCGAGCTTGCGCGCCGCCTTGAGAGCAACGGCATAGAGATGACGCGCTCAAAAGATGGGGACGTGCAATTCCGCTACCGCTCCGAAAGCCTTGCCCGCTCGGGCGCGGGCAAAGAACGTAGGGTGAACGGCGCGACCCTCGGGCGCGTCGCGAGCCGCCGGACGGACAAGGCCATCCGGCTCGGCATCGGGAGCCTCGACCGCGCCCTGCGCGTCGGCGGGCGCGTCCTCGGCGCGATGGAGCGTATCGTTGACGAACAGTATGAGCGCTAGACGCTCGATGCGGTGGGAATCGGCAGCAAGCCGATTCCCACCGGGCGGGAGCGAGCCGTAGCGAGCGGTTCGCCCATCCCCGCGCCGCACCGGAGCGGGGCAAGTAGATTCGTGTGCGCACGAATCGGTATCTTGCAAGCACGGTGCCCTGCATCGGGCTTGTGAGCGGATGCGCAGTGATGGCGAATGCGTGCAGCCATCGAACGGAGCAGAAGCGAGAGCCCGCGACGCGCGACACGGCGGAATGATGGCGAACCGTTGAGCCACCGAATGCAGCCGTTCGCGGGGCACGGGCGGCGTGAGCGGAGCGCATCCGGAAGGCGACCCATGGGGAGCGTTTCGGATCCGCGTAGCGAGAGGGGGGGGGTGCGGGGGAGGCGAACCGTTGAGCCTCCGCAGCGCCCGACCGGGCGGAGGGCTCGCTTGCGAGCCCGGAGCGCCGCGCCGTCGGCGCGGTATCCCATGCCCATCGCCGCCATGGGCACCGTCCTCGTTTCCATAGCTCTCGACCGCGACCGAATCGCCGGGGCGGGCTCGACGCCCAACCCGGCGACGGCGGGAGGGATGCCGCCCCGACCCGAGGCCGCATCCCTTGCGAATCTATTCGACGGCTAATGCGCGGGCGCTCCTCGATAGCCGCACGGCGCAGGGCAACCCGGCTACGAAATAGTGGCCGTCGCCCGGCAGATGCCGTCGATGGGCGCCTGACCGGAATACCTCTGCCGCCCATACCATTCCAACAAGGTAAAATGTCAGGCAAACCTATCGCGATGCACCGCGCGCAAGCCTCGACACAGAAGGACGCTCCATGGCTAGGAAAGAAGCTGCGCTCGACCTCTGGGTAGCGGACAGACTCACCGAGTGCGATATTGAGTTCACGCCGCAGGGCAGCGGCATCAAGGACATCGAGGAGGCGCTTAAGACCGCTTCCAAGCGCGGAACCGGCAGGGCGGGCTACCCCGAGTACGTCGCCCGCGTCGGGCGTTTCATCATCGTCGTTGAGGACAAGGCAAATCAAGACAGGCACGAGAAGCTGACCGATTCGGACATCCTCGACATGAGCACCGATGCCGTCACCGACTATGCGGTGAACGGCGCGTACCACTACGCAACGCACATCGCCAAGGGAAGCCCCTTCACCGAGGTGTTCGCCGTCGGCGTATCCGGCGACCCCAAGCGCCACACCATCTCCCCCGTGTTCGTCAACGACCGAGAGGGCTACAAGCGCCTCGAAGACATCGAATCTTTCACATGGCTCTCGCCCGACAACATCGAGGAGTACTACACACGCGCAGTCCTCGACGAACCCACCGACATCGAAAAGACCACTGAGCAGATTCTCAGGGACGCCGCTGAGCTTCACGAGTACCTGCGCACCTACGGCTCCATCAAGGACCAAGACAAGGCACTTGTGGTCGCGGGCATCTTGCTCGCACTCGATGAGATCGAGTACGGCGGTTTCTCCATCACGTCGCTCACGGGCGACCAGACCGAAGGAATGCGCGACGGCGACAAGCTCATGAACGCGATACGCGGCAGGCTCACGCGCTCGAACGTGGGCCCGGACGTGAAGAAGAACAAGCTGCTCTCCGAGTTCGGCATCATCCAAACAAGCTTCCGCCTGAACGAGGTCAACGACACTCTGGGCATGACCCCACTGCTCTACTACACGATCTTCCTCAACGAACACGTCTTCAAGAACATCAAGTACCAGAAGACCTCCGAGGACTTCATTGGACGCTTCTACGGCGAGTTCATGAGCTATTCGGGCGGCGACGGGCAGACCTTGGGCATCGTACTCACACCCAAGCACATTTGCGACCTCATGTGCGACCTCGTTGACGTGAAGCCAAGCGACACCGTGTTTGACCCGACGTGCGGGACGGCGGGCTTCCTCATCGCCGCCATGCACCGCATGCTCTCCTTCGCCTCAAGCGAGCAGGAGCGCAGGAACATCAAGAAGAAGCAGCTCCACGGCATCGAGCTACAGAGCAACATGTTCGCAGTGGCCGCCGCGAACATGATTCTGCGGCGCGACGGGAACAGCAACCTCGAATGCTGCGATTTCCTCAAGCAGAACCCAGCTCAGCTGCAGCTCAAGGGTGCGACCGTCGGCCTGATGAACCCGCCGTACAGTCAAGGCACCAAAGCCGACCCCGACCAGTACGAACTTTCCTTTGTGGAGAGGCTGCTCGATTCCCTCACCATGGGCGCGAGGGCTGCAGTCATCGTCCCCCAGTCATCCATGACCGGGAAGAGTAAGGCCGAGAAGGCTTTCAAGCAGTCGATCTTGAAGCACCATACCCTCGAAGGGGTTATCACCTGCAACACGGACACCTTCTACGGCGTGGGGACGAACCCCGTCATAGCCGTGTTCACCGCGCACGAGCCGCACGACCCGCTGAAGGAATGCCGCTTCATCGACTTCCGCGATGACGGCTACGAGGTTCGCGCGCATGTCGGGCTCGTGGAGGGCGATTCAGCCAAGGACAAGAAGCGGCACCTCCTCGACGTGTGGTGGGGGCGCGAGGACGCGCCGTCGAAGTTCTGCGTCCGCTCGACCGTGAAGCCAGATGACGAGTGGCTGCACAGCTTCTACTACTTCAACGACGAGATTCCCGCAGAGGAAGACTTTGAGAAGGCCATAGCCGACTACCTGACCTTCCAGCTCGACATGGTCGCCCATGGGCGCGGATACCTCTTTGAGGAGGCCCCCAATGCTTAGCCTGCAAGACAGGAACTGGTCTGCATTCCACCTTACCGAGCTGTTCGATTCCATCCAACGTGGAAAACGCCTCAAGCGCGCCGACCAGCAACGAGGAGAGGTTCCCTACGTGTCGTCTTCGGCGCTCAACAATGGCGTCGATGGGTTCATATCGAGAGCCAAAGGCTGTCGCGTCTTTTCCAACTGCATCAGTCTCGCCAACAGCGGCAGCGTGGGTTCTGCCTTTTATGAGCCGTTTGAATTTGTGGCAAGCGACCATGTCACACATCTCAAGCGCGACGGACTCAAAAAGGAGCATTACCTGTTCCTTGTCGCTGCCCTCGGAAAGCAGTCTTCCAATTTCAACTTCAATCGAGAGATCAACGACCAGCGGATTCAAGGAATGCAAGTGATGCTTCCCACCAACATGCTTGGAGAGCCCGACTGGAGGTTCATGGAGGACTACATTCGTGAGCGCGAGGCGGATCAAGCCCAGCGTTGCCGGGAATTCTTGACGAAGCGCATCGCCGACATCGAGAGAGAGAGAGAGAGAGAGAGAGAGTAAATAACGCCACCCTGAACCTTCCGCCTCTTACCGAGATAGTGTGGCACTCATATACAATCAGCTCGGTATTCGAAATCCTTCCGGGTAAGCGCTTAGAGTCTCGCAACAGGAAACCGGGCCGACGGCCGTTCATAGGCGCACTTGATAACAGCAACGGAATCGCCGGGTTTGTCAAAGATGCCAATTCGTCACTGGATAGAAACGTCCTAGGCGTGAACTACAACGGCAACGGCGTGTGTCTCGGCTTCTATCACCCATATGAATGCATCTTCTCGGATGATGTGAAGCGCTTTCGGCTCAAGAATCACGCCGGCGGGGAGTACACTTATCTTTTCCTCAAAGTCGCGATTCAGCAGCAGAAGAGCAAGTTCGGGTATCTGTACAAATTTAACTCGACGCGTATGGCAAAACAGGCAATCATGCTCCCCGCAGATGATGACGGGCAACCGGACTACACATACATGGAGGCCTACGGGTGCGAGTTGGCGCTACGCATCTTACGCAAGCAGCTTGGCTTCATAGAATCGTAGAGCCAAGGGCGTCGAGGATGCCCGACCTCATGCAACTGTTTTGCACCTACCCCCTCATGCTGCCACGGCTCAGGGTGCTTAGCCACGCATCGAGGTCTTCGTAGCGATAGAGAACTTGGGCACGAGGAGAGTTACCAAGACGAATATAAGTCGGGCCCTTACCAAGACAACGCCAGTTCGCAAGCGTCTTAGCGCTCACCCCGAGCAGCTTGGCGGCATCGACGGTTGAAAACGCGAGCGGCTGTGCGGGCGCAACAGCCGCTATCTGGTTGGTTGTCGTATCCACGGAAGCTCACCGCCTTTCCAAACGAAGAGTCGCAATGAGGCACAGAACGGGCAATCTGACCCGCTTCTGCCGTCATCTAGACCTTTGTCTAAACTCCCTTACATAGGGCGCATAATGCCCTGATAGCCGGAGCGATGGCGTGCTCTCGGACACGGTTGCCAAGCCGCGCTCATCTCAGGTTCCGGTGGTACCCCAACGGGGATCGGCCTTACGGCGCTATTATGCGTAGCCCATCGAGTTGCCTTACGGCTTCGTATGTTTCTGCCACTCTAACGAGCATCCCGCTGTATGTGAACAGTTTCCCGCTGTAAACGAACCAAGCGAACGAGATGAACCATCTGAAGGGATGATGCAGTAACAGATATTCAAACGTTATCGAAAGGTCGGACAATAAGTCGGACACTCTTTGCATGGACTGTCTAGATAAGAAAAAACCTACCTGCGTTTCCGCAGGTAGGTTTAATAATTTTGGTCGCGGGGGCAGGATTTGAACCTACGACCTCCGGGTTATGAGCCCGGCGAGCTACCAGACTGCTCCACCCCGCAATGTCTGGACGCACTCAGTGCGCAAAAGAGAATACTACGCTCGTGGCCCATCGCACGCAAGCTCATCCAGTGCCCGACAGCGTTTCTTCACAATCGGCCATGCACCCAGGCACGCCTCTCGCGCCCCGGGCATAACTCCTACGCTCAGCTCTCGTGCTCGCGACGATCCAGCGCCTCGCGCAGCGCCTCGATGTCCGCCGCGGTCTTCTTCTGCTTCCCCCACATCATGGCCGCGAACACCGCGAACACCAGCAGCACACCCACATACGCGCCGATCACGAACGGCGCCGCCGGCAGCACCGTCGAATACACCTCGGACAAAATCGCGTCCATCTCAATCCTCCTCGATCATCGCGGCACCGTTGCCCGGCGCCCACGTCGTTATCTCCTTCAATCCGAGCCGCCTATGCGCCCAACGGCTCCTCAGCGTTCCCGGCCACCGTCTTCTCCTGCGCCCGCAAACGCCCAAGTGCCTCATCGGCCGCCGCCCGCTGCCTGCGGCCGTCGACCTCCTCCAAGCGCTCCTTCAAAAGCTCGACCTCGTCCGCCTGCTCGTTCACGCGCAGGGCGAACCGGTACAGCGCCCAAGTCACCAACAGCATCCCAAGCATGCCGACCAGAAACGGAATCAGCATCTTCGGCGGCAGGCCGCTGTCGGTGCGGAACACCACGGGATGCACCGAACTCGGCACCAGACGCGTCACCATGAACGAGATCGGCGCGTCGGTCGACGCGATCACCGCGAACACGGCCGCATACCGCGCGCGGCGCTCCTCGTCCTCGATCGCCGCCCGCAAAATGAAGTACGCGATGACCATGAGCATCAGGATGAAATACGTGGTCAACCGCGGTTCCCACGCCCACCAGGTGTTCCATTCGAATGCGGTCCAGAGGTCACCCGAGATCATCGTGGCGAGCACGAGCACGAGCGTGACCTGCATCGCCGTCTTCGAGCGCACGTCGAACGCGCGACGCTTCGTCATCAGGAATCGAATCGCCAGGTACGCCGTGTAGATCAGCGACGCGAACGACGCGATGGCGACCGGGACGTGAATATAGAAGATCTTTTGCGAGAGCAGCAGCTTCGTGCTCACAACCTGCCCTGCGATCACCACGGGGTCGCTGAGCTGCGCGCCCTGCACGAGCGGCGCCACCGTGAACGCCCACGCCACGTCGAAGCAAACCAAGAGGACGCCGACGATGAGAAGAATCGGAACGAGCCTATCGACCTTTGTACGCACCGGCACTCCTTCCCTTTTAGGGAGACCGAAGGCCTCCGTGCACCGGTCAGAACGCGACGATGATAGCACGAGCCAGAAAGCGGGGCGCATCCTGGCGGTGAATAGGGGCAGAAGCGGCCCAAAGGGAGCATGGTTTTGAGATGGGCGAGCGAAATGCGCGTCAGCGCCACGGTTCGCGTGCAAAAGTCGCGCCTTCTGTACCAGTTTCAGGGATCGCGATTCAAAACTCACGCCTCTTGTACCAGTTTTTTGGCAAGGGGCAAGTAGAGCTGTCAGAGACGATCCGCTGACCTGCGGTTTTTGTACGCATCAAAGCCTCTTTACTTTGCACTTGGCCAAAAACTGGTACAAGTCGAGCAAGGTTTGCGAGCGGACTTCGCAAACTGGTACAGGAGGCGCCATTTTTTGCCATCCCGCCCAACAGAAGACGAAGTGGTCCGCGGGCCGAGCCCCGAAATCCAAGCCGCCGCCGAGAAAGTGGCAGCAAATCGGGTCGAATAATCCGCCGCGACCGCCTTATGAGGCCGCAAAGAGCCCGAAGGGCTCGGGCGCCGCGCAGCGGCGCCGCACTACGCGCTCACCACGAACTCGTACAGCCCCCAAGCGGCCGCGATCATGATCACGTCGTATGCGCCCGCCACGGCACAGGCGGTCCAAAACGCCCCAAAGGTGCCCTCAACGCCCATGAAAGCAATCGTCGTCGCGGAGACGCAGGCGTAGAGCAAGGGAAACGCCACGGGGATGAAGAGAATCGCAAGCAGCACGTCGCGGCCGCGCGTATCGATCACCATCGTCGAGAGCAGCGTGCCCACACCGGCCACCCCCACGGTTCCCACCGCCAGGGGAATGATGATCATCGGCACGCTCGCCGCGAGCTCGGCCCCGGAAAGGAAAAACAAGAAGAACAGCGGCACGACCAGCACCTCGACGGCCACGAGGAACGCCAGGTTCGATGTGGCCTTCGCCAGGAAGATGACCGGCCGCTCAACCGGCGCCAGAAGGATCCCCTCTAGGCAGCTCGACTCCGTCTCGTGGCTGAAGCTCCGGTTCAACCCCAGCAGGCTCGTGAAAATGATCAGCGCCCACAGGAGCCCGCCGGAGAAGGCAACCACCTGCAGCTTGTCCCCCACCTGCGCGAGCGCGGCCCCGTAGATGGTGAGCACCATGAGCGCGTAGACCACCATCGACGTGAGCATCTCGCGGGTGCGGAGCTCCTGGCGCACGTCCTTCATGAGCAGCGCACGGTACTGGGCGAACCCCGAAACCCGCTTCGAGCGCCCCATCAGGCCACCCCCATCCCCACGGTCGCCAGGTACAGGTCGCGAAACGCCCCCGCGTCCACGCCGTCCTTCTCGACGCAGGCCACCACCTGCCCGCGCGCCAAGATCAGCGCATGGCTGCAGAGCTCGAAGCCCTTGGCGAGGTCGTGGCTCACCATGATGAAGGTGCGTCCCGCGCGCACCCGGCGAATCAGCTCGTCGAAGAGCTCGGCGGCGTGAGGGTCGAGGCCGGAATACGGCTCGTCGAGCAGCACGAGTTCGGGATCGTTCACGAGCGCCCGGGCGATGGAGAGTCGCTGCTGCATACCGCGGGAGAAGGTGCGCACGAGGTCGCTGCGGCGGTGGTCGAGCTCGACCAGGCGCAGCAGCTCGTCGATCCGCGCGTCATCCGGCTCGGCGCGGTAGAGCGAGCTGAAGAAGGCGAGGTTCTCACGGGCGGTGAGATCGCCGTAGAGCATGGAGCGATGCGAGATGAGCCCGATACGGGAGCGAAGGGTCTCGGGCTCCTCGAGCGCGTCGGTGCCGAGGATCGAAAGCGACCCGCGTGTGGGCCGCGAGAGCAGCGCCAGCGTGCGCAGCAGCGTCGTCTTGCCGGCGCCGTTCGGGCCGAAGATGGAGAGGAACGCGCCCGCGGGCACAACGAGGTCCACCCCGTCGAGCCCGCGACGGGATCCGAACTGCTTGATGAGACCGCGGGCCTCAACAGCTATCGACCCCTGCTCACCCACGCTTGCCACCCTTCCGCGGCCGCGCCTTCGCCTTCGCGCGCCGCTCCACCGCAGCCTCGCGCTCGGCGGTGCGCTCATCGGCCGCGAGCAGCGGCGTCGCCCGCTTGGGCGCGAACGCGAGCACGATACCGAGCACCGCCACCCCGCCGCCGATCCAGTTGAGCAGGATCAACGGGTTCACCTTGACGTGGATCGAGAGCGAGCCATCGGCGTTCAAACCCTGGAAGGCCACGAACAGATCCTCGCCCGGGAAGGTGAGCACGCTCGCATGGAGGATCTGCTGGCCGGTGTTGGTGGCGCTGATCTCCATCGACGGCGAGATGGTGCCGAGCGCCGCGCCGGACGAAGCGTCGGAGACCTCGAGGTCCACCTGCTTGATCTTGTTGTCTCCGGTGTCGGAGAACTCGCGCCCGTCGCGGTAGGTGAGCACGTAGCCCCCCACTTGGCCGCTCTCCCCCGCCTTCGCGGCGAGGTCGAGCGTCTGCTCGCGCACGTACATGCTCGAGCCCACGAGGCCCACGAGCACGATCGCCACGCCGAGGTGCGTGAGGTAGCCGCCCGCCTGGGCCGGGGAGCGGCGGAAGAGGTTCACCGCAGCCAAGAGCGCGCCCTCGCCCTTGTTGCGCCGGCGCGCCGAGATGCCGCGGCCGATCAGGTACGCCGAGGAGGCGAACAGCAGCGACGCGGCGAGAAACGCGAGCACCGTCAGCGCGAAGTAGTACGCGCGCGGGCCCTGCTCGGTGAGGGCCGTCGCGGCGTCGCCGCCCGCAGCCACGATCCCGTCGTACTCAGGTGCGAACTTCAGCACGAACAGCGCCATGAGCGCAGCGAAGATCACGCCCCCGATGACGGCCGGCACGCGCATGTTGCGCATGAAGGCCGCGCCGTCGGTCTTGCGCCACCCGAGCATCGGGCAGACGGCCATGAGCAGGCAGAAGAGCACGCCCACCGGCCGCGCCACGGCGTTGAAAGCGCCGGCGGCGATCACCGACCCACCCAGCGGCAGCCATCCGGGCAGGGCGCTCGTCACCGTGAGGTAGGCCGTGAGCGCGGCCGCGACGATCATCACGATGTTCGTGAGGTAGTAGGAACCGTTCTTGGAGATCATCGAGTCGATCTCCTCAGACTCCTCGATCTCGCCGTTGCGGTAGATCAGCCCGATCAAAAACGCGAGGCCCGCCGCGCCCATGATGCCGAGGAAGAGGTAGGTCGAGGCCTCGTCCTGGGCGAAGGCGTGCACGGACTGCACGAGACCGGAGCGGGTGACGAAGGTGCCGAGCACCACGAAGACGAAGGTGATCGTGGCCGCGAGCATGCTCCAGCGCTTGAAGCAGCCGCGCTTGCGGTACATCGTGAAGCTGTGGATCATCGCCACGCTCGTGAGCCATGAGAAGAGGCTCGCGTTCTCCACGGCGTCCCAGGCCCAAAAGCCGCCCCAACCGAGCACCACGTAGGCCCAGACGGCGCCGAGCAGCATACCGATCGTGAGGAAGATGAAGCTGAACACGGCGATGCGGTCGGCGAGCTCCACCCAGCGGGCGGAGAAGTCGCCGGTGATGAGCGCGGCCATCGCGTAGGCGAACGGCAGGGTCATGCCCGCGTAGCCGATGAAGGTCGCGGGCGGATGCAGGATCATGGCCCAGTGCATGAGCAGCGCGTTCATGCCGCCCACCGGGTTCGCGAGCGTGCCGTCGGCGTTCAGGAACTGCGCCGAGGTGGGCATGAAGGGGTTGTTGGAGTCGGAGATCACGAGGGTGCATACGAAGAGCAGGATCACGACCTCGGTCACCGCGAGGGCGGCCGAGGAGAGGTCGTCGGTGACGTGGAGGCGGCGCCAAGCCACCGCGGAGGCGAAGACGGCGATGAGCCAGGTCCAAAGCAGAAGCGACCCCTGGCGGCCGGCCCACACCGCGGAGACGAGGTAGAGCGGCTTGAGGGCGCTCGTCGTGTTGGGGTAGTTCGAGACCACGTAGGCGATGCTGTAGTTCTCCGTGACGAAGCACAGGAGCACGAGCAGCACGCAGGCCGTGAGCGCCACGGCATTCGCGAAGACGAGCAGGTAACCCACGTTGACGAGGCCCTCGCTCCTTCCCTTGACGCCGACGAGCAAAAGGCCCGCCGCACCGAGGGACACGAGAAGCGCGATGACCATCAGCGCATTACCAAGCATGGAAACCATGGGACCGTCCTTGTGGGGTCAGCGGCCGCGGGGCCGCGGTTCGTGTGGGATGGGGCGGGCGCGGAGCCTGTGCGGGCGCGGGTGCCGGGCCGGGGTGCTGCCGCCGGGCGATGGCCGCGGGCCAGCGGGCGAAGGCGCGCGCGGCGGGGAGGCGGTGCGTCGGGTACGGCCGGGGTGCCGGGGCGTCGGGGTGCGGACGGGGCGCGGGGCATCGGGCCGTCTCGCCCGCAAGACGCGACGCGGCGCCGGCCCGACCGGATGCGGGCGCGAAGCCCCGCGCTACGCCTTGACGTTCGCGTCGATAGAGGGCTGCACGATGGCGTGGAACATGCCGTCCTCGCCGAGCTTGCCCTCGATGACGAGCGCCGTGCCGTCTGCCACGTTCTCGTCCATGCCGCCATCGTAGACGACGTCGATCTGCGCGCCCTGCGATTCGATCGTGAAGCGGTGCTCAGAGCCTGCGGGGTTAATCTCGCCGCGCACGTAGCCGCAGACCTTGGTGTCCTTGCCGGTGAGCGTGGACGCCTGGTCGAGCAGGCCCTTCACCGTGAGGGACCCCTCGGCGCTCTCGTACTTGGAGGGGCACTTGGTGACCATCTCCGTGGCCTCGAGCACGCCGTCAGCGACGGTGCCCGTGCAGATGGCCACGACCCCGGTGCCGAAGGTGGCAGGCAGGGCGCCCTTGTAGCTGACGGTGAGCTGCTCGGCGCCGTTCCCGCCCTCGGGGGAGATGGAGAACACGGCCGTGGAGCCCTTCGCCTCCAGGGAATCGGCCACGACGGAGCCGGAGACCTGGACCTTCTTGCCCTCGTATCCTCCGCCGAGCACGTCGGCGATGCCGAGCGAGGACGCGGCGCCCCCCGAACCCGCGATGGCGACGATGACGAGCATGGCGATCACGACGATGCCGCCGACCACGATCAGTCGGCGCTTCGCTTTCTTGTTCATGCGCACCCCATAACGCTTGCGTTCGTTTCCTCCCTAAACGGGCATCAAGTATACAATGACCGCAGTTCCGATGCGGAAAAGATAAGCAATCGGTTGCATTTTGGAGGAACGCATGCTGCTGGCGATCGACATGGGCAACACGCAGACCGCGCTCGGGCTGTTTGATGGCGATGAGCTGGTGCGATCCTGGCGCATGCCGACCGATTGCACCTTCACCAAAGACGAGGTCCACATGCGGCTGCTCGGCTATTTCACGATGCACGGGCTCACGGTGGATGCGGTTGACGCGATGGCGTTCGCCGGGGTCGTGCCCGACCTGCTGCGCGCCTGGCAGCTGGTGGCCGAGGAGCTCGGCGCGGCCTTCGTGCAGGTGGGCGCCGGAACCGCCGCGTACACGCTGGTGGACGCCGCGAACCCCTCCGAGGTGGGGGCCGACCGCATCGCCAACGCCACGGCCGCGGCCACGCTCTACGGTGCCCCGAGCATCGTGGTCGATTTTGGGACGGCCACCAACGTGGACGTGGTTGACGAGCGCGGGGCCTACATCGGCGGCGCGATCGCCCCGGGGATCCGCGTGGGGCTCGACGCCCTGACGGCGCGGGCGGCGCGGCTCGCGAGCGTGCCGCTCGAGGCGCCCGGGGCGGCGATCGGGCGCAACACCGTGGCCGCCGTGCAGAGCGGCACCGTGGTGGGCGCGGCGGCGATGGCCGAGGGGCTCGTGGGCAGGATCCGACGCGAGCTGGGTCCCGCCGGGGCCGGGTCGTGCGTGATCGCGACCGGCGGCCTCGCCGGCGTGGTTGCCTCCTGCACCGACGTCTTCGACGTCGTGGACCCGCAGCTCACGCTCAAGGGTATCCGCGAGATCTGGCGCCGGGTCGAGGCCGCGTCCGGGACTGCGGCCGCCCCGGATGCCGCCCCGGATGCCGAGCGTTCGTAACTCGGCCTTTTTGCCGCCGAAAACGCCGTATTACGAACGCTCAGCCCATGCTGTCGACGCCGAGCGGGCGCATGCGGAGCTCGATGATCCCGCGCGTCGCCGCCGTGCATTTGAAACGGTCGTCGAGGCACACGCCTGCGGCCCAGGTGATCGTGCCACCCGGTGCCGTGCGCACCACCGGCACCGTGGGGCGCTCGGCAACAGGCACCCGCCGCGATCCGAACACGTCCGAGAGCTTGCGGCTCCGACCGCTCATGCCCAGGGGGCAGATCACGTCGCCCGGCGCCGGTGCGTCCACCCACAGGCGCGGACGCACGCCTCCGGCCTCGAGGTCGCGCAGGTCGTAGCCGAGGGACGCGGCATCGAGGCAGGCGACGGGTCGGTGGAGGTCGGGGTCGCCGGCGCGCGAGGCGTCCGCGCCGCCCGTAGCGCCGCCGCCCGCGCCCGAGAGCCCGCGCGCGAACGGCACCGGGTCCTCCCCCGCCGGCACCTCCACGTACCGGGCCTCGAGCATGCGCCCGTTGGCGAGCGCCATGCTGCCAGGCACCTCGATCCAGCCGGCCACGAGCTCCTCACGCGCCGTCGCCGTGCGCAGCGCGAGCGCCCCGAACTCCATGCGCGCGTCGATGCCGCCCGGGAGCGTGAGCGACCCCGCTCCGGAGCCCACGGCCGCGAGCACGCCCTCAACATGACGCATCTCGAGCCTGACCTCGGGGTCGAGCGCCTTCACCGCGAGCCGCACCATGCGCCGCGCCACCGCGATCTCGCTCGAGGCGAGCCGCGCGCCGTCGAGCACGATGAGCCCGTCGTCGGTCCGCCGTGTGCAGGTGCGCAGGGCTTTTGCCGCGAGCTGCGACATGAACGCGTCCTCATCGCCCAGGATGTCGCAGCCGGCGCTCACCGCGCGCTCCAGGCTGCCGTTGCGCTCCCGCGCGAGCGGCATGAGCTTGTGCCGCACGTAGTTTCGCAGGTAGCTGGTGTCCCGATTGCTCTCGTCCTCGCGCCACCCCTGCCCCTGGACCTGCAGGTAGGCCACGAGCTCCTCGTGCGTGCTATCGATGAGCGGGCGCACGATGATGTTCCGGCGCCTCGGAATGCTCGAAAGCCCCGCGGGTCCCGACCCCTTGATGGCGTTCATGAAGAAGGTCTCCGTGCGGTCGCTCGCCGTGTGCGCCGTGAGGATGCGTGCGGCCGAGCGCGGGGCGCCCGACGCGCGCGCGAGCTCCCGCACATAGCGCCGGGCCGCAGCGTAGCGCACCTCGCGGGCCGCTGCCTCGAGGTTCTCCCCCGGCATGTCCTGAAACGATGCGTGCTCCACGCAAAGCGGGAGGCCGAAGCGCTCGCAGAGTTCGCGGACGAAGGCCTCGTCAGCGTCGGAGGCCTCCCCGCGCAGGTGGTGGTTCACATGGAGCACGTGCAGGCGCTCGCGGGCGATCCGGGCGGGACCCTGGCCGTCGGCGATGTCGAGCGTCGAGGTGCAGGCCATGAGGAGGAGCGCCGTCGAGTCCGCGCCGCCTGATACCATGAGCACCACCGGGGCGCGGCGCTCCGGACCGGCAACGGGGGCGGGGGCAGATCCCCGCGCGCGATGTGACACGTACTGCTGTGCAACCGTGGGCATAGATCCTCCTTGCTGGGTCATCACATTGTATCTGTTGGGGGTTCGATGGCATCCACGCATGACGGCGTAGACGGAAGCGGTCGCGCGGAGGCATCGGCAGCGCGGCGTGACGGGGGCGCCGACCGCGCCGGGTCCGCGGCGCCGCGGCTCCACCTTCACGTCCTCGGCAGCGGATCCAAGGGCAACTGCGCGCTCGTCGAGGGCCCCGAGGGCTTCATCATGGTCGACGACGGCTTCTCCCGCCGCGAGGTCCTGCGCCGGATGCACGAGCTCGATCTGGACGAGGGCCGCGTCCGCGCGCTCATCCTCACGCACGAGCACACCGACCACGTCTCAGGCGTCTCCGTGTGGTGCAAGCGCTTCGACGGCGAGCTGTACGCGAGCGCTGGCACCGCCGGGGCGCGGGCCCACCTTGGCTGCCTGCCGTTCACAACGTTCTCCCCCGGCGAGGTGCTCGAGATCGCGGGCGTGCGCGTGGAGACCTTCCCCACCACGCACGATGTGGTGAACCCCGTGGGCTTCCGGTTCTCGTGTAAAGGCGACGCCATCGGCTACGCCACGGACACGGGCACGCTGCCGCCCGGCGCACTCCGGCTCCTCGCGGATGCGCGGATCCTCGCGCTCGAGAGCAACCACGACGTCCCCACGCTGCGCACCGGGTCGTACCCGCGCATGCTGCAGGACCGCATCCTATCCGAACGCGGCCATCTGTCGAACGCGCAGGCCGCCGAGGCGCTGCCCGCGCTCGTGAGCGAGCGGACCGAAGAGGTCATCGCCATGCACATCTCTCAGGAGAACAACCGCCCGAGCCTTGCGGTGCGCGCACTCGCTGAGGCGGTCGGGGCCGAGCTCGACAACGAACTCGGAAGTTCGGCGACGCTCGTGCGCGAGGGCGCGGAGCCGCTGAGGATCTGCGCCGCCGGGCAGGACCGGCCGATGACGGTGCTGTAGGGCGGAGCGGTCGGGCTGCGGCAGGGCGCCAAGCTGCGGCGTTGACGCAACGTGCGTGGGAGCGGGGGCGGCGCTACGGAAGGAGCCTCCGGTCCCAACCACGACATTTCGGCGCTGAGCGAGGCGATTGCTGCCGGGAACGGAGAGATATCGCGCTCGGGAACCGAAAAGGGTCCGGAGCGCTGAAAACCTCCGGTTTTCGCAAGGCGGCCTCGGCTTTGCGGAGAAAAATCGAGGTAGGGACCCGCTTGTGCGAGACACCCGCACAGGACCGCAGGTCGGGAGCGTCATGTTTCTTGAGTTTGTGGCACGAGGGCTCCCAAACCGCAATAACATGACGTTTTTCGATCCCAAAGTCCATTTTTCTCCGCAGGTGCCGGGCCGGCTTGTGAACGGGTCCAAACCTTGAAAAACAGACGCTCCGGAGCGCTCGCGCAGCCGACGCGGCCCGTCCCGACCGCACGTTTGTTCAGCCGGCATGACCCGCCCCGGGCCGTCTCATCTTTCGCGTACGCGAGGATCTCGGAGTTCGCACGTTCGCCCGCGCCCATGCCCGCACGCCAGCACACCACGCCGCCGCAGCACGCAAAACGGCCCGGAGCCGAAGCCCCCGGGCCGTCTCATCACCGCCCGTGCTCATCGCGCGAGCCCGCAAACCAATCAGCGTTAGTCGATCGCGATCTTGGTGACGTTCTTCTTCTCAACGAACTTGGGCACGGAGACCGTCAGCACGCCGTCGGCGTACTTGGCGGAGAGCCCCTCGCTCGACGCGTCCTTCAGGTAGACGCCGCGGGTGGCGCTGTAGGACACGAACTCGCGCTGCAGGTAGTTCTTGTCCTCGTCCTCCTCCTTCTCATCCACGCTGACGGAGATGGAGAGGCGCCCCTCGTTGAGCTCGACGTCGATGTCGTCCTTGCTCACGCCGGTAAGGTACGCCTTGACCTCGTACGCATCGCCCTGGTCCTCGACGTCCACAGGGAACGCCTTGGAGGCGAGGCTCGTGCTACCGAAGTCCATCATGTCGTTCATCACGTCGAACAGCGACGGGGAGACGCTGGGGCGCAGACCGAATACCGAGCGATACGGAACCAAGCTAGCCATATCAATCACTCCTTCGAATGCCGCAGCGCTTCGGCACTGCGGGCCTTGTTGACGTTGATGTATATGCCCGCTTCGTCTGCAATTAAACAAGATGGCGAAGATTTCCTGAGCGTCACACTATCATCAAATCTAAGTCTTTTTGACTAAGGTTTTAGGATCTGGACCGCTAGGAGCAACCGGCGCCCACGCGGCCCATCGGCTGTTCTGTGTAGACCCCCTATCATCGCCACCGATGGGTTGGAGTTCTCAAACACCCCGCTTACAATGAGGGAACGCCATTTTCTTGGTCCGCAAAGGAGCCGCATGGCCGGACGCGACAACATGACGAACGACGCCGGGCCTCAGGGCACGCCGTCCCGCCGCGTCCCGTTTGAGCGGCGCAGCCCGCATATCAGCCAGGAGCCCATAGACGACACCGGCACCGATTACGCCACAATCGACCGGTACTCCACGCTCGAGCAGCGGCGAGGCGGTCGCAAGCACATGGGGACGGCGAGCTCCGATCCCGAGTACCTGCCGCCGACGCGCGGTCGCAGCCGTCGGCGCGAGCACGATGCGGGCGAGGGGCCCAAGCCGGGGTCCACCGGATCGCCCACCCCGCGCACCGGGTCACTCCATTACGACCGCTACCTGCAGCTTCCCAACTCCGGAAAGTCGATTTTCACCTCCCGCCAAGACCGTCGGCGGCGCCGCACCCACCTGGCGCTCGCCGCGCTGATCGTGCTCTCGGTCGCGCTGGCGCTGGTCTGGTACTTCTTCCTTCGATAGGCCGGAGCGCGCGGTGCCGCGCGTGACGGGACCCGCTGGCAGCACCTTGCGGATGCGCCTAGAATCGGTAGGCGAACCGATCTCATTCCCCGCCCCGTCGATGGAGCAGCCATGGCCGAAGACACCCCCTACATCTATGCCGACAACGCGGCGACCACGCCGCTCTCCCCTTGCGCTCTCGAGGCGATGATGCCCTATCTGACCGGGGTGTTCGGCAATCCGAGCGGCATCCACCGGGTGTCGCGCGAGGCGGCGGAGGCCCTGGGGGCGCTTCGCAAGCGCATGGCCCGGCTCCTGGGCGCGCGGGCTGCTGGGGAGGTGTATTTCACGAGCGGCGGATCCGAGTCGGACAACTGGGTGCTGCGCGGCGCCATCGCGCGCTTTCGGGACCTCCATGCGGGCGACGGCCTGCGCCCGTGCCTGGTGACCAGCGCGGTCGAGCATCACGCGGTGCTGCACTGCTGCGATTCGCTCGAGCACGAGGGCGCCGAGGTCGTGCGGCTGCCCGTGGACGGCGTGGGCCGGGTGCGGGCGAGCGACCTTGAAGCGGCGCTCGCGGCAGCTGAGGGGCGCGTGGCCCTTGTCTCGATCATGCTGGCGAACAACGAGGTCGGAACCGTGCAGGACATTGCGCGGCTCGCCAAAATCGCGCACGATCACGGCGCGCCGTTCCATACCGATGCGGTGCAGGCGGTGGGCCACATCCCGGTCTCCGTTGCCGCGCTTGACGTGGACGCGCTCTCGCTCTCAGCCCACAAGTTCCACGGGCCGCACGGCGCCGGCGCTCTCTACCTGCGAGAAGGGTTCTCGATCCCCCCGCTCATCACCGGCGGGGCGCAGGAGCGCGGCGAGCGCGCGGGAACCGAGAACCTCGCGGGCGTGGCCGGAATGGTCGCGGCGCTCGAGGAGTGCTCAGACGGGCTCGAGCAGCGGGCGCAGCGGGTGGCGCGCCTGCGCGGACGGTTGATCGAGGCCGTGGTGTCGGGGGTCGATGATGTGATGGTGACGGGGGATGTCTCGGGGATCGAGGGGGTGCCGGCGAGTGACGGACACAAACTCGAGGGCGCCCGCGGGGATGGCGCCCTTGAGCCGGCAGACGGGCTCCCGTGGCGGCGCCTTCCCTCGATCGCGTCGTTCGCCTGCCATGATGTTGACGGTGAGCTGCTGATGGTGCTCCTCGACCGCGCCGGTGTCGCCGCAGCGACAGGATCGGCCTGCGCCACGGGGTCGACGGACCCCTCGCATGTGGCGGTCGCCCTGGGAATCGAGGACCCGCGGTGGAACCACGGGACGCTCAGGCTCTCGCTCGCCGACGACGTGAGCGAGGAGGAGGTCGAAGCGCTCTGCGAGCGCGTTCCCGCCTGCATCAAGCGCTGCCGGATGCTGAGCGGAACGATCGCGTAGCGGTGCGTCACCGCTACCGGGACGAGGAGGCTCGGGGGCTTACCGTTTCAAAAGCACGCGAAATGCCTCTCGCATTCCCGTCCCCGTGATTCGAGAGCGCTCGGAGCGAAGCCGTTCCTCAATGGCCACGAAGCGCCACACCCCTTTTCTCACCCGCTGCCTCTCGAGCGCGTTGTTCCCCCGCCCTCTGCACGGATCAGCTGGAACCACGTCTAGAAAATTCGACCCCTTGCCGTCTTTTTTGGAGTTGCGCAACTTATATTCCCTGCTCACAAGCGATTTTTCAGCATGGCATCCCGATTGCCGCATGAAAATGGACGCCCCTTGCGAAGCGTCCACGAACTCAAATTGCCATTAATCTAATGTATATAAACTATATCTGTGCTAGCCCTACGACAGCAGCTCGCGGCCCGATACCTCGATCTGCTCGAGCAAGGCATCCGCCGCCTGCGCGTCCTCTCCCTTCGCGAACACGTACAGCTTGATCTTGGGCTCGGTGCCGCTCGGCCGCACGATGGCCTTGTTGCCGCCTGCAAGGTCGAACTCGATCACGTCCGCCTCGGGCAGGCCGTTCACGCCCGTGGCGTAATCCACCACGGCCTCCACCTGCGAACCCGCGATCTCAGCCGGCGGATTCTCGCGCAGGCCCGCCATGATGCCGGCCATCTTGCCCGCACCCTCGGCACCGGGGTAGGACAGCGAGACCGTCTTGTTGTGGTAGTAGCCGTAGCGCTCGTACAGCTCGGCCATGGCGTCCCCGAGGTTCTTCCCCTGCAGCTTGTAGTACTGGGCCATCTGGCAAATGAGGAGCGACGCGTTCACGGCGTCCTTGTCGCGCACATGGTCGCCCGAGAGGTAGCCGTAGCTCTCCTCGAACCCGAAGATGAAGCGGTCCGCCTCCCCCGCGTCCGCGAGCGACGTGATGATGTCGCCGATGTACTTGAAGCCCGTCAGGCATCGACGCAGTTCAAAGCCGTAATCGGCAGCCAGCGCGTCAACCATGGCCGACGACACGATCGTGGTGACCGCGACCTTGCGCGAGAGGTCCTCACCGCGCTCGGCGCGCATCCGGCAGAGGTAATCGAGAAGCAGGACGCCCATCTCGTTGCCCGTGAGCAGGAGGTAATCGTCGCCCGCCTTCACCGCCACGCCCACACGGTCAGCATCCGGATCCGTGGCGAGCAGCAGGTCGGGGTGGACCTCCTCGCACAGGTCGATGCCCTTCTGCATGGCCTCGCGAATCTCGGGGTTGGGATAGGGGCAGGTGGGGAAATCACCGTCCGGGTCGCGCTGCTCGGGGACGACCGTGACGTCGGTGATGCCCGCGCGCTTGAGCACCTCGGTGACCGGGACGAGGCCTGTGCCGTTGAGCGGGGTGTACACGAGCTTGAGCGGGGCCTGGGCGACCTGCTCGGGCGTGAGCGTTGAGACGGATGTGGCGAGGACCGCGTCGTAGTAGGCGTCGAGGACTGCGTCGTCAATCCACTTGACGAGCCCCTGGGACACGGCCTCGTCGAAGTCCATGGACTTGACGTCGGCGAAGGTGTCCGTGTTGGCGATGGCCTCCGAGATGGCCGCGGCGGCCTCGCTCGTGATCTGGCAGCCGTCGGGACCGTAGGCCTTGTAGCCATTGTAGGCGGCGGGGTTGTGCGAGGCCGTCATGCAGATGCCGCCCGAGCAGCTGAGGTAGCGCGTGGCCCAGGACAGCGTAGGGACCGGCGAGATGCGCGGGAAGACGTGCGCCTTGATGCCGTTCGCCGCGAGGATCGCCGCCGTGGTCTTGACGAAGAGCTCACCCTTGTTGCGGGAGTCACGGGCGATCGCGACGCTCGGGTGCTCAAAATGGGCGTTGAGGTAGTCGGCGAAGCCCTGGGTGGCGCGGCCGACCGTGTGGATGTTCATGCGGTTGGTTCCCGCGCCGATGGTGCCGCGCAGGCCGGCGGTGCCGAAGGCCAGGTCTTGGAAGAAGGCGTCGGTGATGGCTTCCTCGTCTTGGGCGTCTCGCATGGCGGTGAGCTCGGCGACGAGCTCGGGGTCTGTCACATGGGCGATCCAGGTGTCGAGAAGCTGGTGGGTGTCCTGCATGGCTGCCTTCCTTTCGTGGGCGGCGCTCGGCCGCGGCGGGACGCGGAGGTTGGCGCGGTCGCGACGGGTGGCGGCGACCGCGGGCACGCCGCGTGCTGGTTCAATGATACGGCAAGGTGGGGTGGACGCGGGCGTGGGGCGGTGGTGTTTGGGGCGGGGCGCGGCGGACGGAGCGGGGCGTGGCTACGGCAGCTGGGGCGTGGCGGACGGAGCGGGGCGTGGCTACGGCAGCTGGACGCTCCAAAAAGACGACGATGTACGGCCGAATCTGCGACAGCCAATCTTCTCTCACAAAACACCAGATGAGAATGCGTACCGAATTGCCTCTTATGTGCAATTCGCGCACAATCGCACATTTGGTGCGCCTGAATCGTACATTGCCACCATTTCGGAACGCGGAGCGTGCCGGCACGAACACCCGAACGCGCTCCCGCACCCGAATGCTCCCCTACATCAGAACGCAATGCCTCATCAGCATGCGTCCACGCATCCGAAAACGCGCTCCATCCGATTCCACGCCCCATCCGATTCCACGCACCCAGAAGTGCGCCCGCGAAAGTGCGATCGCGCCCCAGAATAACGTCGATTTCTGTCAGAGATGCATCGATTCCGCGTCGAGATTTCCCGCAAGTGCTCGATCGATGCACTTCAGCAACAATTCGACGCACTTTGACCTGCGGTTTTCTAACGCTTCCGACAAGCCGATAAAACCGCAGATGCACTTCCGCAAAAACTCGACGCAATGAGCGCGACCCCTCGCACAAACAGAAGGGCCGGAGACAGTCTGCCACCGGCCCATCTCAAACACAAAGGAGCGTCAAGCCCTATCCAAGCACGCCGGCCCACACGCCGACGAGGGCGACCGCGATCGCGATCAGCAGAATCGCAGTCGAGCTCACTCCCTTCTTCAAGCACCCAAACATCGTGAGCACATATATAAGAGGCAGCAGGGCAGGGAAGATCTGATTCAGGTAATCCTGGATCGCAAAGGTCGTCTCACCCAAAGTCACCGAAAGCGGCGTCGCAATAGAGACCATGCTCGCGTTGTATGTGCGGGAGCTTATTCGGGCTCGGGATTCTGTCGAGTTTTGAGGGAAGTGCATCTGCAGTTTCGGGGGCTTGTTAGCAGCATCGCAAAACACCAGGTCAAAGGGCGTCGAGGTTTTCCGGAAGTGCATCGATCGAGCACTTGCGGGAAATCTCGACGCGGAATCGATGCATTTGCGCCAAAACTCGACATTATTTTGGCGAGCGAATGCGCTTTCGCCGGCACCTTGCGGCGGACGCCTTGCGAGCGGACGCGGTTTTGGGTGCGGGCGCGCCTTCGGGTGCCCGTGCCGGGGCTTCGCACGGTGCACAAGCGCCTCCGCACCCGGTCCCGCACGCCCGCGCACCCGGACCCGCGCACGCGAGCGCAATCAGGCCAGGACACGCCAGCGGCCGTGATACAATCAACCCTGCGGGCCGTTAGCTCAGCTGGCAGAGCAGGGGACTTTTAATCCCAAGGCCCAGGGTTCGATCCCCTGACGGCCCACCCGCGAAACAGCAGGCAGGGAGCTCGTATGGGCGCCCTGCCTCTTTGCTTAGAACAGATGTTCGACGTGTTCCGTCGTGACGATGCTCTCCGAGATGAGGCGGGCGGCCTCCTCGACGGTACCCGGGTCGGGGCGGAAATAGTGCTTGTACGTTGACGAATGCTCTGAGCGCCCGTGCATCTTGTCGTTCAGGTCAGGTTGCACCCCTGCGGTCAGCGCGAGCGTGTCGGTCGTATGGCGGAGCATCCCGGGCGGGATGTAGCGGACGCCCATGCGGTCGCACAGCCGCTTCCAGTCGCGCACCATCCCGTCCGATCTGCGCTGGACGATCCTGTCGGCCTCCCATCCCCTCCCCCGCCGCGCCGCGAGGCTGTCGAGGGCATCGAACAACATCCCCCGGAGCAGGGGCAGGATGGCGGCCGTTCTATGGCGGTGGTCGTTCTTCGCCCAGCTCTTCCATCCGTCGGCGTCGGTGTAGGTCATGGCGACCTCGACCGTCACCGTCTCGATCTGCTCACCGAGGAGGAACGAGTAGACCCGTTCGGATCTGATGTCCATCGGCCGGACCCCCAGCGCCTCCGATTTCGACAGCCCGGAAAGGCCCAGCACCGTGTAGGCGATCATCTCGTCGCGATCCTCCGAGGGGTCGAGCGGGACCGTCCGGAGCCGGTGCAGGAACTCCCTGACCTCCATCCTCGTCCACGGTTGGGCCTGCTGCCTCCGCTCCCGGTGCGTGGGCACCCTGCGCTGGAACGGCATCTCGTCGACCAGCTCGTTGTCGTACGCAGCCCGCATAACAGCCCTCAGGGCGACTTTGGCGTTGTGCGGGCTGCTCGACATCCTGACCGCCAAGGCCAGGTCCGAATGGGTTATCCGGTTGAGGCGCTTGTCCCCGAGCAGCTCAAGCGGCACGCGCATGTAGTCGGTGTACTGGCGCATCGTCGCCTTGCTGCGCGGCGTCCCGCGCGAGGACGGGAGGGACGGGAACACGGTCCGCCAGAACGTCCCGAGGGTCATGCCCCCGTCCCGGTCCGCGGAAGAGCCCAGCCTCCGGGCCATCGCCACCGCCAGGGCCTCGGCGTCCTCGCGGGGCCTGTCGGCGGGCAGCGAGTCGTAGGCGCGGACCAGCGTCCCCTCCTCGGCGGACCCCCGCCACACCTCCACCTTCCAGCGGTTGCCGACTTTGCGGATGCTTCCGACGCGGTTGCGTGCCATAATGTGCCTGCCCGTCCTTTCGCGATGGGTCGCTCTGGCCCGTGCGCGTTTCCGTCGCCAAACTGTCACGCGCATGGGCCGTGTTAGCATTGTCTCGGGTCCCGGGTCTCGATCTCCCGGTCCTTTCTCCGGCGCCCCGGCCTCCCACCGGGGCGCTCTCATCTCATCGTGCCGATCACGTAGCCGATAAGACCCGATAAGATGGTCGCTGCGGCGCCTATGGCCGCGATCGCCCATTCGCGGCTCGCCGACCTGCGCTCGCGGGACGCTTCGGCCTCAGCTTCGATCCTCCGGCTCTCCTGCCACCGGGCCAGCTCCCTGCGGTACCGCCTCCCCTTGGATGTGACGCGCACGAGACAATCGCCGTTGATGGACCCCTGCACGGCCTCTTGCAGCACGTCGGCCAACTCGTCGGGAATCGGGGTGAAAGCGTATGAAGTCATCGAGCCGCCTCCTTTGGATCGTCCTGTTCGCGAAGCTGTTCGTGATCGAGGTCCTGCTCTGGGCGCTGGCAATCCGGGTGCTTTGACGGGTTACTGCCTGTCTCCATCAATCAAATACGCTACTTCGCTGCGGATAGATTCGGAGTGTGCATAAATGTCGTTGAGCCCGTCAATCGAGACCTTGTCGCCCTTTTTGCCCTCGTTGAAGAGGAGGAGGTGCTTCTGCCTGCTATTAAACAGCAGGCGAAGAACCGGCTTACGGTTGTTGTCATCGAGGAAGATAGCGCAATAACTCTTGGCATCGCGCATGGTGATACGCGCCGGGTCAACGAGTGCGCACGCAATGGCCTTGACGATGCGGTACGCGGCGATCTCATCCTCGGTGGTCACGAGGCCGTCATCATCTGATGCAGACTCGTTCTCGTCGGCCTCGGTGTCATCTTGTTCAGGTTCGCCGACCTTGATGTCATCAGCGCCTAGGGCGGTTGCCAAGCGCTCGTTGACTTGATCGGCAAGATATCTCTTGAGCGCCTTCTCAACCAGCGGGCGGAATTTCGCCATGACGTTTTGGCGGAAAACGCCCTCATAGACGTGACTAGCCATGAGGCGCACGAACTCGTCCGTTGGGTCGGCGAACTCGTCCCCTATGGCTCTCTTGAGCGCCCCTACGTACTTAAGCTCCTCCGCGCTGCTCGCGATCGAATCGAGGTCGAATGACGGCTTGGTGAGCTTCTTCAGCTCCGGAAGGATGGTCTTGTCGATGTCGAGGAGGTCGAGCACGAGGAACGGTTTCGAATCCATGCGGTTGGGCTCGTCGAGGTCCATGTAGAAGTTCCACCGCTGGCCGTTCGTCAGCACGCCGATGCGGGCGCCGGTGCATGCGAAATACCGGTAGAGCTGGCTGGCGTTCTCGAGCGACAACGCCGCGCCCACCTTCTTGCATTCGATTAGGATTTGCACGTCCCCGTTGAGGACGAGCGCGTAATCGACCTTCTCTCCGCGCTTCACGCCGACATCGGCGGTGAACTCGGGTATGACCTCGTTCGGGTCGAAGACGTCATAGCCCAGCACGCGGCCGATAAACGGCATGATGAACGCCGTCTTGGTCGCCTCCTCGGTCTGAATACTGTCCTTCAGCTCATCGATTTTCTCGGCGATCTGCCGCACCGCATCGTCGAATTCCATGGTATTCCTTTCGTTATCGACGTATAACGCACCAACTTGGATATGGACAGCCCTACACCCGCCTTCCTTTCTCGGGCTCCACGCCCGGTGCTTGATACCATCTCACGACGCCCTGTATCTTGATGCCGCCCATCTCCCCGTCGGCGAGCACGATGTCCCTTATCGCCCTGTCCGTCGAGTCAGGAGAAAGCATGATGGTCGAGCTACCGCGCCGGAGCACCCGGACCCCCGTCTCGCCGTCGAGCTCGTAGGCCACGGCGCAGCCGTCCACGGGCTCGGCGCAGGGGGACACGAGCAGGTGGCAGCCCTCCGGGTAGCGCAGGTTGGTGGACGGCCCGGCCTCCAGCGCGAAGGCGTCCGGGTCGCCGACCTCATCGACTACCCAGCGGGGGAATATGACCATGATGCCGCACCCCCCCCCACCGGTGCTTTTTCGACCTGCGGCCCGAAGCGGAACGGCTGCGTCATCCCCGGTCTCGAACGGGAGCGCCCCGGCGGGGTAATCGTCGCCCATAAGCTCTGATACCGTAATGCCGAAAAGATCGGCTAGCATCTCAAGGCTCCCCTTGCGAGGCATGGTTTTATCAGCCTCCCATTGCCCAACAGCGGCACGGGTCACATCTAGCTTATCGGCGATATCTTGCTGCGTAAGACCGGAATTGAGACGAAACTTTCGCAGCGTCTTGCCAATCTCCACCATCGACATCCTTTCATAACTTCTCATCCAATTGTAAGTAAGAAAAAAATTACAATCTAGAAAAATTTTTCTTGCTCTGAAGTAAAGATTAAATTACTATAGTGTCAAGAGGAAAGGAGGGGACATGAAGAGGCTTGAGGAGCTGCGAAAGGATCGAGGTGTTACCAAAGCAGCAGTGCAGCGCATGCTTGGTGTTAGCAGACCAACATATGACAGATATGAACTGTACCCAGGCGAGATGCGTGCAAAGGATCTCGATCTAGTTTGCGATTTCTTGCACATCGAGAAGAGCGATATTTTTTTAGCAACTGAGGAAAGTTAAAGTTTCCATTGAGAGGTTAGGCCATGAACACCACCGCAGAGATCGACGTGACCGACCGCTGGAACATCCCCGAGGAGCTGCGCGTCGAGTGCCCCGAGGGCCGCGCCGACACGGACTTCTCGGGATTCGAGCTGTAGCAGAAGGAAGGAGCGGACATGGGAGACGTGAGGGTCGCTGTCGAGTACGAGGGCAAGCGCACCGAGATGGTCGGAGATGTGTCGCTGGTCATATCGCGTGAAGGCGATGTGTTCCACACGCTGATTAGCGGCACGGCAAGCAAGTTCGAGCTCGCGCACGTGCTGGGCTCTGCCGCCAAGTCCTGCGTGAGGGTGCTCGTTAAGAAGTACGGGACCGATGCCAAAGAGGCGCGCCTCCTCATCGATGAGGCGGTCACATTTGCGCTGGGCGAGGAGGAGTGATGTGGCTCTCGATGCAACGGGCCCGCGCGTACGCGGGCATCAACCGGGACGACTTCTACAAGCTCGTCCGGGAGGGGGACATACCGTCCTCGTTCGGCCCGAAGGGGCAGCGCAAGGTGTCCACCGAGGACATCGACGCCTACTTCCGCAGCCGCCGGGCGTATGCGCCCAAGTCCTTCGCTGCGGGGCGCTCATGACGGCGCTGGCCGCGGCGGCCTATGTCGCCGTACGCGCCTATATCTGGGCCGTGGCGGCGATCGCGGGCGGCCTCGGTTGAGGGCCGTGCGCAACAGCCGGGGGGAGTGGTGCGCCCCCGTGCCGACCGGCCTCCACCATGGGGAGCCGACGCACCACGTGAGGACGCTGGTGCCGCTGGGGCTGCCCTCATGGGCGACGCAGGCCGAGGCGGACGGCGAGATCGAGAGGAGAGGGTTTGAGCAAGTCGAAGGCGAAGGGCACGAGGTTCGAGGCCGCCGTGGTGGGCTACCTCCGCGGCGCCCTCGGTGAGGGCGTGGAGCGCCGGGCGCTCTGCGGGGCCAACGACCGGGGGGACGTGTCCGGCGTGTACGCCCACGGCCAGCGCGTCGTGGTCGAGTGCAAGAGCACGCGGAGGCTGGAGCTCTCGCGCTACCTCGCGGAGGCCGAGGCGGAGCGCGGCAACGACGACGCGCTCGCGGGCTGCGTGGTCTGGAAGCGCCCCAGGGTGACCGACCGGGAGACCGGGGCGATGGGCCAACAGCTCGTGCTCATGACGTTGGAGGGCTTCACGGCGCTGGTCACGGGCCAGCGGCCGGAGATCGAGGAAGGATGATGGGGATGATCTACATCGTTATGGATTTCGGCCGCCCGATCGCGGCGTCCATCGAGTACATGACCGCGCTCGGCATCGCGACGGGGCTGCGCCCCAACGACCCGGAGTCGTGCATCGTCTCCGTGCAGCTCGTTATGAGCGGGGAGGTGGACTAGATGACGCAGGGGATCGTGCGGTTCAAGACCGATGACGGGCGCGACCTGCAGCTGAGCGCGCGGGAGGTCACCGAGATGGTGTGCCCGCAGGCCACGCCGCAGGAGGTGGCGCTGTTCCTGCGCTACTGCGAGGCGCACCGCCTCGACCCCATCGGCACGAAGGACGCCTACCTCGTCAAGTACGGCGGCTCGCCGGCGACCATGATCACCGGGTACCAGGTGTTCAACCGCCGCGCCAAGACGTTCCCGGACTACCGCGGCATCAAGTCGGGCGTGGTGGTCATGCGCGACGGCCGCATCGAGCACAAGCAGGGCAACGCCGTGTACAAGCAGGTGGGCGAGGAGCTCATAGGCGGATGGGCCGAGGTCTACGTGGACGGATGGGAGGCCCCGGTGTACAGCGAGGTCGACCTCAGCGCGTACAGCACCGGGCGCTCCAACTGGTCGAAGATGCCCGGCGTGATGATCGAGAAGGTCGCCAAGTCCAACGCGTGGCGCACGGCCTACCCGGACGAGTTCGCCAACATGTACACCAGCGAGGAGATGGGCCGGGCCGCGGGGGCCGCCGACGAGCGGCCCGCCGCCGACGTGCGGCAGGAGCGGGCGCCGGCGGACGTGTCGCCCATCAGGCGCATCTTCCCGGCCTACGCGAACGCCTGCTTCGCCGTGGCCGACAAGGCCGAGCGGTACGCCGCGGCCACGCGGGCCATCCTCGACCGCATCGGCGCCGACGACATGTCCGACCTCACCGAGGCGCAGGTGCGCCGGGCCGTCTCCTTCATGGAGGAGGAGGCCGCCCACGCCGCCCGGCAGGAGGAGGCGCACGTGGCGTGCGAGGCGTACGAGGCGTACGAGGACGGCGGCTACGAGACGGTGGAGGAGTTCTGATCATGGCAAAGACCGTATCCGGCACGGAGATCGTGCCTCTCACGGTGGACACCTCGTCGCTCGCCGAGTACGACGAGATCAGGGGCAACCTCGCCGAGGTGCAGCGCATGTGCGACGAGATCGCCAGCGAGTACCACGTCGCCCCCGCCATCGACGGGGCGGACGCGTACAGGTCGGCCAAGGAGCGCCGCGCGTACTGGCGCCGCGCCCTCAAGCAGGTCGAGGACGAGCGCAAGCGCGTCAAGACGGCCTACCTCGCCCCGCTGACCACGTTCGAGACGGGGGCCAAGCACGCCACCGCCTCCCTCACCGAGGTCATCGGCAGGCAGGACGGCATCATCAAGGAATACGAGGAGGGCTGCCGCGAGCGCAAGCGGGCGCGGCTCGAATCCTACTGGGAGCAGACCTACCCGCTGTACGCCCTGTGCACGGGCGAGGCCGAGGAGCCGCTGGTGCCGTTCGGGCGCGTCTTCGACCCCGACTGGGTCAAGCGCATGGGCGAGATCGGCGACGACAAGCCCGCGACCGACGCCATGGACGCGATCGCCCGCGACCTCGCAAGGTCCGAGGACGTGCTGGAGCGCTTCGCACCCGAGGTGCGCACGGCGGCGCTCTCCGAGCTGTACCGCACGCTCGACCTCTCGGAGGCCGTGCACCGGGGCGAGCAGGAGGAGCGCCGCAGGGCGGACATAGAGCGCCAGCGGGCCGCGCTGCGGCCGGAGCAGGCGCCCGCGCCGGAGGCCCCGCAGGCACCCTCCGAGGCCCCGGTTGAGGCCCCCGTCGAGGCCCCCGCGGGGCAGGCGCCCGCCGCGGCCCCCGAGGCCCCGCGTGAGGCCGAGTACATGATCACCATACCCTGCACGGGGGAGGACAAGGACGCGATCGTGGCCGTGCTCAAGGCGCACGGCATCCGCGGCAGCGTCAAGCGCATCCGATAGGAGGAGCCATGGGCATCAACAGAGTGTGCATAACGGGCAACCTGACCCGCGACCCCGAGACGCGGTCCACGCAGGGCGGCACGGCCATCCTGAGCATGGGCGTGGCGGTCAACGACCGCTGCAAGGACCCCGCCACGGGCGAGTGGGGGGACCGCCCGAACTACGTGGACTGCGTGATGTTCGGCAGCCGCGCCGAGGCCGTGTCCCGCCGCCTCTCGAAGGGCAGCAAGGTCGCGATCGAGGGGAAGCTGCGCTACAGCTCCTGGGAGCGCGACGGGCAGAAGCGCAGCAAGATCGAGGTCGTGGTCGACGACATCGAGCTCATGAGCCGCGGCGACAACGGCCAGCAGGGAGGCCAGGGCGGCTACGCGCCGCAGGGCGGAGGGTACGCCCCCGCTCCGCAGCGGCAGGCCAACCGCTGCGGTTCCCCTGCCCCGCAGCAGGCACCCGCGCCGCAGGAGGCGCCTGCTGCGGTCGACGTGTACGACGAGGAGATCCCGTTCTAGGGGGCGCAGGATGATCTATTTCACGCACGATTCCGGGGCGTCATCGGACGATAAGGTCATGGCGCTCCGCATCGAGCACGGAGGGGCCGCGGTCGACGCCTACTGGGCGGTGCTCGAGAAGATGTACGCGGAGGAAACCGACTTGGTTTTTTGCGCAAACCGACCGGAAACCAAGGCGGTTAGCTATCGGTTATGCGTCGACGTGGACACGCTCAAAACGTACCTTGACGCGATGGTGTCCGTCGGCTTGCTCGACATCGAGGACGCCTGCGGCAATGACGCCGAGGGGACGGTCACTGTGTACTACTCAACGCGCGTCAGGGAGGTACTCAGCGAATACCGCCAAAAGAAGGAAACCGCACGTAGGAACGGCAAAATGGGCGGTCGGAAACCGACGGGGAAACCGAAGGCTAACCGACGTAAAACCAAGTCGGTTAGCAAAGGGGAACCGACGCGAAACCAAACCCCTACCTATATAGAAGAAGAAATAGAAGAAGAAGAAGGGGTTGGGCGCGTACGCGCGCGGGGGCTCGGCATGGCTCCCAACTCGAAGCAGCTCCCCACGCTCGACGAGGTGAGGTCGTACTTCGCGACGAACTGCCTGCGCGGCGACCCGGACGGCTTCTTCGCGCACTACGACGGGCAGGGCTGGGTCAAGGGGAACGGCCTGCCCGTCGACAACTGGGAGTCCGTGGCCCTCTCGTGGAGCCGCAGGCAGGCGGGCATAGACGCCGAGCGCAGCGCCCGTGGCGAGCCCACGGCCGAGCAGGCCGCGTTCCGGCCCGTCAAGTCCGACGAGGAGCGGCTGGCGGAGCTCGAGGCCGAGCTCGCCGCGAAGGGGTGGGCGTGATGGACGGCCTGCGGGGCGCCCTGCGGGGCGCCGCGGCGGCCCTCGCCGCCCGGGACGGGTGGGCGGCCCTGCCCCCCGCCGACCTGCCGAAGACCAGCATCGCGGCCCTGCAGCTCCGCCACGGCACGCCCGTCCCCCTCCCCGCCCTGTACGCGGCGAACACCATGGGCCGGGACGGGGCCGAGCGGATGCGCAAGCGCCAGCAGGCCGACGAGCTGTCGCGGCGCCTCGCCGCCAAGGCGCGGTGGCGCGAGGAGGCGCGGCACGACCGCATGGCCGACGAGTGGGAGGCCGCCCATCTGCGCGAGGAAGGCCCTCGGGGCCGTGGGGATAGGGGGAGACGATGACTGCCGCTGAGAACGCGCCTGCCACCCCTCTCGCCGTGGAGTGGCAGGTCACGCGCGAGACGCTGGTCGGCGAGGGGCTGTGGCGCTATCTCCCGGTCATCAACGTGGACCGCGTGGCCGACATCCCCGCCGACTGGCCGGGGGCCATGGGAGTGCCCATCGGCTTCATGGAGCGGTGGGACCGCGACCGGTTCGAGGTGCTGGGAAGGGGGCACCATCTCGTCATAGAGGGCGGGAGAAGGCCCTACCAGCGCGTCATGGTGCGGAACCTCAGGCCGGACGTGCCGGACGTCATGACGTTGGCGCTCTGCGACCGAGGGGCGGCGCGGTGCAGGTGCCCGCTGTGCGGGCGGCACTGCCCCGAATGCGGAAACGATTCGCAAATGGATAGAGAGATCGAGAGAGGGGAGGCTTGCATGAGCGAGCCGGTAATGACCTGCGAGCAGCACGTGCTGGCCGAGCTTGAGGAGTTGCAGGCGGAGAACGAGAGCCTGCGAAGCCGGGTCTCCGAGCTTGAGCAGGCGGCAGCCGAGGCCGACGCCAAGAGGGCGGAAAGCCCCGACGGCGAGATCGAGCCCCATGAGGTCCAGATCGTCAAGCTCAACGAGCCGTTCGAGACGGCGTACCTCACGGTCAAGGACGCGTGGGACTTCAGAAACAGAGAGAACGGGCTCGGGCTCACCGCAGACGAGGCACGCGAGAAGGCAGCGAGCGAAGACGGCCTGCGCGAGGTCGCCCGCATCAAGGTCGGGTGGAGCCGAGAAGAGGCCGTGCTCGTGGAGACCCGCATCTGGCCGTGCCAGCTCCGCACCGGGACGCAGACGTTCGTCATGGACATGTACGACGGAGGCAAAAGCATGATTGGGAAGCGTGTGCAAAAGGACTCCGAGGCCGCTTGCCGCGGCAGGTACTTCCCGGCGCACCGCGCCCAGGAGCTTGAGTCGCTCGGCTTCGAGATGCTCAAGAAGAACCTGCTCGATTACGCGGACAAGCTGGATGCCGAGGCCGCGAAAAGCGATGGGGAAGAGTGAGGAAGGCGCTACGATGACGAGAATCAACAAGTACGAACTGGTAACGGAAATCGCCATGCTCTGCGACGAGCTGGACGCATGCAGGCGGGAGCTCGAGGACCTGCGACGCGGCGCCGACGCCCGCACGGCGCCGGGCGGGGGCGGGGGCCTCGACGTCATCGACCTCATGTGCCTGAACGCGGGCCGCATGAAGATCTTCAATGATTGCACCCACAACTGCCGCACCGTCCATGCCTGGCGCGACGAGGACACGGGCGAGATCAATGCGACCAGCTTCGAGGAGTCCCGCGAGAACGCCTTCAGACGCTGCCCCGATTCCATGAGCAAGCGCGATTTCTTCGAGTACTTCGACGCGGATTTCCGCGCCAAGTACGAGGAGGACAGGGCACGCGCCGTGGATGCCGAGGCCATCAAGGTCAAGGAGGGCGAAGATGACTGACGATTCCATGGAGAGCATCCTCAGCGACTGCACCATCAACCCCGAGGACTACTGCCGCAAGTGGTGCCTCGGCCGGGGCGCCCACGGCGAGCCGGGGGATTACGTGCCGGACATGTGCACCCACCTGGTGGGCCGCACCGAGGCCGTCATGCGGCGCGACCCGGCCCATCTCGCGGGGGTGGTGTCGGGGTTCCGCATCAGTGACAAGGTGGTGTCGGGGTTCCGCATCGGGGACAAGGTGGTCCGCGAGAACGGGCGCATCGGCACCGTGATCGGCTTCGCGGTCGGCAAGGACGGCAGGAGCTGCCTGGTGCTCTCGATGCACGGCGGCCATTGGCGCACGTACCTCTGCCCGATCGACGAGGCGCGGAAGCTGGAGGTCCCCACGCCCGCGCAGGTGCGCTCCTTGATCATGGGCGCCATCGAATCCGCGGCCGGCGGGGATGACCGCGACGCGGAGGCGGCCGAGCGCGAGGCCGACCGCATCATCGACGTCGCGCGCGCCTGCTTCCGCGGCGAGCCGATCCCGATTGGGAGCTGGCAGAGGCATCGGGATGGGGGCGGGCGATGACTGAGTTCGATGCTGGCATGGGATGCGAGGGCAAGATCGGCGATTGCCACCGCCTCATGCGGGACATGCTGATGGCGCTCGTCCTCGCGTTGAGCGGCAGAGGCGACCCCGCGGAGCTGCACAGGCGGCTCGGGGAGTTCGCCGAGCGGATGGAGCGGCTCGGCGCGCTCGACGGTTCCCCGGAATAGCCGCCGCCATGGCGAGGCAGTGGGGACGCGATGACTAGCAACCAAGGAGAGCGATGCGTGATGGCCGAGAAGCTGATAGGTCAGGCAGAGCGGGCCATGCTCGGCAACGATCTGTTCTGGAGTTTCCTGAAGTGCGACGACGCCATGCCCGGGCATTTCATCGACCTGAGCTGGACCGGCTACAACGACCACGAATGGTGGTCCAGGTTTTCAAAGTTGTGCGAGCACGTGGAGCAGGGTGGGCGCAGGTTCCGCATCGACTTCACGAACTGCAACGTGTACGAGGTGATCGACTGATGGATCGCAAGAAGAATGTCGGCGACTGACGACGCGCTGGCCCGCATCGAGGCGCTGAAGCGGGCGGCGGACGAGGCCGAGCGCGCGGCCAGGCGGGCCAGGCGCGAGGCGGGCAAGATCGAGGAGCTGCTGGGCGGCGTGCGGGCCGAGGGGTTCGCGGAGGCCGTCGGCATCGTGAGGAGGAGGATCGGGGGATGACGGTCGGATGCTACCCCGACGGGGTCACGGACGGGCAGGTCGAGCGCGCCATGGCGCCGGGCGTCGGCACGTGCGGCACCTGCGGGTGGTGGGAGCCGTGCCCGCTCGCGGACGGCGCGGGCGTGTGCGGGCGGCCGTGGGGGCGCGGCGAGCTCCGCATGGACGCCCGCGGCGCGGCCGGGGAGGTCACGTCGGACGGCTGGTCCTGCGACGCGTGGACGGAGGAGCCGTGAGCCGCCCGGCGCTCTCGGACTGGGAGCTGGCCGAGCGCGAGGCCCAGCGGGAGGCGTGCGCCCGCCTCATGGGCCTGCGCCTGCCCCGCGAGGCGCTGGCGGACAGGCTGGCGTCGATGGGCGCGCGCCCCGACGGCGGCACGATCGACGGCTGGATCAAAACGGAGCTCAGGAGGCAGCGCCGGAGGGGGGCGGCATGAGCGCGGCGGCCCGATCGGCATCGCAGCCGATCCGACCGACCCCGCCCAAGGGCGCCCGGACGGTTAACCCGCATCCATCCCGTACACTAGTTCGTGCGATGGAGGGGGCGGTCCATGGGTCGCGAAATTGCCCCATTTGGGGCAAACACGAAAAGAACACATACCTACGTCAAGTGGGAGCCGTACATGGTCGAGGTTCTGCAGCGGCACCCCGACATGACCGCTGCGGAGCTGGCCGACCTGATGGGGCTGACCGTGGAGAGCGTGCGGTGCGCCCGCAAGCGGTTCGGCCGGTGGCCGGGAAGGGTCGACGGGCTGTGCATCGTGTGCGACGAGCGCCCGGTGTGGCGGGAATCCGCCAAGGCGAGGGCGATGCGCCTGTGCAAGGGGTGCTACATCCGTGAGGAGCGGAGACGCGACGAGGAGCGGCGCGAGCACGCCGCCCAGCGGCAGTACAGGCACCGGACTAAGGAGAGGTCATGAGGACGGATCCGACCATGGGCAGGCACGAGGTCGTGCCGCTCGCCGATCTCGTGGCGTACGACGGCAACGCCAAGCGCCACACGCGCGAGCAGATCGAGGCGGTGAAGGAGTCCATCAGTCAGCTGGGCTTCGGCGCCCCGCTGGTGGCATGGCACAACGACGACGGCAGGCCGGAGATCGTCGCGGGGCACGCCCGCGCCAAGGCCGCCGAGGAGCTGGGCATCGCGTCGGTGCCGGTGGTGTTCCGGGACGATTGGACGGACGCCCAGAGACGCGCCTACACGTTGGCGGACAACCAGACGACCATGATGACCGGCTGGGACCTCGGCGAGCTCCAATGCGAGCTGGATGCCCTCGGCGGGGCGTTCGACATGGGCGATTTCGGCTTCGACCTCGGGCGGATGCCGGACGAGCCGGATTTCAGCGACCTCTCCGCCATGTCCTCTGAATCCGACGAATCGCGCGAGTTCGAGGAGAAGTTCAAGCCGAAGCGCACCACGGACGACTGCTACACGCCGCCGGCCGTCTACGATGCCGTCCTCGGATGGGTCGTGGACGAGTACGGGATCGACCCGGGCAAGGTGGTGAGGCCGTTCTACCCCGGCGGCGACTACAGATCCCGCGAGTACCCCGACGGGTGCGTCGTCGTTGACAACCCGCCGTTCTCGATCCTCAGCGAGATCGTGTCCCACTACGTCGAGCGGGGCGTGCCGTTCTTCCTCTTCGCCCCCGGCCTGACGATGTTCAGCTCGATCAAGCCGGGGACGGGGGCGTGCTGCATCGCCGGCGGGCAAGTTGAATATGAGAACGGCGCGAGCGTGAGCACCGGTTTCATCACGAGCTTGGAGGACGGCACCGCGGCGAGGACGGCACCGAGGCTCACCGAGGCCATCAGGGACGCGGTGGCCGAGGTCAGCGGCGGCGGGGCGAGGGGGCTGCCGAGCTACAGGTACCCGCCCGAGGTGCTGACGTCGGCGGCTCTGCTCAAGATGTCGAAGTACGGGGCCGACCTGAGGATCGCGGAAGGCGAGTGCGTCAGGGTGGAGGGCCTCGATGCCCAGAGGGACGGCGGCAACGGCATCTTCGGCAGCGGCCTGCTGCTGTCCGAGGGGGCGGCCGCCAGGAGGGCCGAGGCCGATGAGGCCGTGGAGCTGGCGAGTGCCAAGATCGAATGGCAGCTGTCGGAGCGGGAGCGCGATCTGGTCGCGGCCATGGGCGGCAGATAGGGCGGGGCGGGCGCCGCCGGTAAATCGAGTTCCAACCATCCCCTGATAGTGATATAGTTATATATATAGAAAGGGGAGATCATGGCGACACCAGCCCAGACCAAGGCGACCGTCAAGTACATCAAGGACAAGACCCGGACGTATGTGATCCGCTGCCACAAGGTCAACGACGCGGACATAATCGGGTACCTCGCGGAACAGCCGAACGTATCCGGCCTCATCAAGTCGCTCATCCGGGAGAAGATCGGGGAAGAAAATCAAAATTGCCAGTAGATAGCCGTTATATATAGTATACTATATATAACGGCAAGGGAGGAGGGAGCCCTCGCCGTGGACGAGACGGAGACGTGCGAGATGACGAAGGAAGAGATGCAGAGGTTCCTCAACCGGGAGGCCGAGAAGGGGACCGGTGAGGTCGGGGCCCTGCGGGCGCTCGCGGAGATCTTGGGAATCAGGTACCCGCGCCTTGAGGACAGCGACAGCGAGTAGGTGGGAGGCCCCGGGAGACCGGGGCTTTTCCGTGACCCGCGCCCGACCATTGCGGGCATGGCGGGCAATGGCAGACATAGGGGCGGGATGCCCACGAGGTACGATCCGGACGTGCACGTGGCACTGGCCCGGTCGCTGGCGCGTACCGGTTACACCATTGATGAGATAGCCGAGAAGATGCAGGTCGGGCGCACGACGCTCTACCGGTGGCGCAAGGAGCACCCCGAGTTCCGGGACGCCCTAAAGGAGGGCCGCGACTTCGCCGACGGCATGGTCGAGGAGGCCCTGTACAAGGCGGCGCTCGGGTTCACCAAGAGGACCATCCGCGCCGAGAAGGGGCCGGACGGCAGGGTCAAGCGCCGCATCGAGACGGTGGAGCAGGTGCCTCCCAACGCCACGGCCGCGCTGTTCTGGTTGAAGAACCGCCGCCCCGACCTCTGGCGCGACCGGCGCGAGGAGCGGGCCGAGGGGGCGCCGCAGAGGGCCGTGCCGTCGTTCGACCTCGCCTCCATGATCGCCCCGCCGTTCCTCCGGGCGCACCGGGCGGTCATGTCCGGCGCCATCACGGACGCGTGGTTCGCGGGCGGGCGCGGCTCGACCAAGTCATCGTTCATCAGCATCGAGATCGTCAACGGCCTGACCCGCGACGAGGAGGCCAACGCCCTCGTCATGCAGCGGGTGTCCGCCGACATCCGCAACGGCACGTTCGCGCAGATGATGTGGGCCATCGACCAGATGGGGCTGTCCGATGCGTGGGAGGGGGCCGCATCGGCCCGCCGCATCCGCAACCGCGAGACGGGGCAGCTGATCATCTTCCGCGGCTGCGACGATCCAAAGAAACTCAAGGGCATCAAGGTCGAGCGCGGCCGCATCGGCTTCCTGTGGCTTGAGGAGGTCGACCAGTTCGACGGCATGGCGGACGTGCGCACCATCCGCCAGAGCGCCACGCGAGGCGAGGGCCATCAGGTGCGCTTCTACTCGTTCAACCCTCCCGCATCCCGCGAGAGCTGGGCGAACGTGGAGTTCGAGCGGGTGGCCGCGCTGGGCGACCCCGCTCAGATGGCGCACCGCTCCACCTACCTCGACGTGCCGCCCGAGTGGCTGGGCGAGCAGTTCATCGCCGACGCGGAGGGCCTGAGGGAGGCCGACGAGGACGCCTACCGCCACGAGTACATGGGCGAGGCCGTGGGCGTGGGCGGGGACGTGTTCACGCGGGCCGAGTTCCGTGGGATCACGGAGGAGGAGATCGCGGCGTTCGACCGCCTGCACGCCGGGCAGGACTGGGGCTGGTGGCCCGACCCGTGGGCGTTCACCCTCAGCGCGTGGGAGCCGGGCACGCGCACGCTGTACACGTTCGCCGAGGCGGGCGGCAACCGCCTGCAGCCCGGCGAATCCGCCAAGATGGTGCGCGACCTGCTGACGTGGCCCGAGCGGGGCGTGGAGGGGCGCACGGCCCCCGCGTACCACGCCATCCCCGTGCTGTCCGACGACGCCGACCCGGGGAGCATCGCGGCCCACAGGGACGAGGGGGTCAACGCCGTGGCGGCGGTCAAGGGCGGAAACCGCATGCTGTCGTACCAGTGGCTCGCCGGTGTGCGGTGGGTCATCGACCCCGTGAGGTGCCCCAACCTCGCCCGCGAGGTCAAGGCCATGCAGTACGAGCGCACCAAGTCCGGCGAGTGGCTCAACTCCGTCCCGGACGGGCGAGACCACTGGGTCGACGCCACCCGGTACGCCATGATGCCCGTCGTGACCCGGAGGGGAGCATACGGCACTGACAGGCGAGGTTAAGGGGGTGGCCGCATGGCCGCAGACAACCGGTTCACCGTGCCCGCGTGCGCGGCCAAGTGGCTGCGCGGGCAGGGCCACGCGCCGTATCAGGAGATGGGCGCGGACATCGAGCGGTGGTGGGGCTGGTACACGGGCGCGGCGGAGTGGTACGGCCGCACCGCCGTGGCCTACGAGGGCGGGGCGGCGCGCAAGACCCGCTACCGCTGCTACAGCATCCGCCCGGCCCGGCGGGTGTGCCGGGAGTGGGCGTCGCTGATGTTCGACGACGGCACGCGGTTCGCCGCCGAGGACCCGGGCGCCAACGCGTGGCTGCAGCGGTGGGCCGCGTCCACGGGGCTGCTGGCCATCGCCCAGCGGTGCACGGAGCGGGCGTTCGCGCTCGGCACCGGCGCGCTGGCGCTCGCGTTCAGCGTGCCCGAGGACGCGTCCGCCCCCGCGACCATGCGGCTGCGGCGCTACGACGCCCGCATGATCCTTCCGCTGTCGTGGAGCGACGAGGGCACCACGGAGTGCGCGTTCGTGACCGAGGCCGCCGTGCGCGGTCAGCGGGTCACGCAGGTGCAGGCGCACGTGGTGGAGGGAGGCACCTACCGCATCAGGTCGGCCTACTTCGACGCCCGGGGCAGGCAGGTGACCCCCGAGGGGCTGCTGGCGGACTTCGACACGGGGCAGGCGCTGCCGACGTTCTGCCTGATCCGGCCCGCCGTGGACAACCTCGTCGCGGACATGTCGCCGCTGGGGCAGAGCGTGTTCGAGGACGCGGTGGACGCCATCAAGGCGGTGGACGACGCCTTCGACACGCTCGTCCGCGAGCTGGCGGTCACCAAGCCCAAGGTGTTCATGGCGGACCAGCTGCTGCAGACGTTCGACGGCCCCGGCGGGCGGCGCGTGGCCGTGCCGATGGTCCCGGAGGAGACGGTCATCCGCGCCGTGTCCGGCTACAGCGGCGGCGACCTCATCAAGACGTTCCAGCCCTCCATCCGCTCCGGCGAGATCAGGGACGCGCTCGACACGGCGCTGGCGGAGCTGGGCGACCTGACCGGGTTCGGTCAGCAGTACTTCACGCTCAGCAAGCGGGGCGGCCCCAAGACCGCCACGGAGGTGAGCGCCGACAGCTCCGCTCTCATGCGCAACCTGCGCAAGCACGAGGTGGGCGTGGGGGCGTCGCTGTCGGCCATGCTCACGGCGGCGCTGTCCTGCGCCCGCTCGAAGATGGGCGTCCCGATGGGCGACCCCGGCGCGGTGTCCGTGACGTGGGACGACTCCATCATCGAGGACACGCCCGCCGAGAAGTCCCAGATGCTCGCGGAGGTGTCATCCGGCGTGGTGTCCCCGTGGGAGTACCGCAGGCGCTTCCTCGGCGAGGACGAGCGGACCGCGCGCTCCATGGCGGACGAGGCCCGGCCCGGCGCCGCGCCGGTGGTCTAGTGCTCGAGCCGGAGCAGGTCGCGGCGGTCGGGGACGAGGCGGCGGCGGGGGCGGCCAAGGCTACAGATGCCGTGGTGTCCATCATGGCCGACATGGTGGCCGACGGCATCCGATCTGGGGACCTCGTGCGGGCCATCGCCGAGAGCGGCAGGATGCCCCAGATCGTGCTGGCGGCCCTCGGGGCGAGCCCCATCATGCCGACGCGCGCCGAGAGGGCCGCGAGGGAGGCGCTGAGGGCCTCCATGCGGGCCGATGCGAAGGCGGTCGGCATGTCGGCCGCCGAGATCGATCTCAACAGCGCCCAAGCCGCCCTGGGGGCGAACCTGAGGGCCTTCCAGACGCGGTGCAACCTGAGCATGGCCCGCGACGCAGCCGACGGCTACCGCGAGATCGTGAGCGACATGATCCTACGCGTCAACCGCGGGGAGCTGGCCCCCGAGCGGGCGGTGGCGGAGGGCGTGCGCCGCATGGCCGAGCGCGGCGTGCGCGTGGTCACGTACCGGGGCGGCAGGCGCGAGCACCCGGACGTGGTGATGCGCCGCCACATCCAGACCATGACCAAGCAGGCGGCCACCGACGGCACGATGGAGCTGTGCCAGCGCCTCGGGGTGAGGCTGGTCGAGGTCGACAGCCACAAGGGCGCGCGCGAGACGCACCGGGCGTGGCAGGGGCGCGTGTACGGCGTCGACGGCCCCGTGGTCATGGAGGACGGCACCCGCTACCCGGGCCTGCGCGAGAGCGGGGCGTGGGACGGCCTGCACGAGCCGAACTGCCTGCACTCCATGGCGCCATACGTGCACGGGCGCGCCAAGCGGTGGAGCGAGGACCCGGACGGCGGGGAGGAGCGGGCCGCCGAGGGCTACAAGATGAGACAACGGCAGCGCGCCAACGAGCGGAGGATCCGCGAGGCCAAGCGGGAGGTCGCGGCCCTCGAAGCGCAGGGCGAGGACGCCACCGCGGCCCGGCTGAAGCTGGGGAGGGCCGAGGCGGCCCAGAGGAGGCTCCTCGCCCAGAAGGGTGCGCCGCGCCGCCGCCCCGGCCGCGAGGAGGCTTACGACGCGAGGGGCCGGAGGATCGAGGCCGAGGGGATCGCCGCGGACGCCGCGAGGGAGCGCGACGAGCGCGTCAACGGCCCCCTGCCCAACACCGTCCATAAGGGGCGGCAGGCCAAGCACGTCAAGGGCACTCCGCAATACAGCCAGGAGATCGAGAGGCGCAAGGCAAATGGATCTAGGTATCCGGCTCCTAGCTGGCTATCCCCTGATTTGACGGACGATGATATACAGGCTCTGGTTGATAGGTACGCGGGGCGAGGGACGCCGAAAGTGACAAGGTCGGGTGAGTGGTCGAAGAAGGAGATATGCAGGTCAAACCGTATGATTGGGTATAATGTAGGTGCAGATGGAGTGCAGGAAACGGACACGTTCATCATCCATTACTCGAAGGCGGGCGTGCACATCGTCCCGATGAAACCGCTGGAAGGGGAACAGTGAATATTAACGAGGCGTTCGAGCTGGACGGCAAGAAGGTTTCCATTCTATGCAACGATGGGCAAGCTCTCTCCGGTGAGGTCTACGGAGTCGAGACGGAGGAAGACGAGCCAGAGGCGATTACCGTCAGGGTTTCACCTGAGATGTTCGTCGATATCGAGCTTGGGGAAATCGCATCATACGAGGTGCTGTAAAGCGCTGAGGGAGTTCCAGCACCGCGAAAGGGGGAGAGATGCTTGAGTTCGAGCTGTTGAGCAACGATGGCGACGCCCTCATTTACGAGTACTACCCAGAGGGCGACCGGGGCGACCCCGGGCGGGTGCGCTACGAGCCTAAGGGGCAGGAATTCGAGATCGAGCTCCTTCCGAAAGCGGACGAGTTCAGGCATTACTTCTTCCATCTGGCAAGCAGGCTGCGGGAGTCCGCTGGCGAAGACCTTCCGGCCGATGGTATGTGCGCGTGGTACTAGATCCAAGACGATATGGAGGATGAGAACCTATGAACCGGGATGACATGCCAGCCGTTGCCTACCGCATCCTCCGCTACATGGACGCCTGCCAGAAACGCGGCGTCGGGCCGGACAAGGGGCAGGCCCGCGAGGCGGCAGGGGTCGCGGAGCCGTACTTCGCGGCCGTGCTCAAGTCGCTCTCCGAGAGCGGGAGGGTTTCGGGAGTCTCCGTCGAGGACTACATCGACGGCACCTCGGGGGTCGTGTTCCGCGGCGCGCGCATCACCATGGACGGTGCCGAGTACCTGTGCGAGAACGGGACGATGGCGAAGGCCCGCGCCCTCATGGGCGTCGGGTTCGAGGCGGCCGTCTCAACCTTCGTGGCGGCGCTCGCGAAGGCGGCGGGCCTCGCCTGATCCAGCCACGACAACGGTATGACGCAGGAGGGGCCCCGCGAGGGGCCCTTTCCCGTGCCGTGTGACGCCTCCCCGAGCATATGCGGCGGCAATGGGGGCGGCCGACGCCCCCGGAAGAGGCACGGGGCGGCCCACGCCCCACCCGACGCGGAGTGAACCGCCGAACAAACGCCGGGGTCGAACGGGAGGAGAACGCATGGCCGACGAGACCAAGACCGACGAGAAACCCGAGGAGGAGCCCGACGCGAAGCCTGAGGGCGGCCCCAACTGGCAGCGGGCGGCCGAGGACTACAAGGCGCAGCGGGACGCCGCACGCAAGCAGTTCGAGGAGCTGCAGGGCCAGTACGACGCGCTGAAGGGCCGAGTCGAGGGGCTCAAGACCGCCGAGGACGTGCAGAGGGCCGTGGACGACGCGCTCGCCAAGGCCACGGCGGACTTCGACGAGGCCAAGGCCGGTTGGGCCGAACGAGAGAAGGCGCTGGTTGTCGGCAACGCCCTCGCCGAGGGCGGGTGCATCGACACCAAGGCGCTCATGGGCCACATCGACCTGTCCGGGGTCACCGTCAAGGACGGCAAGGCGGAGGGCATCGACGTGCCCGCCCTGCAAGGCTCCTACCCGTACCTGTTCGGCAAGCGCGAGCAGGCAGGCTCGACCGACGCGCAGCCCAAGGGGGCGGCGTCGGCGCTGGACGAGCGCATCGACAAGGCGTTCGCAGCGAAGTAAGACACAAGCGAAGGAGAACACATGGCACTCGGAGCATACGTAACCAAGTTCACGGCCAAGCTCGATCAGATCATCGAGCGCGAGACGCTGACAGCCGACCTCAACATGAACGGCGACCTCCTCGGGGAGTTCGCCGATTCCGGTGAGATCAAGGTCGCGAAGCTGTCCATGGACGGCCTCGCCAACTACGACCGCGCCAAGGGGTTCGTCCCCGGCAACGTCTCCACCGACTGGGAGACGTTCAAGCTGCGCCACGACCGCGCCCGCGAGTTCGAGGTGGACGCCATCGACGACGAGGAGCGCGCCGCCGTGCTCTCCGCGAACCTCATGGCGGAGTTCGAGCGCACCAAGGTCATCCCCGAGGTCGACGCGGTCCGATTCGCGACCATCGCGACCAACGCGGGCGGCACCGCCGCGGCGAAGGTGGCAACCCCCGCCGAGGCGCTCAAGGCGCTGCTCGCCGGAGAGCAGGCGGTGGAGGACGCGGGGGCCGACCTGTCCCAGTGCGTCCTGTACTGCACCTCGGCCTTCAAGGGCCTGATCCGTCAGGCCCAGCCCTACCGCCTCGATCAGGGCGCCGACCCCAACGGGTCGTTCAAGACGTTCGACGAGATGAAGCTCGTGACCGTCCCCTCCGCGCGCTTCCAGACCAAATTCGACCTGCTCGACGGCACCACGTCCGGCCAGAACGCGGGCGGCTTCAAGCCCGCCGCCGACGCCAAGGCCATCGACTTCCTGATCGTGCACCCCTCGGCCGTGGCCGCCATCCAGCGCCACGAGAAGCTGCGCTACTTCGCGCCGGACGCCAACCAGAGCAAGGACGCGCACCTGTGGCAGTACCGCCTCTACCACGACCTGCTCGTGTACGAGGCCAAGAAGCCGCTGATCTACGCCCACACCGCCTCCGCGAAGGCGTAAGCATGGAGCCGGAGGTCACGTACACGGAGATGACCGCCGCCCTGGGCGACGGCATCACCGAGGAGGCGTTCGCGGAGTGCCTGCCGCACGCGGTGGCGGCGGTGCGCGAGGTCACGTGGCCCAACGCCCCCGCCACCGAGGGGCAGCGCGCGGCGTGGAAGCGGGCCGTCATGGCCGCGCTCCTCGCCGACGCGCGGGGCGGCTCCACCCACGGCGCCGGTACGGGAGGGTTCTCGATCGGCTCGTACTCGGTCTCGGGCGGCACCGCCGCCGCCGAGGCCCGCGGGGCCGTGAGGGACGCCGTGGTGCGGGAGCTGGCGGGCAGCGGCCTGCTGTACATGGGGCTGGGGGAGCTATGACGCCCATCCCCCTGCACCTGCTCCCGTCCACCATGACGTGGAGGGCGCCCGTCGAGGGCGACTTCGGCGGCGAGTACGGGCCGGAGGAGACCACGGAGCGCGTGCGCTTCGAGCTGGCCGACCCCCGCACCGCGAGCGACTACGGGCGGCACGAGGCGACGACCGGGCGCATCTGGATCGACGCGGCCAACAGCGCGGGCGGCGTGCCGCCCGTGGGGTCCATCGTCCGTATCGACGGCGGCCCCGAGATGGCCGTGCGCAGGGTCGCGCCCTACCACGGCTCAGGCGGGCGCCTGCACCACACCGAGCTGGAGGTGGGCTAGGTGCTCAGGGTCAGCATCGCGTCGGACCTCGCGCCGCTGCTCATGGCGATGGACTCCGCCGCGGCGGGGGACGCGCTGGAGCTGCTGACCGTGACCGTCGAGGAGGACATGCGGCCCTACGTCAAGCACGACACGGGCCGTCTGGAGGAGTCGGCGCGCAAAAACAGCGACTTCCGGGGCGGGCGCATCGTGTACACGGCGGTGGACGAGGAGACCGGCGAGGACTACGCGGCGGCGGCCTACGAGGACCCGCGCGTCGGGGAGCACGGCGACCAGAACGATAAGGCGACGGCGCACTGGGCCGAGGCCGCGTCGAACGACAGGTCGGAGGAATGGGCCGAGCTGCTGGCCCAAGCGATGATCAAGGAGATGTCATGAGGGTGCCGGACATCCTGAGGGCGGTCCGTGACGAGCTGAGATCCGCCGGGCTGGGGCCGCTGTACATGCGGCGGCTCGGCGCCTTGGACGGGCGCGAGGGCATCGTCATCCGCCCGGGGGCGGCGCGCGTGCTCAGCCGCTACATCGACGGCAGCGCGGACATGGAGATGCCGGTGCGCGTCATCTGCAAGCGCCGCGAGGCCGTGAGGGCCATGGCTGACGCCGAGGACGCAGCCGACGCCCTGTCGCTCGCGGTGGTCACGGCCGGCGGCGAGACGGCGGTCATCACGTGCGAGGCCGAGCGGGCGCGTGAGCTGGAGCTGTCAGACGCGGAGTACAGCGTCTGGGAGGCCACCGCGACCGCCCGGTACGAGATCAAGCCAACCAACCAGTGAGGAGAGACGATATGAAGCTCACACGCAACCTGTTCATCCCGGCGCTCGACGTGAGCACCGGCGGCAAGGGCGAGTTCGTGGCCATCGACAAGTCGACGGTGTTCGAGTTCGCATGGAACCCCAACACGGAGACCTACAGCTACATCTGCAACAAGAACGACAGCAACGAGGTCACGGGCTACGCGCCGACCATGGGCCAGGAGATCGTGCTCGACAACTCCAACCCCATGTACTCGTTCCTGCAGCCGAAGTTCATGGCCATGCCCACGGGCAGCGACTGCAACATCCCGTGCCTGCTCATCGAGCCGGACATGACCACGGGCAAGCCCACGGTGGGGCGCCTGTGGAAGGAGGCCACCGTCGTGCCGGACACGCTCAACACCGTCGACGGCAAGCTCGCCTTCACCATCAACTTCAACGGCGACCCGACCCCGGGCACGGTCGCCATCTCCGGCGGCAAGATCACGTTCAAGGAGGGCGCCTCCGGCGCCGGGGCGTAAGGCAGCGTGACGCCCGGCCGAAAATCCCCCTCGCAGGTCAACCGACAGCGAGGGGGATTTTCCATGGCCCGACCCATTTACACCATCAAGGTGGCCAAGGCGTTCGAGGCGGCCGCCAAGGAGCAGGACTTCGAGGCGCGGTACCGCGCGAAGCACAAGGCGCTCGCCGACGTGCTGGGCGCCGACGAGATGGAGGCGTACGGCGTGGCGCAGTCGTTCGGCGAGTGCGACCTCGCCGCGCTCGAGAAGGCGTTCGCGGAGGTCAAGGCCGAGTACGAGGCCCCCATGGCGGAGGCCCAGGGCAGCGAGATCGACCGCATCGCGGCGCAGCTCGAGCGCATCCCGACGGACAAGATACAGGCGCTGGACGCGCTGCTCAGCAGGCCGCGCGGGCGCCAGGGCTTCCGGGCGCTGTGATCGACCTCGCGGCCGATATCGCGGCGGGAGAGTCCCCGCTGCAGACGGCCCTCGTCGTGGACGGGGCCGAGGTGCCCGTTGACACAGGGTTCCGGGCGTGGCTGCGCTTCGGTCGCGCGTTGGGCGAGCACGGCGTGGCCGACCCGCGCGTGCTGCTCGGCCCCGCCCCCGCCGGGTGGGTCGGGGCGGCCGTGGCGTTCTACCTGGACGAGCAGCCCGTCCCGCGCCCGAGGGCCGGTGGCGGCAGGCGGGCGGTCGACTTCGACGCGGACGCGCCGCTCATACTGGCGGCCTTCCGCCAAGCCTACGGCATCGACCTAGCCGACCCGGGGACGGCCATGCACTGGCACGTGTTCCTCGCGCTCTTCCGCGCCCTCCCCGCCGACACCCTCATGGCGCAGGTCATGGGGTGGCGCACGTGGAGCGAGGCGGACGAGCGGCGCAGGCCCGAGACGGCGGCGAGGGAGCGGCGGGACGCGTGGGCGCTCCCGTCCATGACGGATGACGAGATGGCCGAGGCGCTGGCCTATCAGGCCCACTGGCTCGGCGGGGACGCGGACACGGAGGTGTAGCGGATGGCCAAGGGCAAGGTGCTGATCGAGGTGCTCGCCGACGTCGGCAAGGCCAAGGGCGCGATCGACGGCCTGGCCGGCAAGGTCAAGGGGATCGGCGAGGCGGTCGCGGCCGGCGCCGCGGCGGCCGGTGCCGCCGTGGTGGGCGTCGGCGCGGCGGCGCTCAGCGCGTACAAGGACTACGAGCAGCTGGTGGGCGGCGTGGACACGCTCTTCGGGGCCGCGTCCGGCAGGCTGCAGCAGTACGCGGCCGACGCCTACAGGACGGCGGGCATGAGCGCCAACCAGTACATGCAGCAGGCCACCAGCTTCTCGGCCTCGCTCATCTCCTCGGTCGGCGGGGACACGGCGCACGCGGCGGACCTCGCCAACGTGGCCATGACCTCGATGGCGGACAACGTCAACAAGATGGGCAGCAGCATGACGGACGTGCAGAACGCCTACCAGGGCTTCGCCAAGCAGAACTACTCCATGCTGGACAACCTCAAGCTCGGCTACGGCGGCACCCAGGAGGAGATGCGGCGCCTCATAGACGACGCCAACAAGCTCCGCGAGGCCAACGGGCAGGCAGGCGACCTCACCATCGACAAGTTCGGCGACGTGGTGCAGGCCATCGACGAGGTGCAGAGGCACATGGGCATCGCCGGCGCCACGGCCGAGGAGGCCATGGGAACCATCGAGGGCAGCGTCAACATGGCGCAGGCTGCGTGGGGGAACTGGCTCGCGGGCCTCGGCAGGTCGGACGCCGACATGGGCGAGCTGACCGACCAGCTGCTGGAGGCCGTGGGGGCGGTGGCGGAGAACGTGGCGCCCCGCGTGGCGAAGATCGGGCAGGCGATCTTGGAGAACCTGCCCGGCGCGCTGTCCGGCATTGCGGATACGCTCGGCCCGATCATCTCCGAGGCGCTGGCGGGCGCGTGGAACGGGGCCGTCGCGTTCCTCGGGTCACTCGGCATCGAGCTCCCGGAGATGGACGCCGAGGACATCACCGGCGCGATCGACGGCATCAAGGGCGCCTTGCAGGACTTCGCGGATGTCGCCGGTCCGATAGTGACGACGGTCATCAACGTGGCGGCGGATGCGGTCAAGGTGCTTGCCGACAATATCGACATCGTGGTTCCCGTGGTCGCGGGGCTCGCGGCGGCGTTCTTGGCGGTCGCGGCCGCCCAAGGCGTCATCCAGATCATTACAGCGCTCGGAGTCGCCATCGGCTTCATCGCGTCCCCCATCGGCATCGTCGTGGTTGCCATCGCCGCCGTGGTGGCGGCCATCGTCGCGCTCATGACCAACGCCGGCGGGTGCCGGGACTTCATCATGGCCGTCATATCGGCCGTCGGTGCGGCCATATCCGGCTTCGCCGCTGGCGTCGTGCAGTTCTTCACGGTCGATGTCCCAGGCGCGATCACGTCCCTGGGAGAGTGGTTCATGGGGCTCGGGGCGACCATCGGCGGGGCGCTCCTCGGTGCGATAACCGCTGTTGGCGGGTTCGTCACCGACATGGCGAGCAAGGCCCTTGAGGCCGGTTCGGGGTTCATCTCGAACATCGGTTCCGGCCTCGCCAACCTCGCGTCGTCGGTCGGCGGCAAGCTGTCCGAGGCGATCGGGCGCGTCGCGTCGTGGGCGACCGACATGGCGACCAAGGCGACCAACGCAGCGAGGGACTTCAAGGACAAGCTGCTCGACGGATTCGCGAACGCCGGGAGCTGGCTGATCGACTCGGGCAAGGCGATCCTGGACGGCCTCGGGCAGGGCATCAGCGACGCCGTCAAGGGCGTTACGGACATCGCGTCCGGCGCGGTCGAGAAGATCAGGTCGTTCTTCCCGTTCTCGCCCGCGAAGCGCGGTCCGTTCAGCGGACGCGGTTACACGACGTTCTCGGGCCGCGCCCTCATGGGCGGGTTCGCCGAGGGCATCGACAGCGGCACCGGCACGGCGCTTGATGCGGTCGCGGAGGCCGTCGGCGCGGTGCAGGAGGCCTTCGATATCTCGATGTCAGGCCCGGAGCTGGCGTTCTCGGCGACCGGCCCCACGGGGCCGCGCGACACCGCATCGCCCATCGTGGACGCCATCAGGGCGCTCACGGAGCGCGTCGACGCGATGGAGTACAACCTCGGCCCCATCATCGCGCGGAACGCCCCGCGCTTCCCGAGCGACCGAGATATGCAGAGGATGGTGACGGGATATGTCGCTGGCTACTGATCTGGTATACACGACGTCGCGCGGCGTGCGCCTCAACCTCGGCAGGGGCGAGGCGCGCCGCCACGGCGAGGACACCATGCGCTCGCACGACTGGGCGCACAAGATGGGCCGACGGGGCGTCTCCGGCGTCTCGGCGGACGCCCAGACCCGCAAGGTGAGGATCGTGGCGTCGTCCGCGGCCGAGATGGACCGCATCCGCCGCCTGATGGACGCCGACACGGCGCGGCAGGCGCCGGGGACGTTCACCGTCGGGGACTGGCGGCAGCGCGGGCTGCTGCTGTCCTCCTCGCCCGACTCCACGCGCGGGGTCTACGCGGCCACGTTGGAGTTCGTGCTGCTCGACGGCTACTGGCGGCGGGCCGTCTCCGTGGACTTCATGGGCTCGGCGGCGGACGGCGGGAGGACGGGGCTCGACCTGCCGACCGATATGCCGTTCGATCTGGGCATCCGGGCCAACACGGGCGAGTTCACGGCGGGCATCGACATGGACGCGGACATCAAGCTGCTCATATTCGGGCCGTGCATCAACCCGTCCGTGACCGTCGGGGGCAACCGCTACGCGCTGGACGCGAGCGTGCCGAGCGGGGCGCGGGTGGAGGTGGACGGCGCGTCGTGGCCGCGCACCATCGAGCTCGTGGGCATCGACGGCCAGAGGACGGGGATGTTCGGGGCGGGCCACCGCGCTTCGGGCGTGGGCAGCGGCGAGTACATCTTCGAGCCGCTCCACCCGACCGAGACGGGCGTGCAGCCGGTGGAGTGGGACGGGTCGTTCTCGTGGCAGCTCATCTACTACGAGCGGGACACGGAGCCGGAGTGGGGAGGCGAGCTGTGGAGCTGATCGTCACCGACGAGGCGCGCCGTGACGTGGCCGAGATCGGGGACTTCGACCTCGACCTCGCGTTCGGCGACACGCAGAACGATTTCGTCCTCACGACCCGTGAGGGGCCGCGCCTGACCGCCGGGTGCCTCGTCTACGTCGACGGCACCGAGTACGGCGGCGTGATCGACGACATCACGTCCGACGGCGAGCGGGTCAGCTACTCGGGCAGGACGTGGCACGGCATCCTCGCGGGCAAGGTGCTGTCACCCCTGCCCGGTCAGGACTACCTCGCCATCGCCGGTGACGCGGCCTCCGCCATCGGCACGCTCATCGGGATGATGGGGTTGGGCGACCTGTTCCGCGCGACCGGCGGCGGGCGGCGCTTGAGCGGCACCTACCAGTTCGACCGCTACACGGACGGATACCGGGGCATGTGCAGGATGCTCCGGGAGTCCGGGATGCGCCTCGGCATGGTCTACGAGGACGGCGGCGTGAGCCTGTCACCGGAGCCCATAGCAGTTTACGGTGACGATGTGGACAGCGACCGGGCGACCTTCCGCAGCAAACGGCGCTACCGCAACGTCAACCACCTGGTGTGCCTCGGCAAGGGCGAGCTGCGCGACCGCGCCGTGGTGCACCTGTACGCGGACGGGCGGGGCATCGTGTCGCAGGCGCAGACGTTCCGGGGCGTCGAGGAGCGGGCCGAGACCTACGAGATGACCACCTCCGAGGCCCCGGAGCTGCTGGCAAAGGGCACCGAGCGCCTGCGCGAGCTGCAATTGCAGGGCGAGATCGACGTCACCGCCGAGGAGGGCGGGAGCTACGCCGTGGGGGACTACATCACGGGGCGCGACAACGGCACCGGCGAGCTCGTGACCAGCGAGGTGACAAAGAAGGTGCTGCGCGTCGAGGGAGGCATGGCCGCGGTCGAGTACGAGTGCGGGATGGGCAGGCCGTCAGGGCAGGTGGCGTGACGCTCCACCGAGACTCGGTGCGAAGGCGACAGAGGAGGTAGACAGCATGATCAACTGCGTCACGGGGCGCGCCGGCGAGGATCACATCACGGGCGACGATTGGGGGCACCTCAACGCCGGCATCGTCGGGTCGGGGGCGTATGTGCTCAAGACCGGCAACCAGCTCAAGGCCACGGTGGCATCGGCCAACAGCATCACCATCAGCGACGGGGACGCCGTGCTCAACGGGCGGCACATCCGCGTCTCGTCCCCGGAGTCGGTGACGATCCAATCGGGCACGGTCGGGCAGAGGCGAAACGACATCATCGTGCTGCGGTACGCCCGCACGGGCTCCGGGGCGGCGATGCGCGAGGGCGCCTCGCTCGTGGCCGTCAAGGGCACGTCAACGACCGGCGCGCCGCGAGACCCGGCGACCGGCACCGGCAACGTGCTCAACGGGTCGGCCACGGCGGACATGCCCCTGTACCGCATCCCCATCGACGGGGTGACCGTCGGGACGCCCGTGCCGCTGTTCGACCGGGTGGTCACGGCGGCGGAGGTGCGGGATTACATGTCCCGTGGCGGCGCGTGGTCTGACCTTTGGCGCGAGGGCGATGCACATGTGTCCATACGCCGTTGCGGCCCCATGACCGAGGCCGTGTGGGCGTTCCCCCAGGAAACCCCATCCGTCTGGTCGCCCAGCGCCCGCGTGCCGGAGGGGCTGAGGCCGTCGCGGCAGGTGTACGGGTCGGCGACGGCCACCGACGCCAACGGCAACCCGCGCGCCCTCATCTCACAGTACTGGTTCGGCGGCGACGGGCGCATGTCCTTCGCGGTCGTCGGCGGCACCGCGGGGACATGGCACCGTGGCCACGCGGCATGGCCCTACGCGCCGAGCGCGACCATGTAGCAGAGCCGCACCCACTGCCCGGCCTGAACGGTCTTGTCGGTGAGGACCTGTATCGACCTGCGGTCATCATGGTTGTAGAGGACGCCGGTGACGTTCACCGGGCGATCATTCCACGAGCCGCTCATGACGGAGACGCAGTCGCGGCCGTTGTCGAACGGCCTGCCGAACTCCCGTTCGAACTCGTCGCCCGTGAAGAGGGTGATCACGTTGGCGGTGTATATGAGCGGGAAGGACTTGGACCCCGTGCGGATGCGCGGGGCGTGGGACATGTGACCCCATGGGCGCGTGTGACGCCCACCAGAACATGGCCGGGAACCGAGAGGGGGTTTCCGGCCATGTTCATATCAGGGCGCATCGAGGACGGGCAGCTCGTGATCACCGACGCCGAGGACGGCGTGCCCATCGTGCTCGCGGGCGAGCCCGAGCCCGTCGAGGGCTACGAGGCCGTGACGCGATGGGTCGAGGAGGACGGGGCCATACGCCAGACGTGGGCGCTCCATCCGACCGCCGAGGCGGTGGCGAGGGCGTCCATAGAGGCGCAGAGGCTCACCGCGGCCATGTTCAACGACCGCGAGGCGCTGGCCGTCGCGGCCCTTTTCCCGGCGTGGGAGCCGGGCGGCTCCTACGCGGACGGCGAGCGCGTCAACTACGGCGGGCGCCTGTACCGCGCCACCGGGGCGCAGGGCGCGGACGCCACCACGGCGCCTGACGCAGAGGGCGCCCCATTCGTCGAGATCGAGGGGAGGTGATGCGGATTGCAGGGCGATTGGGAGCCTATCGCCGTCGGGACGCTGCTCGTCGGCCTCCTCGGCCTCGTCTACAAGGTCTACGTCGACTCGAGGGCGCGGGCCGTCGCGGCGAAGGCCGAGCAGGCCGAGGCGCGCGCCGCGCAGAAGGTCACGGACGCGAAGCTCGACGGCATCCGCGACGACGTGCGCGAGATGCGTGACACGGTGCGCGATGTCGCCGACAGGCAGGCGGTTGACCGGGGGGAGATCGCCGATGTCCGGGCGGAGTTGTCCGCCCAGAAGGCGGAGATGGTCGCCCACGACCGGCGGATTTCCGAGCTGGAGCACCGGGGGCACAGCCTGGTAGGCGGGACGGACTGAAATCAAAGCTAGAAAAACGACGAAAGGAATAGATATGGACGCAACTATCGGGGATTGGGCGCGCGCGGCCCTCATCCGCGCAATCAAGACGGCGGCGCAGACGGCGGTGTCCCTGATCGGCACCGGGGCCGTCGGCTTCACCGATCTGGACTGGGTTCAGATCGCGAGCATCTCCGGCGTCACCGCCGTGGCGAGCCTGCTCACCTCCGTGGCCGGTGTGCCGGAGGTCGCGGGCGGGGCGAGCGTCGGCAAGCTGGGGGGCGAGTGACGTGGCGGAGGACAAGGAGCTGCAGCGGGAGCTGGAGGAGGCCCTCCAGCAGGACAAGGGTCAGGCGAACCATGACCCGGACGTGGCGCCCATGCAGGTGATCAGCTATGGCAAGTGAGTACGACCTCCTCTCTCGCGCGGCGGGGGAGATAGGATACTCCCGCTGGACGGACCCCAACACCGGCACCAAGTACGGCAACTGGTACGCGGAGCTGACCGGCGTCCCGGCCTTCGGGGCCAACGGGGTGCCGTACTGCGCGATGTTCGTCTCGTACATCCTCGCCCAGGTCGGCGTGGTCGCGGCGGGCTACCCGACCGCGAGCGTCTCGGCGGGCATCCGCGGGGCGCGGGCCGCCGGCGCGCTGCTGTCGAACAAGCGGGACGCCCGCCCCGGCGACCTGGTCAACTTCGACTGGGACGCGGCAAACGGCAACGGGGCCGACCACGTGGGCATCGTGGAGCGCAACTGCGGGGGGTACCTGCAGACCATCGAGGGCAACACCTCCTCCGGCTCGTCCGGCTCGCAGGGCAACGGGGGCGGGGTGTACCGCCGCACGCGCAGCTGGTCGGTGGTGCACAGCGTGATCCGCCCCCAGTACGGCGCGGCCACGCGGGCCAAGCCCGTCGAGGGCGGCAAGCTGGCCGTGGACGGGTGGTTCGGCCCCAACACCATCCTGCGCGGGCAGATCGTGTCCGGCGCGCCGTACCGCGACGGCCTCGTGAGCCGCCAGAACCGCTTCCACCGCGCGTCGCTCAAGGCGTGCACGGGGGGCTGGCAGTGGGTCGACGGCGGGGAGCTGCCCGGCAGCCAGTACATCGCCCGCCTGCAGTCGATGGTCGGCGCTCACCCGGACGGGTTCATGGGGCCTGGGACCGCTGACGCGATGATCCGCTATTTCGCCGGGGCGAGCGGGGCCACGGTCACCGACCACCGGCTGGACGGGCCGAGCATCACGGTCAAGGCGTACCAGTCGTGGCTCAACGGCCAGCGGTAGGGCCGCCGTGATCCGTCGTGATAGACGGGTCGGATCGGGTCGGTCAAGGTGAGCCATGACCGCGCTCACCTGCATGTTCGCCGGTGGGCGCGGCGGTGTGCCGAACTTTTAATCCCAAGGCCCAGGGTTCGATCCCCTGACGGCCCACCCGCAGCACAGCAAAGAGGGCGCCCCGGCAATCGGGGCGCCCTCTCTTCATCACTCACCTCGGAGCGCCCTACTCCCAGCTCCACTGACCGTTCACGAAAACGGGCACCTCGGTCCCGTCGGCGCAGATACCGGTGATATCCAGGTCGTCCGTCCCGATCATGAAATCCACGTGCGTGCTCGACGTGTTCACCCCGCGCTCGCGCAGCTCCTCGGTGCTCAGCTCGAATCCGCCCTCGTAGCACTCGGGGAACCCGATCCCCAGCGCCAGATGGCAGCTCGCGTTCTCATCGTAGAGCGTCGAGTAGAACAGCGTGTCGCTCTCGCGGATCGGCGTGTTCTTTGAGATCAGCGCGATCTCACCCAGGCGCTTCGCCCCGTCGTCCGTATCGAGAATGCTCTTGAGCGTGTCACGCCCCACCTCGGCATCGAACTCCACCACGCGGCCGGCCTCGAACCGCAGCCAGAAGCGGTCGACCTTGGTACCGTGGTGGATCAGCGGCAGCGCCGAGTGCACGATGCCGTCCACGCGCTCGCAGTCCGGCGAGGTGAAGACCTCCTCGGTGGGTATGTTGGGGAAGAAGGGATGTCCCTTCACGGTCTCGCCCTTCCCGCCGGCCCACACGTGGCGGTCGGTGAGGCCCACGACGAGGTCCGTGCCGTTGTCCGCCTTGTAGTGCAACCGGTCGAACCGACGCCCGTTCAGGAAATGCAGGTTCTTCTCGAACGTCGCGTCATGCAGCTCCCAGTCGCTCTCCGGGTCCTCCCCTGCGGCGCGGGCCACCGAGAGGATCGCACGCCATAGCTGGTAGACGGCGACCTCGTCGTCACATCCGGGGAAGACGTGGCGTGCCCACGACACCACCGGCGCACCGGCGATGCACCAGGCGTTCTCGTTGAAATCGAGGCCGTGGCGGAACACCTTGCACTGCAGGTTGCACGCCTTCGAGGCGGCTGCGGGCTTCGCGGGATCGATCCCCTTGAGCGCCTCGGGGTCGCTGCCCTCGATGAAGATGAAGCACGCGCCCGCCTGCGCGAGGCTGTCGAGCTGCTCGCGCTTCCACGAGGGAACGTTCTCGAACCACTCCGTCGGCACGTGCTCGTACTCGAGCCGGGTGATCTCGTCGTCGGACCAGTTGACCGTCACATGCCCTGCGCCCGCCGCGTACGCGCGGGCCACCACCATGCGGCCGAAATCGGCGCGCTCCACCGGGCACTGCAGCACAACCTCCTGGCCTGCGGAGACGTTCGCCCCCTTGCGAACGATGAGGTCGGCGTAGCGCTCGATCTGCGGCGCGAGGGACCGCATGCCCATCCGGGCGTCCTCAGGGGTCAGTTCAGCCTTGATCATGGTCTTCCTTTCACAGGGACGGCGCGGGCGGGGCGAAAGCCGGGCCCGGAATCGGCGGCACGCTGTCCGAGCGCACGGCAAGCGTGCTTAACTCGGCAAAACAGCGGCTTGAAAGAGGCAATCGCGAACGCTCGGCATCTCCTGATGATGCTGAGCGTTCGCGATTGCCCATAAAACACGAGAAAAAGGCCGTTTTACGAACGCTCGGCATTCTTGGCGGCGGCGTTTTTGCCGGCGGCGTCCTTGTCCTTGCCGGCGGCGGCTGCCTTCGACGCGCGGCGGGCGCGCTTGGCCTCCTTCGCCTTGGCGCCGCGCTCGAGCACGTCGTTCAGACGGCTCTCGCTCAGGCCCTCGGCCTTGGTGCGCGCCGCGTTGCGGATGGGGCGGATCTTGACGAAGTCGAAGATGAATCCGCCGATGATCGCCACATAGGAGATGCCCACGGCTCCGTACTGCGCAAGCTGCAGCATACCGTTGGCCCGCTCGCCCACAAGGGCCAGCAGGGCGAACGCGATCATGATGAACACGAGACCCACGATCATGAACGCGTACCAGACCATGCGCTGCCGCGCGTAGTTGGGATTTTCCGACATGAGGATGTTCGCCGCGGCGTAGACGCGGTCCTCATGGGCGCGGATCTCCTGCTTGCGGGCGCGCTTCTCCTCGCGGGAGAGGCCGGCCAGCGACTCCCCGCGCTCGCTCTGCTTGCGGCGGGCCTTGGAGCTCGCGGGGACCACGCGCACGGAGGCGGCAGCGGCCCGCGCGGGCTTGGCGGACGCGGCCGACTTACGCGCCATGCCGCTCCTCCCCTCGCGGAGCTGCTCCTGGGTGCGCTTGTTCATGGGGCTTCGGGTGCTCACTTACTCGTGCTCCTTCATGGATTCAAAATCGGAACCGGTGATGATCGAGAACGCCTCGCGGTAGCGCTCGGACGTGCCCTCGACGACGTTGGCGGGAAGCTCGGGCGCGTCGCCCTTGAAATCCCAGTTGGCCTTCAGCCAGTCGCGCACGTACTGCTTGTCGTAGCTCGGCTGGACCTTGCCCTCCTCGTAGGAGTCCGCCGGCCAGAAGCGGCTCGAATCCGGCGTCAGGCACTCGTCAATGAGCGTGACCTGACCGTCGATGATGCCGAACTCGAACTTCGTGTCGGCGATGATGATGCCGCGCGTGGCCGCGTACTCGGCGGCGGCGGTGTAGATCTTGAGCGAGAGGCCGCGGATCTGGGAGGCGATCTCCTCGCCCACGATCTCGACCGTGCGCTCGTAGGAGATGTTCTCGTCGTGCTCGCCGATGGCCGCCTTGGTGGAGGGGGTGAACAGCGGCTCGGGCAGCTTGGACGCCTCAGTGAGGCCCGCGGGCAGCTTGATGCCGCAGACGGTGCCGTCCTGATCGTAGGTCTTCTTGCCCGACCCCGTGAGGTAGCCGCGCACGATGCACTCGATGGGGATCGTCTGCGCCTTCTTGACCAGCATGGAGCGGCCGGCCAGGTACCCGCGGTACTCCTGGAACTCGGCCGGGAAATCAGCCGGGTCGATCGAGATCAGATGGTTGGGGACGAGGTCGGCGAACTTCTTGAACCAGAACTCGGAGATGCGGTTCAGGACCTCGCCTTTGAAGGGGATCTCGTCGGGGAGGATGAAGTCGAAGGCGGAGATGCGGTCGGTGGCGACCATCAGCAGGGAATCGCCCGTATCGTAGATGTCGCGAACCTTGCCGTGGGAATCGGGGCGACGCTCCATCGTTGTCACTTGTGACCAGCTCCTTTGTGCTCGCTTCCGTATCGACTGCCGCGGCTCCGGCGCAATGACCGGACCTTCGCAGCCCAAGACATCATTGTAGTGTATGGCCCCCTGCCCCACGCGCACTTTTCAGCCGACGGCTGGCGGGAGGCGGCATCGGCCCTAGCGCTCGGCGCCGGGCTCCGCGGTGCGCTCGCGCGGGAGGTTGATGGTGAAGGTGGTGCCGTGCCCGAGCTCGGAGTCAACCGAGATAAAGCCCTGGTGCCGCTCGACGATCTGCTTGGTCACCGCGAGGCCCACGCCGAGGCCACCGGCCACGCGGGCGCGGCTCGCGTCGGCGCGCCAGAAGCGGCTGAAGATCCGCGGCAGGTCCTCCTTCGCGATGCCCACCCCCGTGTCGGACACGGAGATCATCACGTCGCGCCGATCCGAGGTGACCGAAACGACCACCCAGCCGCCCTCGGGCGTGTAACGCATGGCGTTGCTCATGATGTTGATCACCGCCTGCGTGATCATGTCGGGATCGACCTCGATCGTAGTGGGCTTGCCCTGCGTCTCGTCGTTGAAGCGCAGGTGCAGGTCACGCTGGAGGAAGAGCTGCTCCTGGGCGAGGACCACGGCGCGCACGAGCCCCGCGATGTCAACGAGCTTGAGGTTGAGCGGGGCGGTCTGCGTCTCCATGCGGGAAAGGTCGAGCATCTGCTGCACGAGGCGGGCGAGGCGGCGCGTCTCGGAGGCGACCGTCTCCAGGTGCTCGGAGTCGGTGGGGTAGACGCCGTCCTGCATGGCCTCCACGGTGGCGAGCATCGCCATGAGCGGCGTGCGCAGCTCGTGGGCCACGTCGGACGTGAGGCGGCGCTCGTGCTTCAGGTCCTTCTCAAGCGAGATGGCCATCTCGTCGAAGGTCTCGCCGAGGCGGTCGATCTCGTCGTCGCCGCGCATGCCTGTGCGCGCCGTGAGGTCACCGTCGCGGATCTGCTTGGCCGTGCCGGTGATGCGGCGGATGGGATTCGTGAGCATGCGCGACACGAGCAGGCCGATGAAGACGGAGATGATGACCGCCACCAGGGCGGCGATCCCCATGGCGTTGAAGGTCTTCTCGCGAAAGGCCGCGTCAGCCTTGGTGAGCAAGGCGTCGCTGCCGAGCACCCACATGCGCAGCGTCCCCACCACGCGACCGGAATCGGTGACGATCTCCTCGGAGACGGCTCCCTCCTGGTCGGTGGGCGCCTGGGAGACGAGGCCGTGCGTTGAGACGTCGGGCTCGGTGCTGCGGGCGGGGGCTGCGGAGCCCGCCAGGGCCCCGGGCGCTGCGGCACCGGTGGTGGCCGTTCCGGAGGCGGAGGTTGCCGTCCCAGAGGTGCCCGCGGCGGTGCCGGGTGCCGTCGCGGCCGAGGCGCCCTCCTCGCGCTTGATCACCGCGGCGATCGAGGCGGCGGGCCAGGTGTCGTCGTAGAGGACCGTGCCGTCGGTGTCGATCACCTGCATGCCGATGTCCTCGGAGATGACGCCGGAGGTGGCTATCTCGTCCAGGAGGTTCGTGCTCCAGCTGCCCTCCTCCTCGTAGCCGCCGGCCAGCTTGATGGCCGCGAGGCGGGCGATCTCGGCGACGTTGGCGCGGGTGTACTCGGAGAAGGCCCCGCCCCACACCACCGTGACGACGAGGGCCATGATGAGCACCGTCATAAAAGAGGTCAGGGCGAACGACGACGCCATGCGCGTGCCGTAGCTGACCCCTGACCGAGAATCGGGATGAGGCGTGTTCCAGCTTGCGCGGGAACTCGCCTCATCGTCTTTCTTATGCTTTTGCCCGATGATGAACCTGGAGGGCGGCATTACTTCGCGCTGCCCTCGGCATCCTCAGCGGGCTTGGCGGGCGCCTCGAAGCGGTAGCCCACGCCGTGGACGGTGTAGAGCCAGCGCGGGTTGCGCGGGTCGTCGCCGAGCTTGGCGCGGAGGTTCTTGACGTGGCTGTCGATGGTGCGCTCATAGCCCTCGAAGTCGTACCCGAGGACCTTCTCCACGAGCTCCATGCGGTTGTACACGCGGCCGGGATGACGGGCGAGGGTGGTGAGGAGTTTGAACTCGGATGCCGTGAGGTCGACCTCCTTGCCCTCCACGAGGATCTTGTGGCCGGAGATGTCGATCACGAGGTCGCTGAAGTCGAGAACCTCGACCTGCGGCTCGTCGGCCACGTGGGTGCGGCGGAAGAGCGCGCGCACGCGGGCCACGAGCTCGCGCGGCGAGAACGGCTTGATGAGGTAGTCGTCGGCGCCGAGCTCGAGGCCGATGATGCGGTCCTCGACCTCGCCCTTGGCCGTGAGCATGATGATGGGCACGTCAGAGGTGTCGCGGATGGCGCGGCAGACGCGCTCGCCGGAGAGCTTGGGGAGCATGAGGTCGAGCACGATGAGGTCGAACTGGTGCTTCTCGAACTCCTCCACGGCGGACTGGCCGTCGCCGACGCCCACTACCCAGTACCCCTCGCGGTCGAGGTAGGCGGCAACCGCGTCGCGAATGGCCTTCTCGTCTTCAACGAGCAAAATCTTTCGTGCGTCCGAAGCCATAGCTCGGCCTCCTTACCTGATATATCCATAGGCATCATCCATATTAGCTCAGGATGGTCTTTGAGTTCTACCCCGCGGGGCGCGCGGGCAATCCCGCGCGGGGTCAATCGCAAGAATTTGTTAATGAATGAGCAGCTTTGATGGGGAGAGGCCCCTTGCACGTGCGCCTAGGCAGATCAGACGACCAACTAGATGGTCAGAAGACGCGCCGTGACGCCGGCCGGGATCCCTTTCGCGTCGCGCACCGTGGCGAAGACGAGCGGCGTGGGCGCGTTTCCCTCGCTCGCCGGGAAGTCGCCGAGGCCGATGGAGCGGTCCGCCGAGGAGAAGCCCTGGAGCTGCTCTTTCTCCGTGTCGATGAGGTAGTGCGCCGACTGCGTCTTGATGAGGAAGCGCGTGCCCTCGAACATGATCTGGGCCGCGGGTTCGCGGCTGAAGTACACGTAGGGCCCGCCCTCGCGGCCGATGAAGGTGCCCATCTGGCCCAGGCTCCCGCCCGAGTCGTAGCTCGCCTCGATGGAGAAGGCGAAGACCGACCCGGTGTACACGGCCTCGAACGGGCGGATCGACGCCGGCAGCACGAGCTGGTCGATCTGCTTGGGCTCGGCGTCGGCGAGGTCGAGCGCCGTCATGCCGTAGTAGGTGCCCTCCTCGTTCAAGACGCGCGGGGCGATGGTGAGGATCGTGCCGGCCACCCGCGGATGCGTCGCGAAGCGGCCCGTCGACTCCCAGATGCCCGTGCCCTCGGCCTCGCCGACGCTCCACCGGTAGCAGGTGGAGGTCTCGGCGCGCTTGGATCCGGTCGCCATCGGCATCTTCTGCCAGATCACCGAGGAGCCGGTGCAGGTGAAGGGGGCGGGCTCCCAGTCGGCGTCGCCGGAGTCGAGCTGCACGGCCTGGCCGGTGAGGGCGCCCCCCGAGAGCCCCTGGCCGAACAGCGCCCAATCGCGCGTGCCGTAGTTGACCTCGACCCAGGCGAGGACCCCGTCCGCGCAGCGCAGATCGTGAAACGAGTAGCCGCGGCCGCGCGTGGGGGATTCCATGACGGTGGTGATGGAGCCGCTTGAGAGCGAGAGCAGGCCGAGTGTGTTGGGGTTCACGGCGGATTCGGGCGTGAGCATGGCGGCCGCCCAGGAGCCCTCGCTGTGGAAGAGCGTGGTGCCGAGCGGGAGCGACCAGGTCTGCGTGGCGGCGATACCGAGGTCGGCCTCGGCGTACTCGGAGAGGGCGTCGATGATCTTGGAGGAATCGGTCACGACCTCGGGTTCGCCGGAGGCGGGGGGCTTCCCCTCGTCATTCGAGCAGCCCACGAGCGTGATGGCCGCGATGGCGGCGCCGGTGGCGAGCGTGCCCTTGGCGAGGCTGCGGCGGGTGATGCCGTCCGTGCGGCCAAGCAGGCGCTGCAGGACGCCGCGATCGCGCGGTTGCACGTCCCGGTGGTTTCCCCTGCGCTCGTCTGCGGGCGCTCTGTGCTCGCCGCGATCTCCCATGGCCCTCCTCCTGTCATCGCGCCTCGGTCACGCCATTATACGGAACCGCGATGGAGGGATGCCGAGCGTTCGTAATACGTCCTTTTTACCGCATAAAAGCGGCAATTACGAACGCTCGGCATAGGGAACGGGGGTTAGAAGCGACGACGGACGGCGATGGCGGTGCCGAGCGCGGTCGTGGCCGCCATGGCGAGGACGATGACCGCCGCCAGCGGGTCGCCTGTCGCCGGGAGACCGCCGGTGCGCTTGCGCGGACGGGGCGCGGCCTTCGGATCAGGTGCGCCGGGGTCTGTGCCCACGCCGCCGGTGCCCGGGTCCGTCTCGCCCGGCTTCGGGCCCACCGCAACCTCGCGCGCCACCACGCTCACCGAGAACACCGCCGTCTTCCCGCCGTAGGAAACCGTCACGTCGAGGTTGTCGGCGACCTTGAGCCCCTCGTCGAGCGCCGGATCGAAGCTGAACGCGGCCGCGTTCTCCGCGCCGTACGCCACCTCGGACACCGTGCCGTCGCTCATGGTGAGCGCGAGCGCGAGGCCCGCCGGATCGAGCACGTCGCCCTCCGTGTACACGGTCTTGGCAGGGGTGGTCTTCACCGCGATGCCGGCGAGCACCGGCTCGGCCTTCTTGATCGTGAACGTCCGCGTGGCCGTGCCCGCGTACGCGCCGATGCCCTCGATGGTCACCGTCGCGGTGCCCTCCGCCCCGTTATCGGCAAACGAGAGCAGGTAGTCCACGCCGTACACGAGCACCTTGCCGCCGTGCACGACGCGCTCGTCGAGATCGCCCGCACCCACGGGATGCTCCCCGTCAACCCGGTCAACCGTGACGGCATCGGGGACCTCGATCTTGACCAGGTCGGGGTCGGAGATGTCGGTCGTCGGAGCCGTGGCACTCAGGCGGATCTCGGCGGCCGAGATGAACTGCTTGCCCGCCTCCCGCGACACCGTCTTGAGCCCCGTGAAGCGGATGAACCGCGCCTCCACGGGCTTGTCGAAAGCGGCGGTCTTCCATCCCGCCTCGGTGCCCCAGGTCCCCGTCGCGATGTCCGTCCAGGCGACACCGTCGTCGCTGCACTGCACCAGGTACTCGGTCACCGTCCCGTTGCCGGCGTCTGCGCGCGGCAGGTAGCGCAGCGCGGAGACGTTCGCGGGCTCGGTGAGCTCCATCACCGCCCAGAGCTTCCCGGCATCGGCGTTCTCATAGGCGCCGTGCCACATGGTGGCCGCGCTGCCGTCGAAGGCGTAGGCGATCGGGCCGTCGTTGCCGGCGGGCGGGTTCTTCTCCGTCCCCGCCGAGAGCTTGAGGCTTTCCACCGGATAGTCGTGGTCCTCGGGATGCTCCTCGGGCACCGTGTTGAGCTTGATGCTGAACGAGCCGGTCTTGCCGTGGTCCTCGGACTCGAGCAGGATCTTGACCTCGTCGTTGTACGCGGGGAGCACGGTGACGGCCGCGTTTTCCTTGCCGGCGGCCTCCACCGCGGCCGTGAGGGCGCGGGCCTCGAAGACGCCGCGGCCGAGGGCCGCCGCGGGCACCGCCTGGCCGTTGACCGCGAGGCGCTCGAGTTCGGCCGCAGACCCAATGCGGTAGCTGCCCTCGGCCTTCATGAGCTCGATCTCCGTGATGCCGACGCACTTGCGGAAGCGGTCGCCCGCGGCGGGCCGGCCCGCGGGGTTCTTGAACTCGAGTTTGACGAAGGTCGCGGCCACCGGATCGAAGTCCAAGGTGTAGCGCTTCACGTTCTGGGAGGCGTCTGCGACGGTCTCTCGCACCGGCACCTCCGTCCAGCTCCCTTCTGAGCCGTCGGCGGAGATGTACATCTTGGTGGTCCCGGCGTCCGGATAGTAGGCCGTGTAGTTGTCGGTGAAGAAGTGCACGTTCGCCTGGGCGAAGCGGGTCTGCGTGTTGTAGCGGAACGTGATGCTCGACGTGGTGTTGTTGGCATCGGCCTGCGCGAACCCGTAGTTGGTCCAGCGCCGGTTGCTCCCGCCGGCGCCCGAGGTCATGTACGCCGCGTCGCCGTCGTTCACCGCGGCGAGCGAGTCAGACTGCAGCCCCTCGGGCACGCTCTGCGTGACCTCGGAGAGCGTCCCGTTGCTCCTGTGGGCAACGTTCTCACCCACGGAGACCTTCTCGCGCTCGACGCGGATCTTCGCGTTCACCGGAACATCGACGCCGAACACGTTCGCCGTGCCGTCGATCGAGACCACGCCCTCGGCATCAAAGGCGCCGCTTTCAGGCATCTGCCAGGTCACGGGGAAGCTGACGTTCAGGATCGTGCCGTCGGCCATGACCGCCGGGCGCGCATCGGGCAGAACGGGGGTCTGGCCCTCCGGGACCATCGCGGAGTAGTTGAGCATGGCGGTGACCTCGTCGAGCACAAGCACCGTGCCCTCGATCTGCACCCCCGCGACCGCACCCTTCACCGTGAAGGTGCCGGGCTCGGCGAGAAGCGCCGGGTCGACGGCCTCCCAAGTGATCTGCGCCGCGCCGTCAACCGACCCGTCCGTATAGGTGACCTCGGCGGTCTTCGGGAGCTCGAGCCTAGCGCCGCGCTTCACGTAGTGGAAGCGGGAGAACTTGACGTTGTCGACCGCCCGGGTGGATGCGGCCCCGTCGACGGGCGCCACCGTGATGGTCGCCGTCGCGCTCTCGAGGCCGTCGGCGCTCGCCGTCACCGTGAGAGGGCCGCCCGCGGTGCTCGCGCGGACGATGCCCACGAGCTGGCCCGCGTGGGCCGCGCGGTCGCTGTCGCGGAAGGACTGGTGATCGGGCGAGGAGCCGTTGTCCACACCCGCGAGCGTGCCGGCGCCCTCCACCTTGAACGTCACGCGGTTTGTCGCGTCGGGGACGATGCGCCCTTGGGCATCGAGCACGCTCACGGTCAGATAGGAGAGGTCGGTGCCGTCAGCGCTGATCGTGCCCCGGTCGGCCTCAATCGAGAGGCGCTTCGCCGGGCCGGTGGTGGACACGCTCTTACGGCCGTCCCACGCGTCGCCCGAGGTGTCGATGGGGTTCCCCTCGGCGTCGAACGCCTTGGCGAAGAGCGTGCCCGCCTCGAAGGGGATGTTCCAGGTGAGGTACAGATCGCGGTGGTTCGTGGAGTTCTCCCCGAAGATCTGGTACTCGTAGCCCGCCGACGTCGTCTTCTTGGTGAAGCGCTTGCGCGCGCCCACCAGCTTCTCGGTGCCGTCCGCGGTCCTCAGCCAGAGCTCGACGGCCGGCGCGTCGGTGTACACGACCACAGGCACCTGCTTGTCGGCACCGCGCTTGACCACGAGGTCCTCGTTCCACACGGGCAGGATGTGCAAGGTGTTCTTGGCGTCGTTCCATTGGGACTGATAGAAGTAGAACGAGTCCTTGGGCAGGCCCGCCGTGTCGATGATGCCGAAGTACGAGCTCTTGGGCGAGGGCCACGCGGGGCCGCGGTCCGTGCTGCCGGCCGCGACGCCGTTCCACGGCGTGGGCTCGCCCAGGTAGTCGAAGCCGGTCCAAACGTACTCGCCGGCCACGAAGTCGCGCGCGATCGTGGCATACCAGGCCTGGGAGGCGACGTGCCCCCAGCTCACGGCAGAGGTGTCGTAGGATGTGAGCTGCATGCCGCCCGCGTCCACCATATTGCCCTGCGTGCTGTACACGCCGCGGCTATTCACGGCCGAAGCCGTCTCAGAGCCGTAGAACTTCCAGTCGGGATGGAGACGGTGCTGGTTGTCGTAGTTCGACAGGCTGGAGTAGTTGATGCCGATCAGACCCCCGGCGTCGTGCGTCTTCTGCGGGTTGTAGGTCTGGCGGCCGGAGAGGAGCTGGTTGTCGCCGAGCGTGACGGGGCGCGTGGGATCGGCCTCGCCGGTCCACCTCAGCAGGTTCTCGTGCGCGGCGGCGTCGAAGCCCCGGGAGGTGCCGGTGATCATCTCGTTGCCCACCGACCACATGATGATCGACGGGGCGTTGACGTCGCGCGCGATGCTCTGCTTGAGATCGAACTCCGCCCAGGTCATCGAGGTCTCAGCGCCTTCGAGCCGCGTCTCGCCGATCGCCTTGTTGAAGAAGCGCGCGTAGTCGTTCACGTTGCCGTTCTTGTCGGCCGTCCACCCGTCGAAGACCTCGAGGTTCAGCAGGATGCCCTCCTCGTTGCAGATCTTGACGAGCTCGCGCGGGGGCGTGTTGTGGGACGTGCGGATGGAGTTGGCGCCCATGTCCTTCAAGATGCGCACCTGACGGCGGAGCGCCGCCTCAGTGTCCACGGATCCCAGGGCGCCTTGGTCGTTGTGCATGCAGACGCCCTTGAGCTTCAGATGCTCGCCGTTGAGCAGGAAGCCCTCGTTCGCGTCGAAGTCGAAGAAGCGGTAGCCGAAGTCCGTATCGTAGGTGTCGACGACCGCGCCGTCGACCTTCACCTGCGTGCGCACGGTGTAGAGGCTGGGGTTCGTCGTGCTCCACAGTTCGGGCTCGGGCGCGAAAAGATCGGTCTCGATGACCGCGCTCCCGCCGGCGCCGATCTCGACCGCCTGCGCGGTCTTCGTGACGATGGGGGCCGTCGGGTCGCCGCCGGCCTTGAAGATCGACTGCTCGAGCGTGACGCTCGCCGGGGCCTCGCCTCCGTTCTCCACGGTGGCTGCGAGATGGGTCCTGACGTTTCGCGTCTTACCGGCGGCGAGCTCGGGGGTGGTCACGACCACGCCGTTCTTCCCGACGCGCACCTGGTCGGTCACCGCGAGCTCGACCGTGCGGCCGATGCCCGACCCCGAGTACCAGCGGCTCGAGGGCGTCTGGTGGTTCACGCGCACCGCGACGACGTTCTGCGCGCCCGTCTTCACCTCGTCGGTGATGTCGATGCCGAAGGGCGAGTACCCGTATGGATGGGTCGCGAGCTTTTTGCCGTTCACGTAGACGGTGGCGTCCATGTAGATGCCGTCGAAGTCGAGGCGCAGGCGCTTGCCGGCGAGCTCGTCGGCCACCTCGAAGGTCTTGCGGTACCAGCCGACGCCGCCCAGCAGGTAGGAGCTCTCGGCCTCACCGGCGCGCGTGCGCTCCTGGTCGATGCTGTAGTCGTGCGGGAGGTCGATGTGCTCCCAGGAGGAATCGTCGAACGAGGCGCTCTCGGCGCCCGTGATGTCGCCGAGGTTGAATTTCCAGTTGCCGTTGAAGTTCAGGATGTGCGCCGCGGGGTCGAAGACGCGGTTGATGTAGAACCGCTCGGGCGCGGAGCTCATCTGCGTTGACGAGGTCGAGCGGGCCGGCGGGGCCTCTTCGGCCGATGCGCGGGGCGCGATATTGGGCGCTGCGATGCAGAGCGCTCCCAAAGCCGCGGCGATGACGGCTCGCGACACCGCTTTGGAGCGGGTCCTCCACGGATGCCCGGGGCTCGCGCATCGTCTCTCGTATTCGGTTTTCATTGCTCCCCTTCCAAAATGGCCCATTCTTGCAACCGGGGTGAAGCGCCCGACATAGCACCACTTCATACCACGGGTGGCGTGCTGCGCAAGCGGGTATTCGCCTAGCGGAACGACGTGATTCCGCGAACGTGCGCCGGGTCGAAGACGCAGGCGGTGCCGAACGGCCGCGGCCCGCCGCTCCCCCGCAGATGCCGAGCGACTGCAGCCCGCCGCTCCCCCCGCAGATGCCGAGCGTTCGTAATTCGGCCTTTTTTCGCTTCAAAAGGCCGAATTACGAACGCTCGCGATTCTTTGCAGAGGGGAGGTTTGGGATCGAAGCATGCCGCGCATCCTTTCGCGTAGAAAAATGGAGCTTGGGAGCGGAAAACGTCATGTTTTTGCAGTTTGGGAACCAGTCGCCCACAAGCTGCAAAAACATGACGCTCCTGACCTGTAGCCCTCCGAACGCGTCGCGGACGAACGGGTCCAAACCTCGCTTTTTCTCCGCAACGCCACGGGCCCCTTGCAAAAACCGGAGGTTTTCCGAGTTTCGGATCCCCCGCCGGTCCGAACCGCGATATTCCTCCGCTCGGCGCATTCGCAATCGCGAGCCTTCCTAACCTGGAACCGCGAGGCCCCCGCCGTGCCCCGGTTCCCCCGCGACACCGCACGGCCACCGCCGCGCTCCAGCCTCGCTCAGCAGATCCGCGCAGCAAAAACCCGCCGGCGGGAACATCCCACCGGCGGGTCTATCGAACATTCCAACGCGAGCGTCGCGATTCACGCGCTCGCTTACGCCGTAGCCTCGGTGCCCTTCGTCAGGCTCGCCTGGAAGTACTGGGGGATCGTCCAGCCCTTGGGCGCCGCTGTGGTGGTGCCGTCCTCGAGCTTGTACTCCGTCCAGCCGTCCGGCACCGGCGTGTACTCGCCGAAGCTGTGGCAGCTCGCGCAGGTGAATACGCTTTGGTCGTGCATCAGGTGGCAGCTGTTGCACTGCTGCACCCCGTGCACCGTGCTGTGCGGATCGAAGGTCCAGTCCGCCGTCGAGGACTCCGTGGCCCCGGGCATCACGCCCGCGCCGATGTGGCAGCCGCTCTGCAGGCAGAAGTCGTTCGTGAACTCCACCTTCTTGAACGGCAGCTCGTAGTCTCCCGTCACGGTCATCTGGATCTCGTGCAGCATCTGAGGCAGGGTGGCCTCATGGCAGCTCAGACACTGGTTGTTGGCGACACCGCGGTGCTTGGACACCAGCGTCGTGGTGTCGTTGACCAGGGTGTCGTAGTACTTGCCCATGGTGGTGTGGCAGATCACGTCGCAGCACTCGGGCGTGGCGTGCCAGGCCCAGCCGGCGACGCCGATGACCGTCGCGACAACCACGAGGGCGGCGATGATCGGAAGGCGGCGGCGCTTCCAATCGACCTTCTTCTTCGGGGTCTCCTCGGAGGCCTGCTCCTCGGCGACGTCCTTGATCTCATCAGCCATGCTCTACTCCCTTCTTCCTGCTCTAGGCGTCAAGCGCCGGGTTGTCACCGCAGTACTTCTCGAGGATGCGGTCGTATGTGCGCGTGCGATCATCATAGCCCGCGCCATCCTTGCCGAGAAGGCCGAGCTTGTCGAGGTCGTCGGCCACGTCCTTGAGGTTCAGGTCCTCGAGGCAGCGGCGCGTGGGGCAGCCGAGCTTCTCATCCCAGCCGAAGCGCTTGTACAGCAGGGTGAGCGACTTCTTCCAGTCCTCGCGGTCCATCTTGTCCGTGCCCGGGGTCAGCGCCTCGATGTCCGGATCCTTGGTGAAGACCCACTCGGTGATCACGTCGTGGACGCCGCGCATGTCGTTGCAGCCCACCTTGCCGTCCTTGTCGCGCATGCCGCGCACGGTGGCGGCGCGCTGGAGGGTCATGATGCGCTCGGCGGCCTTGTACAGCTCGTCGATCGTGACCTTGTGGCCGGTCACCGCCGTGTAGAACTGCGCCTCGAGGTCGAGGTCGCCGCGGTAGCTGCGCTCCTTGGCGGGCGCCATGGCCATCGGCCACACCCAGTTGCACAGCGTGAGTGAGTCGTGCAGGACGTCGGTGATGACGCTCCACCAGGCGAACTCGACCTTGGCCTCGTTGATGGGGGTGTAATTCTTGTCAGGGTCGACCGAGCCCTCGCCCCACATCTCCTTGCCCATCTCCTGCTTGAGCTCGATGGGCAGACCGCAGCCCTGGAAGTTCACCGCGGAGTGGATCATGTCGTCGCGGTTGAACAGCATGTTGTACAGGCCGCCCACCTGGCCGAAGCACTCGATGGAGTGGTGCACGGGCCAGCCGCGGTAGTTGATCAGCTGCGAGCGATTGTCGTCGAACCAGCCCTCGTCGTTCCACTGCTTGGTCCACACCTCGGGGCCGTGGCCGATCCAGGAGATCGGCTTGTTCTTCGTGTCGTTCGACGCGATGTCCGTGAGGATCTTGATGAACGGCGTGCCGTCGCCGGCCATGATCTGGTCGAAGCCGTACTCCGCGAACTGGTCGCCGAGCTCGCGCTCGAGGATCCCGTCCACATAGGTGTGGGCGATGTCGCGGTAGAGCTGGGCGTAGTTGCACCACAGGCCGAGGTCGTCCACCGTGGCCTGGATCAGTAGGTTGTAGACGACGGCCTGCTCGGTGAGCTTGCCGTCCTCGGCGGCGGTGCCGGGGACCTTCATCATGGACTGCATGTACGAGGAGAACGGGAAGTTCGGCACGCAGGTGTTGCCCATGGACTCGTAGCCCGTCTTCTCAAGCACGGTGGGGTGCTTGACCTGGGCGTAGCAGCGCACGGGGCAGCCGTGGCAGCCGGCCATCTTGACGGTGTACTTCTCGGCCTCGGGGCCGAGATCCTTCGTGGCCTTCATGCAGCGGTAGCCCATGGTGTTGGGCTCGAACGGCTTGGGCTCGCCGGTCTCGATCGGACCACCCTCGGCCGCGGCCCAGTACAAGCCCTTCCTCGCCGTCCAGCGCGAACCTTTGTCGTAGTACTCGGCCCAGGACTGCTGGGTGCTCGGGACCACGTGGTTGTTGTTGGAGCCCAGGACCTGGGCGATCATGTAGTCGGAGAGGTCGGCGACCATCTGAGGATCGGCGACGTTCACGGCCTTGGTGCCGCGGACGACGACGGCCTTCACGTTCTTGGAGCCGAGCACGGCGCCCAGGCCCGCGCCCGCGGAGTGCGAGCGGGAGTTGATCACGCAGGCGTAGGGAAGCAGGTTCTCACCGGCGGGGCCGATGGCGGCCACGCAGCAGTCGAGGCCGTGCTTCTTGCACAGGGCCTCGGTGGTCTCGCGGGTGCCCTTGCCCCAGAGCGCGGAGGCGTCCTCGATGGTGATCTTGTCATCGTCGATGTTGATGTAGACCGGCTTGGGGGCTTTGCCCTCGATGATCAGGCCGTCGTGGCCCGAGAACTTGAGCTTGGCACCGAGCTGACCGCCGCAGTGGCAGTCCACCACGAGGTGGTCGGTCGTGAAGGTGGAGAGGGTCGCCCAGGTGGAGCGGCCGGCGAGCGGCACGCCCGCGCCCGTGAGCGGGCCGACGGCGAGGACGGCCTTGTTCTCCTCGTCCATCCAGTCGGTGCCGGCGGGCACCTCGTCGTACATGATCTTGTTCGCGAAGCCCATGCCGCCGATGTAGTCCTTCTGCAGCTCGGCATCGGACTCCTCGGTGATGCTCCCCGTGGAAAGGTTGACGCGCGCGATGTAGCCCGCCCAACCATACGAAATATCAGCCATTGCTATCTCCTCTGCCTTACGCGAGCTTGCCGCCGGCGATGAAATCCTGCTGCTCGGAGACGAGCGGCAGCGGATTCTCCTGGCGGGTCGGACCGGAGGAATGGTTCACATTCTCCCACTTGACGAGCTCGATGGCCCCGTTGGGGCACTGGTCGGCGCAGCGCCCGCAGGCGATGCACTTGGTCGACTTGCCTGTGACGGTGTTCACCACGGGCATGTGCCAGGGGCACGCCGCCACGCAGGTGCCGCAGCCCACGCACTTCTCGGGGTCCACGTCGCGCACGCCGTTCTCCTCGGTGCGGATGGCGCCGTAGGGGCAGGCGGTCTGGCAAAGCGCGGTCTTGCACATGTGGCAGGTGCGGACGTTCCACTCCATGGAGTAGAAGATGCCGTCACCGGAGCCGAGCTCGGAGCCGTAGTAGAAGCCGTCGTTCACGTGGATGCGCGCGGCGGCCGGCTGCGAGGCCCCGTCGTTTTTGAGCGTGCAGCTCATCTCGCAGCGCTGGCAGCCCGTGCAGCGCGCGCGGTTGACCTTGAGCACATGGCTCGGGGTCGCGTAGAAATCGACCTTGCCCTTCGAGTTCGCGGGAGCGGCCGCGGCCGTCTCGGGCAGCAACCCGAGCGCCGCCATGCTCGCGACGAACGCACCTGAGACCTTCACAAACCCGCGACGGGTGAAGAAGGGGTCAAGGTGATCCGCACCGGAGCCGACATGCTCCAAAGCGGTGTTCTCTTTCATAGTTCCCTCCCCTAACTACTCTGCGCCTCGGCGGGGCGCATCTTCCGTGCCGAACCGGCGCGCGGCGAACGCGCCCATTTGGTCAGTGTCTATTCTCGGTTGTTCTCATGCGCGCGCGTCCCCTACTTGGTGGTAACTTTGCGGGGCAATTTGAGCACCGATATCATTTTAGCAGGTAAACCGCGTCACCTGTTATAGGTGACCTCCTCGAGCGGACCCCGTCACCCCTTATGCCGAGCGTTCGTAATTGCCTCTTTTTCCCGATGGAAATGGCGAATTACGAACGCTCGGCATCGCGGGCCGTGGCGCGGCGGCATCGCGGCTGAGTCGCGGCCGAGTCGCGGGCAACATCGCCCTCGGCATCGCGGGCGGCGTCATTTTCTTCCGCGCCTCTTTCTCTCGGCACCGCGAAGGTTCACAATGGACGAGCTCACCTCAGGAGGTATATCGATGCTCTCAGAACGCCTGCTCTCCAAGGCCATCGGCATGGGTGCCGTGAACCTGTTCAAGTCGAAGACCGTGGCCGAGCCCACGCTTCCCGCACCCGTGCCCGGCCACGAGTACATGCTCTACGTGCACGTGCCCTTCTGCGACGTGCTGTGCCCCTACTGCTCCTTCACGCGCTTCCCGTTCAAGGAGGAGCTGGGGCGGCGCTACTTCAAAGCCCTGCGCGCCGAGCTCAAGATGATCAAAGACCTCGGCTACGAGCCCCCGAGCGCCTACATCGGCGGCGGCACGCCCACCATCATGATGGACGAGCTCGAGCGCACCATCGATTACATGCGCGAGCTCTTCCCCACCATCACCGAGGTCTCGAGCGAGACCAACCCGCCCCACCTCGACCGCGGCCGCCTGGAGCGCCTCTCCCGGATGGTGCAGCGCTTCTCCGTGGGCGTGCAGAGCTTCGATGACGGCCTGCTCAAGCGCATGGACCGCTATAGCAAGTACGGCAGCTCCGGGGAGATCGTCCGCCGCATCCAGGACGTGCACGACATGTTCCAGACCTTCAACGTGGACATGATCTTCAACTTCCCCGGTCAGACAGCCGAGATGGTCCTTCGCGACATCGAGGTCTTCAAGACCACCGGCGCGAACCAGATCACCTACTACCCGCTCATGGCATCCCCGGGCTCCCAGCACCTGATGCAGACCTGCTTTTACGGCCAGGTCGACTACAAAAACGAGCGCGAGCTCTACAACGCGCTGTTCGACCAGATGATCGCACCCGTCGAGCAGGGCGGCGCGGGGTTCTGGGCCACCGACGTGTACACCTTCGCCAAGGACCGCGACGCCATGATCGACGAGTACGTGGTGGACTTCGGCGAGTTCGTGGCCGCCGGCTGCGGGGGCTACTCCTTCCTGGGGAGCGTCATCCACAACAACGACTCCTCGCTCTCCGGCTATTGCGAGCGCGTGGAGCGCGGCGACCTCTCCGTGGCGAGCAAGATCGACATGGGCACGGCCAACGCCAAGCGCTACCGCATGGGCCGCGAGCTCTTCGGCCTGCGCCTCGACAACCGTCAGTGGCGCCGCGACTTCGGCCGCTACATCCAGTACGACCTGCCGGTCGAATACGGCTACCTTGCTGCCAACGGCGCCTTCGCCACCAACAACGCCGACGAGCTCACGCTCACGCGCAAGGGCCGCTACCTGGTGATGGTTATGATGCGGCAGATCTTCATCGGCATGAACACCGAGCGCGACCGCCTGCGCACGCTGCTCCCCCATGAGGAGCGCGGCTGGTTCGAGGACTCGGCCGCGCGCCAGATCGCCGCGGCGCGGGAGGCCGACGGCATCGCCTGAGCGAGGCGCGATCAGCCGCCGTACTCGTTGATGTAGTCCAGGATCTCCTGGCGTGAGTGCAGGTCGGTCTTCTCATAGATGCGCTTGATGTGCGTGTGCACCGTGTTGGTGGAGAGCTGCAGCTCCTCGCTGACGCGGGCCTGCGTGTGCCCGAGCGCGTAGAGCGTGAGCACCTCGACCTCGCGACCCGTGAGCCCGAAGCGCTGGCCAATCTCGAGCACCGAGGTGGCGATGTGCACGTCAGGGGTCTTGCTCGGCAGCGGCGTCTCCGCCTGGGGCGAGATGGCGAGCACGCCCATGAGCGGGATGCGGCGCACGTCATCCTCGGTGATGCGCCCGGGAGCCTCCGGCGCTGCCGCGGCCTCAGCCTTCGCCGCGGCGCGGTCGGCCGCCGCCTGGACCTCGACGCGCTCGCTCGGCGCCGCGAGCAGGCGCGTGAAGACCACCTGAGCGCCCAGAAGCACGAAGAACCCCATGAACGCGATGATCGCCGCCGCGTTGGACGGCACCAGCCGCGTGATCAGGGCGTCGACGCGCATACCGGCGACGATCAGCAGGTTCATGGCGATCCATGCCGCCGTCGCGTAGTAGTACGGGTCGCGCCAGCCGAAGCTGATGAAGGCGATCGTCATGTACCAGACGAAGGCCTGCAGCACGAGGGACGAGGCGAGCACGAGGGCCGCGCCCGGGGACGGATCGGTGGGGAGCAGCGCGAAGAGGATGGTGCCGACGCCGAGCAGCAGCTCCATCACAACCCAGATGCTCGTGGTCAGCGCGTGCATGCGCGAGGCGAGGGCGAAGCGCACCCAGAGCATCGAGACGATCGCGACGCACAGCAGGACCAGGCCGCGGGCAGCCGGGTCAAGATGGACGGGCTGACCGGTGGAGAACCCGCGTCCCATGCCGATGGGGATCGAGATGAACCAGATGCCGAGGGCGGCCACCACCAGGAAGCTCCGGTTGGAGAAGTGGTTCTCATCCGTGCCGAAGTAGCTCTCCGAGACGGCGGGGAAGGAGTCGCTCGGCAGGCCCATCGCGCGAGACGCCCGCACGGGCGCGAACTGCAGGAACATGAGGGCGACGCAGGCGAAGTGCCACACGCTGGGCTCGGTGAAGCTCAGCGCGAAGGTGACGAGCTCCGAGAGCGCCAGCGCCGAGAACACCACGACGACCACGGCTTGGGCCGAGGTTCCCCGGAGCTTTCGCATCCAGTAGAACTGCAGCAGGGTGGCACCCATCATGACCCCGGCCTGCAGCAGCAGGTCGATCGGGGCGGCGAGGGCGACCGCGACCGCATCGGCGGCGCCGAGGACGAGGGCCGCCAGGCCGCCGATATGGATCGAGAGGAACACGCCGAGCGAGATGGCGGCCTTGGGGAACCGCTTCACGAAGATGGTCGCAAGGAAGATCGCTCCGATCACGACGGACGCCGCGACGAGGGACCAGCCATCGTAGGTGGAGATGCCCGTCGTGCCGTGCGCCTGCTGGACAGAGAGGCTCACCGCCGTTGCGGCGAGCGCCATCCCCGCGATGGACGGGATGAGGATCCGATAGCCCTCGAGGCTCAGCGGCGGCATCGTCGCGGCCTGACCTGCTTGACTACCTGCAATTGGCGCCATCGTCACCTCATCCTTGCACAGCGGGGTACCCTCAACTAGGTGATAGATTAGTATACCTTGTACTACACTGGGAAGGATGTTCCAGAGGTTTTCAGGTGTCGTGGGGAGGCGCCATGAGCGAGCAGGAGAACAGCGTCGAAGCGTCTGGCGGCGAGACGGGCGAGTGTCGCGCATTCGAGGCGCCTGCCGCCCCCGAGAACGATGCCGCGCAGACGTCGGAGCTCACCGACGAGGAGCGCGCCGCCATCCGCGATCGCAACGCGCTCATCCTCGCTTGGGATCGCGCGCTCACCGATATCCGCCAGCGCTCCTACGAAGGCAAGCTCACCACACCGGCCCGCTGGCGCAAGCTCGCGATCGCGCCGGCTGGGGTGGGAGCCGCCGAATTCGAGGAGTCTCTCGTGGCCTACATCGAGGAGCACGAGCACGCCGAGGACTCCCCCGCGCTGAATGAGCCGCCGGCCCCGGCACCGCTCGAGGTGCAGCTCGAGGGCGTGGAGCGCTCCGAAGACGACCCGCTGCCCGAGCCCATGGTGACCGACATCGTGCTCCTGTTCGGCAAGAAGGCCACCTACCTCTACTCGAAGCCGCTGCTCTCGCACAGCTTCGCCCATGCGCTCTTCCTCACCGCCGAGGACGACGACCTCGCGACCTTCATCGACGTCGTGCGCACCGAATCGCGCGTGTATCCGCGGCCCGTTTCGAGGGATTCATTCATAAACGTCCCCTACCTGTGGTCTCCGACGAAGACGGCGCAGGTGTTCGACCGGGTCTGCGCCGACGGCTCCTTCGAGGACATCCGCTCGGTCACCGCCAGCAACGGGGTGGTCAGCTACTATTCCACGCTGTACCTGAGCGACGCGCAGGCGCGCGCCCTCTCGGAGTGGTACGAGGTCGAGAAGCCGAGCAACCCCTAGCGCCCCACGCGTACTGGCATCCCCTCCCGCCGAAAGGAACCCTCATGGCAAAACAGCATCTCACCGAGGACACGCCGCTGCTGCGCACCCCCGATATGTACCAGATCGAGAATGATGCGCCCATCACCGAGTACGCCGATCAGACGCTCGACCTTATCGCCGACGCCCGCACGACCGGGGTACCCGAGGGTGCAAACGCCTTCTGCAGCGTGGGCAAGGAGAAGCGCGGAACGGTGCAGATGCAGCTGTTCGCACGTATCGACCCGGCTAGCGACACGTTTGAGCAGGTGGGGTTCAGGAGCCACGGCTGCCTGGCGGCCATCGCCTGCGCAGCGGCGCTCTCGCAGATGCTCCCCGGGAAGAGCCTGGAGGAGGCTCTCTCCATCACACGAAGCGATATCGAGGCTGTCACGGGCCCGATCCCCAAGGGGCGCGATTACACGCTCTTCTATGGTGTGGAAGCCGTCAAGGCCCTGGTGGGAGACTACGTGCTTCGGGAGAAAAAGGTCGATCTCGCAGCTCTTGACCAGGTGGTTCGGTGCGAGCGCATGTCCATGGAGTGCCTGCTCACCGAGAACTGCTCGCTGCGCGACAGCCGCGTGGACGTGGAGCTCGGCGACAACTGGTGAGTGCTACGTGTTTTGAGGTGCGATGAGCCTATCGCACCGCTCGGATCAGCTTCGCGACGGGCGGTCTGGTTAAAAATGGCTAATTTGCACTTTTCTATTGTCACGCATTGCTCTGTTGCCCAAATATAGATGGTTGTTACGGAAGGTGGCGACCCGCATGAAGGATGAAAACAGCTCAAAAACCTTCTTTCGAGGCTGTGGCGCCGCTTTCAAAAGTACAGATTAGCCATTTTTAACCACCTTGCCCGGATCGCGTAGAGGGTGGTTTCTAGTTAGATTGATATTCGTGTATTTTCCAATACAGAATTGCTGAATTACGCATACTGATTTGCACCAGCATCTGATAGACATTGTTCCATGCTCCGCGCGGCGCGTTGCTCCCTGTCTCTCATGCCCGAAACGCCAAAGGGGGGGGGACCGCTGCCCGCGCACCGGCTCAGCCGGCGGCGCCCTACAGAAAAGCCGGGCGGCCCGTTCGGGCCGCCCGGCTTTCTCAATCCAGATCCCGTCTTAGAACGACAGCTCCTCAAGCCGCTCGAACACCACGTTCACCCGCGTCAGGAAGTCCCACGGATCGAAGATCTCATCGAGCTTCTCGCTCGGCACGGTGCACTCCGGATCGGCCTCGAGCCGCTCGCGCAGGCCCGGGCCTTCAACAGCGTTGTGCACGTCATCCCACACGGCCATGGAGTTGCGCTGCACGATCTTGTAGGCCTCCTCGCGGGTGATGCCGGTATCGACGAGCGCGAGCAGCACCTTCGAGGAGAAGATCAGACCACGGGTCTTGTTGAGGTTGGCCTCCATGCGCGCCGGATAGAGAATCAACCCATCGATCACGCGAATCAGGCACTGGAACATATGGTCGAGCGCGATGAAGCTGTCAGCCTGCGCCACGCGCTCCGCCGAGCTGTGCGAGATGTCGCGCTCGTGCCACAGCGCCACGTTGTCAAAGGCAACCTGCGCGTTCGCCTTCACCACACGGGAAAGGCCGCAGACCTTCTCCATAGTGATGGGGTTTCGCTTGTGCGGCATCGCCGAGCTGCCCTTCTGCCCCTTCTTGAAGGGTTCCTCGGCCTCGAGCGTGTCGGTCTTCTGCAGGCTGCGGACCTCGGTGGCGATTCGCTCGAGGGTCGCGGCGACCGTGGCCATCACGCCGGCGAGGTAGGCGTGGTGGTCGCGGCTGATGACCTGCGTGGAGAGTGGATCGCGCACAAGACCCAGGTGCTCGCAGACGTACTTCTCCACGAAGGGGTCAATCGAGCTGTAGGTGCCCACCGCACCCGAGATGGCGCCGAACGCCACGTTCTTGCGGGCGTCGATCAGGCGGTCGAGGTCACGGCGGAGCTCCCACGCCCAGCTGCCGAACTTCATGCCGAAGGTCATGGGCTCGGCATGTATGCCGTGCGTGCGGCCCACGCAAAGGATCTCGCGCTCCTCGAAGGCGCGGCGGCGGCAGATCTCGCCGAGCGCTCGACAATCCTCGATGAGCAGGTCGCAGGCTTGGGTGAGCTGGTAGCAGAGGGCGGTGTCGCCCAGATCGGAGCTCGTCATACCGTAGTGGACCCAGCGGCTCGGCTTGGGCTCGCCCTCGGGCACCTCGGCGTCGATATAGGAGCCCATGTTGGTGAGGAACGCGATGACGTCATGGTTGGTGACGGCCTCGATCTCGTCGACCTCGGCGCGGTCGAACGCGGCATGCTCGCGGATCCAGGCGGCCTCCTCGCGCGTGATGCCGCTCTTCCCGAGCTCGGCCTGCGCCTCGCAGGCGAGCACCTCGATCTCCTGCCAGACGGCGTACTTGTTCTCCAGCGAGAAGATGTGGCCCATCTCAGGACGGGTGTACCGATCGATCATGCAGATTCCTCCTGCGCACGGCCGCGATGCGGCGAGATTACGGTCACAGCCATTGTACACGCAACATAAACAAGGGCCGCGTTGCGGCCCCGTCGAATGCGGATGAGCGTCCGGCTTGCTCGCGAGCGCCAACGGGTTGCGCCCCCCCTCGACGGCGAAGCCCAGTTGCATTTTTTACGGCTTTGCATAGAAAACGAAAACAACCTGACGGCTTTGCACGTCGGTGTGCAAAGCCGTCAGAAATGCAACCGCGCTGACCTGCGGGTTTTGCTTCGCTACTTTGAGTGCCGCTCAGCCGGCATGCAAAGCCGTAAAAACCGCAACTGGAACTTGCCGGGCGACCCGACAACGGGCCCGCAAGGCGAAAGCTCGACAGCGCGACGGGCGGCGATCTGGCCCCTTAAGCGCTCGAGCAAGGGCGGGTGCGCACCGGGCTGTCCGCTCAAGCGCGCGAGCAAGGGCGATCAGGCGCCGGGACATGGGAGGGTGGGCCGGGGGCGCGAAGCCCAGCCTACCTCACGTGCTCGCGAACGGTCGCGAGGAGCTGCTCGCGTTCGGCCGCGGGGACGGAATCGGGCAGGAACGCGTCTTCAAAGCCGTCGCGCTCGGCGAACCAGTACAGGTACCTGAGCCCGATGATCATCCCGAGGCATCCTCCCTGCTTCCGCTTGCACTCGATCAACGTCCCGCCCGGGCTCGTGCGGACGCGGCGCCACTCGGGCCACGGCTTGCACGTGCCTTGCATCTCGGAGTACTTGCATCCCACCGGGCCGTACAAGACCATGATGCCCTCATCGTCTACGGTTATGACCTGGCGAAATCCCTCCTCGTCCCCGCCGTGCGCACCCGCGTACTGACGCCACGGAGCACGTCGGGAGAAGTCGAGCCAGGGCATGCGCCCCTTCACGAATGTGTAGATGAGGTTGTAGGCGCTCCACAAAACAGTAAACAACATGACAAGGAGCCCGAGCAAGACGCCTACGTCACCTTCCTGTATGGCGTATGGGATAAGCAGCAAAAAGGGACCGAGCATCAAGATCGAGAAGATGCTCGTCCCTTGCACGGCGCGTAGGTCGCGCATCGAAACATGATCTCGATAGTTCTCATACGTGTACACATACTCAACGCGGCTCATGCGTCATCTCTCCCTCAACATCCATCTCAGCGGATCCGTCCACGCGCCCCGCGTCCACGGCCTCAAGCTGATCGACTACCATGGCAAAGCGCTCATCTTGGTATCCGATGTACACCACGCCCTCGATGCTCGATCGGTCGAACATCACGTCGCCGTCATTCCTGCCCCATCCCTCAGGGTAGGGCACGCCAAAGTAATCCCAGAGGGTGTCGCTCCCCTCCTCGTGCCCCAGGTACCCGAGGATCATGATGGGCTCCTCAAAGCCGCCCACCAAGACCACCGAGCCGATCGGGAGCCATCCGTCCGGTATAACCATGCAGCCTCCTTATGCAAACGATCGATCATCCGTTGTAGCGCGCGATCTGGTAAGACACCCTGTCCGCCTGCTGGCGCGCGGTGCTCGCGCGCCGTGCGGCATCGGCATACGACAGACGCGCATCCGTTAAGGACCCGTTGATCAAGGACGCCGATGCCTCAAGCTCGCCCACGAGGGCCTGCGCGGCGGCATAGGCCTGCTCCGCATTGGGCACGTTGGCAGATCCGAGCGCGATGACCGCGGCCCGCGCATCCTCAACGAGCGCGGCGGAGACCGCGTCGCCGAGCTTGGAGAGATCCTGATCGGCGTCGCGCGCCGTTGAGATCAGGTTCCAGCACGCCTCGGCGACATCGCGCGCGCTCTGCAGCTGTCCCTGCACGTGGTTTAGGTCGGCCTCGAGTGCCGTGACGCGAGCGGAATGATCCTGCGCTCGACCGCTCCAATACAAAGCGTCGTTCACATAAGATCTCCGGTCGCTTTCCAATGATGCAAGACTCATGGGGCCTCCGTTCCATCATCGGGCTCGGGCGGGAAGTCGTGGAAGTCGGTCATGTAGGCGAGCAGGTCGAAGCCGGGGGGCAGGAACTCGACGCAGACGAAGCTGTCCGTCCTGCACGCGGCGCCGGGCCTCTCCGGCCCCTCCACCACCCCGTACGCCTCGACCACGCTCACCCTGATCGCCGGGTGGAGGACGGCGACCTTCGTCCGGAGCCCCGGACCGTCCGCATTCACCATCTTGAAGTCGCAGACGCCCTCGGGCTCGAGGTAGGAGGAGTCGCGGTAATCAACTGAGCTGAATTCCAGAGAGCCGCCGATAAGGGATCCGCTCCTCCCGATCCACGGGACGAGCCCACGGAGCGGCTCCTCGGGCATGCCCATCATCCGGCAGGCCGCCATCGCCTTCCCGACATCCCCCGCTCTGAGGGCGGGCAGGACCCAGTTACTCACATTTGCGGAGAACCGGTAGCTCGCCGGCTCGGGCGCGGGGAAGACGGGCGGGAGCCCGAAGATGCGCTCGACCTTCCCGGGCCAGGTCGACCGCTCCCCGAGCGGGACGATGCGGAAGCCGCCCCTCCTGTCGGCCTTGACGAGGGCGGTGGCGCGGTCCCCGTCGATTGTGACGGAGGCCGTGCGCGTGTCGCGCCGGGACTTCGGATAGTGTCCGTCCGCGATCATCACCCCGAGGGAGGAGAGCGGCCCCACGGCCGCCGCGAGCTCGTCGGAGGGGGTCCCCGAGGCGTCCACGAGGCCGAGGGGGGCCAGGCGGGCCACCATGTCCTCGCGCCAAGGGGCCCCGCGGTGGCGGGCGTAGCCCACGATGTCGAAGGTGAACTGCGTGAGGGCGAGGCCCATGGAGTCGACCCCGCCGATCAGCAGGAAGATGTCCTCCCGCGTGAAGCGGACCTCCTCGAGCGGCGTGTCCGCCGGCTGCGCGTGCCTGCGCGTCAGGAACTCGAACATGATGTCCCCTCCTCGCCGGGCTCGGGCGGGATGTCGTAGAAGTCGGTCACGTAGGCGAGCAGGTCGAAGCCGGGGGGCAGGAAGTCGACGCAGACGAAGCTGTCAATCCTGCACGGGTAGCCGGGCCTCTCCGGCCCCTCCACCACCCCGTACGCCTCGGTGAAGCTCACGCCAATAGCGGGATGGAGTATGGAATGCATCGTATGAAACCTCGGACTGTCCGCGAGCACCATCCTGAAGTCGTAGACGCCCTCGGGCTCGAGGTAGGAAGAGCCCCGGTAGTCCAAAGAGCAGAAGATGAGTGCATCCCGCAAGATGGACCCCCTCCGCCCGACCCACGGGACGAGGCTGCAGAGCGGCTCCGCGGGCAGGCCCATGAGGTCGCAGGCGGCCCGGACGCGGCCCACGTCGCCGGCGCGCATAGCCGCCCCGAGGCCCTTGCTCACCCCAATCGAGAACCGGTAGCTCGCCGGCTCGGGCGCGGGGAAGACGGGAGGGAGGCCGAAGATGCGCTCGACCTTCCCGGGCCAGGTCGACCGCTCCCCGAGCGGGACGATGCGGAAGCCGCCCCTCCTGTCGGCCTTGACGAGGGCGGTGGCGCGGTCCCCGTCGATGGAGACCGAGGCGGTGCGGGGGTCGCGCCGGGAGGTGGGGTGATCCCCGTCCGTGAACATCACCCCGAGGGAGGAGAGCGGCCCCACGGCCGCCGCGAGCTCGTCGGAGGGTGTCCCCGAGGCGTCCACGAGGCCGAGGGGGGCCAGGCGGGCCACCATGTCCTCGCGCCAAGGGGCCCCGCGGTGGCGGGCGTAGCCCACGATGTCGAAGGTGAACTGCGTGAGGGCGAAGCCCATGGAGTCGAAGCCCCCGGCCAGCAGGAAGATATCCTCCCGCGTGAAGCGGACCTCCTCGAGCGGCGTGTCCGCCGGCTGCGCGTGCCTCCTGGTCATGAACTCGAACATGATGCTGAACCCCTTCCTATCCGCCGAAGAGCGACCCGATGGCGTCGAGCGCGCCCGAGACCGCCCCCTTGACCGCGCCGGTGACGCCCGCGTCGTCGGCCGCCCGGAACGCCCAGTCGAGGGCCGCGTCGACCGCGCAGCCCGCGGCGAACCCCGCCGCGACACCGAGGGGGCCGCCCACGAAGCCCGCGAGGGCCCCGGCCGCGGCGCCCGCGCCGAACCGCACGGCGCCCTTGGCGACCTCCGCACCGGCGGCGCCGATCTTGTCGGAGAGGTCGCCCGGCTCCGACTCGAAGGCCGCGCCGGCGCGCGCCACGGTGTCGATGACGCTCAGGGCCGAGCCGACGTAGCCGAGGCCCTTGGCCGCGCCCTTGGCGTGCTTCGAGAGCTCGGATGCTTCAGAGAGCTCCGATATACTTGCTTTTCCGCCGAACCCCAGCCGCCCGCCGATCCCCTTCATCAGCCCGAGCGCGTCCTCGCCGGCCTCGGCCCAGTTGCTCGGCTTCAGCCAGTCCGTGCACTCGCCGACGAACGCCCTGCCGACGTCCGGGAGCGTGGGCGGGCCGCCGCGCGTCCAGCGCAGGAGCGAGCCCTTGGGCGCCGGGCCCGGGACCCGGTACCCGCCGGCGCGGCCCTCCCAGGGAGGCCTCACGTTGCGCTTGGTGGCGGCGAGGGCATCGGCCAGCCACGCGAGATCCCCCGGACGGGTCCCCGCTCCCGCCTCGATGGCCGACGCGGCGACGCGCAGCCCGAGGTCGGCGCCGCCGATAGCGGCGAACCCGCCGGAGCCGGAGATCTCCTCGAGGCGCCGCCCGAGGTCGGCCCTCACGCGGGCCTCGACGGAGGCGTCGATGAGGGAGGCGGGGTCGAGGCGCGAGGCGAACTCCCCCTCGAACGCCTCCACGGCCGCCTCGTAGGCGGCGAGGCCCTCCCCGAGGCGGTCGAGGGCGGCGCCCCCGGCCACGACCCCCGCCGAGAGGGCGCCGAGCGCGGCGCGCACCGCCCCGCCTCCCTCGAGCCCCCCGAGCAGGTCCCCGACCCGGGTGGCGCCGTCGGCGAGGGCGCGCAGCGAGCCCTGCGCCCCCGAGAGGGCGGCCGCGGCCGGGGCGGAGCCGTCGAGGGTGGCGCGGCGCGGGCTCGCGGGCTGGGCGCCGACGGCCGCGAGCGCCGCGTCGCGCGCCGGGAGGACGGAGCCCTCGACCTCCGCGAGGGCGTCGCGGCAGCCAGCGGCCATGTCCGAGATCCCGTACCCGATTTCGCGTGCGCCGCACTCGATCGCGGCCCACGCCCGGCCGCCCTCCGTGGCCCAGGCGCCAGACATGAGGTGGAGGAAGCCCGTGTTGGCATCGGACATCCTCCCGACGCTCGCGCCCACCTCCCCCTCGACGGCGGCGATGGCGCCCGCGGCGCGCGAGAGGGCGTCGGCGTCCACCCTGAACACGGGCTACCCCCTCCCCAGCTGGCTCGAGGCGTTGCTCGAGTAGGAGGTCGCATGCGCCGCGGAGGCGCCGGCGGCGGCCGTGCGGGCCTTCGCCGCGGACGCAGAGCCGGTGGACGGCAGCTGATCTGCCGCGTTGGTGCTGTAGAGGCGGCCCTCCGTATAGGATGCGGCGATTGCCATGTCGGCGTCCACGAAGGCATCCGCACCGGTCTTCACATAGCCCGAGATGGCCAGAACGGCATCCTCAAGCTCGGTCAGGCGCTTGACGGCCTCCTCGAACGCAGCCATGGCAGCCGTTGCCGCCCGACCTTCCCAGCTGCTCGGGAGCGTATCGCGCAGCTCCCCAAGGGAGCGCGCGGCATCGTTGATCGCCCGGGCCTCCTCGTTGTAGCTGGTGACGACCGAAAGGGCCTCATCCCGGTCGACGTAAATCTCACCGGCCATCCCAGCTCACCTGACCCGCCTCTTGCGATCCGGTTCTGATCCGCTCGAAAGCGGCCTCGCCCTTGCCGAGCGCCGCCTGGAAGGCGCAGCCCTCGGCGTCGAGCAGCCCTACCTGGTGGATCTCCTCGATGAGCCCCCTGTCGAAGAAGTAACCCTCCCGCGGGTTCCTCCGGCCCTCGGGGTAGGCGACGCCGATGTAATCGCAATAGCGCCCGGTGCTTCCGTCGAGCGCCATGTACCCGGCGATCATCACCGGGCGGGAACCGCCCACAAGCGTAACGACCGATCCGATAGGCAACCAATCGCCTCTCGTGAGCATGCCCCCTCCCATCATACGAGACTATATATTGATATTATACGACGGTTTAGGGAAAGGCGCCGCTAAAAACGTAGAGTAACCCGCCTGTTAGCCATCTAAACCCGATATCGACTCCAGACCCATATCAAGCATCACCAGACTGCACGAATTAAGAGACGGTTATCTATATCCGTCTTCAAACAGAACGGGCGGTTGCTGATGGGTCCGCACCGTACGAGTCCGCGCAGATGGAGAAGAGCTCGTCCGCTAGGCGGAACTCCTGCCCTTCGGCGATCCGGTAGGGTCGATGGGGGGCCAGCCGCACCCCGTCCACGAAGGTGCCGTTCGCCGAGCCCAGATCGACCAGATACGGCCCGGGCAGCTCGACCCGGATGTGCTGCCGGCTCATGCTGGCGTTCCCCGGCAGCGTCACGTCGCATCGCTCGGACCGTCCCACCACGGCCGAGGGTGAGGGAAGCGCATACCGGCTGCCGTCGCTCAGGCGCTTGAGCACAAAGCGAGGCTCCTCATGTGCGGCGGCAGCAAATGGCCCGGAGCCGACGCCCTCCGCGACCGCACGGGCAACCGGCCGCGGGGCCGGTTTCCCCACGAACATCGCGACCGGATCGACCGTCAGGGCCCCGCCATCCAAGGGAGCGCCCTCGTCAGGTGCCCCCGACGCGCCAGCCGCCGCCCGCGTGAGCGCACCGGATGGGAAGTGGCCCGCAAAGGGAGCGCCGCCCGGCGAGCCGCACCCATCGGCAGGTGACGCCGTCATGCCAAACGAGGTGGCCAGGAAGGAATCGAAATCCTTGAGGGCGAGCACCGACGACCGGCGGGCGAAATCCTCCACCGCACGGCGGGCGGCATCGTCCTCCTCGAGCACCAGCCGAACGCGGCGGCGCTGCCCGAGGTACGCCAGCAGCTCGAGCGGGGCGCCCGCCCCCTCGACCCGGGAGAACGGGATGAAGGCGAACCGCATGCGCCCCAGTGAGTCAACGCGCACCCGAGAGGGCGTGAAGCAGACGTTGCCCTGAGGCAGGCCCTCTCGCACGCACAGGGCCATCACGTCGCGCAGGGATCGCAGAAGCGTCCGGTATTGGACCCCGGAAAGCGTCGCACCCAGGTATGAATCGAGTGGGACGAGACCCGACACCCCGTAATAGAACACACCGGCGACCTCATCCTCCTCACCCGATCGCGGGACGATCAGCGCCGCGTCGCCCACCGCGCGGATGCGCGCGAGCAGGTTGAAGTCGACCTCGTCGCGCTTCCCCACCTTGAGGACGAGGGCCTCGACGCGGCGGCTGTACTTGAGATTCAAACCGGCCACGCCAACCTCCTAGGCGAGGGCGAGCGAGGAGCCGTCAACGAGGGTCCCCTGCTCAACCAGGTTGCGGACGATCTCCCGAGGGTTCAGCAGATCCCCGGCCGCGCTGCTCGCGGAATCGATGAGCACGAGGGCCGGGGCGGCACCGGGAAGGTAGGATCCCCGCTCGCGGGAACCGAGGATCTCCGAGATCATGCGCGCCGCCTCCTCGACCGCCATATCGAGCGGAACGCGGAACTCATAGCGGCGCCGCGTCGCCGGCAGCAGAACGGACACGAGCACCTTGTCTTTCATGCGAGCCTCCGAGCGAATGGTCGATGCTAGCGCGAACCGCCCCCGAGGATCTCGGCGATGGTGGTTGGCTTATCGCCTGCGAGATCCCAGAACCCCGTATGGACGCCCTTCTCGTACACCCAGCAGAGATCCGTTCCATAGGGGGCGTCGAAGAACTCGAGCAGGGCCGGCGCGAGGCGCGCGATGGACGACGCCGCGAGCACCTCGAAGTTGGCCGGGTTCGAGACGAAGTCCTGGTCATCCTCCACGGAATAGATCGTCCAACCGTTGAGCTGGGGAATCGGCGACTCCTCGCGGAACGTGTAGCCAACCGGCTTCCCCGCGGACACGTTCTTCGATACGACGAACCCGCCGTAGGCGCTGTTGGGATCGGCTGCTGCCATGATTGCCTCCTTGTTGCCCACGCCCCGCTGCGGGGCGTATTACCATCCTACACCCGCCCGCTATGCGCGGGAGCGCTCGAACTCCTCCACGATGTCGACGAAGCCGCGGCGGAAGCTGAGCTCCCGCGCGTAGTCGAGCGGGGTCCTGCCGAAGGTGTTCACGTGCCGCGGGTCGGCACCCAACCGGAGAAGGGCGAGGTAGATGGGCCTCAGCTCCTCGGTCCTGCCCTTCGTGTTCCTCACCGCGTAGCCGAGGGGGGTCTCCTTGTAGTTGTCCTCGGCCGAGGCGTCCGCCCCGGCCCCCAGGAGCAGATCCGTCATGGCGACGAGGTACGGGACGGGGCGCGGGAACATGTCGAAGAGGAGGAGGTGCAGGGGCGTCATGCCGCGCTCGGACCGGCCGTTCGGATCGGCGCCATGGTCGAGCAGCCACCGGGCGACGTCGAGCCGGCCCTCGGGGTCTCGGCGACTGCCCGCGCAGTGGCCGAGGAGCGTGAATCTGTTTCTCGCATTCGGGTCCCCTTGGTAGAGGCGCTCCATATCCTCCACCGCGCCGCAGTCCGCGGCATCAAACTGATCCAGAATCGGAGTCGTGAAGACGCCCGTAGGGCCCTCATCTTCAAAAACCCTCCGATACGTCCCAAGCCTTTCGTTGTATTCCACATAGCGTCTCATCGCTCTATCACAACCCTTCGTACCGGTGGCTCCTGTTGCTGTTTATCGTCTGTATCTGGAAGTTCCTCGGATTGAATTGGATCTCCTTGAGACGTTCGAGGCTTATCTCCCCCGTCCTGTACTTCTCGAAGATCTCGCTGTACTTCGTTTTTTTGTGCCCGAAATCGCACACCCCCTTGCGGGGCTGGCCCGGTTTCCAATCGATCACCTCCCCTGTATGCGGATCTCTGAGGACCCCGTCGCTGTCAAGCTGGGCGTTGTAGACCGCCCACTCGAACTCGAGCTTCTTCTTCCCCCACAGCTTGGGCCTGCCGTTGGGCTTGCCGTCCTTGATGTACGGGCCGTTCACGAGGGGGAAGCCCTCCTTGAAGATGCGGACCCCGCCCGCATCGGCCTCGCCCGCGGCCCCGGAGCTGACGTGCTTCTTGCCTATTCCGAAGTCGGGCATGAGGGCGGAGGTCAGGTCTCGGGAGCCGTCCTTGAGCGCTTGGGCGGTCTTCGTCTTGCCGAACGCGGAGTCGATCATCGGGTCGACGGTGAAGTTGAACGCGACGTTGACCCCCTGGTCCTTGACCCAGTCTTTGACCCCTTCCTTCGCGAAGGTCTTCGCGAACGCCGGGGCGGACTTCAACAGGGTGGCGCCCGCCGCCTTCGCCGCGCCGGCGGCGGTGCTGAGGGGCATGCCGAAGCCCCCCATCAGATCCGCCGCGAACGACGCGCCGTCATAGAGCCCTTGGTTGCCGAAGAACACGGTGTCCCTCAGGGGGTTCCACGAGACGGAGGTGGTGTCTCCGTGCATCCCGTAATAGAGCTCCTGAGATCCTTCTGCGAGCTCCGCTGCGCCGAACGCCATCATGGGGGCGACGAAGGGCGTCGCGGCGCCAACAGAAAACCAGATCGCTAGGCTGCCGACTCCGACCGCTACGGCCCCAAGAACCATCTGGGCCGCCCCTCCATCGGCGCGCTCCGCAGCCAGGCGCGCCTCCTCCTCAGCCCGCTTGCCGCTCCGGTCGCACGCGCCATCAAGCGCGGATGCCGCAGCCTGCGCGTTCTCCCCGCAGAAGGCGGCAGAGGCCCCGGACGCCCGGCCGAGGGCCTCGAGCCATCCGGCCGATCGCGCCGCACCGGGCACGTACGACTCGAACGAGCCCACCGACCCCGCGCCCTCCAGCGCGGCCCTCAGGGCGTCCATCCGGTCCGCGAGCTCCCGCGCCGAGGCGGCGTGCCTCTCCTCAACCGACTCCACCTCATCGCTCAGGATGCGCGGGGCGGATTCCAACGTGCCCAGCGTCCCCACGAGCACCGAGGACGACGGGGCCTCGAGGCACACGATATCCGATATGTCCGCCAGGATCCCGGACAACCCTACGGCGCGCTCATCGTGCGCGCCGCGTATCGATGCCATGTCGGTGCCGCCGCGCTCCAAGGCATCCGAGCCGAAGCGCGCATCCCGGGCGCCATCCAAGGCGGACAGGTCGCCCAGGTACCGCCCGTAGCGGGCGAGCAGTTCCTGGAGGATGGCGCTGGCTGCGAAGATAATCGGCTCGTGCACCTCCCGCCAGTAGGCAGCCGAGGCCTCCGAGGCCCTACCGCTGATCCCCGGCCCGCATATGGCGAGCTCGCCGGCAACCCCCACCTGCTCGAGGGCGGCGATGGCGGATGACGCCCATGGGCCCATGTGGGCCGCGAACGCGTCGGCGTCCGACCTCCTCACGTCGAAGCTCATTCGGATCCGCCTTCCCCGGGGTTGAAGAGGTGGGAGGGGAAGGGGGGCAGGTCGAACACGTCTTCCCAGTTCATCGGCCCCCACCGGGCCTCGGCCTCCGCCTGCGCCTCGGCCGCCGCCCGCGCGGCGGCCGCCGCCTGCGCCTCGGCCTCCCCGGCCGCGCGGCCGCCCCCGGGCGCCATCGCGTTCGCGATGGCAGACACCGCCATCGCGACGAGGGCGGCCAGGGCGTAGATCAGGAGGATCTTCCTCCATCGAATTGGGCCCTCCATACCAGGTGGTATAGCTACCAAGGGGGATTCATCACCCCGCTCCAACCGCTTCTCTATCAGCGCATACACCACATAGGCGTGCGCGGGCACGATCCAGACAGCGGCGACGACGTACCTCCCCTGCCCCGCCGGCATGAGCGCGAAGGACGCAGGGACCGCGCACAGGGACGCCAGCACGCAGCAGACTCGCACGATTGTCCTGCTCAGATCACTGCGGAGGCGCAGGTGGAACGCGACGGCGGCGGACAGGGCCAGGAAGGAGAGCCCGAAGACGACCGGCACCACGGCGAACCACATCGTCTTGATCTGGAGAACGCTCTTCGCCTCATTCAGGAGGGCGATTCCGCCCGCTAAGAGAATCAGACCGAAAATCACGCAGAAGCACACGAAGTATTTGAGCGTCTTCGCGATGCTCCATGGGCCATGCGGCAAGTTTTCCCTCTTCCCGTTCATATGACCTCCCTCACAGACGGTCGGCGCGTCGGCGTCCGGCCTCCCGACCCTCCCTACATTCCCTCGGCAAGCGCGCTGTCCGTGTCCTCGAGCGTCGTGCCGATTCGCTGGTATGCCGCCACGTCATGCTCAAGAGCCCGATAGTAGGCCGATAGCAGCTCCTGCAGGGCCCTGGCCTGCTCCACGAACGCCTTGATAGCCGGGGGGTCACCGGCGAGCTCCGGCTCTGTGAACGCGACATCGCCAAGAGCATCTGCGGCAGCCGACAGCTGCCCCGCCGTCGAACCGAACTCGGCTGTGTTGAGTGCGATCTCCATTGCAAACTCCCTTTATCAAGCTGTTACTTGGGTACATTGCGGCGGGCGATTTTGAACGAATAAATTGACGCATTTAATATGTCAATCTGCCTCAGGCATTCCCCCTGTTCCCTGTACAGCTCGTCGATCTTCCGATTTATCGCCCTGTCGATCTCTGCAACTGCATCGCAATAGGCCTGCGCCTGATCGGCGGCCGAGCTCTTATCGGCCTCCCATGCCTCCCGGTGCTCCCCCTGCCACGCAACCCCAACGTCATAGAGCCTGATACCGGTTACAGCGGATTCACAGTCATACATCACATTCAGCACGTTGCGCTCGGCGTTATACAGGCGCTGCAACTTGGCCGGGAATGTCGCCGCCAACTCTTGCTCCTCCTCCAACGCTATCTGATTGAGCGCTATCGAGCGGTCGAGATCGTCTGCCGTCATCGCCATCCTAATCACCGTCCTTCGCTGCGAATGGAGCAACGGGTGGGTTCGCGCCCCGCTCGATCGAGACGGACGCGAGGTTCTCCCGCAGGGTCTCGAGGATGAGCTCGTTCTCATCGTTCTCGAATCCGCGGAACACGACCTTTTGCACCCCCTCATGGTTGAAGTAGGCGAGGCGATCCTCGAGCAGGCCCTCGGGATACAGGCAGGCACCGTAGTCGTAATACCGAAGGACCCCCTCCTGCGGAATCGCCACCCCGCGCGCGATCACCATGAGCTTCTTCGTGCTTCCTCGAACGATGACGACGCTCCCCAGGGGCAGGAAATCGGGTGTGTCTACCATGGTTTTTCCTTTCTGTTCATGATCTCGGATGATTGGGAGGCCACCTCACACGTCGCATCTCCCCCTCGACACCGCAGGCGCCCCTTCGCACCCGGCGTCTCCCGACACCAGCTTGACGAGCACGGGAACACCGGAGGCGATCTCGTATCCCTGGTCGTCCGCCATCTTCGTCTCCGGCTGCTTTCCCGCGTAGCCGAGGGAGAGCGCCGCCTGCGGGGCGATCCCGCTGCCCACCCAGAGGGCGTCCTTCACCGAGGACTGCTCCCTGAACCAGTCATGCTGGACGTACGAGGCGGCCGCCCCCGCGTTATCGACGAGCACCAGGCGGACGCCGTCCTCGGGTGCGAGCGAGCGCAAGCCGTCTTTGATGCGCGCCGCGGCGTCCGGGGCGAGCCGTTGCAGCGCCGGGGCGAGCCCCACCACGATGCACACCAAGAGCCCCTCGGAGGCATCGCCATCACCTATCACCTGGGCGAGGTGCTCGACGACCTCCTCCTGGCCCGTCACGTGGGCGACACCGCAAGCGAGGGATCCCACCGCGTCGAGCACGAGCACCCGGGTCCCCGCAGAGCGTGCGAGACCCGCCGCCCACGCGCCCACGAACTTCGCCATCTGGCCGGTCTTCGCGTACAGGACACGGGAGATGACCTGCTCATCGAGGTCGAATGAGGCGAGGGCGAGGCTCTCCTCGTATATGCCGTAGGGAAGCGCCGAGGCCGAGAGGCCAGCGCGTATATCGGAGAACGGCAGGCGCTCGGGAAGCGAGGGGATGGGCGGCGCCTCCGTGGCGGCAGCGTCCGCGAGGGCGCGCGACAGCTTCCTGATGAAGGCGTACTCGCCTCCCCCGTCGGCACCGACGTGGGCCGCCTGGTACTCCCTTACGCCATCCTCCGTCTTGACGAGACCCCGCCCGTATCCCCGGGGGAGGACCGTGCCCCGCATCGATCCGAAAACCGAGACGTAATCGTTCTCATCGTTGAACTGAACCACGAGCTCCTGTTTGAAATTGGCCCGCAACCTCATGCGCAGGGACACCGTCGAGGGGGCGCTCACCATGAAGAGCACGCCCGCACCCGGGCCCTCGCGCGTGATCGAGACGAGCCGGGGCTCATAGCTCTCGTAGAGCTCGTAGAAGGCGGCCATGTTGTTGATGACGACCACGATCGCAGGGCGATGGTCCTCCACCTGCTCGCAATATCGGGCGAACCCCCCGTACTCCACGAGGGCCGTGCGGCGGGCGCGGACCTCGGCCTCCAGGAAGGCGATGAGCCTGCGCACCCGCTCGTCCTCCCCGCCGCGCACCACGCCGCCCACCTGGGGGGCGTCCGCGAACGCCGTGAGGCCCTCAGATCCCAAATCGATCGCGTACACGTTGAGCTCGTCGGGCCCGTGGTGCGCGATGAGGCCCGCGAGCGCGGTCGCGAGCACCGATTCCGCACCCGACTCGGCGGCACCGTACACCACGGCGTTGCCTCCCTGGGAGAGGGGGAGCGTGAGCAGGTGCTTTCTCTGGGTCGCCGGGTCGTCGACCTCCCCGATGGCGGGATCCAGGACGTCCCGGTGCGCGATGAACCCGTACCGGTGCTCCAGGTCTGCGAGCTCGATGCTCTCGGGCAGCGGGTCGAGCCAGAGCCGCGCCGCGCGCACATGGCGCCGCTCGGCCGCGCGCTCGATGCCCGCGAGCACGGCGTTGATCTCCGAGGTGCCCGACTGGAGGTGCGGCGGGGCGGGGCGCAGGGCCGCCACCGTCGCGCCCGCGTTGTCTATGAGCTCCACCGCGTCATCGATCCTGGGCGCGAACGCGGGCCTGGGCACGTAGGGGGCGCCCGCGTAGGCCGCCTGCCCGACGGAGAAGAACTCGTTGAACCCCACGAGGAGGTAGTAGCGCCCCGGCCCCTTGATCTCGGCGGCGTCCGGACGGCCGATCATCTCCTTGGAATCGGCGGCGTCGGCCACCTTGAGGCAGACCTTGAAACGCATGTTCGACCTGATCTGATCGTTCACCACGCCCGTCGGCTTCTGGGTGGCGAGGATGAGGTGGACGCCGAGGGAGCGCCCGATGCGCGCCGCGCTGATGAGCTCGTCCATGAACTCGGGCTCCTGCTGCTTCAGCTCCGCGAACTCATCGGCCACGATGAAGAGGTGCGGCAGGGGCTCGGTGATGGTTCCCTGGCGGTAGTAGGAGAGGTACTTGTAGATATCCATCGTGGCATCGCCCGTGGCCTCACGGGCACGGTTGAGGGCGTCCTGGCGGCGCTTCAGCTCGCTTTTGATGGAGACGAGGCTGCGGTTGATGGCACCGCCGTCAAGGTTCGTGATCGTGCCCGCGAGGTGCGGAAGCCGGTGCCGATCGTTCTCGAAGGCCCCTGCCAGCCCACCGCCCTTGTAGTCGATGAGCACGAAGGCGGCCTGATCGGGCGGATAGCTCACGCACATCGAGAGGACGTAGGTGATGATGAGCTCGCTCTTGCCGGATCCCGTAGTGCCGGCGATGAGCCCGTGGGGGCCATGGACCTTCTCATGAAGGTTCAAGATCGCCGGAGCCCCCTGGGCGTCGACGCCCAAGGGCGCCTGCAGCGTGCGGGAGGCGTCCGCCTCCTCCCAACGACGGGCGATATGGAGCTGCTCGACATTGCCCGCACGAAGCATCTCGAGGAACCCGAGCGATTCCGGGAGCACGGCGCGCTGCCCGGCGACATCCAGGCGCACGCGGGCGAGATCGCGCGCGAACAGCTCAGCGCGCGGGGCGGAGACGGCGATGTCCGGCGCGAAGGCCCTCATCGTCCCCGACACGTCCGCGCGGTCGAACATGCGGGCCCGCGCCGCGGCGTCCTCCTGGCCCGTCTCCGCGGTCGCCGCCCCGGAGAGATCGATCACGTAATCGCACTCACGCGGGAGGTCTTTGAGCTCCGAGCCGATAAAGAGGAGCGAGATACCCTGGTAGCTGCGCAGGCGAGCGAGTTTGCCGATCGTCTCCGACGGGTCGGTGAGGCTCTTGTTGGCGCAGATGACCACGGACCGGGGCCCCGCGTCCTGAGCCTGCTCGGAGCACGCGCCCGAGTGGCGCTCGAGCTCGCGCTCGAGGTGCATCGTGATGCCCATGAGCTCGTCAGGCGTCGTGGCGAGAAACCGCCCGGAGCCGGCCGAGTCGAACAGATGCGGCAGCGGGCGCATGAAGCCCCAATCGCCCTCCTCCCCCTCATCGGCCACCAGCATGATCTTGACATCCTGATAGCTCATGAGCGAGCAGATCTGCACCACGAGGCCGCGCACGAAACCCCACACGTCCCCGCGCGGGCCGAGGATGCCGGCGACGTGGTGCTCGGCCGGATTGAAGGCGAGCGGAACGCCTGTGAGCTCGGGGGGACGATGCGACAGCTCTATGACCTTGGAGAGCAGGCGGTCGCGGTCGACCGCGAACTGCTCGGAGGGCCAGCGGATATCCGCCTCGAGCGGCGCCGACCCCACCCCGACCCTCAGATCGAGGAAGTCGCTGTGCGCGCCCGTGCGGTTCATGAGCTCGGGCGAGAGGGTGCGGGCGCGATCGAGGAGCTCGGGCACCGGCACGCGGTTCGCCGCCAGAATGCCCGCTTGCACGGAGCACTCCTGCTGGAAACGGTGCTCCATCGCATTGAGGTAATCCGTGTACGCGCTCTCCCGGCGCGCCTCCTCGCGCCCCGCGCGCCGACGCTCGTACGCCTTCGAGATCAACGGCCATATGAGGGTCCCCGCGATCATGGACACCGACATGGCGAGCATGGGCAGGGTCGTGACCGCATCCGCCCCGTTCAAAAGGCGCGAGACCGTGCTCGCCACCATGAACACGGAGGCCAAGCCCATCACGAACGAGGGCCCCAGCTGCATAAGCGCCGGCGACTCATCGCGCCCTCGCTCGGGAGGCGGGCCGTCCACGATGAACACGGAGCGGTGGGGTGAGTGCATGAGGCGGGGCGCGGGGTAGAAGAGACGCTCCTCCCCATCCGGCTCCCCCGGCTCCGGGCAACCGTCCCTGAAGGAGCCGTGGTCTATGAGGACCGCTTCGGGTATGGACGCTTCCAGCGGAACGCTGTCCCGGCAGTTCGCCACGATGAAGCGGTGGCCGATGAGGCAGGTGAACCCCTCGATCTGCACCACATCGCCCGGGGCGAGCCGTTTAGCTCCCCCCGTTCGAAGCGGCTCGCCGTTCAGCAGCGTGCCGCTGGAAGAATCCAAGCCCTCGATCTCGAAGAGCTCCCCGCGCAGCGAAAGCCGCGCATGACGGGCCGAGGCCCCCGGAAGGGCGCACCGCACATCCGCACCTGCGGCGCTCCCCAGCACCCACGAGCCCTCCCCCGTGAAGCCGACGATCCTGAACCGGCGCGCCTCCGAGACGTGCGCCGCCACAGCCTGATCCGACATGATGAGCTCCCTTGCGACCCGTGGCCGCGCCCCCCAAGGGAGGGCGCGGCCCCTCGAGATTGATCGCCTACCCGCGGAAAGCGGAGGCGATGTTTGCGTCCGTCTCCTCCAGCGCCTGCGCGGTGGAGTCGAGGCTCTGGGCGATCTCGCCGATCAGCTCCTGAGCTCGCACGAAACTCGGGCGGAGCTCCTGGAAGCGCGACTCGTAGGCGCGGCTCGCCTCGCCCTCCCACTCGCTTTGCAGCGCGGAGAGCAGGCTGTCCATGCGGCTGATCACGTTGCCGACGTTATCGGCCTCAACGCGGTACTCGCCCGCACGGGAGCGCATCTGATCGGGGGTGATCCTAATCTGTCCTGCCATGAGATTTCCTCTCTCTCAAGCGTCGCCCCGGATGGGCAGCGCGGGGGACCATATGGTTCTCAGCCATCGTTGACGCGCTCGCGCAGATCGCGGTCGCGCTTGCGATGACGATGGACGAGGTATCCGGTGGAACCGAGGGCCGCGGCCATGAGGATGCCGCCGCCCACGCTGCCGAAGAGCAGGCGCGGGGTGTTCCTGATGTAGCCGAGCCAGTCACCGGCGACGACCACGCCGTCATAGCGGGTGACCCGCCTGTTTCCCGCGCGGTCGATCGCGGTGAGCTCGTAGGTGTGCGGCCCGTCGTCAACGGGCAAGGCCACGGTTGGAGGCGATGCGGCCAGATCCTGCGGGCTCCATGTTCCGGACGGGTCGCCGTCGATGGCGAGATCCACCCGTTCGAGCTCCATGTTGTCATGGGCATCGAGCAGGGCGGTCTTATGGGGATCGAGATAGACCCCGTGAGGGCCGATCCCTATGAGGGCCGCCTCAGGAGCTGTCGTATCCACGGCGAATCCCACGTTGAAGGCGCGCTCGCGGGCAGCGTCCTTGCCAGGCATGCCGTTTTGCGAGAGGTTTCCCGCGCGATCCCGCGAGGTCAGCATGATGCGGTGGTAGCCGTCTTCGGCGAAGAGGCCTTTGGGGAAGTGGTATGACGTGGCGCTCCAAGCCCCGGCTGAGCCCTGGCTCACCTGAAAATCCCGCCCCGGAACGAGAGCGCTCACCCGCGTGTCGTGCGCCACCTCGACCCGGGTTGCCCCCACGTCGAGCCCGCTCACGTTCACCTCGACGATATCAACATCCCGAGGGGACGGGAGGAAGCGCCCGGATACGTCGCTCTCCTCGGTGGGGAAGTAGTACGTCGATCCGAAGCGGTTCACCGAGAAGCGCACCGTCGCGTCCGAGCTGTTTCCGGCGAGGTCCTCGATATGCGCCCCGAGCGTGTAGACATCATCGTTCTCGAGGATATGGGGGAAGTCATCCCATGCAACCGTCAGGCCCGCCGCCTGGACCGTCTCCGAGGTCGGCAGGTGGATGGGCCCGCGCACGGAGCCCGTGAGCTCATATCTCGTGAAAAGCGCATCGAAGTTGGCGTCTCGGTAGATGATGGACGGCCGCACGCCGTCTGCATAGGCGGCGTGCTCCCCGACACCGGCGATCTCGACCTCGGGGGCGGTCAGATCGATCACGAACTCCGGCTCCTCGAAGACCTCGCCCGCGTTTCCGGCGAGATCGGTCACCGAGACCGTCATCCCGTAATGGAGCTCGGCGCCGAAGGAGACCGTCGTCGACCATTCCGCCCGCGGATCCGGGGTGCGCCATCCGGCGATACCCGGAGCGGTCGCCGCCGCCCCCGCGGCATCGCGCGCCCACGGGGCCACATTCGCGAGGTCGGCGCTGAAGTTGCGCTCGCGCACCGTGATCTGGGCGGCTCGCGGCGCCTTGTAGTACTTCCCGTTGGCGACATCGTTGTTATCGAATGAGACGGTTACGAGCGGTGCCGTGGTGTCGATCACGAAGGCGTCTCGGTCGAAGGACGCCGAGCGGCCTGCCGGATCGACGATCCGAGCCGAGAGGGCCCAATCGGCATCTTGATCGAAGGAGACGGTGGCGACCCACGTCCGCCCATCCCCCGAGGGGTTCTCGAACCCGTCGGCCCTCACCTCCGATGAAGAGCCGTCCCGCTCCACCTCGGCGATCGAGCGGTGCTCGTCATAACGACGGATAAGATCGAAATTGGACTCGACCACGGAGACGGTCGCCGTGCGGTTCTCCTTGTAGTAGATGCCGTTTGCGACATCGTTGTTGTCATAGGACACCTCGAGCTCGGGAGCCGCCAGATCCATGCAGATACCGACGGCGCCCCGGGGCAGATCGGTGCCCACGCGCTCTGAAAACGAGCCCGAATCGGCTGGGTTGCCCGCCTCATCCTCGACACCCACGTGCGTACCCGCGAATACGAGGCGCTCGGCATCGGTTGCCAAGGAGAACTCGAAGGCCCCCGCCGTCTTTGAGTCACCCGGGGAGAACGTGAGCTCGGGATGGGCGGTGCCCTCTGCGAAGAGCCGGCCCGTCGAGGCGCGCACGCCGGAGAGGTTGTCCTCCACCGCTATCGCCACCCGCTGCTCGTCCGTGGCGAAGATCCATCCCCACCGATGGGGCTCGACGCGGGCGAGCGTCAGGGCGCCAAAGCTCGGACCGGTGTAGTCGATGCCAAACGACGCGGACGCCGCGAGGGCGCCGCCGCCCGAGAACGGTCGATAGGTGAAGCCGAGCTCATACCCGCCTTCCTGGGGAAGCGCATCGGGGGCCCCTGAGGCAGGGGGCAAGGCATATGGCGCGACCCAGGTGTCCGTGCCGAGCTCGCGCTCAAACGCATCGAAGCCCAAGGCCGGGAGCGCGACGGCAGACGAGGACCCGGGCGGGCGCATGGTCATGGCGGAACTGTCCTGCTGCCGCCCGCCCATGGCCCGGTACGCCGCGAACCACCGGTCCTCGACGGTCACGGACACATCGACCCTGCCCCGGTGGTAGCGCTTGTCCTTGGCCGCCGGCGTGCCGGGTGCGTCGGAGACCGCGATCGACACGGAGGGCACCGTGTCGTCGGTGTCAACGAGGATGCCGTCGTAATCCCAGCTCCCAACGGAGCTCGCAGCCGTTGTTGAGGCACCCCCGTTGCCGGCTCTGTCGGGAAGGGTGAGATCAATATCCGAGATCGGGTAGACACCCTCCTCGACGAGGGGGATCTCGATCCAACCCGACCGATCGCGCGAAGGGATCAGGCTCAGATGGTCGACGGTGGCGGCATCGAGATCGAGCCACCGTCCCACGGCCGCTTTCAGCTGCTTTTCATCCACACCGGCGGTCCCATCTTCGTCTGCCGCCGCGACACGGGCCGGAGGGGCGCCCGCATCCCGGGGCTGCAGATCCTGGATGCGGAGCTTGAGGGTGCGCGGACCGCCCACCGCGAGCCTGCCGGGCCCCTCGAGGACCGCGATGTCGCGGGCAGGATCCGGCGGCGCCTCCACGCGGACGTCGGTCACCGTCGGCGGCGTCGTGTCGACGAGGAAGTCCGCCGCCGCGGGACGGCTGAGGTAGCTCCCCCTGAACGAGATGCGATACCGGCCGTCCCGAGCACCGCCATCGGGATCACGGGGAAGGCCGAGGGTTGCCTCAACACGGCCGGTTCGGGGGTTCTCGCTGAAAACGGGCTGGCTGGAGGAGTCTGCGAGCGCCTGCTCGCCCTCCCACGACGCGAAGGTCGCCTGAATAGCCCTCCTGAACGCCGGCGTGCGGCGGAAGAGGTCGAACCGCGCCCCCTTGCCCCAGAACGTGACGGCAACGCCGTCATCGTGGTACGCCCTACCCGGCACAGCCCCCGCAGAGGAGGAGACCTCGATGCCGAAACCGGCGGACGCCGGGGAGCCGTCCTCGTCGTCGACGGTGATCCGGTCGAACGGGAGCTCGCCGGTGACGCGCTGAAGGCTCATCGGGGCGCTCTCGTTCCCAGCGCGGTCGCGCACCGTGATGCTCATCTCCGAGAGCAGATAGGTCCCCGGTTTCGATAGGGGGACCTTGATGATTCCGTTCTCCCCGATTTCAAGATCGCGCTCCGTGAACGTCTGGACCGCCCCGATCCCCGACCCATCCATCCTCGCGTGGCGGCGCACCGTGAGCCTGAACGCGCTCACGCCCGAGACGTCCGAACCGGGATGGGCCGGCCTGTCCTCAAGGGCGATCTCCATGGTGCGGGCCCCGCCGAAGAGCACGGCATAGCCGGGGTCGCCATCTGAGGCGCCCGCGATGGGCGCGACCTCGGCGTCTTGGTCATAGCCCCCGAAGACCGAGGCGGATGCGGCCAGGGGCGCCGTGCGATCGATGATGACCTCGGCCGCGGCCTGGGACCCAAGGGGCGCGGCATCAGCCGGGGCGCCCGCGAGGATCGCCCCCTCGTAGAGGACGTCGATGCGGTGCCTCCCCTCCTCCTCCCACGTGAGAAGCGTATTCGTCCTGAACCCGTCTCTCCCCGCCGACGGAGCCGGGCCGAGCTCCGAGGGGTCGAGGACGAGCCTCCGACCGTCCACCGTGTACACGATGGGGTGGCCGGTGAACCACTCGTCTTCTCGGAGGCGCTCGAACAGCGGATCCGTCAGCTGAAGCCCCATGGAGGCCGAGGCGGAGCGTGTGCACAGGATGTCACCCGACCTCATCGGCTTCCCATCCAGCACAACTGCGGCGGTGGGACGCACGGAATCCGCGGAATCGTCCACGAACATGAGCGAATCGATCCCCGCGCCCTTGAACGGCGCGGCCTTCGCCAAGGGATCCGAGACCACCGGGGCTCCCCGCGCATCCCGAGCGGAGAGCCTCACCCGGCCGAGGTCGATCGTGCTCGACCCCGCCTCACGCAGCGAGAGCTTGAACGTGAGCACCCCTCCCGCCACCTCGTCGGGACGTATGCTCGCGCGACCCAGCTCGAAACGGGCGCTCTCCGGTTGAAGGCCCGACCCCTCGCGCAGGGTGTAGACCACCTTGATCCCCCTGTCTGAGACGGCGAGGCTCCCCTCATGCACCCAGGCGCCCTGCAGCGCGAACGGACTCCCGTCGGATGCCAGGACGGCGCTGACCGCGATTCGAGGATCGCCAGCCTCCACCAGGGTGCCCGCGCCGGGCACGTCTCCCGCAGCGGAGGGCGCGCCCGCCTCGCGCGGCACCGGGAGCGCGCAGGCGAAAGCTGGGAGGGCGAGCGCCGCACCGAGGGCGATCGCGGGGATGATGCCTTTTCTCATGACCGATCCTCCTCGCGCTCAAGCAGACCGGTTCCCGACTCGGGGCGTGCATCGGTCGCAGACCGGGGCGCCCCGCCTCCACCGAGCAGGGTGGTGAGCGATTCGGATGCGGGCGCCTCGGCGGCTTCGCCTCCTGAAAGCAGGGATGTCCCCTCCTCCGAGAAAACCGATGCGACACCGCCCAGGAGGCTCGTCCCCATCTCGGATGCGGAGGGCTCCCCCTCGCTTGGCATCAGCGAGGTGAATCCCTCTGACGGAGCATCCCCAACAAGGGAGGGGGATGGGGCTGGCTCATCCCGCTCCCCCCTCCGCAAGCGCATGGGCCCGTCCTCGGCGGCGGGGCCGCGGCGCCCCTCGAGGCTCCCCCATCCCGACGCGGATACCAGGTCGCGCCCCGAGCGGAGGCCCTCGATGGTGCGGCGCGCGGCCGCACCCGTGAGCTCATCGCGCACCTCGCGGATCCGGTGCGTCGCGCCATACACCGCGGTGGCCAGCGCGCACACCGCCGCCAAGCTGTAACCCGCCACCGCCATGATGCCAAAGACCTCGGAATCCATCGTCATCACGCCTCCACATCCACATACGCATCGACAACGGCCTGGCGCGCCGTGGCGACGAGCCCCAGCGCGCGATCCTTCTCGGCATCGAGCTCGCTTGTGGTGGTGTGGGTCCCCGCAACCAGCCCCTCGGCGCCGTCGAGCAGGCCGGTCAGGGATTCCCGGTTCACGCCGTCCGCCCGGAACTTCCGCGGATACGTTATGAGCGCATCGAGGGCGAGGTTCGCGGCCTCCAACCGCACAACCTCGTTGCCCTCGCTGTCGAGGGCGTCGATGAGGTGGGACAGCTGATCGAGATACGGTTTGTAGAGCCCCTCATCCGATCCCTCGTTGATGAGGGGGACGATGGTGGTGTTGAAGCCTGCGATCTCGGCATATGCGCTCGCGAGGGCGTGCTGCTCGAACGATTCGTCCTCCGACGCGTCGCGCATCCACTGCGCGGCCGCCCGGATCCTCTCAGACCGAGGACCGCGGTCGGCGGGGGCATCTGATGCGGCGTACCCGTACCAGTAGAGCTTTCCGATGCTGAACGCGAGGCCGGCGTAGGAGCCCGATGACCGCAGCTCCGATAGATGGGGCAAGACGGCCTCGCGAAGCGTCCTCTCCTCGGATCGGGTGAAAAGCTGGTCGGAGCGGTAGAGGGAGGCCAGGCCCTCATAGGGGGAGACATCCGCCGGTCTGATCCCGGCCGCGCGCACATAGGCTTGCACCGACTCGTTGGCATCGGTGCTTTGCCGGGCGATCTGCATCCAGTGGTCGAAACTCGAATCGAGCGCCAGCCGATGGCCCACGGTGCCCGTGAGCCCCACGCCAAGCAGCAGAAGCGTCGCCGCCACACCAAGCCGAAAGCGGTTCCACACGCGTAAGAGCCCGGAGCGGCGCCCCTCGTCCTCTTCACGGTAGCGCGCGAGCGCATACGCCATCTCGGCGCAATCCTGATAGCGCTCCTCGGGATCGGCTTGGGTGGCCTTGGAGATCACGCGCTCCAATGCGGGGGAGAGCCCGTCGTTCACCTGGCGCAGCGGGAGGATCTGATAGGGCGGCTCCGCGGGGTTCCTCCCCGTGAGCAGCGTGTAGAGGGTGGCGCCGAGGGCGTACACGTCCGTGCGGGCATCCGTCTGCCCGGTGCCGCCGTACTGCTCGGGAGGAGCGAACCCCCTGGTGCCGAGCTGCACCGTGTCGCCGATCGCCGGGGTTGACGAACCCGTCCCGTCTCGATACTCCCGTGCGATGCCGAAGTCAATGATCTGGACCGCGCCGTTGGGCTTGAGCATCACGTTCGACGGCTTCATATCGCGGTATATGACCGGAGGGGTGCGTTGGTGGAGATATGAAAGCGCGCTGCAGAGCTGGAGACCCCACGCGACCGCACGGGACTCCGGCTGCGGTCCCTCTGCGGCGAGAACCGCCTCGAGCGACCGGCCCTCGATGTAATCCATGATGACGTAGAGGGAGCCGTCCTCCTCCACCAGGTCGACGATGCGCGGAATGGCCGGGTGGTCGAACCGCTTGATCATGTTCGCCTCCGTCACGATGCTCCGCACGATCAGCTCGCGCTGATCCGGATCGGAAACGTCTTTGATCCTCTTCGCGGCCCACTGCTTGTTGAGCACCTGGTCGAGGGCGAGGTACACCGTGGACATCCCGCCGTGGCCAATGACGGTCAGCAATAAGTAACGTCCTCCGATAACGGTGGGATGCTCGTCCATTGGATCTCCCCTCTACCGCAAGCACGTATTTTATTAAATAGTATTTTATTATATGTATCAGCGTAAGGAGAAATCGGCGCACTGTACTGTTTTAATCTGTAAACGGTAGAAGGATAAACGGATGCTCACGTTTCCGGTTTAGTGATTAGATGCTTGATATAGTTTCACTTTCATATTTTCCACACAGTTAGATGACATACCAAAGTCGCCCGTCATGCAAATAACCACTCGGTACAGGGGTCGCTTCAAGGTCTGGCAGCGGAGTGGCGCACTTGCCAAAGGTGGCGTCAAAAGAGGCGCGGAGCCCGTTCCGCCGCGGCCCCGCACCCGGACGGCCCCGGGGCGCAAAAAAACGCCGACCCCGAAGGGCCGGCGTCTGCTCTCACTGGAGCGGGTGACGGGACTCGAACCCGCGCATATCAGCTTGGGAAGCTGATGCCTTACCACTTGGCGACACCCGCATGTGTCTTCGCCGGAAGAACCGACGTGGGATGTAGTATACCGTGCCCGTTTTCACAGGACAAGGCATCGGGGCGAAAACAACTGCGAGGGACTGCGGACGTTTTCCTGTACATCCTACACCGCGTAGCCCATCGCCGCTCGGTGCTCGTCCGGGGTCGTCCGCCCCGGCCCCTGCGAGGCCCTGCCCGAGCGGTACCACTCCATCTAATGCACCATTGTCGCGACTCACATGATGAGCGTCGGCGCCGAGAGCGGGGAGCGCGAGACTCCGGAAAGGTTCGCACGCCCCCGCATCCCCCCCTCCTCCACCGGCTGGGAAGTAGAATCTTCCGGCTCTGTTCCCAAACCGTCAGACACCTCGAAGCTCCGTGGATTCCATTCGACCACAGAAAGGACCGCGAGACCATCCTCTTCGGCAGGGTTTCGATGTTATCGCGGGGCGGCTTGCACTCGCAATCGTCATATGGGCCGGGGCAGCGTCATCGGACTTCTCGCGTCATCCCTCGTTGGGCGCGCCGGCCTGCTCGGTCTCTACGTTTTCTGCCGCGCCCTTTTCCCCATCAGCTGGCGCCTCCTCACCTGTGGCTGATTCCTCCTCAATCGTGTAGCCGTTTTTTAGGTCAACCAGACAGTACCCGCCTGGCGCACCGTCGCTTTCCGCTTTCGCACCTTCCTCTCCCTTGGCCCCGACATTCCCGTCCGCACCTTCAACATCAACGGACGCATCGGAAGGCCCAGCATTAGTTTCGTCCCCCTCGGTCTGCTCCGGTTCAGTTTTGATCTGGTCGTTCTGTTCGGTATCGGCCACGCTTAATACCGCACCGCCCCCTCCAAAGACATCGAGCAACTTGTAGACCGTACCTTTAGAGTCGATTGCAACCTTCGGATTCAACGACCAGGAGAAAAAGGATGCAGATCCAACCAGCACCGCCGCCACAAGCACCACTGCGACCCTTCCCAATATCGGGAGTTCGCACAGTCTTGTCTGGGCATCAGAAATAAGCTTTGTATAGCCGATGGTCTGATTGTCATCAATTATTACTTTGAGCAAAAAATAACCCGCCATAAACAAGAGCACGGCCAGCGCAACGACAAGGCTCGCATGGATTCCATTCAAACTAAGGCTTCTCAATATGACAATCGCGATGGGAACCGCCCAGAGCCATTCGACAGTCGCCACCTCAAATAGCGCCAACCGAAGAAAGGGGCGAATCCAGCTATCTCCCGAGTAGAGCCAACCTACCCACTTCCAAATTATTCTCATGCATGCGACAAGAGGCCAGAAAAGCGGCGCCACCATGAGGGCAAACCCGATCAGCGGCACGACCTGGCCGATGAAACCATTTGCCTGCCCGAGCTGCATAAGTAAAAGGTAGACAATAAACGCCGAAACTATGAACAAAGCGGCAAACAGCAATAATGCGAGGGATGCGGCATTTGACTTGGCTAACTTATTTGTGCACCTTGAATTAAGATCTCGATATGACTCAATCAAGTCCGGAAGAAGAATTGGAACGAGAAGTATGAAGGGGAGACTCTGAAGAAGTCCTTCGACGAAGTCCCAGGGTCCCGCGCTGATCAGAGAGATGGGATATCCCGTCTGCAAGGCAATGAAAAGATGCCGGGAATACGAGGCCGCAATCGCCGCCGCTGCGAATAACGAGAGCTTCTCGGCAAACGACAATGAGCCGTTTCTCCTCTGCCAGCTTTCCTCACGCTCGGATTTCTTTTCCTCAGGCACAGTCGAACTCCCTTCATATGGTTGACGTTCGAGACCATTCTGCCTAATTATCACCGCGTGCGGAGCCCGATTCCTTGCAGGCCCGCCTGAGAACGCCGAATCCGACGCCCGCGATGAGAACGAGGCCGAGAACCACGTTCGCGACGGCAGAGAAGGCCATGATGGCAAGAGGGCCGACGGAATCCCCCTGTGCTCGCAAGAACGCGCACGCGGCGTTGAGGAGGAAGAGGCAGACCGCTCCCAGAGAGATGACCTCAAGGTATGCGGTCGTTTGAGCAAGAAAGATATCGGGGACGCCCATGAGGGTGAATATGGGCTTCGCGAGCGCGTGGCCCACCAGCGTTATCGCCGCAGCCCCCAGAAAGGCGATTCCGAGGGATGCGACGAAGGCGCGGCGCTGTCCCACCTCGTCGCGAGCACCCACGCGGTTGCCCACCGCAACAGCGCAGCCCGACATGAGCCCTATGGCAATAGAACTGATGATGAAGACGATGGCGGAGGCGTTGCTGGTTTGCAAGCCAGACATCGTTTAATCTTAGACCGCCCACGATGCCGGGCGAAGATTAAAGAGGGGAGCGAGGTAAATTGAGGAGGACGAAGTTAAGCCGACTAACACAGAATCGGCTACCGACACCGAGATCACTGTTCCCTGTTCAAAAACTCTACCGCCTCTCCATCGACACCATGGATATTTCTGGTTTTGAGTTGATGGCGCGCACCCCAACGGAGATAGTTATTGGGGGAGCCGCGTGAAGAAGAGCCCTGCTGCGCAGTTGCATATCTATTCCGCTTTCTTCGTTCTGGCAGGATTTGTATTAAACCGAGGAGTGTTTCTGCTCTTTCTTACAGAAAAGGGAATGTCTGTTGCGGAAATAGCTCTTTACCAAGCCTTGTTCAACATCGCGACGGTTGCCTTTGAGCTGCCGACGGGACTCGTGGGCGATTTCTTCGGGAAGAAGTTCTCGATTCAAGTGGGCACACTGCTTCTCTTCTTCCACACCATCGGCATGCTTTTGCTTTCAGGCCCTTTTATTGTTGCGCTTTCTCTTGCTGAGGCACTCGCTTACTCTCTTCAATCAGGCTCCGAACAGGCGCTTCTATATGAAATGGTGCGTAATGCCGGAAAGGAAAAGCGCTTCCTCACCATCAATGCCAGACTGCTTGCCGCGCAATCAGTCGCCACGGGAGCAGCCATCGTACTCGGCTCCTTCATTGCTCAGGCGTCTTGGACCGCTCTCTATGTATGTGTTTCCGCCTTCTACCTCTTCCAGTTCTTCCTTCTACACCCCATTGAGGGAGGAAAGGTAGTCCATGCTGCGGACTCTGAAAAAGAGAGGTCTAGCGTCGCCGAATTGTTCAGGCGCAAGACGTGGCGTCTCGGAGGACCCGCCCTTACGGTGCTGTTCCTTCTTGTTAGCACGAGTGTGCTTGATGGGTTCTATGGCAGCTATTACAACTTAAACCAGATAGTGTTCGACGTCTTCAATGTGCCCGTCTATATGATAGGTGCTTTTTTTGGGGCCTCCTATGCCGTAAACGCGACAGCCTATATCGCTGCAGATTTTTTCGCGTCGCGTTTTGGAAAGAAGCGCACCATGCTTGCCTCGATGCTACTTGAAGCAGCTTTCTTTGTGGCCCTTCCCTGCATTGCCTCGAATCCGATATGGTTGTTCTGTCTTAGCATGGCACTTTGTTTTCTGCCAGAAATGGTATATATCACCTCGGAAACTTGATCCAAGATGCCATATCAGATGATCTGCGCGCAACGATACTCTCCGCCGCCTCTTTAGTCAGAGCCCTCTTTTCCGCAGCGTTCTTCTCCGTATTCGGATATGTCCTGGGTTTGTATCCCATTCAGATTGCGCTCGGAATAATCGGAGGCGTCGCGGTGATCGTCACTGCCGTCATTTCTTTCAAATTGGTGGGGATGGATGTCTCAACGAGTTAGCATATCAATTGATGAGCTGCCGAGAACATCATCTATTTTAGACGGACACGACTACTCATCTCAAATCATTCGACGCATTGCCGGAGTTCCGATATTACTTGATCCTTCTGGATGTCCTCACTCATCTCTTTTTAGGATTGAGCATGATGACAAGGTGATTAGCCTTACAGACCGATGTGATAATGGCAACGCGGTTGAACTTGGAAATAAACTCGACTACGCCTACCATCGGCCTGGGTCCTCTAGGGGTTGCGGCCCAAAGGAGGGGCGCCCGAGCCCCTCCGATCAACCGCCGAGCATGACGACGGGGTCCGTGCGGACATGCGCGCGGACCCCGTCTCTTGAGCGTCTCAGCGTCTCACGACGCGTTCATCCGCCGTTCAGCCCCGGCGCCGACGGAGGGCGGCTGCCGCACCGAGGGCTCCGACCGAGACCAGGGCACCGGCTGCCACGAGGGCGAGGGATGCGTCGCCCGTCTTGGGGAGGCCGGCCTTCCTGCGGTTTTTGCCCGGTTTGGTCTTTCCGTTCCGGGAGCCTGCATCGGTCTTGCCCGAATCCCCCTGCTCTTCCTTCTCGAACACGGCGGTGAGCGTGAGATCGCCCGTCACCGGGGTCGCGAAGTCGTAGGCCGCGGGCGCGGAGCGGAACGCCGCCGTGCGCGTGGCGGTCCAGTACTTGAAGGTGCAGCCCTCCTTCACCGGGTCAACCGGCTTGGCAACGGTCTCGCCGTCCTTGACCTTGACGATGGAGACCACGGAGCCGTCCACCACGAAGCTGACCGTGTGCTCCACGGGCTTGGGATCCGGGTCGACCGGCTTCTCGATCGCCGCCGGCTCGAGCTTGAGCAGCGCGGCCGTGAGCCCGTCGAGAGCGGCCGTGACGTCGTCCGCCACCGGCTCCTCGGCACCCGCCGCGGTCTCGGCCGTCTTCAGTGCATCCGCGAGCGCGGTCCAGGTCTCGGGCGTGTAATCGTCCTTATCCAGACCCTTCACCTGCTCGATCAGCGCGCGCAGGCGGTCGAGATCCATCGAGCTCTCCACCGTGCGCACCCGCACCTCCGCAGCGGAGGCGAACTTGTTCTGGCCCATCGACTTCGTGGACACCAGACGCACATTCGTGACGCCGTCCACCTCATCGAAGGAGACGGTGCTCGGCACGGAGGGATCCGCGAAGGCGCCCTCGGCGACCTTCTGGTACGTCTTGCCGCCATCGGTGCTGACCTCGACGCGGTACTCCTGGATGCGGCCGTTCGTACCGGTCACGCGCGGGGTGTACGCGAGGCCGTCGACCGTGGCCGGCTCCTCGAGCTTGAGGTCGATCCAATGCGTGGGGCCGTTGTCGGCGTTCGAGGACCAGCGGGTGTGCCAGAACGTGGCCGTGTCGCCGTCGATCGCGGCGGTGGCCGGGGTGTTCTCGGAAGCCGTCTCCTGGCTGGAGGCCGTCACCGACGCGATGCGGGCGAACGTCTCGTCATCAGACTTCAGGGCAAGGCCGCTTATGGCAGCCTTGATGCGGTCGCGGTAGGCGTCCACCTGGTCCTGCATGCCGACCGGCAGGTCGCGCACGACGCCGTCCACCGCCGCGTCAAGCACGGCGACGCTCTCGTCGGTGAAGTGCGCGAGGTCCTTGGGGACCGCCGCAAGCAGCGCGTCGACCTGGCTGTAATCGGCCTTCTTGAAATCGAGCTCGGCGATGCGCGCGTTGATGGCGTCGACGGCGGCCTGGATCGCCGCGGCGTCGGGGTTCACGGACTCGATGATCGCCTCGGCGTCCTTCACCAGGCCGGAGAGCTTCTGATCATCAAGGTTCTCAAGGATGGCGCTCGCCTTGATGACAGCAGCGTCGAGCGGCATCGTGGAGGAGAACTGCGCGTCGGTCGTGATGCGGAGGTCGTCCACGAAGCCCACGAAGCCGCGCTCGGCCGCGCCGATGCGCTCGACCGGGTACATGCTCGTGGCCTTGAGCTTGCCGACGCCAGCCACGCCGAGCGTCTCGACCTTGGACCCGTTCACCCAAAGGGTCGTGAAGTCCTTGGCGTTCTTGAACTCGAGCTCGACCCACTCGCCCACGGGGAGCGTGTAGTTGAAGGAGTAGTCGCGGCCCTCGCGGGAGAAGCCCACCTGGCCGGTGCCCTTCTGAACCGCCTTGATCGCGCCGTACTCGCTCTCGAAGAGGATCTGCTCGTCGGACGACGCGCTCATGCGCTTCACCTTGACGCGCAGGTCGTTGCCGAGGCCCACGGTGCCGAGGCCGGTGGTGGCCGTGGCGCCCTCGGTGAGCTCCAGCGCCTTCTTGCCGTCGACCTCAGCGATCTTCGCGCCGTTCTCGAGCTTGAGATCGTCCGCGACACCGGCGGCGTCGGTGAGGTCGTTCATCTTGTAGTGGGCGGCGACGCCGTCCTCGTTCTTCTCAACCAGGTAGCCGAAGTTCGTGTTCGGCGCGTCGCCCAGCTTGGAGGCGGCGTCCTTGGCCTGGGCGAGCGTCATCGAGCCCTTGCCCCAGCTCGCGGCCGAGTACAGGCCCGCAGAGCTGCGGATGCGGTCGTAGATGTCGTACTCGGACATACCGTTCTCGCGGCGGTCGGTCATGTCGTTCCAGACCGCGAAGGAGCCGCCCACCATCTGCTCGTCACCGGCGGGGATCGTGGTGCCGGCGATCGAGTTGATCGCGCTGTTGTAGACCGTGTTGGCGTTCAGGTAGTCGGAGTAGTAACCGGCGTTCGGGACCATGTAATAGGTGCCGTCGTTGCTGTTGATGAGATCGAACCCGAGGTTGTACATCTCCTTCATATTGGCCCAGCCGCTGCTCCAGAGATTGATCTCGCGGCGCTTGCCCGTCTTGGAGATACCGCTCACGGCCACGGTGCCGTCGCCCTTGATCTGCGTGAGGCTGCCCCACACGCGGGCGGTGCGGCCCGAATCCTCAACATACTTGAAGAGGTCGTTCACGAAGCGGCGGTACGCGTTGCCGTCGGCCTCGAACTCGTCGGCGCCGATGTGAAGCGTCGTCTCGGTGTCGAAGACCGGGTTCGCCCCCGTGGTGTACTCGTCCCAGACGGAGAGCGCGAAGGCGAGCGACTCGTCGTACTTGGTGGCGATGTTCAGGTGGTCGTTGCCGCGGTGCGTCATGCTCGTGGGCGTGCGCAGGTCGGGGCGGACCTTGGTGAAGGCGAGGGAGTGCGCCGGCATGTCGAACTCGGGGACGATGTTCACGCCGAGCTCGCGGGACTCCTTGATGAACGCGCGGAAGTCGTCCTTGGAGTACCACATGTCCTTGCTCGTGAGGTCGGCCTTGTTCAGACCGTTGTTGCCGCCGGCCTTGATGTCGGATTCGAGGCGGAAGCCCGAGTAGGCCTGGTCGACGGTCTCGTTGGTGTACTGCTCAACCCAGATGTAGTTGTCGTTCAGGTGCACCTGGAAATCGTTCAGTTTGAACCAGGAGAGCTCCTTGACCATCTGCTTGAGGAAGTCGAGGGAGAAGGTCTTGCGGCCCACGTCGAGGATGAGGCCGCGGACCTTGTAGAGCGGGTAGTCGCGGGTCTTGCCCTGGGCGATCGTGCCGTCGCCGGAGAGCTTCAGCGCCTGCAGGATCGTGCGGGTGGACCAGTAGGCACCCTGCTTGCCGCCGGCCTTCACGGTGATGCCGTCAGCGATCTCCATGTAATACCCCTCGTCACCGAGACCCGGGTTCGAGGCGTCCGCGGCGGCGAGCACGATGTCGCCCACGCCGGCGGAGGTGCCCTGGGCGACGGTCAGCTTCGTGCCGAACAGATCCTCGTAGTCGGCGGCGAGCGCCTCGGCCGCTGCCTTGAAGGAGGCGTCGGCGTAGAGCACGCGCGTGGACGAAGTCGCTTTGAAGACGCCCGATCCGCCCTTCCACTCGCGGAGCTCCGGCAGAATCGCGGGGGCGATGTTGTCGCCCTCCTCCTGCTGGTAGGCGCCGGGGACGGTGACCTGGATCTCACGGAAGGCGTACTTGCTCGGATCGGCCTTGCTCTTCACCTTGAAGGAGACCTTCACCGTGGTGTCGACGAGGGGCTGGTGGATGTTCAGATCGCGGTCGACAACCTGCTCGTAATCGGTACCGTTGTATGCGGCCTCGAAATGCTCGGACTCGGGGAGGGTGACGTCGAGCTTGGTTGCACCCTTGGCGGGCGTCGCCACACTGATCGCGGCGGCAACATCCTCGAGGCTCTCGGCCGGGGTGCCGCCGTAGGCCTCGATCTCATAGAGGCTGACGTTGCCCCAGGCGGTGCCGTCGTCGGGGTCGGCGTGGGTGTTGTGATCGATGTAGAGGCGCATGAATCGAGCCTTCTGCACCTCGCCGAGCTTGATGGTCTCGGTGAGCGTGGCGGGGTGGCCATCGTTGGAGAAGACGGTCTTCCAGTCGGCGCTGTTGACTTCCGGGGCGGCGTTGCCGCTGGCGAGCTGGACCTTATAGCCCTTGGCCTTGCGCTGCTCCCAGAAGATGCGGATGGTCTTGACGTCGCGCTCCTGACCGAAATCGAGGTAGATCCAGTGCGGGCCGCCGTCCCTCTCGGGGCTCGCGTCGACGGAGCTCGCCCAGCGGGACCCGCTCGAAGAGGTGTCGCCATCGACGGCCTTGGCGGCTGAGAAGCGGGCGACCTCAACGGAGTCGGCGCGGGCGGCGGAGCCCAGCGCGATGTTCGCCTCGGGGTTCTGGCCGGCCTCGGAGCCAGCGGTGCCGAAAACCTCCATCTCGAAGATGGAGACCGTGCCCCACGCGACGCCGTTGTCGGGGTCATTGTAGGTGTTGTGGTCGATATAGAGACGCACGAACCGCGCCTTGGTCGCCTCGGTCAGCTGAATCTGATCGACGAGGTTTGCCGGGCGGCCGGGGTTCGTGTACACCGTCTTCCAATCGGCGCTGTCAACAGCCGGAGCGGCGTCACCGGTGGCAACCTGGATCTTGTAGCCGTTGGCCTTGCGCTGCTCCCAGGTGATCTTCACTGAGGAGACGCTCTGCTCGGAACCCAGATCGACGTAGATCCAGTGCGGACCGCCCTCTTGAGAGGCGTTCGCGCTCGCCCTGGTCGCCCAGCGCGAGTCGGGGGACGTCGTGTCCCCGTCGAACGCCTTGGAGGCGTTGAATCTCTCGACCTCGACGCTGTCTGCCTGCGCGGGCTTGTTCAGAGCCAGATTCGTCTCGGCCGCATATGCCGAGACCGCGGGAAGCAGCGCCGTCATGACGATGGCGCATGCCATGGCCATGACGATATGCACCCGCCGAATCACTCTTGTTGTTCTCTTTTCCACAGTCATCCCCCGATCTTCCAATAGGTATGTCCATTGTTCCGGAAGTTGGTTCAACCAGTGACCCTGCACTCTTGCAATCGGTAAACGGTGGCTCAGGTTACGCAAGCGGCAAATATTGGTAGCAGATTTAAAAGAGGTACTTCATTCATCATACAAGCAGGTAGACGGTGGCATGTGAAATCCCGGCACCGAAACGGACCGCGGGGTCGCACGAGCTTACGACCGAGGGGGACGGGCGACATGGCAGAAAATGGCTGTTTTGCACATTTCGCCGATCGATGCACGCGCGTTGCAAATATCTATATATGTTTGACGCGCAGATTCCCCACGCGAACCGGCCGATTTGCACATGGAAACCGCCTAAAGCAGGCCCGTTTCAGCCTGAAACGGGCCCGGCACACGACCCTAAAAGTGCAAAATAGCCATTTCTTACCACCATGCCCGTCACAGCGGAATCAGGGTGCATAGGAAACAAACTCGGTTTATCGACTTTATTTGAATACGTGCATAACAATGAACCGCGGCCGGCAGGGGCTGCCACGGCATCGGAGTATTTCGATTTGGGAACAAGAATCGTAATCGGCCGCAATTGGTCGACAACCCTATTGCAGGTGGTATCGTTGTAATCCCTATAAATCAATCTACTTTATAGGTTATTAACGAAGCGCCGAGAGGGGAAGGAGCGCCAGGTGGGGGATATCGCAAGCTATTTCGCCGCAAACGGCGCCGACCTCCTACGCATGCTCCTCGAGCACATAAAGGTCAGCGCGCTTGCGCTCGGCGCGGCGAGCCTGGTCGTCCTCCCGCTCGGGGTCGTCTGCTCATATCACCCCGTCATCGAGCGCATCTCCGTGGGCATCTCCAGTATCCTGCGCATCGTTCCAAGCCTCGCCACCCTCATCTTCCTCGTCCCCATCCTGGGAACCGGCACCCTCCCCGCGGTGGTGGCGCTCGCCGTCCTCGCGATGCCGCCCATCCTGATCAACACCGCCCTCGCCTTCCGCGAGGTGCCTGCGCACATCGTCGAGGCTGCCATCGGCATGGGCATGGGCCCCGCCCGCGTCTTCTTGACCATCCGCGCACCGCTCGCCTTCCCTGCGGCATTCGCCGGCTTCCGCACCGCCGCGACGGAGGTCGTCGCCAGCGCCGCGCTCGCCTCCTACATCGGCGCCGGAGGACTCGGAGAGATCATCTTCACCGGCATGGGCCTCATGCGCACCGACCTCCTGTGGGTGGGAGGCATCTCCGTGGCCGCCCTCTCGCTCGCCGTCAGCTTCCTGCTCTCCTGCATCGACCGGCGAATGCGCCGGTACGAGCGCGCATAGCGCCGATCCCAACCGACCTCGGCCGCGCTCGTACGGATTCCGAACACATCGAGAACCCCGTTCATGAAAGGATCCAAGATGATCAGCTCACCTTCCCGCCGTCAATTCATCGCCGCCGTCCTCGCCGGCCTCGGTGCCGTCGCCCTGCCCGTCGGCCTCACCGCCTGCGGAGACAACACATCCTCCGGCAAGACCCCCGGCGGTTCCCTGGGAACCGTCACGGTGGGATCCAAGGACTTCACCGAGGGGGAGATCATCTCCGAGCTCTACGCGCTCGCGCTCGAGCAGGCGGGCTTCACCGTCAACCGCACGTTCGACATCTCGAGTTCCGTCGTCCACACGGCGCTGACCTCGGGTGATATCGACCTCTACCCCGAGTACACGGGCACCGCGCTGCTGAGCATCCTCAAGCGCCCCGTTGAGACCGACCCGCAAAAGGCCTACGACACCGTGAAGCAGGCGTACAAGGAGGAGTTCGGCCTCGAGGTGCTCGATCAGGCCGAGGCGGCCGACTCCCAGGGCCTCGTGATCACCACGGCGGCAGCTGAGAAATACGGCATCAAGACCATATCCGACCTGCAGGCCCATGCCACGGAGCTCCGCTTCGCCTCCCAGGGTGAGTTCGACGAGCGCGAGGACGGCCTGCCCGCCCTCGAGGCGGCCTACGGTGACTTCGATTGGAAGTCCAGCCGCGTCTACGACAACAGCCTGAAGTACCAGGTCCTGAAAAACGACGAGGCCGACGTCGCACCAGCCTACACCACCGAGGGCCAGCTCACGAACACCAAAGCCTACGCCCTGCTCGAGGACGACAAGAGGGTCTGGCCTCCCTACAACGTGATCCCCGTGGTGAGAGCGAGCGTGCTCGAGGAGCACCCCGAGATCGCCGCCGCGTTGAACGCCGTCTCGGCCGCGCTCACCACCGCCGAGCTCACCAAGCTGAACGCCGAGGTCGATCTTGAGAAAGAGGACTACGAGGACGTGGCCGAGGACTATTTCGAGGACAAGCTCGAGGGAAAGAGCTAGGGACCATGACCTACCCGACCAGTATCCCGGATACGGACGGCCTCGGGGGCTTCCTCGTGCGCTTCGGCATCCCCGCCGCGGCCGTCCCCCATCTCGATGTGTTCTTCACCCCCACCGAGCTCGCGTTCGGCGCGCGGGTCGGTGAGGCCCCCTTCACCCGCGACGAGGCGGGCGCCCTGCTCGCACAAGCGGCCGAGGAGAGCCCGCAGGTTGAGACCGATCCCGACCGCTTCATCGCCGAGTCCTACCGCCGCGGCTTCATCGACCTGGTCGATACCGAGGCAGTGGCTCCCACCTACCGGCTCGGAACCTTCTACGGTAGGCTCGACGTCTTCGCCATCACCCAGCAGGACGCCTGGCTCACCATCCCGGAAAAGGACCGCCGCGCGCTCGATAGCTGGTACTTCGATGCCTACATTGACGGCCTCGATCCCGACCCCGCCGCGCCGACCACCCAAGACACCGTCCTCTCGCTCGAAGAGACCCTCTCCTTCATCGACGAGCAGGAGCGGCCCATCTACCTCAACACCTGCGACTGCCGCAGCCTCGCAGGCGACTGCGACTCACCCGTCCGCACCTGCCTGACCTACAAGAGCGGGCCCAACACCTTCTGCGGGCGCGGCCTCTCCGAGGCCCTCACCAAAGAGCAGGCGAAGGACGTGGTACGCATGGCGGACAGGGCCGGGCTCATGCACACCGTGAATCCCAACGGCATCTGCAACTGCTGCAGCGACTGCTGCTACCTCTTCCGCGGCGAGCGGGCACGGGAAAGCCACGGCGTGTGGCCCATCGTCCCGAACATCATCGAGCTCGACCAGGGCGCCTGCATCGGGTGCGGTCGGTGCACCAAGCGCTGCCACTTCGACGTGTTCACGTTCGCGGGCGTGGGCACCGCGACCCGGTGCGACCGCCCGCGCCGGGTCGTCACGGCGGACACCGGCGCCTGCGTGGGCTGCGGCATCTGCTCCACCACCTGCCCCACCGGCGCCCTCACGCTGATAGAAAGGACGCGCCCATGACCGCCGCCGTCGAGTTCAGAAACGTCTCGAAGCAGTTTCCCGGCACGAGCCACCCCGCGCTCGACCGCGTGAGCCTTAAGATCGAGGCCGGGGAGCTCGTGACCGTGCTCGGCACCTCAGGCGGCGGGAAGACGACCTTCATCAAGCTCATCAACCGCCTGCACGACCCTGACTCCGGTCAGGTGCTCGTCGATGGCCGCGACGTGCAGGAGGCGGACCCCGTCTCACTCCGCCGCGGCATGGGCTGCGTCATCCAGCAGACGGGGCTCTTTCCGCACATGACCGTCCGCAACAACATCGCCACGGTGCCGAAGATCCTCAAGTGGGACCGCGCCCGCATCGACGCGCGCGTGGACGAGCTGCTGGCCCTCGTGGGACTCGATCCCGCCGAGTTTCGCGACCGCTACCCCGCGCAGCTCTCCGGCGGGCAGCAGCAACGCGTGGGGCTGGCGCGGGCGCTCGCGGTGGAGCCCGACATCATGCTCTTCGACGAGCCGTTCGGCGCCATCGACGCCATCACGCGCTCAACCCTCCAAGACGAGCTGCTGGCCATCCACCGCGGATCGGGCAAGACCTTCATCTTCGTGACCCACGACGTGGCGGAGGCCATGAAGCTCGGCACCAAGGTGCTCGTCATCGACCGGGGCGCGGTGCAGCAGTACGACACGCCTGAGCGCATCCAGGCGCAGCCGGCCAACGAGTTCGTGCGCACCCTGCTGTCCACCGGAGGATGGATGGCCGGTCGAGGCTTCGTGAGCGACGGGGCGGCGATCTGATGGCGGACCACCTCGCGTACTGGGCCGACCATGCCGACAAGTTCGCGGAGGCCACCCTCGAGCACCTCGCGCTCGTGGGGTCGGTGCTCGCCTACTCGCTCATCATCGCCACGCTTATCACCCTGCTCGTCCGCCGGTCCGAGCGGGTGGGCCAGCTCGTGGTCGCGATTCTCGGCGCCGTCTACTCCGTTCCGAGCCTGGCATTGTTCTCGCTGCTCATCCCCCTCACGGGCCTGGGGTTCTCCACCGCGGTCGTCGTCATGGTCGCCTACAACCAATTCCTCCTCGTACGGAACTTCACCGAGGGCCTCGCCGGCGTGGACCGCGACATCATCGAGGCGGCGCGCGGCATGGGCATGAGCGAGCGCCAGCTGCTCATGAAGGTCCAGCTCCCCCTCGCGCTGCCCATGATCGTCGCGGGCGTGCGCCTCGCCGCGATCTCGACGATCGGAATCGCCACGATCGCGGCCACCATCAACGCCGGCGGGCTGGGCGAGATCCTGTTCAGCGGCCTGCGCACCATGAACGAGTACAAGATCGTGGGCGGAACGCTGCTGTGCGTCCTCGTCGCCGTCATCGCGCACGCGGGGCTCCTCGGCGCGGAGACGCTTCTTCGGAAAGGATTGGAGCACCGATGAGCTACGAGGCATTCAGGGACGAGGAGCTCGGCTTCACGACGCGCCAGCTCCATGCGGGGTACGACCCCTCCGAGCACAACCGCTCGAAGGCGGTGCCCATCTACCAGACGGCCGCGTTCGAGCTCGGCGACTACGACCGCTGCGTGCGCCTGTTCGACTACTCCGAGGAGGGCCACTCCTACGTGCGCTTCTCGAACCCCACCAACACGGTGCTCGAGCGCCGCATCGCCTCTCTCGAGGGCGGCACCGCCGCCGTCTCGTTCGCGAGCGGCATGGCGGCCATCTCGGGTACGCTGTTCAACATCTGCCAGCAAGGCGATGAGGTTGTGGCCGTGAAGACCCTCTACGGCGGATCGACCTCGCTGCTCGAAGGCGTGCTGCCCGACTACGGCATCACCTGCCGCTGGGTTGAGGATGAGGACGACCCTGCCTCCTTCGAGGCGGCCATCACGGACCGGACGCGCGCCGTCTACATCGAGTGCCTGGGCAACCCCGGCATGAACATCGTGGACATCCGAGCTGTCGCCGACATCGCCCACGCGCACGGGGTCCCCCTCATCATCGACAACACCTTCGCGACCCCCTACCTGCTGCGCCCCTTCGAGACGGGCGCCGACATCGTCTGCTACTCGGCCACGAAGTACCTGGCGGGCCACGGCACCGTCATCGCCGGCCTCGTGGTTGAGAACGGCGGGTTCAACTGGCTGAACGGCAAGTTCCCGGCGTTCGAGCGCTTCCATGGGGAGATGGCCGACTCGATCGGCGAGGAGGTCTTGGCCCGCGAGATGTTCACCAAACGCCTGAGGATGAGGAGCCTCACCGATTTCGGTGGGCATATGAGCCCCATGACCGCGTTCTTCCTGCTTCAGGGTCTGGAGACGCTGTCGCTGCGCATGGACCGCCACGTGTCGAACGCGCAGCGCGTGGCCGAGTTCCTCGAGGCGCACCCGCTTGTGGAGCGCGTGAACTACCCGGGTCTCGCATCCAGCCGCTACCACGGGCTCGCGCAGCGCTACTTCCCCAAGGGGCCGGGCGCGATCCTCTCCGTCGACATCGCCGGCGGAAAGCGGGCAGCCCTCGAGCTTCTGGAGCATCTTCGGGTCTTCGACTACATGGTCAACGTCGGCGATGCGAAATCGCTCGCGGTGCACCCGGCGTCCTCGACGCACTTCTCGCAAATCGAGGAGGAGCGGGCGGCGGCGGGCGTGTTCGACAACACGCTGCGGCTCTCGGTGGGAATCGAGGACATCAAGGACCTCTTGGGCGATCTCGAGCAGGCGTTCGAGCATATTCGGTAGCACGTCTTGCCTGCGGTGTGGCGGCCCCGTACCACAGATGACGACGCCCGCTTCTGGCGGCTTCCTGTTTTAAGATGCGGATGTTCGACCCTGCCGTATAGCGGTCCTCAAGACGGGCATGAGAGACTGTGGAGGAGACCGGGCGCGTGTCCGGTCGCACCTGGGTTCAAGGCATGTGCCGCGACCCCGTCTGATTGGAGACCGCTATGAGCACCATCTACGATTTCACCGTGAAGGATCGCGAGGGCAAGGACGTGAGCCTGACCGATTACCGGGGCAAGGTCCTTCTCGTGGTGAACACCGCCACCGAGTGCGGCTTCACCCCCACCTACGCCGACCTGCAGAAGCTCTATGAGGAGCTGGGCGACAAGGGCCTCGAGATCATCGACCTCCCCTGCAACCAGTTCGGCGAGCAGGCCCCGGGCAGCGCGGACGAGATCCACACCTTCTGCACTGGCCGCTTCGGCGTGACCTTCCCGCAGTTCGGCAAAGTCGAGGTCAACGGCGAGAACGAGAGCCCGCTCTACACCTGGCTCAAGGGCGAGCGCGGCTTCGCGGGATTCGATCCCGACCATAAGATCACCCCGGTCCTCGTGGACATCCTCGGCAAGGCCGATCCCGAGTGGGAGAAGAAGGCCGACATCAAGTGGAACTTCACCAAGTTCCTGATCGACCGCGAGGGCAACGTCGTCGAGCGCTTCGAGCCCACGGCCGATGTCGACACCGTTGTGAAGCCCGCGGTGGAGAAGCTGCTCTAGGAGCGCTTCGCGCCGTCCATGTGAACGAGGACGCCGCCCCGGAGCTTCGGGGCGGCGTTTTTCATGGGGTCAGACCCCGCTTCGATCATGCTGTTCCGATGCCGAATCCGTGCCGATGGCCTGCAGGCGGCGGCGCGGACCGCGGATACGCACCCCTTTTGACCATGCGTTGTAAGAAACGCGTTTGCCGGCTGTGAGCCGCCCGTTTGAATACGACAGGGAACACATCCTGGGTGTAAGGAGCCCGGCCGTACGCTCTTCTCTCCATTACCGCAGACGGAGGGAGCGCTATGGTCTGGAAACGCATGCCCTTGGCAGCGCTGGTGGTTCTCGCTGCCCTGCTGGCCGCGATCGGTCTCCTCGATCCGGGGAGGGCGCATGGGGACCTTCCCCGGCAGGCGAATGTCACCGTAAGCCGCAAGGTCGACCACGGAGGGCAGGGGGAGCTGAGCTCATTCCGCCTCGATGCAGGCACCACGGGGAACATCGCCTTCTGCGCGCAAGGCTATCTCATCGGACCGCGGGAGGGGCAGACGCTCACGCGCCACGGCGATCCCGGCATACCCGAGCTCGATTACGTGCTCTACCACGGATACGACGGCGAGGTCGTCACCTCGCTCGATGGGCTCTCCGCCGAGCGGTCGGAGCATGCCACCGCGCTCGCCGTGTGGCTCGCCATCGCCGACCAGCGGGCCGACCTCCTCACCTTCCAGGGAACCCGGAGCTCCTTCCATGGGAACCGTTTCTTTCTCGAGCGGTGGGAGTCGCGCTCCGATGCCGAGGTGAAGAAGGCCGCCTGGGATCTGTACCAGGCGGGCCTCGACTATAAGGCCGCAGGCGGCGGAGGCGTCGAGGCCGGCTGCACGACGCTGTGGCTGAACAACACCAAAGGGGCGACAAGCGGCACCGCCGACTTCCAAGCGCTCGTCACGGTCTCCAAGCGGGTGAAGGTGACCTTCGCCAAATCCTCCGCCCAGCCGAAGACCACGGCCGGCAACAGCAGCTACTCCCTTGAAGGGGCGGCATACGACGTGTACCGCGCGGACGATGACACCAAAGTGGCGAGCTTCACGACAGACGCCAAAGGGACGGCATCCGTGGACCTCGCCCCCGGGACGTCCTACTACGCCGTGGAGACAGCCGCCCCGAAGGGTTACCTCCCACACAAGGGCCGCATCCCCTTCAAAGCCGGGGGCCCGGGCCCCATCAACCTCAAAGATGAGCCCGGGACCGTGACCCTCACCATCGGGAAGCGCGACGCCGCCACCAAAGCGGGACCTCAGCGAGGCGCATCGCTCAAAGGCGCGGAGTTCCGTGTGACGTCCGCATCGACACCGGGCTGGGAAACCACCGTCAAGACCGATGCGCACGGCACCGCCAAGGTCACGGGGATCCCGCTTGGGACCATCCACGTCGTCGAGACGAAGGCGCCCTTGGGATACCGGATCGATCCCACCGTGCGCTCGTACACGGTCGGATCTGAGCACCTCACCGACGCAGGCGTCGTCGAGCTCATCCCCGAGGGCGACTTCCTCGAGCATCCCATCGCCTTCGATCTCGAGATCGCGAAATTCCTCAACGGGACCGGCCAGAGCTCCTCCGGCCTCGAGCCCGCAGGGGAGGGCATCGCCTTCGAGATCGTCTCTCGAAGCTCCAACGAGGTGATCGGCCGCATCGTCACGGGAGCAGACGGCCACGCCACCACGAAGGGCCTCTGGTTCGGTGACGGGGAGCGCGTCGAGGGGATCAAGGGCGCGCTGCCCTACGACAAGAAGGGGTACCTCGTCCGCGAGGTCGAGGGAACGGCGCCCTCGGGATACCAGCCAGCCGATGATTGGGGGGTTCCCGCCGATCAGATGGCTGACGGGGCCACGTTGCGCTACATCGTGAACAACACCGCTGTCACCAGCCACCTTCAGATCGTGAAGACGGATGCGAAGAGCGGACGGGTGGTCCCTCTGCCCGGATTCACGTTCCAGATCCTTGACCAGAAGGGGCAGCCGATCTCCCAAGAGAACTGGTATCCGGAGCACGTTGAGCTCAGCGAGTTCACCACCGACCAATCGGGCACCGTGACGTTGCCCGAACGCCTGCCCGCCGGCTCCTACTTCCTGCATGAGGTGGCGGCCGCAGCCCCGTACCTGCTGCGAGGTGAGGACCTCCCCTTCGAGGTGGGAGAGGACGCCTCATCACCACTGGTCACGATCGAGGTTCCCAACACGCAGGCCACGGGAGAGGCGACGCTCACAAAGACCTGCGCCTCAGATGGGCGCCCGCTCGCCGGGGCGGTGTACGACGTGGTCTCGTATGACGACCTCACGGCCCCCGACGGCACCGTCCAGGCGGTCTCCGGCCAGATCATGGGGCATGTAACCACCGACGAGCAGGGGGTCGCGCGCATCTCGGACCTCCCCTTGGGAGCAGGGACCGCCCGATACGCCTTCATCGAGGTCACGCCCCCGAAGGGCCATGCCGCCGATGCGACGCCCGTGCCCTTCACCTTGACGTATCGCGACAGCGCTACGGCACAGGTCTCGGCGGTTGCCGAAGCGCATGACGAACCCACGGACCTCACCGTCCTCAAGCGCGTGAAGGGGACCGAGGACCCGCTCCCCGGCGCCGTCTTCCAGCTGTGGGATACCGCAAACGAGCTCGGCCTCAAGCCGTCGGGCGGATACGGTGCGGTGGCCATCAGGCTGTTGGAAAACCATCGGAGGGCGGATGTGACCCTGGTTGATGCGGAGCAACGGCCCTGGATATCCGTGGAGGCAGACGGGGGGTTCGAGTTCACCGCGAGCAGGGAGGACGGGCCTGAGATCGACCTCTCATCAGGAACCTTCGTCGATCCTGGCACTTACACCCTGCGGGCCCTCCCCCGCCATGGCGGCGAGGGAACCCTCGAGCGCGCCGTTGAACTGCTCCCGGACTCCACGTATCGGGTCTCAGTCGCCGTGGGCCTTTTTGGCCGCTCCATCGAGATCGAGCGCGAGGACCCGCGTGAACGCACCCATGAGCTCTCCTTCGATGAGGATCAGCAGGCTCACATCTCGCTTGAAATGCCGTCGGGAACCTACACGGTTGAGGTCGACGGCGAGGCGGCGGGGACGCTGCGCATCGAAGCGGGTTCGACCGCATACGGCCTGGAAGATAAAGAGGGGGTGCGCGACGTGCCCATCCTGCTGAAGCCAGACGCCGATCCGGTTCTCGGAACGACGGATGAGGAGGGGAAGATCACCTTCGACCACCTCTCCCCCGGCATCCATATGCTCAAGGAGGTCTCGGCTCCTGCTGGATACATCGCGGATGGTCAGACCCATGAGCTGACCGTGGACGACCAGGGGCGCATCGACGGAGAAGCGCATGCGACGCTCATCGTCGAGAACGATTTCACCAAGGTCGAGATCACGAAGCGCGACATCACGAACGAGGAGGAGATCGAAGGCGCCGAGCTGACCATCGAGGATGCGAAGGGGCAAACGGTGGCATCGTGGACCAGCGGCGCGGAGCCCCACCGTATAGACGCCCTCCCGGTCGGAACCTACACCCTCACCGAGCGCGTCTCGCCGCGCACCCATGACCTCGCATCCTTTGTCACCTTCACCGTCGAGGAGACCGGGAAGATCCAACCCGTGACGCTCTACGATGCGCCGCTCTCCATCACCGGGCAGATCGACAAGCGCCAGGAGATCGCAGATCCCACCGCGAAGGGTATGAAGGCGGGCTCCGGCAACCGCGCCCGGGTGAGCTCCTCCCCCGAAGGACTCTTCGAGTACTCCCTGGATTTCAGGAACACGAGCGGCACCTGGACCGACGAGTTCACCGTCGACGATGAGCTGATGTCCGCGCAAGAGGGTCTGGCCCGGCTCGTGTCGGTCACCGTGCCGAGGGCTGAAGGCGACTTTAACGGGAAGCTGAATCTCTGGTACCGGACGAACCGGGCGGCGGACGCGGGCGCCGTGGTGCAAGCGAACGCCACCCGTGATGACGGCCATGACAACCCCTGGCTCGAGCATGCGTCAACCAAGCAAACCCTCGGGGAGGATGCGCGCGCCCTCGAATACCGAGGATGGCAGCTTTGGGAGAAAGACCTGGATGCCGCGGACGGCCGCACGCTCTTTGTGGCTGACCTCAACCTCGCTCCCGGTGAGCACGTGGTCGCGGTGCGGTTTGAATACGGCCGCGTCGAGGCGGGGTTCACGTCGCGCGAACGGGGCTGGGACCGAAAGGATCTGAAGCACGCGCACGACGATGTCGACAGCGTCCCCGCACCGTCTGAGGGATCCGCGACAGGTTCGCCCGCCGTCCTGCGCATGCAAGTGACGGACGCCTATGTGGAGGGCACGCGGTTGGAGAACCGGGCCCAGGTGAACCTGTATCGAAACGGCGGCGGGCCGAAGCTCGAGGACCACGATGAGGATCGGGTCACGCAAAGCCCGGTGAGCTCCGCCAGGCCGCTCGCCCAAACCGGAGCGCTCTCCCCGCTTCCGTCCCTGGGGGCATCGATCGCGGCCGGCATAGGGGGCGGGAGCTGGTTCGTCCACCGTCAGAGGAGGAGGCTCAAGGCGCTGAACTTCGGCTCCTTGAGGCGGCCCGCCGCAAAGCGACCGAGCGCAAAGAGGTGACCCCATCTCCGGATGTGACGCGATATGCCTGGGAAGGAGGCTGTGATGAATAGTAGGAGGGCGCGAACGCAAGCGAACGCTCGACCGAGAGGCGCCACGGCCTCCACTCCAAGCAGGAGGTCGTTGATCATCCGTATAGCGGCGGTCGCGGGCTTCGGAGGGGTCGTCACCGGGATCAGGGGGTCGCTTCAAAAGCACAACGCCGTAGCGAGCAGCACTATCGCATCAGCGGAGGTCGGTGGGGGTCCCGATTGGAATGCGCTCGCCGCTGCCAACGGCGACGCCGTCGCCTGGCTCGAGGTGGGGCGAACACCCATCTCCCTGCCCGTCGTGCATCCATCCGCGCCTGAAGAGGAGGATTTCTACCTCAGCCATGGATTCGACCGCAAGCCCTCGCTCGAGGGCACCGCGTACCTCGATATCAGGTCCTCACCTGATGCGGGCCATCTCCTCGTGTTCGGGCATCACGTGATCCTCGACGAACGGGCCCAGTTCAGCCCCATCCACCGCTCATTCATCCAGGAGGTCTTCGATGGCATCGGCACCGCGACCTGGCATACCCCTCAGAACCCGCCGTCACGCTTTCATCCGGTCATGGCGGTGCGGACCACTGGGAAATTCGAACTCATTCAGCGCTTTCGATTCCCGGATGATGAGGATCTACATGCTTGGCTTCGCGACCTTCTGCACAGGTCCCACGCGCGGGCAGAAGACGCCGATAAGCGCATCGGGGCGGCATCGCAGGCGCTCACCCTCTGCACCTGCTCAAGCGAGCGCGCAGGGGGACGGGATCGTACCCTCGTGATATTCGCACGAAGCCGCTAGGGGGTGAAGAGCCGTGCTACTCCGATTCCCCCTCGGTCGGCAGATCGTCTGCCGCAGGGTCCTGACCGTCATAGAAGCTCTGTTGCGCCTTCTCGGCGGCGATGCGCTCGCGGCGCACCTCCGCAGGGGTCGATGCCTTGATCCCCACCACGTAGGCGGCAAGAGCCCCCACGCCGATGGCGACGAACACACCGATGAGATAGGCGAGCCAATGCCGTTTGATGAAATCGCGCACAACGCCTCCGTTACCGCTCTCCCCTTACCCCTATCCTACCAGCTCGGCGGCGCGTATACGGCCCCATGCGCTCACGGCCGGCATCCGTGCGGAGACCGGCCGTGAGAATCATCCAGTTATGTGCTGAGGGAGCGCTGCTACGAACGGCGGATCACCTCGGTCACCACGTCTGCCACCACCTGGACATTCTCGGCATCGACGTTATAGGGCTGGTCCTCCTCGCTGTGCGAGCAGGCCAGATGCGCCGAGTCGACGCCGGCGATCGTCAGGGACCTCAGGCTCTTCTCCATCGCCGCGTGGGCGTCGGTGTCCATGAACGGCAGCTCGACGGTGCCGAAGCTCCGGTGGAAGTCCTGGGACACGCGGCCAACCAGGTTCATGATGCGGCGGTCACCCTTGAGCACGCGGGTCTCGCCCTCGCGGGACACCATGGAGACGCTGCCGGCGCCGATGGACTCGAGGTTGATGAGGAACACGCCGCGGAGCTTGTCGCGGTGCGTTTCCAAAAACGCCTTGATGCCGGCGTTCCCCGCCTCAGAGGAGCCGGTCGCCACGAACCAGATGTCATGGCCCAGCAGCTCGTCATCGCCCAGGGAGGTGATGGCATCGCGGAGCTCCCCATCGGTCGCGTCCTCAGACCCGGTGGCACCGCCCTTCCAGCTGTCGTCATCGGAGCTGAAGTTGTCCCAGCTCCCGATCTCGCCACCGTTCTTCTTGGCGTCGAATCCGTCGTCGACACCGAGCCAGTCGCGCATGCTGTCCTGCTGCTTCTTCTTTTTCTTGCGCCCGAAGAAGCGGGCGAGGCCGTGCAGGGGACCCTCCTCATCCGCAGGCTCAGCGGCCTTGGCGGGGGCAGGCGCGGGAACATCCTCCGCGACGGGATGATGCTCCTCGACGGCAGGGGTCGTGGGGATGGGATCATTCGGCCCGATCACCGTGAAACCCTTGCTCGCGGGCGACTCAACCGGCGCGGAGAAGGGGTCGTTCGGGGTCGCGGACGGATCGGGAACGTCGAACAGCGAGGCCCGGTTGCCCGTGCCACGCCCCTGGAGCGCCGACGCGTCGGGCACCACGGGCGGGATCTGGCGAGGCGCGCGCTGCGCACGGGACGGGACGTTCGCGTCGATCTGCGCCATCAGGGAGTCGACCGTCTCAACCGGACGGTACACCTGCGTGGAACCGAGCTCGGACGCATCCTCGTCGGCGGGAGCGTCATCGGGGGCCGGCATAGCGAACACCTGCGTGCTGCCATCGGCAGCCTCCTGATCGGAAGGAGCGTTGGCGGCGGCTATATCACCCTGATCCTCAAAGGCGCCTGCGACCGGCATCTCGGCCATGGTCTGGTCAAGCTCCACATCGGAATCCGCCTCAAGGGCATCCTCGGCGGGAAGGAGATCGTCCACGGGGTCATCGCCCTCGGAAGGCGCCGATGCCAGGTCCGCGATCGTATCGGGGACAGCGAGCTCCTCGTCCTCCGTCACAGCCTGCTCGACAGGCTCCTCATCAACCAGGTCGTCATCAGACGGCTGGACCTCAATCGCCGCGGGTGCGGGCGTGTTGAAGGGATCGGAGGTCGGCTCCTCCTCGTACTCGATCTTGCATGCGGGGGAGACCATGCCGAGGGAGCGGATGACGTCCGCCCCGTAGCGCAGGTTCCCCTCGGCGTTCAGCGGCGGCTCGTCGGAGGCGTCCTCGACCACCGGGGCGTCGGCGGCCCCCTCTTGATCGCCTTCCTCCTGAGCGGGGAAGGCGCGGGTCGAGTCAGCGGGCACAGGCGCGGGAGCGCCCTCCGGGACAGGGTCGGTCCCATCCGGAGTGAGGGAGGCTTCGAGGTCACCCGCATCCATGGACTGCGTCTCGGCGGGGGTGGACAGGGCCGCCGGGGCCGGGTCCTTCCCCTCCTCGGGTGCGACCTCGAGCGCGTCGGCGTCCGCATCCTCGGCATCCGAGGCCGCATCGTCGCTCGCAGCCGCGACGGCGAAGGCCGCCTGCTCGGCCATGTACTCCTCAAAGGGGATATCACCCGGGAACTCATCCTCCCCCTCGAAGGGGGCGACGGCGTCCATGACGCCGAGGAGGGATGCGACGGAGGATTTGTTGCAGACCGACCCGGAGGTGTAGGGAAGCACGAATCGATTGGCGAGGATGGCGGCCGCGTAGGCGAGCGGCACCAAAGACGCCACCAGAGAGAGCAGCCACAGAACGATCTTGAACGCGCCGGGGAGGGGCAGGAGGTTCACCACGGCGACCACGGCCGGCGCGACCATCGTATACGGCAGGATCTTGACGAGCAGGGGGCGGTAGGGGGCGAAGGGCTCCTGGGAGAGCAGGTCGGCGCGGGGGGAGTCATAATGCGCGACGACCACGACCGGACGGTTCCGCGGCGAGGCCATGGGGCCGGATGCCTTGTGGTACGCGATGACGTTCTGAGAGAGGCCCCCGCGGCCCAGCTGGGAGAGGACGGGGCGGCCGGTGCGCTCCAAGATGAAGACCACCGTGACGGCGATGGTGATGAGGAAGCCCAGAACGCCGAGCGCGCCTCCTATCCCCATCAGTATCACGCCGACGAACAGCGCGATACCCAAGCCCGCCTGGACGAGCCGCGGCATCGAGCTCGCGCTGAACTCCTGGATCTGCGGCTCGAACCCATGGTTCCTGAAGATGGACGCGATGAGCTCGGCAGCGGTTCTCTCCTCCTCGCTGCAGGCAGGAGTGATACCCACATGCTGGAGGAGGTGGTTGAGGTATTTCTGGGTACTGGCCATACGGGCTCCACATCGGCATATCGGTTCAAAGGGCACACCGCTCCCGCAGCACGCCTATATATAGCCAAAAGTATACCCTTAGTGCGAGGTACCTGCACCAATCTGCGTACGCTGTCGACAACATGGGCTGAGCCGGCGGGCTCCCCTTGGATTAAAATGGTCCCATATACCCCTGCGCACCCCCTGTATCCTGCAGAAAGAGGGTCATTCCTTGCACCAAGACCAGCCGAGCCGCGATGTCCCCCTGAGCCGCGACGACCAGGCGGCGCGGCGCATCCTGAACCTCCTCTTCCTCCTCAACGTATCGAGGGCGCCGCTCACCACCGAGCAGATCCTCGCCGCCGAGGAGCTCGGATACGGATCGGCCAACCGCGAGTCCGCCCTGAGGAAGTTCCGGCGCGACCGCGAGAAGCTCGCGGAGCAGGGCGTCATCGTGCGCGAGATCCACCCGGCGGGGAGCCCGCAGACCGAGGCGAGCCTGTGGTCCATCGACCGCGAGGCCACCCATGCCGACCTCGGCCTGATCAGACAGGAGGACGCTGAGACCCTGCTCGATATCGTCGACGCGCACCTGCGCCGAAGCGACATCCCCTACCGCGGCGTGCTCGAGCGCATCAGGGTCAAGGCCCTGGAGGCCCTGAGAGCCGACCCCTCCCTCATCCCGGCAGACTCCCCCGCCTCATCCGAGGAGGAGGAGTGCGACCCCGTCCTAGAGACGATATGGGCCTCGTTCGCCCTGAGGCGTCGGCTCCCCTTCACCTACCGGGACGCCGCAGGGCGCGAGTCCGAGCGCTCCGTCGCCATCTACGGGATCTTCACCCTGGAGGGCCGGTGCTATTTCGTCGGCGAGGAGGGCCACAAGGGCGTGCGCACCTTCCGGGCGGACCGCGTGATGCGCGCGGGCAGGCCCCGGGGTTCCTATGTCGTGCCCGCGGACTTCGACATCGACGACCACCTGTTTTTGCCCTTCGACTTCGCACCCGGCGAGGGGACCGAGGTGGTCTTCTCGATCGACGGCGCCGCGGACGAGCAGGAGATCAAAGCCGTGACCCGCGGCCGCGGGGTCATCGAGGGGGAGCACGGCCGGCTCCGCTGGCGCATCACCGCACGAGACCTGGGCGCGGCGTGCGCCTGGGCCCTTGCCCACCGCACCTCCATCACCATGCTCCCGCACGATCCCCCCGAGCTCATCGACGCATGGAACGACCTCGTTCGGAAGGCGGTTGAGACGCATGCCTAGCTCCCCTGCGGCAAGACCGGGAGGCGCGGCGGCCGAGCAGGTCTCCCACGCCATCGCCCTCCTCTCGCTGATCACCTCGGCACCCGGACAACGGCTCAACAGGCAACGCGCCATGGAATCGCTCGGCGTCGACGAGGCCGGCCTCGCATCCCTGCGCACCCTCATCGACAGCCTCGTCGACGAGGCGACCGGCGTGCGCGCCGTCATCGCCGAGGACGGGACCGACCTCGTGCTCGTAGGGGACGGCGGAACCCTCAGGCCGCTGCGCCTCTCGTTCGAGGAGGGGCTCGTCCTCTCCCATGTCCTCGAAGCCTCCCATCTGGACGAGGCCGCACGCGCCCGCATCAGACGCGCCGTCCTCCCCCTGGGCTCCGATGCCGAGGACGGCGACGCCATAGCGGACGGCGCGGAATACAGCGGCTCCTACCCTAAGATCGCCGAGGCCGCCCGCATCGGCATCCGCTGCCGCCTGCTCTACCGCTCCGCAGACGACGCAACCGCAACCTGGCGCCTCATCGATCCCTGCCGCATCGATACCGAGCAGGGCGTCGCCTACCTGATCGCCTGGGATGTCGAGGCCGACGGGGAGCGCCGCTACCGCCTGGACCACGCGCTCGAGGTCTCCTACACGGCCGACTCGGTGGTGCCGCACCCCTACTCCCATGCGAGCGCCGCGGAGAGCATCCGGGCGTCCGGCTCGACCGCTGTCCTCTCCTTCGCGAGCCGCGAGCTCATGGAGCGCACAACCTGGGCGGGACTCGAGCCCGTCGACCCGGGTCGAGCGGACGGCCGGCCGCGGGCCACGGTCTCCTACACCTCGGACACCTGGCTTTTCAGCCAGGTCGCGGCGGCGGGCGGCCAAATCGAGATCATCAGCCCCGATGAGGTGCGGAGGCGGTTTCGCACCTGGGCACAGGACCTGTTCATCGGCCCACCCGACGCCTGATCAGGCGTCCTACTCGTGCGCGCGCCGCCAGATCTCGAGGAACCGACCTATCTGGGCGCTGTCGATGCGCTGGAAATCCACGGGCAGCGACGTTAGGAACTTCTTCCCGTACCCCTTGCTCACCAGGCGCGAGTCGGCAAGCACGAGGACGCCCGAGTCGGTCGAGGAGCGGATCAGCCGCCCCGCCGCCTGCTTCACCTCGAGCACCGCGTCCGGCAGGGCGTAGCGCACCCAGGCGCGGTCCTCCCGGGCATCGCGCTCGCATGCGAGCGGGTCAGTGGGGCTTGCGAACGGGAGCTTGGGAATGACCACGCACCGCAGCGTGTCGCCCGACGCATCGAAGCCCTCCCAAAACGCTTTGAGCGCGAACAGCGACGAGGTGCGGTTCGCGATGAAGGAATCGCGCAGCTGCCTGACGCTCACGCCCTTCGCCTGGCACTCCAGGGCGAGCCCCTCACGGGACAGGACCGGGCTCACGCGGCCGTACAGATCCTCCATGTCGCGCCTGTTCGTGAACAGCGTGAGCACCGAGCCTCCCATCGACCGGTGCACGTCCACCAGCAGGCGCTCAAGCTGGGCCAGGTAGGCGTCGCGGTTGCGCGGGTCGGGCAGGTCGCCGGCCACCACCACGGCCATGTTCCGCTCGAAGTCGTAGCTCGAATCGAGGTGCAGCGACCGCACCCGGCCGGACGGCAGGCGGTCGAGCCCCACCGAGCGGTTGAAGTGCTCGAACGAGCCGGACACGGTCATCGTCGCGGAGGTGAGCAGCACGCTTTTCATCTCGGGGTACCATGACTCCGCGAGCGCCGATCCGATGTCCATGCGTTCGGCCGTCAGGGTCTCCCCTCCCGCCTTCATCCTGCGGTTCACCTGCAGGGAGTACACATAGCGCTCATCGGCCCCCGTATGGATCAGGGCGAGCGTCTCCTTCATCTCGTGGATGCGCCGCGCCGCGTCGGCCACATCGGTCACGAGCTCGGGCTTCTCCTCCCCCACGGCGGCGACCACCGAGGCGAGGTTCCTGTCGGCCTGGTCGAGCGCGTCGAGCGCCGCCTGGGCGGTCTCACTGAACGCGGCCCAGGAGTGCGATGCGCGCATCTCGGGGCCGATCCAGACGTTCGCGTTGTCATACCCGCCCGAGCGCTGGGAACGGGACAGCTCGCGCACCCCCTCGAAGAGCGCGGCCGCTGCGACCGAGGCGCGCTGCACCGATGCCGTGGCCTTCACGGTGGCCCCCATGAACAGGGTGGCCGCATCCGAGCCCGCCAGATCGCGCATCAGGTGTCCGAGCGCACCCGACCTCTCCCCGCCCAGGCGCTCGAAGAGGACCCGCGACTCATCGGCGGACACCGTGTGCGCCCATTGGCGGCGCGCCTCGTCCTCGATCGAATGAGCCTCGTCGAGCACCCAGTGGCGGATCGGGGGCAGTATCTTGCCCTCGGCGGCGACGTTGCGGAACAGCAGGGAGTGGTTCGTGACCACGATGTCAGCCTGGGCCGCGCGGCGGCGGGCGCCGTGCACCAGGCACTTGTCAGGGAAGAACGGGCAGAGCCTGCGCGCGCACTCGCGCGAGGTGCTCGTAAGGTCGGCGCGGCTGACGCTCCTCCACCGGATGCCCAGCCCGTCGAGATCCCCCACGGGGGACTGGCAGGCGTACGCGTAGATCACCGCCATCGCGGTCAGCGTGTCGGCCGGGTCCCTGGTGGTGCGGATCTCCCCGCCCCGGGCGAGCCGCTCGAGCTTGCGCAGGCAGGGGTAGTGATCGAACCCCTTGAGGGCGCAGTAGCTGAGGCCCCCGTCGACCTCGCGGGAGAGCCGCGGCAGCTCATGGAACATCAGCTGGTCGGCGAGGTTGTTCGATTTCGTCGCGATCCCCACGGTCACCCGGTTGCGCTTCGCTGCCTCGGCGAGCGGGACCAGGTAGGCGATCGACTTCCCCACCCCGGTGCCCGCCTCGATCACCCGGTGCGTGGAGGTCGCGAGCGCGTCGCGCACCTCCGTGGCCATGGCGACCTGCTCGGAACGGGGCTCGTAGCCCGGGTACATGCGGCTGACGATACCGCCGGGCGCGAACGCCTCCTCCACCTGGTCGACCCGGGGCATGTCGAGGCGCTCGAGGTCGTCGGCGTCCACCTTGTCTTGGCCGCCGGCGGCCTCGAGAACGGCGGCGCGGGCGTGGGACAGCGAGAACACCGCCGTCGGGTCCTCGCCCGCCAGATACGAGAAGATCGGCCGATATGCCCAGGCCACATCCGGGTGCATGTCCGCGAGCAGGCGCATCAGCCCGCCCGGGAGGTCGGCGAGCGCGGTGAGCAGGATGCGCCACACACCCGACAGGGCGTCGACGTCGTCCCCCGCGCGGTGAGAGACCGCGTCGCAGCCGAACAGCGCAGCCATCGAGGACAGCTTGTGCGAGGCGAGCCGCGGCAGGGCGATGCGCGAGAGGGCGAGAGAATCGATCCAGATGTCGCTGACCTCCGCCCCGCCCGGTACCTGCTCGATGAAACCGCGGTCGAACGCCGCGTTGTGCGCGATCACCGGGCTGCCGGCCACGAAGGCCGCCAGGGCCGAGACCGCCTCAACCGCCGAGGGCGCCCCTGCGACATCGGCGTTCGTGATACCCGTGAGCTTCGTGATCTCAAGCGGCACCGGACCGGTGGGGTGCACGAAGGTGCTGAAGCGGCCGACGACCTCACTCCCGCGCAGGCGCGCGGCGGCGATCTCGATCAGTTCGTTGTCCTTATGCGACAGACCCGTGGTCTCGGTGTCGAGGACCACCACGTCATCCTCGATCAGGCCGAACGTCCTCGTCCGGGCCCGCTCGGCGAGCGTCGCGTAAGCGTCGACGATGGATCGCGGCGTGCCAGGCAGCACCGCCTCCTCGAAGGTGGGGTTGGATTCGCTCAAAACTCACTCACTTCTGCGCCCGCGCGATCCCCATCTCAACCAGGGATGCGCAGACCTCGGGGAAGGTCAGGTCCTCGGTGTGCGCCACCTCATCGGGGTACAGGGAGCTGTCGGTCATGCCCGGGATCGTGTTCGTCTCCAAGATCACCGGGCCGCGCTCCGTCACGATGAAATCGCTCCGGGAGATCCCGCAGCACCCGAGCGCGCGATGCGCCGCGCAGGCCAGCTCCTGGACCCGGCGGTAATCACCCTCGCTCAGGCGGGCGGGGATGCGATGGACCTTCTCGGGATCGATGTACTTCACCCGCAGGTCGTAGAACTCGGCACCCTCGTTCTCGCAGCACACCTCGACGACAGGCAGGGCGCGCAGCTCCTTAGAACCGAACACGCCGACCGTGACCTCGGTGCCCACCAGCCGCTCCTCCACGAGCACCTTGTCGCCGTAGCGAAAGGCCTCCTCTATGGCACCGGAGAGCTCGCCGGCCTCCTTCACGAGGCTGATGCCGTAGCTCGACCCGTTCTCAGCGGGCTTGACGAAACACTGCTCCCCCACCGCCGCACGGATCTCACCCTCATCGATGCGATCGGATGCCGTGAGCGCCACACCGGCGGCGACCGGAATCCCCGCATGCGCATAGCGCAGCTTGGCGAACTCCTTGTCGGAGGCGACGGCGCTGGCGCAGACCCCCGAGCCGGTGAACGGGATCTGGAGGAAGCTCAAAAAGCCCTGTATCACGCCGTCCTCGCCGCCGGAGCCGTGAAGCGCGATGAAGGCCGCGTCCCATTCCTCCTGCGTGATTCGGCTCACAAAGGCATCCGAAGCGGTATCCAAGAGCTCGACGGTTCCAAACCCGGCCATCTTGAGGGCGTCGACCGCGTTGCCTCCCGACGCCAGCGATATCTCGCGCTCACTCGACGTTCCACCGGCGAGCACGGCCACGCGCATGTTCCGACGATCCATCTGGGCCATGACCAACCTCCCTCTCCAGCTGCCGCGAACGGCGTCGCTGTCGGCGGATTCTGCTGTTTCGGGCCATCGCGCACGGGCGCCCGGCGCCTGCGATACCCTATTGTAGAGGGTATGCGCCATATTTTCCTGAAAGGAATACCATGCAACGATCCACCACGACGCGGGATATCCGATCCCTTTCCGTCGACGACCTCCAGGAGCTCACGGAGAGCCTCGGCCAGCCGGCGTTCCGCGCGAAGCAGCTGCGCGAATGGCTCTTCAATAAGAACGTATGTTCGTTCGACGAGATGACCAACCTCCCCAAGGTGTTCCGCGAGCAGCTCGCCGAGCGGTACCGCTTCAACGTGCCCGAGGAGCTCACCAAGCAGGTCTCGAAAGACGGCTCCCGCAAATACCTCCTGCAGTTCAGCGACGGCGTCTCCATCGAGACCGTCGGCATGCCGAACAAGAACAGGCTCGCCGTGTGCATCTCCACGCAGGCGGGCTGCGCCATGGGATGCGCCTTCTGCGCCACGGGCATGAGCGGCCTCACCCGATCCCTCACGGCCCGCGAGATGGTCGACCAGGTGCTCCACGTCGCCGCAGACTTCAACGAGCGCGTCACCAGCGTCGTGTTCATGGGGCAGGGCGAGCCGCTCGCCAATTTCGATGAGACGGTCAAGGCGCTGCGTATGCTCAACGACCCCGACGGCCTCGGCATCGGCGCCCGCCACCTCACGGTGAGCACCTGCGGCATCATCCCCGGCATCAAGCGCTTCGCCGAGCTCGATGAGCAGTTCACCCTGGCCATCTCGTTGCACTCGGCCATCCAGCAGACCCGCAACCAGCTCATGCCCGGCGTGAAGAAGTTCACCCTCCTGAGGCTCCACGAGGCGCTGCAGTCCTACACCGAGAAGACCGGACGGCGTCCGAGCTACGAGTACGCGATGATCGACGGTGTGAACGACACCAACCCCGAGATGGAGGCCTTGATCGACTTCTGCCAGGGCACGCTGTGCCACGTGAACCTCATCCAGCTGAACGATATCTCCGACAGCCCGCTCAAGCCCTCGCCTATCGAAAAGGTCGAGGTCCTGCAGCGACGCCTCATGATGCACGGCGTCGAGACCACGATCCGCAACTCCCGCGGCACGGATATCGATGCGGCTTGCGGCCAGCTCAAGCAGCGCTTCTCCGTCCCGCGCGGAGGCAGGTGAGGAGATCGCCGTCAAAGCGTTTCACATGAAACGGGAGGGCCTTGCGACCCTCCCGTTTCTCTTAGATCCAATTAGTTAGGCACCTTAGTTGTTAAGGGCCTCCCATTGATTCTCAACCCAGTCGCGGTTGATCTGCGGGTTCCGTGTGAGCTGAGCACGCTTCACAGCCACATCCTCGCTCATACCGCTCAGCTGATCCTTCGACACCGCGAAGGCGCCCGTGACCTTCTCCTGGATTTTCTTTCGAAGATCCTCATCCGTCGCAAGCTTGTATCCCGCGAATGAGCCGGCCGTGACAGCGATGCCCAGAGCTCCGAATCCAATGATCTTCTTCCACATGGCGCTCTCCTCTACTGTCTACATCGAGACGATGGTCTCAAGGATATGGGAGAGTTCCTCCTCATCCTTGAACTCGATCTCGATCTTGTTCTTACCGCGCAAAGACTTCACCCTGACATTGGTGTTGAAAACCTGCCTCAACACACGCGCCGCCTTCTTATAGGACTGCGGCGTGACCGGACGGGTCGCACGGGGCTCATCTCCGACTGAAAACAATGGAGCAAGATTCTCAGTCGCACGAACCGACAAACCTTCCTGAACCACCTTCTCAGCGAGCTTGATCCGCTGCTCCTCAAACGGGACCGCCAAGATCGCTCGCGCATGGCCCGCTGTGAGCTTCCCATCAAATAGATAATCCTGCACCTGCTCCGGTAGATCCAGAAGTCGAAGAGCATTGGTGATAGAGGAACGCGACTTGGAGACTGCCTTCGACAGCGCCTCCTGCGTCATACCGCTCTTTGAGATCAACTGCTTGTATCCCTTGGCCTCTTCTATCGGATTGAGGTCCGATCGCTGCAAGTTCTCAATCAATGCGAGCTCGAGCATCTTATTATCATCAACTTCTTTGATGATGACCGGCACCTCGTCAAGACCCACCAGCTTCGATGCCTGATACCGACGCTCTCCCGCGATGATCTCATATTTCTGTCCGTTCTTTCTCACCAGAAGCGGTTGGAGAACCCCGTTCTCCCGTATCGAGGCCGCAAGCTCTTGCAAAGCCTCCTCTTCAAAATGCGTGCGCGGTTGGTTCGGATTCGGCTTCACATCCCTCAGCGGGACCTTCATGCCCTCCTTTTCGCCAGAATATCCGGTTTCTGTCTGCGCCTCACCCATGAGCGAACCCAGACCACGACCCAATGCGGCTTTCTTTTTAGGACTAGGCACGTTTGATCACCTCTTTAGCAAGATTGATATATGCGCGCGAACCCTTATTACTTGGAGAGTACTTTATAACTGGCAAGCCGTATGAAGGTGCCTCCGACACCTTGACGGAACGCGGAATCACTGTTTTGAATGCAAGGTTGCCAAAATATGAGCGGACTTCCTCAACAACCTGCTTAGAGAGGGAGGTTCTGCTGTCGAACATCGTCATCAAGACACCGTAAGTCTCAAGATTCCGGTTGATCCGACCCTTCACCATGCGCATTGACTCAAGCAGCTTTGTCACACCCTCAAGCGCATAATACTCGCATTGAATCGGAATCAGCACGCTATCCGCTGCTGCCAAGGCGTTAATCGTCAGCAACCCGAGGGAAGGAGGACAATCGATAAGGATGAAATCAAACTCATCAATGATCGGCTCAATAAGATCTTTCAGTCGTGTCTCACGCGCCATAGCTGAAACGAGCTCAATTTCCGCGCCTGCAAGTTGGATCGTCGCCGGAATGACGAATACCTTCTTGCAGACCGTTTCTGTTATGAGCTCATCCGCCGTCACATCATGCAGGAGCGCATCATATACGCAGTGCGTGAGCTCTTCCTTATCAATTCCAAAACCGCTTGTGCTGTTTCCCTGTGGGTCAAAATCAATAATGAGCGTCTTTCGATTCTGCTCACCAAGAGCAGCCGCTAAATTCACTGCGGTAGTCGACTTGCCAACGCCACCTTTCTGATTGATGATGGCGATGACTCTTGTTGCCTTCTCGCTTTTAGAACGAGGGACATCCTGATATCCCACATTCCCTCCCTTTGTTTGCCTACTTCTTGTATTTCAATTGCCAGGGAGATGTTTCACGTGAAACATCAGCCAGATACTCAAGCTCATTATGTTTCACGTGAAACATTCAGGCAAGCGGCTGTTTGCGAGCAAGACCCATAGCTCTTGGCAATTTCACCTGAGAGGGACGGACCACACGATATCGAAGGATATTTCGATGTCCATATTCATTCGGCAAATCAAAGCTCTCATCGATCTCAAGCTTGTAACCAAGCATACGTGATACAGCATCAGCGGATGCCATCTCCTCATCAGAAGGAGCACCTTTTGAGACCAGCAGACAGCCGTCTTGCTTCAACAGCGGTCGAGCATACTCAAGAAGTATCGGAAGCGGGGCAAGCGCCCGAGCAACCACAAGCTCAAACTGCTGCTTAAACTGTTTCCCAAACGATTCGATTCGATCATGATGCGTCTGCACCGAAGAGATGCCCAATCTTTTACAGATAGCCTCAACGACTCGCATCTTCTTTCCAACGGAATCAAGAAGTGACCATGACAGGGGGGTACAGACAGCGAGCGGCACGCCAGGAAAACCTGGCCCGGACCCCATATCAAGGGCACACTCGCATTCAGAGGAGATATATGGGAGCAGAGTGAGGGAATCAAGCACGTGAAGTACGAGAGCATCTTCAAGATCTGTGATGCTCGTGAGATTGATGTACTCGTTGACCTGCAGCACATACATAAGATGCTCGACACAGGTTCTCAGCTCAGCTTCAGGAACTTCAAATGAGAGATCACGACAAAGGCACTGCAATTGACTGACATCCCGATCAAGAAGGTTTTGATCATCAAGAGGGATGAGCTCGATAGGGCGAGAGGGAACAGACATCGTTTGCCTCGCTTTCACATAGTGCTGACTGAGATCAGTGTAGCAAGAGTCTGAGGCAAAAAAGAGGGGCGCCGGAGCGCCCCTCCCAACAGAGCTATGAACTTCAGCTTACAGAACCTCAATCACCACATGACGATCCGAATCAGAACCCTCCGAATGCGTCTCAACATCCTTGTTATCACGCAGGGCGATATGGACAAGACGACGCTCGTACGCGCTCATGGGAGGAAGCTTCACGGAGCGGCCCTGACGCAGTGCACGGTCCGCAGCATTCTCAGCCATCCCGATCACCTTGTCACGACGGCGGTTCTTATACCCCTCGATATCAACGACCACGGGATAGCGGAACCCAAGTTTGCGACTGACCAGGAGCGAGAAGAGGGTCTGCAAGGACTCCAGGGTGCGACCATGGCGGCCGATCAGCACCGCAAGGTCGCCTTCCGTCACATCGAGGATCAGCTCGCCTTCGTCACCCTCGAACTCCTCGATAGGGGAGTCACCGGCATCGAAGTGAGCAAGCAGTGAACGCAGCACGGAGAGGGCCACATCAGCGATGATATCGAGCTCCACATCATTGAGCTCCTCGCCGGCCTTATACTTTGCCGCAAGCTCGGGATACCCGCCAGCCTGAGACGGGGAGACCTCGTTCGTCTCTGCGATCTGCTCTTCCATGATGTCCTCCAATATTAAGGTACCTAAATAAAAGGTTCCATAGCCTAGTTCTTCTTATGCGGGCGAGCCTTGCGCTCACGACGGACCACATCGACCTCGATCGGGGCGGCGGACATGCGCGCCTCCTCCTCGGCCTTCGCCTTCTCCGTGACCCGCTTGGTCACGAGCTGCTGCTGGATCACCTGCCACAGCGAGGAGACGTCGTAGTACAGAAGCACGCCGGCGGGCAGCCCCCAACCCATCCAGAGCATCATGATGGTCATGATCACCGCCATCATGCGCATGCTCTGGGCCTGGGCCCCGGTCTGGTTACGGGACTGCAGAAGCGTCGGGATGAGCGTCAGCACCGCGAACAGCACGAGTACGATGAGGTAAGGGATCGCTGTGACCATGTCCTGCGAGAAGGCCTGGGAGGGCACCATCGTCAAGTCGGGCAGGATGCTGTAGAACGAGAACTCCGTGACCTCGACACCCGGGAAGTACGAGGGAAGGTTGCGCAGGAGCGTGAACAGGGCGAACAGGATCGGCATCTGGATGAGGAGCGGCAGGCAGCCTCCGAGCGGGTTGAACTTGTTCTCGCTGTAGAACTTCTGCATCATCTCCTGCTGCTTCTGGGGATCGTCGGCGTACTTGTCCTGGATCTCCTTGAGCTTCGGCTGAAGCACCTGCATGCGCGCCATCGAGCGCGTCGATTTCAGCAAAAGCGGCGTGAGGATGAGGCGGATGATCAACACCAAGATGATGATCGAGAGGCCCCAGTCGACCGCGAAGCCCTGGATGAGCTTCAGGATCTGAAAGAGAATGTTAACGATCCAATCCCACATGAGAATCCTTCCAAATGTTCAGCGCACCCTCAGGGCACGGGGTCGTACCCACCGGGATGCAGCGGACTGCACCGAAGAATGCGACGGAGGGCGAGCCAGCAACCCTTAAGGGCGCCGTATCGCGATATAGCCTCAACAGCATACTGTGAACAGGTCGGGATGTATATACAGCTATCCGGTAAAAGGGGGGAAACGGCCCGCCGGTAGACACCGATGAGGGCCAGGGCGGCGCGGGCGGCGATCGTGGGTCGGCGCTCAGCCATCGAGACCAGCCCGCTTCATGAGGCGCGCGAGGGCAGCGGCCATGTCGGCCGGGGCGGCGCCCCTCGTCGCCGGGGTGGCGAAGAGGATGATGTCGCGACCGGGCGCGGGCAGGGAACCGTGTCGGGCCGCCTCGCGGAGCACGCGTTTCGATCGGTTGCGGATGACGGCGCAGCCCAGGCGCTTAGCAGCGACGAAGGCGACCCGACCCGGATCGCCTTCGTCTGCTGCATCGCATACGACCATACGGAGAAGCGGATGGTTGTAGCGTTTTCCCTGTGTGAACGCGCGCTCGAAATCCCGCCGAGACTTGAGAGTCCTCATGCGCAGGGGGAGAACTACTTCTCGTCGCTCACCGTGAGGCGCTTGCGGCCCTTGGCGCGACGGCGGGCGAGCACGGCGCGGCCGCCCTTGGTGGCCATACGGGCGCGGAAGCCGTGAGTCTTGGCACGCTTACGCTTGTTCGGCTGGTACGTACGCTTCATGGGTGAATCCTCCTGCTGCATTTCGAATGCCCGCCGGTGCGAGACCTGTGGGCCTTTTAGGCACGTGAGCCTACAGATTGTAGGGAAAAGCCCCAGCTCATGTCAATCAGCCTGCGGAAATTGGCCACAAATCAGGCGGGCCGCCCGCGAGGGTCCTCCCTCATTGAAAATCTTTTCATGTCTTTTCACCATCTTTTCCACAGTTGCTGTTGAGAGTGTGGATAACTTTTCATCATTTTTCTTCACTTTTCAACAGAACGGGAAAACTTGTTGAAAACTTTCAGCGCGGGCGGCGAGGCGCTATCCTAGGTAGGCAACCGCACAGAATGAGGCCGAGATGGCAGATGACTTCTACCCGTTCGTCGACTCAGGTGACCCGGCACCCGACAACACGCACCTTCTGACCACGGAATCCCCGGGGTCCCCCTCCCTGCCGGAGACGGGCACCGAGGCGGGGGAGGCCGTGCGCTACGCCACCCGCATCGCGGTCTACGACGACATGCTCTCCACCCCGCGCATCATCGTCATAGCCCCCCGCGATGTCCGGGCCTACCTCGAGGAGATAACGAACACGGTCTACCGGTGCATGAAGGAGCAGGGCGGGCGGATCTCCCTCATGGTCATCCGCGAGATCGTGGAGAACTTCATCCACGCCCATTTCGTCGAGCCCATCATCTCCGTCCTGGACGGCGGCAACACGGTGCGCTTCGCCGACCAGGGCCCGGGCATCCGCGACAAAGAACGGGCCTTCGAGTTCGGCGTCACCTCGGCCGACCGGGGGAAGAAGCGCTACATCCGCGGCACCGGGGCGGGCTTCCCCATGGTCCAGCAGTACCTCGAGAACGCCGGCGGTGCCGTGTCGATCGAGGACAACCTGGGGCAGGGGACGGTCGTGACCGTCACCGTCGACGAGAAGAGGACCCGGGAGGTCGAGGCCGCCGTGCAGCGCGGGGCCGCGGTTCGCGGGGCCCTCACCCCGGCCGCCGCGCCGCCGATCGAGGCGTCCGTCCCCGGCACGGCATCCCCGGTCGGCGGCGCGGGGATGCCGCTCGGCGCGGCAGGCCCGTACGCAGCGGCCGTCAACCCATATGGGGCACCTTCCTCCTCATGGGCCGCCCAGCAGGGTGCTCCTGCGGCCGCATACCCGCAGGAGGTGGCGCCCTACCCCAACGCGGCATGGGTGCCCCAGCAGATGCGGCAGGCCCAGCAGATGGCGCACGGGGCCCCCTACCCCGGCACCGCTCCCTATCCCGGCCCCGCCCAGGCCCCGGCGGCCTGGGCGTACCAGCCGGGTGCGGGCGCCACGTCCACCCCAGCGGGATGGCCCGCGGGAGCAGTCGGCTGGCCGGCAGTGTCCGCTCCGGGCGCTTCGGGCGCGCCGGCCTCTCCCGTCGCTCCGGCCCCAGCCGCCCCGCACGTCACCGACCGCGGGCGCCAGGCGCTCGCGCTCCTCGCCGAGCGCGGGACCTGCGGGCCCACCGACCTCGCCGCGGCATTCGGGGCCTCCAACGCCACCTGGTCGCGCGAGCTCGAGGCGCTCACGCTCGCCGGCCTGGTCACGAAGGTGGGACAGAAGCGCGTCCTCACCGACATGGGGCGCCTCTGGATCCAACAGAACGCCACGCAGCAGTAACGACAGCGAAGGGTTGCCATGGAAAGCGAAGCCAAGATCCTCCTCGCCGACGCCGCGGCCTACCTCCAGCGCGATGGGGGAGACACCCGCTTGGTGCAGATGCTCCTGCAGTCGCGGGGCCGCGAGCTCACCGAGGACACCTTGACCATCGAGGCGCCGAGCCGGTTCGCCATCTCCTACCTCGAACGGAACCGCCCGCTCGTGGAGGAGTACCTCGAGCAGATCGCCTTCGCGCCGATCGCCCTCGAGGTCCTCTCTCCCACCGACGTCCCGGTCCCCGAGATCCCGCGGCCCGCGGCGAGCGTCGCCGCGTCGCAGACGCCTCCCGCCCCGGCGGCTCCGTCCCCCGCACCAGCTGCGCCCATCGCGGCCGCACCGGCGCCCGCCGCCGCGGCCGAGCCGCGCGAGGGAGGCATCCGCGTCAAGAACACCCTCTCGAAGCAGGAACTCCAGGAGATGATGGGCCGCATGTCGGGCACCCCCGCCGCCGGCGCCCCCGTCCCCGCGGAGGTCGAGCCCGAACCCGAGGTCTTCCCCCAGACGCCGATCAGCTCGAAGTTCACGTTCGCCACCTTCGTCTTCGGCGACGAGAACAAGCACGCCTACTACTCGGCCCAGCGCTTCGCCGCCTTCGCCGACGAGCCGGGGCAGAGCAACTCGCTCTTCATATATGGCGGATCGGGCCTGGGTAAGACGCACCTGCTGCTCGCCATCAAGAACTACCTCGCTGAGAACAAGCCCCATATCCGCGTCAAGTACGCGAACTCGCAAGCCTACATCGACGACTTCATCCGCGAGATCGCTCTGCAGAAGACCGAGAACCGCACGATCTTGCGCGAGTACCACGACGCCAACATCCTGATCATCGACGACATCCAGAACATCATCGGCAAGCAGGCCTCGATCGAGTACTTCTTCAGCCTCATCGACGAGTTCATCCGCGAGAACAAGAAGGTGGTCATCGCCTCCGACCGCGCACCGAAGAAGCTCGGCATGGACGAGCGCCTGACGAGCCGGTTCAACGCCGGCATGCTCTGCCTCGTCTCAGAACCAGGCTTCGAGATGAAGTACACGATCCTCAAGCGCTACTACGAGACGATCATCTGCGCCGGTGACGACGCAGCCGAGATGAATGTCGACGCCACGCTGCTCGGCGCCTTCCAGTCCCATGAAGGGCGCCTGACCGACGACCAGCTCCGCCACATGGCCGAGATCTCGGGCAACAACATCCGCGAGCTCGAGAGCTTCTGCGAGCGCTGCGCCAGCCTCTCCTACGAGCGCGAGCAGGCCGGCGGCGAGCTCGACGCGGCCGACATCGAGCGCGTCGCCGACGAGTACTTCGACACCGCCCACAAGATCATCCACATCGACACGATCCAGGATGTGGTCGAGGAGTTCTACCACGTGAGCCACGAGGAGCTCATCGGCCCCAAGCGCTCGCGCGACATCGCCTTCGCGCGGCACGTGGCCGTCTACCTCGCCAACAGCCTCTGCGATCTCTCGGCCACGGCCGTGGGCGAGCAGTTCGGCGGGCGCGACCACTCGACGGTCATCAACTCGCTCAAGGTGGTGGAGAAGAAGATCAAGGAGGACCGCCGCATCTGCGAGGACCTGCAGCAACTCAAGAACAAGATCACCTTGCGGTCGTGAGGAGGGCAGCCTGTTGACAACGCGGGGAAACCGCCGGGAAAACCTGTGCAAGCACGCAAGCCGCGGGTGGAAAACGAAGCCGCCCGCCCGCGCCTGTTGACAACCGGCCCCGTTTCCCACAGCCGCCCGGGAGAAGGATTTGCCGTCTCAACTTTGCAAACGCGCGTTATACACACCGTCCACGCCCTTATTATTGTTATTAGATTTTATTTAAGGTAGGAAGGAATAAAGAGAGATGAAGTTCACCGTCAGCCAGGCCTCCCTCACCAGCGCGCTCGCCACCGTCATGAAAGGTGTCGCGGGAACCTCCACGCTCCCCATCCTCGCCGGCGTGCTCATCCGCGCCGAGGACGGGGTCATCGAGTTCCAGACCTCCAATTACACCATCGCCATCCGCCACCGCGTGGCCGCGCGCGTTGACGAGCCCGGCGCGATGGTCGTCCCCTGCAAGATGCTCTCCAATATCACCAAGACCCTGCCCGACGCGCCGGTCTCCTTCGAGACCGAGGACCGTCAGGTCAAGATCGCGTGCGAGAAGAGCTCCTTCCGCCTGAACACCCTCGATGTCGGCGACTTCCCCGAGTTCCCCTCCTACGCCCTCGTGAACTCCGTGGAGCTTCCCGCCGACGTCCTCTCCGAGATGGTCGCGCGCGTGTGGCGCGTGACCTCAACCGACAAGAACCGCCCGGTGCTGAACGGCGTCTTCATGACCGTGGAGAACAACACCGTCCGCCTCGTCGCCACCGACTCCTACCGCCTCGCCGTCTGCGACACGCATGTCGAGACCTCCTCGCTCGAGGGGAGCTTCGAGCTGAACGTGCCGTCCGAGGCGCTGAACGACGCGGTTCAGATCGCAGGCGGCCAGGGGAGCATCCTCGTGGGCGCCACCGACACCCAGGTGGTGTTCGTGGCCGACAACACCACCTACGTCGCCCGCCGCATCGAGGGCACCTACCCCAACTACAAGGCCCTGCTGCCGCCCTCCTGCACGACCACCGTCAAGATCGACGTCGAGGCCCTCAACGCCGCCCTCAAACGCGTCGCGGTCATCGCCCAGAACAACTCGGCGGTCAAGTTCGCGATCGACGCCGACCTCGGCACCCTGTCGCTCTCGGCGATCTCGAACGACCAGGACGCCGCCAACGAGTCGATCGACATCGAGGTGGAGGGCGAGACCGGCGTGATAGCCTTCAACTACCACTACATCTTCGGCTGCCTGAACGTGCTCGGCCGCGAGAAGGAGATCACCCTCGAGCTCCAGAGCTACCAGCAGGCGGGCGTCTTCAAATGCGCCGACGCCATCAACTACCTCTACCTCGTGATGCCGGTGCGCATCTAGGCCCATGGCGATCCTCGCTCGCTCGCTCGCCGTCCGCGACTACCGAAGCTACGACCTGTTCTCGCTTGACCTCGCGGACGGCGTCAACGTCCTCGTCGGGCCGAACGCCGCCGGTAAGACGAACCTCGTCGAGGCCGTGCAGCTCCTGACCGCCGGACAGTCATTCCGCCGCCCCTCCCCGCGCGAGCTCGTGCGCGAGGGGGCTGCGGCCGGTCGCATCGCGCTGCGCCTTGAGGGGGAGGGGCGCGTGGTGGACATGGCCTGCGACATCGCTGCGGGCAAGCGCCGGTTCTCCCGCAACGGCAAGCACGTCGCGGCCTCCGGGGTGCGCGGGGTCCTGCCGAGCGTGCTGTTCTGCCCCGACCACCTTGACATGGTGAAGCGCTCGGCCGGCGTGAGGAGACGGGCGCTCGACGATTTCGGCTGCCAGCTGAACGAGGCCTACGCCGGCCTGGTGGCGGCGTACGAGCGCACCCTCGAGCAGCGCAACAGCCTGCTGCGGGATTTCACGGGCGGCATCGAGCTTTTGGGCGCCTGGGACGAGGCGCTCGCCGGTACCGGCGCTGCCCTCGTGCTGCACCGCCGCGCCCTCCTGGCCCGCCTCGGGAAGCGCATCCGCGAGGTGCATGCCGCGATCGCACCGCACGAGGAGGCCGAGGTCGCGTACGTGTCGACCCTCGACGGCGGTGACGGCGCCGCTTCGGACGACCGCGACGCGCTCACCGACCGGTTCCTCGAGCTGCTCCGCATCCGCCGCGCCGAGGAGATCCGCCGCGGCACCACGCTCGTGGGCCCGCACCGCGACGAGGTGCTTCTCACGATCGACGGCCGCGCCGCCCGCGCCTTCGGCAGCCAGGGGCAGCAGCGCTCGCTCGTGCTCGCATGGAAGATCGCGGAGGTCGAGGTCACCCACGACATCCTCGACCGCTACCCGATCCTGCTGCTCGACGACGTCATGAGCGAGCTCGACGCCGCCCGCCGCGACGCGATCGTGCGCTTCATCGAAGGGGAGATCCAGACCGTCATCACGACGACGAACCTCGGGTACTTCGGGGAGGGCGTGCTCGGGCAGGCGAAGGTGGTGCGGATCGATGGCGCACCGCGATGATTCCGAGCGCCTACGCGCCTCCCGCGGCCTCGGCGACTACGCGGCGCGTCTGCGCACCCAGCTCTTCGACGGTGCCTCGCCCGAGCGCCAGGGCCAGCTGCGTGCGGCCGAGGGCCGCGCCCAGGTGTTCTCCGCGTTCAACGCCGTCATGGGCGGCACGCGCGAGGGCGCTCACGTGACGGGCCTGCATTTCGTGGCCGAGGAGTCCAAGCTCATCGTCTACGTGGACGGGTCGTCCTGGACGCAGGAGCTCACGATGCTCCGCGAGATCGTGCGGGCCCGCATGGCCGCCCAGGGCGCCGACATCGACGCGATCGTGTTCATCGAGTCGAAGCGACCCGCCCCGCGCTTCCGCAAGAAGCCCGCCGCCGCACCGGCTCCACACCCGGCTCGCAAGCCCCTCACGCCCGAGGAGGACGCCGCCCTCGCGTCGGCGACCGCGCGGGTGGCGGACCCGAAGCTTCGTGAGGCCCTTCGGAAGGCCATGAAAGCGAGCTTCGAGTGGAAAAAGGGTTCCGAGGGCGAAAACGCTCGCTAGAAGGCGTTCTATGGCCTTCTGAGGGTGTTCCGGGGCCGTGCGGTGAAGGCCATCCGGCAATCAGGTAAACTGGATAGGTTCATGAAAACGGGCTGAGAAGCGAGGCGCGGTGAGCGCCGGGGAGGATGAGAGCGTGGCGAAAAAGAACGAGTACGACGGCAACGAGATCAAGATTCTCGAGGGCCTCGATGCCGTGCGCAAGCGTCCGGGCATGTACATCGGCTCGACGAGCGCGAGCGGCCTGCACCACCTGGTCTACGAGATCGTCGACAACTCCGTCGACGAGGCGATGGCCGGGTTCTGCACCAAGATCAGCGTCACCATCCATGCCGACAACTCCATCACCGTGGTGGACAACGGCCGTGGCATCCCGGTCGACAAGCACCCGGTGAAGAAGATCCCGACCCTCGAGGTCGTCATGACGATCCTCCATGCGGGCGGTAAGTTCGACAACTCGGCCTACAAGGTCTCGGGCGGCCTGCACGGTGTGGGCGTGTCCGTGGTGAACGCCCTGTCCAAGCGTATGGTCGTCCAGGTCAAGCGCGACGGCAAGATCCATGAGATGGAGTTCTCGCGCGGGCGCACCACCCAGAAGATGAAGACCGTGGGCGACTCCAAGGCAACGGGCACCACCACGACCTTCTGGCCCGATGAGGAGATCTTCGAGACCACCGTCTACAGCTACGACACCCTGCGCGACCGCCTGCAGGAGACGGCGTTCTTGAACAAGAACCTCAAGATCACGATCACCGATGAGCGCGAGCTCGCGCCGCGCGTCGAGGAGTTCTGCTACGCTGGCGGCATCGTCGACTTCGTCAAGTTCCTGAACGACGGCAAGACCGTCCCCGACGGCCTCAAGCGGCCTATCTACCTCTCGGGCGCCTCCGAACCCGACGCGCCCAACGAGCGCACCGGGGAGGTCGAGGTGGCCATGCAGTGGAACACCTCCTACTCCGAGACGGTCATGAGCTTCGCGAACGACATCCACACCCCCGAGGGCGGCATGCACCTCGAGGGCTTCCGCACGGCGCTCACGAAGGTCATCAACGACTACGCCCGCCGGCAGAACATCCTGAAGGAGAAGGACCCCAACCTCACCGGTGACGACGTGCGCGAGGGCCTCACGGCCGTCATCTCGGTCAAGCTCGCCGACCCGCAGTTCGAGGGTCAGACGAAGGCCAAGCTCGGCAGCTCCTTCATGCGCACGCTCGTGCTCAAGATCGTGACCGAGGGGCTCACCGACTACCTCGAGGAACACCCCAAGCCCGCGCGCGAGATCGTAAAGAAGGCGCAGCAGGCGTCGAAGGCCCGCAACGCCGCCCGCAAGGCCCGCGAGGCGACCCGCCGCAAGAGCCTGCTCGAGACCGCGAGCCTCCCCGGCAAGCTCGCCGACTGCTCGGTGCGCGACCCCGAGATGACCGAGCTCTTCATCGTCGAGGGAGACTCCGCAGGCGGCTCGGCCAAGGACGGCCGTCGCCGCGACATCCAGGCCATCCTGCCGCTGCGGGGCAAGATCTTGAACGTGGAGCGCGTGGGCGACCACCGCGCCTTCTCCTCGGACACGATCCAGTCGCTCATCACCGCGATCGGCACGGGCGTGACCACGGGCCTCGGCGACGGCGGTGACTTCGACATCACGAAGGCCCGCTACCACAAGATCATCATCATGACCGACGCCGACGTCGACGGCGCGCACATCCGCATCCTCTTGCTCACCTTCTTCTATAAGTACATGCGCCCGCTCATCGACGCGGGCTACGTGTACGTGGCGTGCCCGCCGATCTTCGGCGTGAAGGTGCGCAACAAGATCCACTACGTCTACCCCAACGGCCGCCAGGCCGAGGACGAGATCCTGCGTGAAACGATCCGCGAGATCGGGCTCAACCCCGACGAGGGCGCGGACGAGGGGGACGCCAAGGGCGGCAAGGTCACCAAGAAGCGCCGCGGGTACAGCGTCCAGCGCTACAAGGGCCTGGGCGAGATGGATCCCAAGCAGCTCGCCTCCACGACGATGGATCCCAAGACGCGCATCCTGCAGCGGGTGACGATCGAGGACGCCGCCGTGGCCGAGCGTGCGGTGCGCGAGCTCATGGGCAGCGAGGTCAGCTACCGGCGCGACTACATCGAGAAGCACGCGCACGACGCGCGCTTCCTCGACGCGTAGAAGCCCGTTTCGAGTCTTGAGATGTTGAGGAGTTTGACGTGGCAGACGATATGAACAACGACGTGACCGCGAGCGGGAACGACGCCTCCCTGCCCGAGGACCTGCGCCGGCTGCTCGCCCGCGCCGACGAGGACGAGGGTGCCGACACCTACGACCCCGACGCCGTGGACGAGGACGAGCGGGACGACGACGAGGAGGTCGAGGAGAGCTTCGGCGCCGTCGACCGCGCCGCCGCGGCGGGCGAGGACGTCAACGGCGGCCAGCTGCAGGTCTCCGAGTTCGGCCAGGAGATGAGGCAGAGCTTCATCGAGTACTCGATGTCGGTCATCACCGCCCGCGCCCTGCCGGACGTGCGCGACGGCCTGAAGCCGGTGCATCGCCGCATTCTGTACGCGATGAACGAGGCGGGCACGCTTCCGAGCCGCCCGCACGTGAAGAGCGCCCGTACCGTCGGCGACGTTATCGGCAAGTACCACCCGCATGGCGACGTTGCCGTGTACGACACGATGGTGCGCCTCGCGCAGCCCTTCAACATGAGCGTTCCGCTGGTCGACGGCCACGGAAACTTCGGCTCGATCGACGGCGACTCGGCAGCGGCCATGCGTTACACCGAGGCGCGCCTGGCGAAGCCGGCCATGGAGCTGCTCGAGGGGCTGAAACAGGACACCGTGGACTGGCAGCCCAACTACGACGAGAGCTTGCAGGAGCCGGTCGTGCTGCCCGCCCGTTTCCCGAACCTGCTGGTGAACGGCTCGGCCGGCATCGCCGTCGGCATGGCCACGAACATTCCGCCGCACAACCTGTACGAGACCATCCAGGCGGCGTGCATGCTGCTCGATA
>SUUG01000009.1 GCA_015062655.1 Coriobacteriaceae bacterium
AAGCGGAGGTTGAACAGCTCCGCACGACCGTCCTCGAGCTTGGCGGCGAGCTCGGCATCAGAGAGCTCGCGGATGTCCTTATACTTCATTGCCTACTCCTCCACGTCCTGGTCGGCGCGGGTGACGATCTTGGTCTTGATCGGCAGCTTGTGCTGAGCAAGACGCAGGGCCTCACGAGCGACCTCGTCGGACACGCCCGTGATCTCGAACATGATGCGGCCCGGCTTGACGACGGCCACCCACTCCTCGGGGTTGCCCTTACCGGAGCCCATGCGGGTCTCCGCGGGCTTCTTGGTGATGGGCTTGTCCGGGAAGATCGTGATGAACACGCGGCCGCCGCGCTTCATGTAGCGGGTCATGGCGATACGCGCGGCCTCGATCTGGCGGTTGGTGATCCAGTGGCGATCGAGCGCCTGGAGGCCGAACTCGCCGAAGTGGAGCTCGGTGTGGCCCTTGGCCGTACCCTTCATGGAGCCACGCTGCACCTTACGGTGAAGAACACGCTTGGGGGCAAGCACTAGCGACCCCTCCTCTCAGAATTGCGGCGGCGAGGACGGCTGGGGCCCTCGAGCGCCGGGTTCGGCAGGTCCTGACCCGGGAGCTTCTCGCCCACGTAGATCCAGACCTTCACACCGCAGGCGCCCATGGTGGTGCGGGCGGTGGCGGTGCCGTAATCGATCTTGGCGCGCAGGGTGTGCAGGGGCACGCGGCCCTCGCGGTACCACTCGCGGCGGCCCATCTCGGCACCGCCGAGACGACCGGAGCACTGGATACGAATGCCCTTGGCGCCGGCCTTGCGGGCGGACTGGACCGCCTTGCGCATGGCGCGACGGAAGGCCACGCGGCCCTCGAGCTGCTCGGCGATGGACTGGGCCACGAGCTCGGCGTCGAGCTCGGGGCGCTTGATCTCGATGACGTCCACCGAGAGGTTGCCCTTGGAGACGCCGGCGACGCGCTCGAGCTCGCTGCGGAGCTGGTCGATCTCAGCGCCCTTCTTGCCGATCACGATGCCGGGGCGGGCGGTCAGGATGATGATCTTGACCTTGTCGCCGGCGCGCTCGATCTCGATGCGGGAGACGGCGGCACGGGCGAGGCGCTTCTTCAGGAAGGAGCGGATCTCGAGGTCGTTGCCAAGGGTCTTGGCGTAATCCTTCTCAGCGAACCAGCGGGAGCGCCAGTTCTCGGTGATGCCAAGGCGGAAACCGGTGGGGTTGACTTTCTGACCCATGCTTCGCTTACGCCTCCTTTCGGGGAGCGACGATGATCGTGATGTGGCTGGTGCGCTTCAGGATGCGGGAAGCGGAGCCCTTGGCGCGCGGGCGGATGCGCTTGAGCGTCGGACCCTCGTCCACATACGCGTACTTGATGAAGAGGTCATCGCTGCGCATACCGTTGTTGTTCTCGGCGTTGGCCACGGCGGAACGGAGGACCTTCTCCACGTCGACGGCCACGTTGCGCTCGCTGAAGTGCAGGATGTCGAAGGCGGCGGCCACGGACTCGCCGCGGACGAGGTCGACGACCAGGCGAGCCTTGCCGGGGGACACGCGCACGTACTTGGCCGTGGCGCGCACCTCGCGGGTCTGGGTGTCAGTTGACTGAGTTGCCATTTACGAGAAACCCCCTATTTGGCCTTGTGGCCACGGAACGTGCGAGTCGGTGCGAACTCGCCCAGCTTATGACCAACCATGGACTCGGTGACGTACACGGGCACGTGCTTGCGGCCGTCGTGCACGGCGATGGTGTGGCCGACCATCTCGGGGAAGATGGTGCTGGCGCGCGACCAGGTCTTGACGACGTCCTTCTTGCCCGCCTCGTTCATCGCGGTGATACGCGAGAGGAGACGCGTCTCTACAAACGGGCCCTTTTTGAGACTTCTGCTCATTTGTGCTTACTCCTAACTCGGTATCGTTACTTGGTCTTGCGACGACGGATGATGAGGGCGTTCGAGACCTTCTTCTTCTTGCGCGTGCGGTAGCCCTTGGTCGGCTTGCCCCAAGGCGTCACGGACGGACGGCCGGAGGTGTGGTTCTTGCCCTCACCACCGCCGTGCGGGTGGTCGACCGGGTTCATGACCGTACCGCGGACGGTCGGGCGAACGTTGAGCTTGCGCTTGCGGCCGGCCTTGCCGATCACGATGTTGGAGTGCTCGGCGTTGCCGACCTCGCCCACCGTGGCGCGGCAGGTCACGAGGATGCGGCGCATCTCGGAGCTGGGCATGCGCACGATGGCGTACTTGCCCTCCTTGCCCATGAGCTGGCAGGCGGTGCCGGCCGAGCGGGCGATCGCGGCGCCCTTGCCGGGCTGGAACTCGATCGCGTGGATGAGCGTACCGACGGGGATCTCCGAGAGCGGCATAGCGTTGCCGGGCTTGATGTCGGCGCCGGCGCCGGAGACCACGGTGTCGCCCACGTGGAGGTCCTTCGGGCAGAGGATGTAGCGCTTCTCGCCGTCCACGTAGTGGAGCAGCGCGATGCGGGCGGAGCGGTTGGGGTCGTACTCGATGGTCGCGACCTTGGCCGGCACGCCGTCCTTGTTGCGCTTGAAGTCGATGCGACGATACTGGCGCTTCACGCCGCCACCCTGGTGGCGGACGGTGATGCGGCCGGTGTTGTTACGGCCGGCCTTCTTCGGCAGCGGCTCGAGAAGGCTCTTCTCGGGCTTGGTGCAGGTGATCTCCGCGAAGTCGGAGATCGTCTGCCAGCGCCTGCCTGCGCTGGTCGGCTTGAGGTGCTTTACAGCCATTACCTATCCCTTTCATATCTGATCCGCTCGCCATCGCGCCAGGGGACACGGGCGCGGTGACACCGGATTACCACGGTACCGGGCGGCTCCCTTTTGAGCTCCCGGAACCTCGCTCCCCGGGGCCGTGGGGCGCCCGGGGACTGACAGACGGCGACGCCTTAGGCCTGCGCGCCGAAGATCTCGATGGAATCGCCCTCGCGAACGGTGACGACGGCCTTCTTCCAGGTGCGGGTCTTGCCGGCGACGTAGCGCACGCGCTTGGTCTTGGGCTTGACGCTCAGGGTGTTGACGCGGGTCACCTTCACGTTGAAGAGCTCCTCGACGGCATCCTTGATCTGGAACTTGTTCGCGTCCTTGGCGACCTCGAACGTGTATTTGTTCTCCTCCATGAGGGCGTACGAGCGCTCGGAGATGATGGGGCGGATGATCACGTTGTGTGCGTCCATTTATGCAAGCACCTCCCCGAAGTGCGTCGCGACGTCAGCGGGCATCAGCAGGGCGCCGTTGTTGACGAGGTCATAGGTGTTGGCCTCAGACGGCGTGATGATGAACGTTTTGGGAATGTTACGGAAGGACAGGTAGGCGTTGATGTCGTCCTCGCGAACGATGATCGTGATGCGCTTGCCCTCGAGGCCGAGGGCCTTGAGGAGCGCGACGCCGGCCTTGGTGGACGGCTTCTCGAAGCCGTAGTCCTCCACGAGGACGAGCTCGTTGTCGCGGACCTTCGCCGAGAGGGCGGAGCGCATCGCGAGCTTGACCTCCTTGTTGTTCATGCGCTTGGCGTAGGAGCGGGGCTTCGGGGCGAAGACCACGCCGCCGTGACGCCACTGCGGGGAACGGGTGGAACCCTGGCGGGCGCGGCCGGTGCCCTTCTGACGCCACGGCTTCTTGCCGCCGCCGGAGACCTCGGAACGGGTCTTGGCGGACTGGGTGCCCTGACGCCAGCTGGCCTGCTGGCAGGTGACGATGTGGTGCAGCACGTGGATGTTCGGCTCGATGCCGTAGACACCCTCAGCGAGCTCGACCTCGGAGGCCTTCTTGCCCTCGCTGTTCTTGACTTCAAACTTAGACATGTGGCGTATCTCCTTTGCCCTTAGGCCATGCGGATGGCGACCAGACCATTCTTGGCACCAGGGACCGCGCCCTTGACAAGAATGAGGTTCTGCTCGGCATCGATGCGGACAACGGAAAGGTTCTTCACAGTCACGCGCTCATTGCCCATGTGACCGGCCATCTTGACGCCCTTGAGGACGCGCGCGGGGTAGGCGCACTGGCCGATGGAGCCCGGGTGGCGCTTGAAGTGGGAGCCGTGGGTCATGGGACCGCGGCGCTGACCCCAGCGCTTGATGCGACCCTGGAAGCCCTTACCCTTGGAAGTACCGATGACGTCGACCTTGGCGGTGTCCTGGAAGTCAGCGACGGTGACGACGTCTCCGACCTTGTGCTCCTCGCCGTTGGCCACGCGGACCTCGCGGAGGTAGCGGACGGGCTCGACGCCGGCCTTGGCGAAGTGACCAGCCATGGGCTTGTTCACGTTCTTGGCCTTGATGTCGCCGAAACCGATCTGGACAGCGTTGTAGCCGTCGGTCGCCTCAGATTTAACCTGCGAGACGGTGCAGGGGCCAGCCTGGATGACCGTGACGGGGACGACGTTGTCGTTCTCGTCCCAAACCTGGGTCATACCGATCTTGCGGCCGAGAATCATGCTGATCATGCTGATCCTAACCCTCGGTGGTCTTGGGCCAATGCGAGCACCCCTTGCGCTCGCTCCCAGCGGACCACAACTGACTGCGCGCCCGTGCTTGCGGCGGATGCTGTTCGGACCTCGGCCACGCAACCCGTAGCGGCCGAAATGTCCAGGAAGTATCCTCCCCTAGACTGGGCACAGCCTGATTAGTATACACGCGCACGGGCGTATCCATAGAGATTCACAATTGCTGCACGAACGTGCGGGACGGGGCGGTCGGGGCCGTGGCCTGCGAGGTTGAGGCGCAGGTGGGGGCAGGCCGCTGCTGGGCTCGTGGCCTGTGGGGATTCGAGTGCCGGGCGGAGGTGTGGCCTGCGGGATGCGGCTGCGAGGGGCAGGGACGCGGCCTGCGGGATGCAGGTGTGGCCGGCGGCGGCTGGCGGAGGGGACGCGGCCTGCGGGGTGGAAGTGCGGATAGCGGCGGGCTGGCGCGGGGCCTGCGAGGTTGAGGCGCGGACGGGGGCGGCTGCTGCTGGCTGGAGGATCGCGCTCGGCGGGACGGCCGCGGGGCTGCCCGGGACGCGACGCGCGGGCTTCTCGCGTGGGGCACACCTCAGCCAGGTCATTGCGGCGAGTTTTTGCGCTAATGCATCGATTTCGCGTCGAGTTTGCTCGCAAGTGCTCGATCAATGCACTTCGTAGCTTTATCGACAGCCTTCTACCTGCGGTTTTCACAGCCTTCTACGACGCGCCCCAATTCAGTGATGCACTTCCGCCCAAAATCGACAGGATCTCACGCGCCGCGCGGTGCCCTTCCATATATGACGCCGCACGCTATCATTTACTGGTCCGCGGGCTCGGACCCGACATCATTCGTCTCGAAGGAGCGCAGGTCAATGTGGATCCTCGCAGCCGTCGGCTCCGCCCTCTTCGCCGGGCTCACCTCCGTCCTCGCCAAACTCGGCATCCGGACGACCGACTCTGACGTCGCGACGGCCATCCGAACCACCGTCGTCCTCGCGTTCGCCTGGATCATGGCCCTCATCACGGGAGAAGCTGACGGACTCTCCTCCATCAGCCCGCGCTCCCTGCTCTTTCTCGCCCTCTCGGGCGCGGCCACCGGCGCGTCATGGCTGTGCTACTTCAAGGCGCTTGCAATCGGCGATGTCAACAAGGTCGTCCCCATCGACAAGTCCTCCACCGCCCTCACGGTCCTTCTCGCGATCGCGCTGCTCGGAGAGACGGAGCACCTTGTGGTCCGGATCGCCGGCTCTATCGCGATCGGCATCGGCACGCTCGCGATGATCGAGCGCAGAGAGCCGGAAGGCGCCTCCGGCAGCGCCTCCCCAAGCGGCAGCTGGCTCGTCTACGCCATCATGTCGGCCGTGTTCGCCTCCCTCACCTCGATCTTGGCGAAGGTCGGCATCGAACAGGTCGACTCGAATCTCGCCACGGCGCTGCGGACGGTGGTGGTCCTTCTGATGGCGTGGGGCATCGTGATCGGGAAAGGCAAGGGCTCGCAGGTGATGGCCGTCGGCCGCAAAGAGCTCGCCTTCATCTGCGCCTCCGGTGTCGCGACCGGCGCGTCGTGGCTGTGCCTCTACCACGCCATCCAGGCGGGGACGGTGAGCGTCGTCATCCCCATCGACAAGCTGAGCATCCTGGTTTCCATCGGGTTCTCCGCCGTCGTGCTCGGAGAGCGGCTCTCCCGCCGGGCCGCGATCGGCCTGGCGCTGATCGTCGCCGGCACGCTGGCGATGGCGATCGTCCGCTGACGGCTGCGCCCGGACAACCCTCCCGCACTGCGCCCGCGGCCGCATGCGCGCCCCCAAAACCCGCCCCAGGCTAGTTCTAGAAGCCGATTGCGGCCGTCCCCGGACAAAAATGACGTTTGTCGGTGTTTTCACGGCACGCACTCGCACCATTCGGGCACTGGGGCGGCGCAGAATGCCCCGCATCGGCCGTCTACGGCCCAAAACGCCCAACTTATCCTAGTCTTCTTGTCCTCGCTCGCCTCGCCGCAGTCCCGCGAATCACCGACTAACGTCATTTTTGTCCATGGAACTCACCCGGCTGAAATTCAGACGCTATAATCCCGTATAAATAGACCATATGTTCTCGTTTTGCTTGAATACCGGGGGAGACGAACACTGGGCCTCAGGAGGGACCATGCCGCACAGCCATCCAGCGCCGCAGGCCATACAGGTCCGCGGGGCGCGTGTCCACAATCTCAAGAGCGTCGACGTCGACATCCCCTTGAATCAGATCGTGGGGATCTCCGGTGTGTCGGGGTCGGGGAAATCCTCCCTCGCGCTCGGCGTGCTGTACGCGGAAGGATCCCGCCGCTACCTCGAGTCGCTGTCCACCTACACCCGGCGCCGCATGACGGGCGCCGCGGCCGCCCAAGCCGACGAGGTGCTCTATGTCCCCGCCGCGCTCGCCCTGCGGTAGCGCCCCAGCGTCCCCGGCATCCGCAGCACGTTCGGCACGGGCACCGAGCTGCTGAACAGCCTCCCCCTCATGTTCTCGCGCCTCGCCAGCCATCGCTGCCCAAACGGGCACTACGTGCCATCCACCCTCGACGTTGCCACCGATCAGGAGATCCTCTGTCCCGAATGCGGCGCCGAGGTCCACGCGCCCGGCGCGGTGTCCCTCGCGTTCAACAGCCAGGGAGCCTGCCCCACCTGCAGCGGGACGGGCATCGTGCGCGCCGTCGACCGCAGCACCCTCGTCTCCGACGAGTCGCTCACCATCGACGAGGGGGCCGTGCGGCCCTGGGGCATGCTCATATGGTCGCTGATGAAAGACGTCGCCCGCGAGATGGGCGTCCGGACGGACGTGCCGTTTTGCGAGCTCACCGACCGTGAGCGCGATATCGTCTTCAACGGACCCGCCGAGAAGCGGCGTATCCTCTACAAAGCCAAGAACTCCAACGAGGCCACCGAGCTCGACTTCACCTACTACAACGCGGTCCTCACGGTTGAGAACGCGCTCGCCAAGGTGAAGGACGAGAAGGGCATGGCACGCGTCGAGAGGTTCCTGAAGGCCGAGACCTGCCCGGATTGCGGCGGGACGCGGCTCTGGGGCCGCCCGCGCACCGAGGCTTCGCGGCATCAACCTCGCCGAGGCCTGCGAGATGACCTCAAGCGAGCTCGGCGCCTGGGTCGACGGGGTCCCCGGCTCGCTCCCGTCCGAGATGCGTCCCATGGCCGAGAGCATCTGCGAGTCGTTTCGCGTGGTCGCGCGGGTCCTTCTCGGCCTCGGCGTCGGGTACCTCTCGCTCGACTGCGCCGCCTCCACGCTCTCGACCGGGGAGCGGCAGCGCATGCAGCTCGACCGCGCCGTCCGCAACCGCACCACCGGCGTGCTCTACGTGCTCGACGAGCCGACCATCGGCCTGCACCCGCTCGACGTGCGCACGCTGCTGCAGGTGTTCCAGACGCTCGTGGACGCCGGTGCGACCGTGGTCGACATCGAGCACGACCTCGATATCATTCGCAACGCGGACTACCTGATCGATATGGGACCCGGCGGTGGCAGCGAAGGAGGCCGCGTGGTCGCGGCCGGCACACTCGATGAGATCCGTGCGTGCGGCGAGAGCGTGACCGGGCGGTTCGCGTGAGGGGCTAACGGGCGGCCTCCTCGGCGAACGTGCCCCGACGGCTGCGGATCAGCCTCACGAGCATGAGCATGATGGGCACCTCCGTGAGCACGCCCACCGTGCAGGCCAGGACCACGGGCGACCCCGCCTTGGCGTCTTGATCACTCATGGCAGGCGCACCCGTTCCCTTCTTCTGAAGCCACACCGGCGCTGAGGCAGCAGCCAAGGGCTCCGACCGCATGTTGAAAGGCCTCGATCACATCGCAATCGATCCGGTAGAAGGCCCACTTGCCCTCGCGGCGCGACCGTACGAGGCCGCTTGCACAAAGCGCTTTCATATGGTGCGAGAGCGTGGGCTGCGTGATGCCGAGGCCGTCGAGCAGGTCGCAGGCGCGGCGCTCTTCGCATGCGAGCGCGCGCATGATCTGCAAACGGCGCGGGTCACCCAGGGCCTTGCAAGCGGCCGCTATCTGATTGTCATCCATTTCAGGCCTTTCATATAGATGATTATCGACATGAAAGGGTATGAGCGGGGGCGGAAGGTGTCAAGTCCTCGGCCCAACGGCGTCCGAGGGGGTCTGTTCGAAGCAAAAAGTCGATTGTAGGGGCTTTTTCTGGAACACTGGTTCTATACGTCCCAAATGCACAACTCGTCGTCAGACTATCTACAGGTCAGTGCTTTATCTTAATAGAGTGTACTGAGCCGATGCGGAAAATCCCCTTACAATCGACTTTTTCTCTGCCGAGACGGAACCCGGCAGCGAAATCTCGTGCGCCGCGCACAAAAATGCGGGGTCGGAGGCGATCCCCCGACCCCGCCACCGCAGGCGAGTCGCCGCACTCCGTGAAGCCCGCCTTACCCCTCGAACGGGACGATTCCGGCCACCGCGTCCTCGGGCTTGATGCGCACGCCACCGTTATCCAGGTCGATGAGGACATAGCGGCCGTTGCCCATACCGAGCTCCTTCATGTAGGAGAGCTGGCGCAGGCCGTGGCGAGACTCGACGCGCTCAACGAGCTCGCGCTTGTGCTCCTCGGGCATCGCGTACAGCGCGTCCACGCAGGCCTGATCGACCGCAAGGATATCCGTCGACGCGAAGATGCCCACATTCGACGTGACCACAGGAGCCGCGGCGACACCCATACAATCACAATCGACCGACATGTTCCGCATGACGTTCACGTAGCAGATCTGCTCGCCGAAGTGGCCGAGCGTTGCCTTCGTGGACTCGCTGATGGGCTCCATCAACTCCCTCCATGTCGATCGACCACATGTCGTCGGAGCCCTCGGTGGTGTGGATCCGCTTCTTGCCCACGCGCCCGTCGGCGCACCCGATGCCGATGTTCTTGTTCGAGCCGCCGAGGCCGCCCTGAGGATGGCCCTTGCAATGCGTGAGCACCACGAGCGGGTCGTAGTTCAGCAGGTGGGATCCGACGGACATGGTCTCCTGCCATTTCCCGCCCTCGACCGGCAGCTCAGCCGCGCGCTCGTGGTCCATGATGTCGACCGACCTGAACGTCCACCCGTTGATCTCGGGGGTCTTGCGATGCTGCTCCGTCGTATGGCGATCGCCCTCGTAGTAGGTGTTGGTCTCCACGATGCTCGCCCCGTCGAGCCCCGGCTCCCCCGCCAGGAACTCGCGCACCCACTCTGCAGGAATGATGTTGGGCCCACGGGGCTCCCCCGTGTGGAGCTTCACGCCCACCTTGCCTGCGATGCGCGCATTCACCTGCTCGTAGGAGCGCTTCATGCCTTCGGGCGAGATGTCGCGCGTGAAGTAGACGATCGACTCGTTGCCGGTGCGATCCTCATACGGGACGTACGCGTTGCCATCGGTTGCTGCGGTAGGTTTCGCCATAGGGCCCTCCCAGGTCTTTATGCAAGGAACAGTGCGTCTTATATCAAGGGACGCACGGTCGGGTGCGCAGGGCCCATCTCCTCGGAGCTCTCAAATCGATCCGGAAGCCCTGGCGCAATCACGGTCCGGATGGGCTCTTTGCTACCATGGGTCATGCTACGAAAGGAGTTCGAGGTGGCGGAATATCAGCGGGCCCGCACGGCCGAGCAGAAGGCCGAGCGCTTGGAGGCCATCATGGATGCCGCGGAGTCGCTCTTTCGCGACCTCCCCTACCATGAGATCAACATGGGGCTCATCGCGAAGGAGCTCGGCTGGTCGCGCTCGAACCTGTACAAATACGCCTCGACGCAAGAGGAGCTGTTCCTCTCCCTGCACGAGCGGGCGCATCGGTTCTATATCGAGGAGCTGATCGGCGAGCTTCCGGGGTCCCCCGCCTCCGACCAGGCCTTCGCCCGCACCTGGGCCGAGGTGACGGGCCGGCACGCGATCTTCCTGCGCTACCAGGACATCCTGATCGCGATCATCGAATCGAACGCCTCCCTCGAGCGGCTCACGGACTTCAAGCGATCGCTCATGGCGATGACCGCCCCGCTGATCGATGCGCTCGCAAGGCAACTCGGCGCGGCCCCCGATCAGGCGCGCGACCAGATGCGCGAGCTGTACTTCCGCCTGCTGTTCCAGGCCCCGAACCTCTACAGCCATTTCCACCCGGTAGGTAGGTCCGCCGAGGCGATGCACCTCGCAGGGCTGCCCAGGGCGGTCGGTACCTTCGAGGACGCGTTCGCGGATTTCTGCGAGATGTGCCTCGCCCGGGAGCGGGGACGCGCATAGCGGGCAGGGCGCCTGGGCGGCGCACCGGCGCCCTGCAACGGCTCTGCGGAATGTGACTCCGCGGGATTAGAACTCGGCGTTGCCGACCGTGCGCGGATGCGGGATGACGTCGCGGATGTTCGAGACGCCCGTGAGGTACATGACCAGGCGCTCGAAGCCGAGGCCGAACCCGGCGTGCTTGCAGCTGCCGAAGCGGCGCAGATCCAGGTAGTGGCGGTACTGCTCGGCATCCATACCCAGCTCGGCGATGCGGCGCTCGAGCACGTCGAGGCGCTCCTCGCGCTGGCTGCCGCCGATGATCTCGCCGATGCCCGGCACGAGGCAGTCTGCGGCGGCCACGGTCTTGCCGTCGTCGTTCAGGCGCATGTAGAAGGCCTTGATCTCGGCCGGGTAGTCCGTGACGAAGGTCGGGCGCTTGAAGTGCTGCTCGGTGAGGAAGCGCTCGTGCTCGGTCTGCAGGTCGATGCCCCACGAGACCGGGAACTCGAACGCGTGCCCTCCGGCCACCGCGCGCTCGAGGATCTCGATCGCCTCGGTGTAGGTGACGCGGGCGAAGTCGGAGGAGGCCACGTGCTCAAGCCGCTCGATCAGGCCCTTGTCCACGAACTTGTTGAGCATGGCGAGTTCGTCGGGGCAACGGTCCAGGACCTCTCGGATCGCGTACTTCAGCATGTCCTCGCCCACATTCATGTCGTCGGCGAGGTCGGCGAAGGCAAGCTCGGGCTCGATCATCCAGAACTCGGCGGCATGGCGGGCGGTGTTGGAGTTCTCAGCGCGGAACGTGGGGCCGAAAGTGTACACGTCGCCGAAGGCCATCGCGAAGTTCTCGGCGTTGAGCTGGCCGGACACCGTGAGCGAGGCGCGGGTGCCGAAGAAGTCCTGGCTCCAGTCGACCTCGCCGGCCTTGGTCAGCGGCGGGTTCGCCGGATCGATCGTGGTCACATGGAACATCTCGCCGGCGCCCTCAGCGTCGTTGGCCGTGATGATCGGCGTGTTCACGTAGAGGAAGCCACGGTCCTGGAAAAACCGGTGGATGGCTGCGGCCGCCACGGAGCGGATGCGGAAGACCGCGCGGAAGAGGTTGGTGCGCGGGCGCAGGTGCTGCTGGGTGCGGAGGAACTCGACCGTAGCGCGCTTCTTCTGCAGCGGGTATTCGGGCGTGGAGGCGCCCTCGACCACGATCTCGGTCGCCGTGAGCTCGAAGGGCTGGGGGGCGTCGGGTGTGAGCTTGACCGTCCCCGTGGCGATGAGGGCGGCTGAGACGTTTTGATGCGCGATCTCGTCGTAATTGGCCAGGGCGTCGCGGTTCATGACGATCTGCAGGTCCTTGAAGCAGCTGCCGTCGTTCAGGGTGACGAAGCCGAAATTCTTCATGTCGCGGACGGAGCGGACCCACCCGGCGACGGTGACGGTGCTGCCGCCGAGGGCCTCGGCGTCGGCGTAGAGCTGGGCGATCTTGGTGCGGTCCATATATGCTCCCTTGCGAGATGGCGGTGCGGGGTCCGATGCCAGATCCTGAGATCCCGAATCTGACTGCCCGGCCGCGGATGTAATCTGTCGCCTATCATAGCAGGTGGACGAGCGCCCGGCGCAAGCATCGGGAGGCGGGGCGGCTGGGCTCAGCGCTCTCCAAGCGGCGCTCTCAGCCGCTCGTCGGATGCGGCACCGTAAAGTATCTGCACCACGCGAACCGTTTCGCTCTCCTCGTCTACAAGGTAGAAGATCGCATGGTTGCAGGCGTTCAACCTCCTTAGGCCACGCGAGCGGAAAGGCTCGGCGTCGACCACCCGGCACCGAGACGGAGCATGGTGCAAGCTGCTGATCCCAGCGGCCAACGCCTCGAATGTGTTCCGAGCCGCTATCGGGGAGGGGTCGTTCTCCTACTGCGGCAGCACGCTTATACCGCAAGAGGCGGAGGAGCCCGACGACGCGCACGCCGTGCGGATCGAATCCGTTGAGGACAGCTGGTACGTCACACTCGACCACCCGATGACGAAGGACCACTTCATCAGCTTCATCGCCTACCTGACGACCGGCGGCATCAAGATGCGCAAGCTCTACCCGGAGCAGCCCGCGGAGGCGCGGTTCCGGCAGGGGCAAAGCGGTGCGATCCTCGCTTTCTGCAACCGGCAAGGACTCTTCAAGGTCTCCACGCCGAAACGCGAGCGGAAAAGCGGCGGGCTCCCGCAGCTCGGCTGACGCGCGACGCGGGGCGGCTGCGGCGAGCAGTTGCATTCTTTGCGGCTCTGTACATCCTCCGTCCGGTATCCTGAGTATTGATTGGAAAACCGCAGGTGGACATGGTTGCATTTATGACGGCTTTGCACAGGGATGTGCAAAGCCGTCATTTTGTTTCTGGAAAAGGTGCACACGGGTCAAAACTGCAACCGGCAACAGACGGCCCGCACGCCGCAACGGCTCTCACGCCCAGTTGCGTTTCCTCCCCTTATGCACTCTTTTCTCAAACAACTTGACGGCTTTGCATAGTTCCATGCAAAGCCGTCAAAAACGCAACCGTCCTTACCTGCGGTTTTTCCATCGATACTCGACGTGTCCCCGCAAGCATGTGCAGAGCCGTCAAAAACGCAACGCACGCAGACCGAGTCCGCTGCGCAAGCGAATCCCGGCTCGCCAAACCCGCAGACCCGGGACCTAGCGGCTCAGCACCTCGTACCCGTCCTCGGTCACGACGAGCTGGACCTCCCACTGCGCCGAATCCGATCCGTCCTTGGTCCGCACGGTCCAGCCGTTGGGATCGCTCATATCGATATCGGGCTCACCGGCGTTCACCATGGGCTCGATCGTGAAGCAGAACCCCGGCGCAAGCACCGGGCCCGTGCCGGCCTCGCCCACGAAGCCCACGAACGGGTCCTCATGGAACTCGAGGCCGATGCCATGCCCGCCAAACTCGCGCACCACGGAATACCCTGCGGCCTCCACGTGCTCCTGCACCGCATGGGCAACATCGCCCAGGTGGCCCCAGGGCCTCACGGCCGCCAACCCGCGCTCCACGGACTCGCGCGTCACCTCGACCAGGCGACCCCGCTCCTCAGAGACCTCCCCTACCGTGAACATCCGCGAGGAGTCAGAGAAGTAGCCGTCGAGGATCGTGGAGCAGTCCACGTTCACGACATCCCCCTCCTTGAGCACCTCGTCATCAGACGGAATGCCATGGCAGACCACGCCGTTCACCGACGTGCAGCAGCTCTTGGGGAACCCCTCGTAATCGAGCGGGGCCGGAATCGCGCCGTGCTCCACAGTGTAGTCATGCACCCAGCGGTCGATCTCGGCCGTGGTGACGCCCGGCCCGATGCGCCGCGCGACCTCATCCAGCGCGCCCATGTTCACGGCGGCGCTGCGGCGGATCCCCTCGATGTCCTCGGGGGTCTTCATGAGGGAGCGCGGCAGCACCTCCTCCCCTGCATCCCAAAGCTCCTGCAGCCGCTCGTCCATGGCGAGGTGGCATTTCTTGTACTTCTTGCCGCTGCCGCACCAACAGGTGTCGTTGCGGCCGAGCACCGGTCCGTTGTCATACATGTCTTCGTCCTTTCTCGCGAGGTCATTATGCCCCATCCGCCGCGGGCAATCCGCGGCGGCGGGCCCGCCTGCACCGCAGCCCGCATCACAGGTGGGGTTTTTAAAAGATGCGCCGTTTTTACCCGTAACGTGCATAGAACATCAGGAGGCGTGGTATAAGAGGTGAAAGGGACAAGGTGGTTCCACTGATCACAGGGAGGTTTCCATGGTAGACAATGGAGCGCTCGATAAGGTCGCCGGCAAGGCCAAAGAGGTCGCCGGCGACGTCACGAACAACGACGAGCTCAAGGGCGAAGGCCTCGTGGACCAGCTCGTGGGCAAGGCCAAGGAGGTCGCTTCCAACGTGAAGGACGCCGCCGAGAACCTGGCCGACAACGCCGGTGAGATCAAGGACGCCGCCGCCGAGAAGGCCAGCGACCTGGTCGAGGGCGCCAAGGGCGCTGCCCAGGAGGCCTCGAACCGTGTGAAGGACGCTGTCGACGGCAAGTAGCCGCAGGCACGCCATCTTGCGCGAAGCCGCATACCCGCCCGGGTGTGCGGCTTTTTTCATGCCATACTGTCGATGAGATCGGCCGACCCGGAGGGACCCCCATGGCGAACCGCTACCTGATCGTGATCGATATGCAAAACGACTTCGTGACCGGACCGCTCGGCACACCCGAGGCGGCCGCAATCGCACAGGCCGTGGCCGAGCGCGCCCGCGCCTTCGAGGGGACCGTCGCCTTCACGCTCGACACCCACGATGAGACGTACGCGCAGACGCAGGAGGGCCGAAACCTGCCCGTCCCGCACTGCCTGCGCGGAAGCGACGGATGGCAGCTCATCCCCGAACTCGCGGCGGTGCGGCGGGTGCGCGGCACGAAGGTCTTCGAGAAGCCGTCTTTCGGCTCCCCGGCGCTCGCGGCATGGCTTGAGGCCGAGCACGCCGCCCGACCGATCGACGGCATCGAGCTTTGCGGGGTGTGCACGGACATCTGCGTCGTCAGCAACGCCCTGCTCATCAAGGCCGCGCTGCCCGAGGTCCCCGTGAGCGTCGACGCGCGCCTCTGCGCGGGCGTCACCTCCGCAGCCCATGAGGCGGCGCTCACCACGATGGCGAGCTGCCAGGTCGAGGTGCTCGGAAGGTAGCGTCCGGGGCGGGCCGGCGCGGGGATGGCGGTGATGCCCGGGCCGTGCCGGGAACCGGGCCAACGGCGCACCCGGTTGAGACGGCGCCCGGCGCCGTCACGCGGGCCGCAGCCGGCGCCCGAAGAGCGCCTGCCGCTACGCGATCCCCTGGCGCTCGAGGAAGGAGAGGGCGAGCGGCAGCCACGGCCGCACCGCCTCGGCGAGCTCGGCGTTGTCGGCCGCGATCTGCGGCGCCGCCACCGAGAGCCCGTGGCCGCCCCGGTCGAAGACGTGCAGCTCATGCGCGACGCCCTCCTCGCCCATGTGCGCGGCCAGCGGGTAGAGCTGCGCCACCGGGGTCGTGGCGTCATCGGCCGCGGCCCACATGAAGGTCGGCGGCATCGACGAGCTCACGTGCGTCGTGGGGCAGACCTCGGCCAGGCGCTCGTCGGTGGCCTCGCCGCCCACGACCATCGAAAGGAATTCGTTCAGCAGATCGCGCCCGGTCTTGCCGCCCGTCTTGGGAACCCTGAGATCGATGCGCGGGTCGCGGGTCTTGACATCGCGGATGTAGGAGAAGTCGATCACGGGGTAGCAGAGCACGGCAGCGTCCGGGCGGATCTGCTCGGGGCGGGCGCTCGCCATGCCGGCGAAGGGTCCGGTCTTCCACCCCGCCGCCAGCGAGGCCGTGATAAACCCGCCGGCTGAGAAGCCCACGGCGACGATTTGATCGGGACGGACCCTCCAAGCGTCTGCGTTGGCGCGTATCGTGGCGATGAGCCGGGCGAGATCGGCCTCGGGGTTCGGATAGGAGACGTCGCCCGTCTCGCTCGTCACGTAATCGAGCACGAACGCCTGGTAGCCGCGGGCGAGGAAGGCGAGGGCTGCGGGCTCCTGCTCGTGGGCGGCGATGTGCGTGAAGCTCCCGCCGCCGAGGATCACCGCCGCGGGGTGCGTCGTCGCGCTCGCTTTCGGCATCTGATCGGCCAGGTAGGCCGTGAACGTCGCGGGGTGCTCGGGAGTGGGCTCGTCGCCCCAAAGGGCATGCTGCTCGATGATCATCGGTGCTCCGTTTTCACTGCGTTTCGGTTGTTCGGACTTCTCAGGATACCTGAATCGACGTACCCGCGCCCTTCGATGCCGCCGGCTCCAGGTAGCGCTCACGGAGCCGTGCGATATCCGCGCCGTCGAGCCCGAGCGCACCCGTGAGATAGCCGTCCATGCCGCCGAACTCCCGGTCGACGGCATTCCAGGCGGCCCCCAGGGAGCGCAGGCTCGCCGGACCGTCGACGGTCAGCTGGCGCGGCGCGTAGAGGTTCGTCGCGAGGTAGTCGTTCTCGATATCGGGCCGTGCGACGCCCAGGGCGACCTCGATGAGGACCGAGCCCATGCCGCAGCGGTCGCGCCCCACGTAGCAGTGCCAGAGCGCCGAGCCGTCCTCGAGCTCGAGCAGGGCGCGGAAGAGGTCGCGGTAGCCCGCGACGCCCGCCTCATCGAGCAGGAGGTGCGGGTAGAGGAGCTCCATGAAGACCACGGGGTCGTTCGCCTCGCGCGCCCGCTGCTGCGCGGCGCGGACCCGCGCGGCCTGCTCCTGGGTGATGCCGGCAGTCTGCTCGCGCAGGATGTTGGCGTGCACGTAGCGCGCGCCGGGGAAGAACTCCATGGGGTCAGGGACCTCCTCGAGCTCGTTGTCGTTGCGCAGATCGACCACGAGGCCGAGGCGGTACTCATCGCGCAGGCGGCGCAGGTCGGCCGAGGAGCCGAAGCCGAGCGCGCCCGAGCGCAGAAGGAGGCCCCGCTTGACGCGCCGGCCGTCCGCGCCGATCAGGCCGCCGAGGTCGCGGGTGTTGGGAAGCCCGTCGAAATCGATGATCCCGTAGCCCTCGCGGCCCGCCGGACCGGGGTCGTCCGGCAGCTCGACGCGCGTGCTGCCGATCTCCTGTTCACGCATGGATGCGGCCTTTCTCTCGTCTGTCTCCCGGCTATTGTGCCCACGGGGCGTGCGCTCGCAACGTGGCAGCTGCCGCGAACGCGCCGGCATCATGAAAACCGCAGCGCGAGGCGGGTGCGAGGCGGGCGCAATCAGATGCCTTGAGATGGGGCGGAGGAGGTGCGTGGCATCGACACGGGTCGGAGCAAACCCGGATCATACCGCCGGCCGCAGGGCACTCCGGCACGGGCACCGCCTCCGGCCGCAGGGTGCCGGCCGCAGGGCGGCTCCGGCGCGGATGCCGCCAGTGGCCGGACCGTCAGCCCTCCGCGGGATCCGCGATCTCAGTGTTCACGAAGATGCCGGTCGCCGGGTCGAACTCGTAGACGAGGATGAAGCAGTTCCCGATCCAGACATCCTGCGGGCAACGCGCGTGCTCGGCCCACGCGTCTTTGAACTGCGCCGTCGCGGAGCCGTGCGACACGGCGATCACGCTGTCCGATCCCGACGCGCGCATGAGGCCCGTGAGCGTCCTCACCATGCGCTCGCGCAGCGCCCGGCTCCCCTCCCCGCCGTAGGCGACGACCTCCTCCCCGGGGTTCCAGAGGTCGGCGGGCACCTCCTCGCGGGAGCCGCCCTCCAGGGAGCCGTAGCTGCGCTCGATGAGGCCGTCCACGACCTCGATCTCGGGGAGCGCTTCCGGCGCGGCGTCGAGCTTCGCTCGGACGATCTCGAGGGTGGCGCGGGTGCGTCCAAGCGGAGAGCTGCAGAGCCTCGTGGGGACGACCCCTCGCGACGCGAACCATCGCCCCGCTGCCCGCGCTTGCGCGACGCCCTCCTCGGTGAGCGGTGAGTCGCAATGCCCCTGCACCAGCCCCGCGACGTTGTACTCGGTCTGTCCGTGGCGCATGAGGTAGAGTGTGGGCATGGAGCCTCCCGTGACGACTGTTGGATGGCCCTGATTCTGTCACGACTCCGCCGGAGGGCGGTGGGCGGCATGAAACGCGCATGAGAAAAGGGACGGAGCCGAAGCCCCGTCCCTACCATGTATACGGTGGTATCTCCTCATCTCTCACATCTGCATGTCGATACGCGCATACAGCTGTCAGATCCTTGGATCCGCGGGTTCGCCTCATCGACCTCTCCGATCCGCTCGGAAAGCGTGAGCGAGTCCGCTCGCTCCTAGTGCTTGGAGGCCTCGACGTCACCTGAAGCGGATCCAAGGACTGATATCTCTTCTGAGCCCATGGGAACCACCTCCTCGGTCGGTCGCCCGTTGCCTGGGACGACGATGTTTCTTACTTGGCTTATGCCCACGCCACCGGTTCTCAAGCGCTCGCCTCGGCCCGTTCCGCGAACGGCCGTCTTCAAGCCGTGAGCGGTCTGCCACACCTTCGGCAGCGCGGCGCGAGCGAGGTCGATGAGCTCGGCGAGGAAGGCCTCTGCCGCCGCACGCGACCTGCGGCTCACGGCCACCAGCTCGGCATCCCCCACCCCGGTACGCGGCTGCGAACGCAAGAGCGCCCCGGCGCTTCCAAAGCGCGCATCCCGCAGACCGAAGGCCGAGGACGCGCGCGTGGAAGCGCCGGGGCGCTCAGAGGGACTCGAGCAGCCGTGTGCTTACAGCTTGATCTCGATGTCAACGCCGGCGGGAAGGTCGAGGCGCATCAGCGAGTCGACGGTGCCGGAGGTCGGATCGAGGATGTCGATAAGGCGCTTGTGGGTGCGCATCTCGAACTGCTCGCGGGAGTCCTTGTTCACGTGCGGCGAGCGGATCACCGTGTAGAGGTTGCGCTCAGTGGGCAGCGGGATGGGGCCGGACACGCGGGCGCCGGTCTTCTGGGCGGTCTCGACGATGAGCTTCGCGGACTGGTCGACCACCTCGTGATCGTAGCCCTTGAGGCGAATACGGATCTTCTGGCTAGACAACTTCTACCTCCATAAAAGGGAACGGGCGTGTGACGCAAGACTTAGGCGTTGCCGCCGGACTTGCTGATGACCTCCTCGGTGACCGACTTGGGAGCCGGCTCGTAGGAGTCGAACTGCATGGTGTAGACAGCTCGGCCCTGGGTGCCGGAACGAAGGTCGGTCGCGTAACCGAACATGTTGCTCAAGGGGACCTTGGCGCTGATGACGGTTGCGTTGCCACGCTTCTCCTGGCCCTGGATCATGCCACGGCGGCTCGGGATGTCGCCCATGACGAAGCCCATGTACTCTTCGGGCGTCTCGACCTCGACGGCCATGACGGGCTCGAGGATGACGGA
>SUUG01000010.1 GCA_015062655.1 Coriobacteriaceae bacterium
CGTGGGAGAGCGAGGCGGGCAGGGCCGATGCCCTGCCCGCCTATCTGGAGCACTACAATTGGGAGCGTCCGCACAGCGCGTGCGGGGGCCTCCCGCCCATGTCGCGCATCGTCGGCGTAAACAACCTATTGGCACACAACACCTAGGGGAAAATAGTTTATAAGCGCATTATTATATGCGTTCATCGCCATGAAGAATGGGACGATGACGCAGACGGCGGCCAAAGACGGGCTGCCGATCGCGTAGTACGCCGTCAGGGAGATGCCGACCATCGCCACAAGCAGGAGCGCATTGAGCGAGAAAGCCTGAATGAAGCGGGTAAGCAGCGGAATATCGATCGCCACGCCAAGCCGCGCCCCGGCGGTGACGAGCAGCGCCAGGCATGCGCAGAAGCTGCAGGAGATGACGTAGGCGCTGCATGATACGAGCTTTGAGATCACAATGGAAACGAGACGCGCTGACCGGGCCCTTGCTACCTGTAGACTTGACGATGAGAAATCGGACGCCGCCATATTCACCGCGATCACGGTGGCGACAGGGGGCCACAGCCACATGAAGAAGAGCGCGCTGCGGACCGCGGACCCGCCCAGATCTGCCGGGTCCAAGATGAACAACGAGAACTGCGCTGCGCCACCCACCTCGCCTCCTGAATCAAAGGCGCCGAACGTATTCAAAAAGATAAATTGATCAGGCAAAACCGGGCACAGCGCGATCATGAGCAGCGTGAACACCGCAAGGCCCTTGACCGAGAGCAGGCGCGGGGCGCGGCGCATGTCGCTGATAAAGAGCCTGCCCATGTCACTCCCCTCCCAAAAGCGCCTGGTAGTAATGCTCCAAGCTCGCCCGCACCGGGGACATCTCGAGCACCTCCACGCGGGCGGCGGCGAGGCAGCCCAGCAGCGCCGAAGACCCCTGCGGCGGAACAGGAATCTCCAGACTGTTCGCCCCCGAGCGCTCGATCGCGAGCTGAGGAAACGCAAGTTCGAGGGCATCGACTGCGCGGCGCCCATGCGAGACCCGCAGCAGCAAACGGGAGGGACCGCCCTGCCGGATGTCCTCACGGCCGACCTTCTCCAACATGCGGCCCTTATGGATGAAGGCAAAGGATGTCGCGGTCTTCTCAAGCTCAGGGAGGTTATGGCTCGAGAGGAGGATGGTCCTTCCCTCCTCATCCCGCAGCCTGCATATCAGCTCGCGGATCTCGGCCACGCCCATGGGATCCAAGCCGTTGATCGGCTCGTCCATGATGATGAAATCGGTGTCCCCCAGAAGGGCCGTGGCGATGTCCAGGCGCCGCTTCATGCCCATGGAGAAGCCCTTCACCTTGGCTTTTCCGGTGTCGGTCAGCTCAACGATCCGGAGCGCCCGATCAACCTCCGATGCGGGGATCCCCCACTCGATGCAGCGAACCTCCAAGTTCTGCCGCGCGCTCAGGTGCTGGTAGGCCCCGCTCACGTCGGGGACGTAGCCCATCCTCGCCCGGGCCCGCCGCAGGCCGCGCGCGCTGCGCTGCCCCAGGATGCTCAAAGTGCCCGACGTCTGCCGGGAGAGCCCGCAGATGATGTGGATGAGGGTGCTTTTCCCCGCGCCGTTGGCGCCGATGAGCGCGCAGGTCTCGCCGCGCCCGACGGAAAGGTCGACCGAGTCCAACGCGATCTTGCGGCGATACCGTTTTGTGATGCCGGACAGATTGACAACCGGTGGGGCGGCCATGGTGATCCTCTTTTCTTGTATGGGGTTTCGCACTTGCGCGGGGCGGGGAGGACGCGCGGCAGACGCCGGAGGAACCGGGGTTCTGGTCTTCCCCGCTCCGAGTTAGTCGGGATCTAGACCGAGCCTGTACTTGTGCCCGTCATCCCCTGCCACGAACGATGCATGAGTTCTTGATAAAACAGGGACTGTATGAACCGCAATACCTCATGTTGCAGTTATTGCCACTGCACAGTCCGTTGCACCCTCCACCGGGGTCCACATACGTGGGCTTGTAGATGTTCATGGTCATTCCTTTCTTCCAGCCTGTTGAACCACATGGGCGTTCTCACTCGCCTCCCTCCCCGCTTACTGATGGCAAGTTTATTGTAAAACGATAATATTTCATTTCAAGAACTTTTTTTAAGTCAAGAGAGGGGTTCCAGCTGGGGGCCTCCGTGCGCATCTCACCGCTCGGCGCACGGGGTCCAGCGCATTCGGTCGGGTTTCGCGGCAAGTGCATCGATTCCGCGTTGAGAAACGGCGGAAGTGCATCGATCGATGCACTTCCGCCGTTTCTCAACGAGCTCTGACCTGGTGTTTTCCCGCAGTTACGCACGGCCCCGGAAAGAGCCGATGCACTTCCTCGATAAGTCGACGGAATTCAGCACAGCTGGGTCGCCCTGGCCCAGTGAGCGCGATGCGATTCCGATGCCATGCCAAAACCCAGACCCCGCACCCGCAGCGCCGACCGCGGCAACAAAGCCTAGACCAACTTTCCCGTCAGAAGGTCATACGCCTCAGAGGGCGTATCACACGCGATGATCCTCCTCACCAGCTCTTGGTCCTGGATCAGTGCGATTGTCTTTTGCAGCATCTCCATATGCGCATGCGCCTCATCGAGGGCGAGCATGACCACGAGGCTGACTGGGCACGTAAGTTCGGCCGCGTCCATCCGCCGCCAATCAACAGGGCGCTTCAGCACCCCAACGCAAAGCGCGCCGCGATTCACATGCTCGATATCACAATGTGGAACCGCAACGCTCAAACCACCCGGCACCTCTAACCCTGTGGGAAACACCTTCTCGCGCTCGTGAATCGCTTTGGCATATGAAGCCTTCACGTACCCCGCGTTTTGCAGTAGCAGCGCGAGCTCCTCCTCCACCTCGTACGTGGTCAACATCTCCGCATCGAAGACCCGGGTCAATGTTGCATCGAATCGTAAAGCGCCCATACGGCACGTCCTTTCCCTTACTCCTCAAACGAGGCGACCATGTCCTCAAGCGGCAGGTACATTGTTTGAAAGAGGCGCTCGAGATACGCATGGCGATCTGCATTGCTTGAATATACGGTCGACTCGAACGCGGGAACAATATCCCAACCAAGAACGCGACCAGCAAGCATGACCGCGCCCCGAGCCACAGATTCCCTCACGCGGCAGGCATGAACCTCGATGCCCAGCGCGTCGGCCTTAAGCTGCATCCAAAGGGGCGACTTGATTGATGGGCCAATAACCTTGGCGACCTCTCTTCCGCCCATTCCGAGCATGTGGCCATAAAGATTTCTCAGCTCGAGCGCGAGCCCAAGCGTCGCGCTAAAGAACATGTCATCTCGCGTCGTTCCATCAACGAATCCGTAGAGAAACCCCTTCGCGCGAACGGTCCTATGAGGCGGCCCGCTGCCTCTCAGGTGCGGGACGAAGATTAACTCCCGTCCTTCAAACGCTCCTGATAGGTATTTTCGATACATCTCATGGGGCATCACATCGAAAAAAGCATCTTCATCTATTCCCATCTGTTCGGCAACCCACTCCAATGCGAGTCCCGCTGTCGGGAGCGATGCGTAATATGAAAACAGCCCTTGCTCGACATAACGACCGTTGGAGAGACGGCTTCGGAACGAGCCGTCATTTAAAACTGGCTTCTTGTTGAGGGTCAGAATTCCCTCCGATGTCCCCGTCGAATTCAAGATCTCTCGACTCGGATCGAGTCCGCAGGCGACAGACCCAACCATATGATCATGACCCGCCACACACACGAGGCACCCTTCGAAAACACCGGTTTCCTCAGCGATCTCCCTTTTGATTTTTCCGCGAGGCGCACCGCTTCTCTCAAGACGCGGAAACATCTCTGGACTGACGCCATAATGCTCAAGAATATCGCGCGCCGCCTCGCCCGTTGAGATATCCATCGCAAACGTCCGGGATGCGAGCGACTCATCCTGAGCGAGTTCACCGGAAAGCCACCATGCCACAAAATCACCCAACGGCAACCAAGTCATCCCCTCGAGGTTCTGACCATGGTCTCGAAGCCAAAGCAACTTGAACAGCCCGTAGTTTGAATGAGCGGGGATGCCCGTCACCCGGTACAAAGACCGGGCAGTGCCGTTCTTATGCATGTTATCTGCGTACTTGTGCCCGCGTGCATCAAACCACGCGATTGATGTTGCCCCGTGGTGCCCCGCTCGATCAAGCAAGACGCCGGACTCCCCCACGCTCGCAATGGAAATGAACTCGATCTGCTCCGATACGGCGTGGCGAGCACAAGCCCCGAGCGCCTTCAAGAGACCGCGCTTTAACCTTTCGATGTCAAAGTCGACCATATCTCCTTCGATGCGCTTAGGGGTGGGGAACTTCTCGAGATGAACCACGCCGCACGAGGGCAGATCACAGAGGGCCACTTTGCAGTTCGTCGTCCCCACGTCGATCCCGATTGCCAAACTCATGTGCTCTCAACCTCCAAGGAGCCACCCTCCCAACGGTTGGGACGACGCAGGACTTGCGACGTCGTCCCACCGTGTTAAGGGGTGCTGGATGCCTCCGATCCGATATATGCTACTCAGCGTCTTTTTCCAGAAGATATGCCTGCTTGCGCGTGACCTTCCAGGTAAAGGCGACGAGGACAGCCGCCGCGACAGCAATACCGATAGCAACGTAGTTGCCGGAGAACACCTAGTAGATCAGATAGCGGAGGGGGTTGCCGCCATCGAGGAACGCGGTCACCAATCCGCCCGCAGAGGAGATGTCGTACCCAACACCCGTAGCAAGCTGCGTGATGAGAGACGCGGCCGCAGAGCAGATCAGCAGGTCGCCAATCAGGCACGGGATGCCGATGATCACGGCTCGAACGATATTCTGGTTGCAGGCCACAACGATCATGGAGCAGAACACCGCCATATTCGCGAGGTCGGCCACCGGAAGAGTCTGGTTCCCCGGAACAATGAAGGCGAGCAGCACCGCGATCGGGGTCAGCAAGAGACCTGTGGAAATAATGGCCGGGTTTCCGATGGCCACCGCGATATCGAGGCCGATGTAGAAGTCAGAGCGATCGGGGAACCGCTTCGCCATAAACTCCTTCACACCATCGGAGACGGGAATCAGGCCGTCCATCAGAATGCGGGTCATGCGAGGCAGGATGTACATCACTGCGGCGAGGTTGATCGCGAGACCGATGAGGTCCTTGAAATCATAGCCGGCAAGCAGGCCGAGCAGGATGCCCAAGAAGAAGCCGATCATCATGGGCTCGCCGAAGATACCGAGGCGCTTCTGAATCGTGGCCGGATCTGCATGAAGCTTGTTGAGACCGGGGATCTTGTCAATCACCCAATTGCCGAGCAGGCCAATGGGGAAGAACGCGGCACTGGAGAGCGTGGGCAGCGAGATTCCCGGGAGGTTGCAATACTTCTGAAGAAGCGGCGCCGACCAGTCTGCGATCTTGATGATCACCACGGTCGCCACACCCGAAGCGATAAGACCGAGCACGAAGTTATCGGTCGCGATGTAGACAAGGGCCCCGGCGAACGCGAAGTGCCAATAATTCCAGATGTCGATATCGATCGTTTTCGTCCATTTGAACGCGAGCATCACGAGGTTGATGATGAGCGTCAACACGATGCAGAACAGAGCGATGCTCGAACCCCAGGTAATCGCCGAGAGCGGGGCCCAACCAAGATCGACAGCAGGCATGTTCAGACCGGTGCGTTCGACCATGGCCTGGGCGGCCGGCCCCACCGCCTCGCCCATCATGCTGAAAATCGCGAACACGCCAACGAAACCGATACCGACAGTCAACGCCGCTCTGAATGCCTTCGCCGGCTTGATACGAAAGATGAGTGCGATGACCAGGATGACGCATGGAAGCATGACCGTGGCCCCAAACCCAAGCACATACTGCACGGCGTTGTACAGCGATTGGGCGATTTCATTCATGAGCGTTCCCTTCCCCGTGCCGGCAAACCCTTTGGATCGGCGATTTTGGATGCAAGAACCCGAGCCTCTTATATGAGGCGAGATCAAAACACGTTGTATGGAAAATAGAGGTCGCAGCGCGCCTCGGATCTATCTCTTCGACCGCTAGGAGCGCAGCACGCTCGCGATCTGCTCCAGCACCTCTTTGTCACCGAAGCCGGTGAGGATCGGAAGGGCATTAATGACCGGAACATCGACCTCATAGGGAACCTGCGTCGTGGCCACGATCAAATCGAAGTCATTGCCGATTTGCTGGATGCTCGCCGTGTTGCGCTGATCGAAATCGAATTCGATCCCCTGCTCTTTGCAGTACTCAATCACTTTCTCCTCCACCACCGTGGAGGTGGCGATTCCCGTCGCACAAACGAACAGGACCTTCTTCTTAGCCATGACGTGCTCCTTTCAGATTTGCTTCGTCGTGGTGTTCAAGCAATTGCCCGCTTGAGCTACGCAGCCGCATTTGAATTTGATGCCTCGTTTGAGATCCCGTTGATCGCGAGCTGCGTGGAGCGCGCCACTTCGGTGACCGCTCGGCGGGCGCGCATGAGGACGGCTGCGAGGTTGACCTCGCGGGGGTTCTCCTCCTGGGCATCGTGGACCGCGGAGATGAAGGCGCGGCGCAGGTCGCTCGCGATGTTGACCTTAACCATGCCGTGCTCCGCCATCGCCGCGATGGTCGCGTGGTCGATCCCCGAGCCGCCGTGGAGCACGAGCGGGCAAGGGCAGACCGCCGCGATGCGGGCGAGGTGGTCGAGGTCGATATGCGGCTCCTCCTCGAGGCCGTGCACGTTACCGATGGACACGGCGAGCAGGTCGCACCCCGTCCGCTCGACGAACTCGGCCACCTGGGAGGGGTCGGTGCGGCTGTCGGCCTCGGAGACGTGGTCGTCCTCCTTGCCGCGGATGGCCCCGAGCTCGGCCTCGACGGACACGCCCTGCGTGTGGCAGAAGTCGACGGCGCGGCGCGAGAACCTGACGTTCTCCTCGAAGGGCAGGGACGCCCCGTCGATCATGACGGAGGTAAAGCCGGCCTCGACAGCGAGCCGCACGTCGTCGAGCGTCTTGCCGTGATCGAGGTGGAGGGCCATCGGAACCGTGTAGCGGCGGGCGGCCGCCCGGACGGCCCCGGCTATGAGGTCGTACCCCGTCAGGCGGACGTTCGTGGGGGCGATCTGGACGACACCGGGCATGCCGTTCGCCTCGAAGGCATCCATGATGGCGAGGGTCATCTCCATGTTGGTCGTGTTGTAGGCCGGCAGCATCGCCCCCTGCCTCCTCGCAATCCCAACCAGCGTGTTCATATCCACCAGGGGCATTACTCTACTTCCCTTCAACTAGACACGTTGCAGGATCGTCCCCACAACGTAGCGATTTGCCTTCAGCCAGACGTTGCCCCACTCCGCTACGGAATTATCGGCGTAGAAAATCTGCTGCTCCAAATGGAGCACCGGGGCCTCTTCGCCCACGTTGAGTATTCCACCCCGCTGCTCCCCCGCGATTTTCGCTGCATACCGCGCACTCGAATATCCGATTCGCTTGCCCGCGCATCGCTCCATCGATGGGAAGAGAGCCTCCGTCTCGAAGTCAACCGTATCCAGCCCTGGCGCTTGCAGAAGGTTGACCCGATTCTCGATATACATGATCGGCTCACCTCCTGAGCTCCTGACACGTCGAAGGAAAAGGATCGGGGCGTTGGCCGGAACCTGCAGCTTGTCCGCGAGGAATTCGTCTGCGGGAACAATCCTCTGCTCCAGAACGTGCGTATCGAACTCAATCCCCTGCGAATGCAATGACTCGGCGAACGAGAGCAGGCAGTTTCCCGATGGGTGGGTGATGTTCGGTCTTGTCACGAACGTTCCCTTGCCGCGAATTTGAACAAGCAGGCCTTCGTCAACTAACGCCTTGATCGCCCGTTTGACCGTTCCCCGGCTCATTCCCAGGATGTCCATCAATTCGTACTCCGTTGGGATCTGCTCATCCACGGGCCACTCTCTGTTATAGATCTTCTCCCTCATGTAGTTGGACGCTTGGCTGTGCAGTGGCACCGAATTCGTTGTCTTAAGCATGTCCGCATCCCTTTCCTTGATTTATATTTATACATCCATAGACAAAAAGAACAATACTAGACATGGACCAGAATGAGGAGAGCTACCTGCCGTATTTTTTGTACATGGAAGCATGGAATTTGCTGGTACGGGAGTCCTGAATGTACATAGCAAAGCTTTGAATCGATAGGAGCTTTGGTGAAGCAAAGGTCTATGAATAGGAAACCGTGTACAAATCCAGCTGATTCTGATCGAAAAATGTCGAACGGCATCTTGCTCGCATAGGGCTAGCCGCGGTGAACGGTTCAAATATGCCGGTGAGCGGTCAAACGGGCTTTGCGCGGCACCTTAATCGGAGCTTTTTGACGCCTGAGATGGCTATTTGGCGTTCCGAGTTATCCAGCATTTCAGAATGGCGGTGATGTGCCACCCCACGCGGGCGTCAGCAGAGGACCGCGATGGCGGGCGGGGCCGGGGCGGACGTGACGGGTCGGGCACCACGGGCGCTGGGCTGCGGGCGTAGGGCCGGGGAGGGTCCGAGCCTCAACGCGCGTATTCGGTCGAGTTTCCCGGCAAGTGCATCGATTCCGCGTCGAGAAATGGCGGAAGTGCTCGATCGATGCACTTCCGCCGTTTCTCGACGCGCTCTGACCTGGTGTTTTCCCGCGGTGCCGCACGGCCCCGGAAAGAGCCGATGCACTTCCTCGATAAGTCGACAAAACCTGGCAACGTCGGCACCCACCGACCCCCACCCGATACCGAGCGTTCGAAATACGGCACAAACGCCGCAAAAAAGGCCGAATTACGAACGCTCGGCATCAGCAGCCCGGCACGCCCCCGCGCGCCCCCGCGCCCCCTACTCGTCGTCGCTCTCGCCGAGCATCGCCACGAGGGCGAGCGCCACCTGAACCACGCCCGCGCCCTCGGCGCTCGCGTCGATCCCCCGGCCGAGGCCGCTGCCGGCCCCCGCTCCCGCCCGGTAGGGCACCTGGAACTTGCGGCTCTTGGGGAAGTTGACCGCCCCGAGCTTGCCGCGCAGGTCGAAGGCCACATCGCGCGGCACGTCCACACCCTGGAACACGAGCTTGCCGCCCGTGAGCCCCACGCTCTCGAGACCGAGCCTCCCCGCCCGGATCTTCAGCCTCGTGCGGTCGAAGAGGTTCTGGGCGGCCTCGGGCAGCGCGCCGAACTCCTCCTCGCAGTCTTGCTGCACGTCATCGACGGCGGCTAGGTCCTCGGCAGCAGCCAGGCGGCGGTACACGAGCACGCGCTTGTCCACGGCGGGCAGGTACTCCTCATCCAGGTAAAAATCGGCCGGGAGGTTGAGCGCGAGCGCCGTCGCCTCCACCGCGGACGCCGCGTCGCCGCGCGCCTCTGCCACGGCCTGACCGAGCATCTGCGTGAACAGGTCGAAGCCCACACTCGAGAGGTTGCCGTGCTGCTCCGCGCCCATGAGGGAGCCCGCGCCGCGGATCTCGAGGTCGCGCATGGCGATCCGCATGCCGCTGCCGAGGTCCTGGAACTCGGAGAGGGCCGTCAGGCGCTCGGTGGCCTCCTCGGTGAGCGGCAGCTCGCCGGGGAACATGAAGTAGGCGTAGGCCTGGGTGGCCGAGCGCCCCACGCGGCCCTTGAGCTGGTAGAGCTGGGCCAGCCCGAGCCTCTGGGAGTCCTCGATGATCAGCGTGTTCGTGTGCGGGTTGTCGATGCCGCTCTCGATGATCGTCGTGGCCACGAGCACGTCGATCTCGTGCGCGGCGAAGGCGATCATCATGTCCTCCACCTCGCGCGGGCTCATCTTGCCGTGCGCCACGCCCACGCGCACCTCGGGCGCCGCCTCGTGCACGCGCTCCACGGCGTCGTCGATGCTCTTCACGCGGTTGCTCACGTAGTACACCTGCCCGCCGCGCTCCATCTCGAGACGGATCGCCGCCGAGACCACGTCGGGGTCGTACTCGCCCACATGCACGGCCACCGGACGGCGGCCGGTGGGCGGCGTGGTGATCAGGCTCATGTCGCGCACGCCCGAGATCGCCATCTGCATCGTGCGCGGGATCGGCGTCGCCGAGAGCGTGAGCACGTCGATCTGCTCGCGGAGGTTCTTGAGCTGCTCCTTGTGCTGCACCCCGAAGCGCTGCTCCTCGTCGATGATCACAAGGCCGAGGTTCGCAGGGTTCACATCGGCCGAGAGCAGGCGGTGCGTGCCCACGAGCACCTCGACCTTGCCCTCAGCGAAGGCCGCGAGGGTGCGCTTCTGCTGCCCCGGCGTGCGGAAGCGCGAGAGCACCTCGACCTCCACGCCGAAGGGCGCGAAGCGGTCGAAGAAGGTCTGGTAGTGCTGCTGCGCGAGGATCGTGGTGGGGCACAGCACCATCACCTGCCGCCCGGAGTCCACGCACTTGAACGCCGCACGCAGCGCCACCTCGGTCTTGCCGAAGCCCACGTCGCCGCAGAGCAGGCGGTCCATGGGTTTCGAGCTCTCCATGTCGCCCTTGATGTCGGCGATGGCATCGAGCTGGTCGGTGGTGGGCTCGTAGGGGAAGCTCTCCTCCATCTCCACCTGCTCGGGCGTGTCGGGCGGGCAGGCCACGCCCGTGACCGAGGAGCGCCGCGTGTAGAGGTCGACCAGGTCGAAGGCGAGCTTCTTCGCGGATTTGCGGGCCTTGGCCGTGGCGCGCGACCAGTCCGCGGTGTTCAGGCGCGTGAGCCGCGGGTTCGCGCCGTCCGGTCCCACGTAGCGCGTGATGCGGTCCACCTGCTCGAGGGGCACGTAGAGCTTGTCGCCGTCGGCGTACTCGAGCAGGAAGTAGTCGCGCTCGCGGCCGGCCACCTCCTGGCGCACGATCTCGGCGAAGAGCGCCACGCCGTGGGTGGCATGGACCACGTAGTCGCCAGGCTTGAACGGGAAGGTGATCTCGGTCACGTCGACCCGGCGGCGACGGGAGCGCCCGCGGGCGCGCTTGGCGTCCATGCGCGCGCTCAGGTCGGTGACAGAGAACACCGCGAGATGCGCCTCGGGGATGACCGTGCCCGCGGGCAGGGCGGCATCCACGAAGGTCACGCGACCACGGGTGATCGTGGGGACGGCCGGCCCCGCGGCGCCGTCCTCGAGCGAACGCGCGTTCAGCGCGTCGACGTCGCGCTTGAGGAGGGCGATCCGCACGTCCTCCCCCACCGCGCCGGCGTTCTCAGGCGCGGCCGTGAGCGACTCCTCGAACGGGATGGCCTCGTCGGTGAAGGTGAGCTCCATGGACTCGCGCGCGCCGCGGTCGGGGATCGCGAAGACGCAGGCGAAGCGGTTGGCCACCACCTCCTGCACGCGCGAGATGAACCGGCTGCTCGATCCGGCGATCGCGGTCTGCTCCACCTTGAGCTCGGCGGTGACGGCGCCGCCGGCGCGGATGATGCTCACGTAGTTCAGGCGCTGCTGCGCGCCGAAGTCGAGCTCGGCGGGGCGCACATAGAGCCCGTCGAGGTGTCCCACCTTCGCGTTGCCGGCGCGCTGCTCGAGGTCCTCGTAGGCGCGGGAGCAGTCGTCGAAGAGCGAGCGCGGCTCAGAGAGGACCACGAGGGCGTCGGACGAGAGGTGCGCGAGAGGGCTCACCGTGCGCTCATAGAGGAGCGGCAGGAAGCGGTCGAGCTCCGGCGCGGCGATGCGCTGCTGCACAAGCTCGAGCAGGGCGGCGAGCTGGGTGTCGTCCTGGGCGGGCTGGTAGAGGGCGCGGCCGATGCGGGCGACGGCGTCGTCGGTGAGCGCGAGCTCGCGGCAGGGATAGACCTCGACCTCCTCGAGGTCGCCGATGGTCTGGCTCGTGGAGGCCACCATGCGGCGGATGCGGTCGATCTCGTCACCGAAGAACTCGAGGCGCACGGGCGCGGTGGCCTGGGCGGGCCAGAGGTCGACGGTGTCGCCGTGCACCTGGAAGAGGCCAGGGACATCGGCGGCCTCGGAGCTCGTGTAGCCCATCCCGACGAGCCGGCGCGGCACGTCGTCGAAGCGCGTCTCCTCGCCGAGACGGAAGACGGTCGACTCCCAGTAGCGGCTCTCGCGCGGGGGCACGCAGCGCAGGAGGGAGCGGGCGGAGGCCACCATCACGCAGGCCTCGCCGCGAGCCACGCGACCGAGGGCGGCCGAGCGCGCCGCCACGATAGCGTCATCGGCCGCGCGATCGCTCCAGGGGAGGTCGGTGCGCTCGGGAAAGTGCGCCACGTGCTCGAGGCCGAGGTAGGCGGCGAGCGAGCGGGTAGCCCGGGCGGCGGCGTCCTCGCCTGAGACGATGTAGACCGTGGGGCGGGGACGGCGTGCGAACTGCGCGGCGACCATGAGCGTGCGGGCCGACTGGGAGACGGCGAGCGTCGCATCCTCGCCGGCGGCGAGCGCGTCCTCGATGGCGCGCGGGGCGTCGGCGGTGTAAAGCTGCGCGGCGATGCGGTGGATGAGCACGGGGCCTCCTTCATGGGGCGGGGCGGAGCGACAGGGCGGATGGCGCTACGGGGCGGGGTCGCGGCGGGCCGAGGCTGCGGCGGCAGAGACCGCGCCAGCGCGAGGACTCCGGGGTCTCCGGCAACGCCAAACGCCCGCGCAGGATCTCCCGCGCGGGTTCTCGCTTCGTCGTCTGTATCCTGATTGTATCGCGTCTCCCGATCACAGGCACCGCCCGTGTCACGACCCCGCGCCCCGGTTCAAGCTGGTCGGCGGGCAGGTTGCATCTTGCACAAGCACTTTTATATCAAGCAACGTTTTGCAAGCCGGGTGCTGCGCCCAGGGGCCTTCCGCGTGAAGGCAGTTGGAGTGAGACATGAACGTACAGCTGCAGACCCCTTCGGAAGTCCTTTATTCCGACCTCCGGAGCTTCGCAGGCATCAACAGCGTGGGCGTGGACGTCTTCCACCGCCACCTGCGGATCTCCTACATCGGCGACACCTGGTACGCCACGGGGCTCGGATCGATGAACGGCTCGGCCCTCATCACCGAGGACGGGTCCGTCGAGGTCATCGAGCCGCCGAGAAGCGCGCGCACCGAGGGTGAGACGCGCGACATGATGCCGATCGAGAACGGGGACGTGCTCGCGCTCGGGAACACGACGAAGTTCCTGGTGCTGCGGGTCTCCACCGGATCGCGTGCCCAGATCAACGGCCTGTGAGGCTGGCTGCGGGCTCTCCGCGACGACCTGCTCAAACCATCTGATACGAATGCCCGGCGGGCTCGCGCTTGCCGAGCGTTCGCCATATATGTACATAGCCGCCAGGTTGGCACCGATTTCGGCATCAACCTGACGGCTATGCACCTTTTTCCATCTTTCAACCGACCGCAGCCGCGCGGAACGCCCCGCGGTCCTCAGCCGCCCAGGCGCGCGTTCGCAAACGCGAGGAGCGCGGCCAGCACCACGGTCACGAGCGCACCGGACACATCGGCCAGCACCCCGCCCACGCTTCGCTCGCGGGCCCAAGGGCCGAGCACGTCCGCGGCCCTCCCCCAGGTGCGCCACAGAAGCACGGCCATCCCGACGACTCCCACCATGTTCTGCATCAGAAGCTCGGCGCACAGGAGCACCACGAGGTTCCCCGCCGCGTAGCCCGCGTCGCCTTGCGCGTAATGCCGGTACGCGATCCGCACGAGGTACGCCGCGAACGGCTGCAGCAGCTCCGCGATGAAGCTCACGAGGAAGGCTGGGTTCTGCTCGAGCATCACCCGCAGGCTCTCCATGGCCGCGGCGCCGGCGTTCAGCACCCCGGCGAACCCCAGGTGCACGAAGGGGATCACCACGAGCATGACCTGGACGGTGGTGAAGATCCGGCGCGTCAGGTGCTCGCGCGGCGTATCCATGGCCGGAGCGATCGCGGCGCCGCCCCGGCCGGCGCCCTCGCCAGTCCCGGTGCCCTCCCGCGCAGCCGCCCGTTCCGGATCCGCCTTCGTGCCGCGCGCCGCCGCATCCGAACGCTTCCGCTTCGCCATCGCCCGCTCCCTCCGTACGAAAAAACGGACCCGCCGACGCCCGCCGACGGGTCCGCCCGATCAAACCAGATGCTACTTCAGCTCGGGCCAGTACCCCTTGTTGGCCTCGATCAGATCGTCGAGGATCTGCTTGGCCACCTTGACCGACGGGATCGTCGCGGAGAGCGACAGCGCCTGCCACAGCTTCTGGTAGCTGCCCTCGACCCAGGCCTGGACCACGAGCTTCTCGACGGACACCTGCTGCTCGAGCATACCCTTCTGCCACTGCGGCACCTTGCCCTGGCAGATCTTCTCGTAGCCGTTCTTGCCCACGATACAGGGCACCTCGACCATCGCGGTCTCATCGAAGTTGGACACCGCGCCGTCGTTGGGGACGATCAGCAGGAAGCGCTCCATGGTGTTCTCGGCGAGCGCGCAGGCGAGGTCCACGATGTAGGTGGCGTGCGCGTCGGCCTCGAAGCCCGCGCCCTCAGCCGTGCCGTTCTCGATGACCTTGCGGCAGGCGCCGAAGACCTTCTTCTCGCGCCCGTCCATGACCTCGTTGGCGCGGGTGTACTCGGGGTTGGAGGTCTCCACCACGTAGTCGGGGAAGAGGTAGTACTTGAGGTAGGTGTTGGGGATCGTCTCGGGATCAACCGCGTAGATGTCCTTGGCCTTGCCGAAGGTGTGGATCCAGCTCTCCTCGATGTGCTGCTCCTTGCCCTCCTCATGCTCGATGCCGTCGAGGTAGCCGTTCTTGGCCATGTGCTCCTTGATGGTCGGCATCAGGTCGTTGCCGTCCTTGTCGTAGATCTCGGTGAACCAGCCGTAGTGGTTCAGGCCGTAGTAGCTGTACTGCAGCTCGCGACGGTCCTTGACGCCGCACATGACGGCCATCTTGTCCATGAGGTCGATCGGCATGTCGCAGATGTTGATGATCTTGGAGTTCGGGCGCAGCACGCGGCAGGCCTCGGCGACGATGGCGGCCGGGTTGGAGTAGTTGAGCATCCAGGCGTCGGGGCTGTACTTCTCCATGTAGTCGAGGATCTCGATCACGCCGCCGATGGAGCGCATGCCGTAGGCGATGCCGCCGGCGCCGCAGGTCTCCTGGCCCACGCAGCCGTACTTGAGGGGGATCTTCTCGTCCTGCTCGCGCATCGCGTAGAGGCCCACGCGGATGTGGGCGAGCACGAAGTCGATGCCGGTGAAGGCCTCCTTGGGATCAGTGGTGTAGGAGAAGTCGAGCTCGGGCGCGTTCTCCTTGAAGTAGATCTCGCAGGCCTTCGCCACGATCTCCTGGCGCTCGGCGTTGTTGTCATAGAAGATGACCTTGTCCACCGGGAAGCGGTCGTGCTCTTTGAGCAGCATGAGGGCGATACCCGGGGTGAACGTGGATCCACCGCCGGCGATGGTGACGGCGTAGCCCTTCTTGGACATGGTTGCTCCTCGCAATCCGGTCGCGTTGCTTCTGAAGGGCGTCGCCGCGACCACATGCGACGCTCGGTACATAACGGGCGGGGCGTGTGCCGGCCCCGCAGCGGGCCCGGGACGCGGGGCCGCGGGCGGGATGGAATCAACTAGAGCAGCTGCTCGAACTCCTCGCGGACCATCGCGACCTTGAGGCCGATGATGACCTGCATGGACTTGCCGTTCTTGGAGACGCCGCTCGTGCCGACGGCCTTGAAGTCGGCGTCGCTCGCCACGAGGGTCTCGTCGTGCACGTTCACGCGCAGACGGGTGGCGCAGTTGGCAACGTCCTTGATGTTGTCCTTGCCACCGAGCAGGTCGAGCACGTTCTCGGCGAGGATGGCGTTCTTGGAGACACGCTCCTCCTTGGCGGCCACGGCGCTCGCCGCCTTGCCGCCGCGCTCCTCCTGCTGGCGACGGTAGTCGGCCTTGGACTTGAACTCGATCTCATCGGACTCGTCCTCGCGGCCCGGCGTCTTGAAGTCGAACTTCAGGATCAGGAAGCGGAAGACCACGAAGTAGATGCCCACGAAGACGAGGCCGACGACCAGCGCGATGAGATAGGTCATGCCGTGGGAGGCTATGAGCGGGATGAAGTTCAGGGACGCCATCTCGATGAGGCCGCCGGAGAACACGCCCACCACGCCAAGGGCGTTGAGGACCGCGGAGAGGGTCGCGGCGAGCGCGGCGTGAACCACGAACAGCGGCGGGGCGATGAACAGGAAGGTGAACTCGATGGGCTCGGTGATGCCGCAGACGATGGCCGTGAGCGTGACGGGGATGAGCATCGCGAGCAGCTGCTGGCGGCGCTCCTTCTTGGCCGTGGAGTAGAAGGCCAGCGCGATACCGGTGCAGCCGAACATCTTCGACCAGCCGGTGGCCGTGTAGGCGGCCCAGGGCGCGAGCTCCTTGAGGGAGTCCGTGGAGGCCGCGAGCTGGGGCAGGGCCGTGACCCAGGCGGAGTAGATGCCGCCCTGCACCACGACGTTGTCGTAGAAGAACGGGCTGTAGAGCAGGTGGTGCAGGCCGAAGAGGATCAGCACGCGCTCGCAGAACACGAAGACCCAGACGCCGGCGAGGCCCGTGCCCATGACGAAGCCCTGGAAGGCGCGGATGCCATCCTGGATGTGGGGCCACACCAGGCAGGAGAGGGCCGCGACCGGGATCATCACGAAGAACGAGACGATGTAGACGAAGGTCGAGCCTGAGAAGGTGCCGAGCCACTCGGGGAGCTCGGCGTCGAAGAAGCGGTTGTGGATCGCGATCGTGATGCCGGAGATGGCCAGCGCGCCGATCATGCCCATGTCGAGGGTCTTGATCGAGGCGATCATGGCGAGGCCGGTGGACGCGCCCGTCTCCATGTTCGCGAAGTCGGGGAAGCCGAGCGACCCGCCCCACTGGGTGAGGATCGTGTTCACAAAGTAATGGAAGGTCAGGTAGGTGATGAGCGCCTCCATGCAGGCGCGGGCGTTCTGCTTCTTGGCCATGCCGATGGGCAAGGAGACCGCGAAGAGCAGCGGGAGCTGGTTGAAGACGGTCCAGCCGCCCTGGAGCACGACGTTCCAGCACAGGTACCACAGCGACCCGGGCGCGGCGAGCGGCCCGAAGATGACCTCGGTGGTGAAGAGCGTGCCGAGGCCGACCGTGATGCCCGCGAACGAGAAGAGCAGTACGGGTGTGAACATCGCCCCACCGAACTTTTGGATTTTCTGCATCATGGCAGGAGATCCCCTTTCCCTTTCCTTGACGCGCCCCCTCCGAGACGCGCGGCGACATCTTGCGCGAACGAGTGCCGGGCCGTCTGGCGCCGTTGCCGGCCCAAACTTGTTCGTACAAGTTGGTTCGTATCTTGCCATCTTGTTCGAACAAGTTGTATCCCTTTATAGGGGCGAGACGGCGAGCGGTCGATTTCGCTCGGTGAACGTATGTGGGGGCGCTGTTGGGCGTCGGGTATCTATGATGTTCGAACAAGCACGAGAGGAGACGACGGCATGCCGAAGGCCGTATTTCAATCGATCTACGCGGATATCAAGCGAAACATCGAGAGCGGGGCGATGCAGTACCAATCGCTTCTGCTCTCCGAGAACGAGTTCGCCAAGCAGTACAGCTGCTCGCGATCGACGATCCGCCGCGCGCTCTCCGAGCTCGCGCAGGACGGCTACGTGCAGCCCATCCACGGCAAGGGCGTGCGCGTGATCTGGCATCCCGAGAAGGAGCCGGACGCCACCTACTCGCGCATCGCCCTCGAGTCCTTCTCCGAGCAGGCCGGGCGCATGGGCTTCGAGGCGCAGACGGTGGTCATGGAGTTCGAGCGGCTGCGGGCCGGCGCGCGGGTCGCCCAAACCACCGGGTTCTCGGTGGGCGACGAGCTCGTGTACCTCTTCCGGCGCCGCATGGCGGACGGGGTGCCGGTGACGGTCGACCACACCTACGTGCTCGATCGGGAGATCCCGGGGCTCACGCCGGAGATAGCCGCGAACTCCACCTACGCCTACATCGAGCGGGAGCTCGGGCTCAAGATCGTGACGAGCAAACGGTCGATCGTGATCGAGCAGGCCACACAGCGCGACCGCGACCTCCTGAACCTCCCCGACGGGCTGCCCGCCGTCGCCGTGGTGAGGAGCCAGTCCTTCGATTCCAACGGCATCATGTTCGAGTACTCGGAGTCGCGCCAGCACCCGTACTTCTTCTCGTACCTGGACACCGTGGTGCGCCCCTCCGCGAGTCGGATGGAAGCCGAGTAAGGCACGGCGCGGCGGCCGCGGGCGGTGCGGCGCGGGACGTGGGCGGTGCGGTGGGTGGCACGGCGCCGGTGCGGGGGCCGCGGGCGCTGCGGCGCGGGGCCGGCGCGGGACGCGGGCGAGGCCGAAACGGCGCGCAGGCAAGGGCGGAACGGAGGAGCGATGACCAAACCGAGTTAGGTAAGTCAGCTCGCGAAGGGAGACGGCAAAACCACGGCGGCGATTCCTCCCCATACCAGTTGCAGTTTTTACTTCTGTGCACCTTTTTCTGAAACAAGTTGACGGCTGTGTATGTCCCTATGCACAGCCGTCATTTCTGCAACCACGATGACCTGCACTTTTCATTTTGATACTGAGAGTCTCGCAGCTGGGATATACACAGCCGCAAATAATGCAACTCACACGGCGCGCGCGGATGCCGAACGTGCGTAAAACGACGTCGAGCCGCTCGGGGCGGACGACGATCGGGGCGGTATCGCACGTTGCATGCGAACGGCAACCCAAATCAGGGGCCGACTTGACCTACAGGCGCGAGGCACGCCGAAAGACAGGTGCAGATCGGCGGGAGGTCCATGCAGCTCGGCGGAAGACACGCACAACCTCAACTGGAAACACGTACGACCTCGGTAAAAGGTGGGTGCGGCTCGGCAGGAGGTGCGTTCGGGCCGGCGAGAAGCTGGGGCGAGGCTGCGGAGTTGCGTTTCTTACGGCTATGCGCCTTCAAATCTGAACACTCCGGCTACAAAAAAGAAAGCCCAGGTATCTGTGGTTGCAGAAATGACGACTATGCATAGGGACATACACAGCCGTCAACTTGTTTCGAAAAAAGGTGCAAAGCCGGAAGAAACGCAAGCGGCCGTTGGTCTTCTGCCACCAAACGCCTTGCGCGGAGGGGTTGCTGCATCGAAAGGGGGCACGGCATCGACGTAGGCAGCGGTGCTGCAGGAGACGGTGCCGCACGCGATGGCGGTGCAAGCGGCACCCCCCCGTCCACACGCGTCCGCCGCCCCTGGCGCGCGACCGCTCCCGCCGAAGCGCACCTATACCGCGCGGGCGCTCGGGCAGATGTCCGTCATGGGACACTCGCCGCACAGCGGGCTTCGGGCATGGCAGATCTCGCGGCCGAAGCTGATCCACTGGTGGTTCACGTTCTCCCAGTACTCCTGCGGGAGGATCTTGAGAAGGTCCTGCTCGGTCTTGAGCGGCTCCTTGGCATGCGTCTTGGGCGAGAGCATGAGCCGATGCGCGATGCGGTTCACGTGCGTATCGACCGCGATGCCCTCCACGATGCCGAAGCTCACGTTGAGCACGATGTTCGCCGTCTTGCGCCCCACGCCGGGAAGGCGCGTGAGCTCGGCCATCGTGCGCGGCACCTCACCGTGGAAATCGGCCATGATCATCTGCGCGGCCTCGACGGCATGCTTGGCCTTGGTCTTGTAGAAGCCGAGCGACTTGATGACCTCGGCGACCTCCTCCGCTGTGGCGCCCGCCATGGCCTCGGGCGTGGGCCACCGGCGGAAGAGCTCCGGCGTGGCCTTATTCACCTGCGCGTCCGTGGTCTGCGCCGAAAGCAGCACCGAGATGACCAGGCGAAACGGGTTCGCATGGTCGAGAAAGCACTCGACCGGCCCGTAGCGACGATTCAAGCGCTCGCAGAACTCCACGCCCCGCTCGCGCTTGGCAGCGTTGGTCTCGCGCGGCATGGCTACTCCTCCCCGTCCTCGCCGAGGACTTCCGCATCCCCGGCGTCCTCGATCTCGACTTCGACCCCGTCATCCACGGCGCCCCCGAAGCCGAGGACCGCGGCGGCCTCAGCCGGGTCATCGAGCGCGACCACGCTCTTGAGCTTGCGCTCCATCATGTTCGTGCGCGTGTTGATGATGCCGTTGACCGTCTTCTCGGCGGTTTGCAGCTGCTTGAGGGCGCGGCCGAGCTCCTTTTGGTACTTGGGGAACTCCGCCTTGACCGCCGAGAGGACCTTCTGGATCTCGTCGGCGCGCTTCTGGAAGGCGAAGGTCTGGTAGCTCATCTGGAGGCTGTTGAGGATCGCCGCCATAGTACTCGGGCCCGCCACGTTCACGCGGTAGTCGCGCTGCAGGAGCTCGACCAGGCCCGGCATGTTGACGACCTCCGCATAGAGCCCCTCGAACGGGAGGAACATGATGCCGAAGCTCGTGGTGGCCGGCACGCTCAGGTACTTCTCGGAAATGTCCTTGGCCTCCGCCTTGATCTGCCGCTCGAGGACCTTGCGGGCCGAGGAGACGGCGTCGGAGTCCCCCTCCTCGAGCGCCTCGCGCAGGTGCTCGTAGGCGTCGCCGGGGAACTTGGAGTCGATCGGCAGGAGGATGGGATCCCCACCCTCGACCGGCAGCTTGACGGCGAACTCCACGCGCTCCGAGCTGTCGGGCACCGTGGCGACGTCCTCGAGGTACTGGTCGACCGAGAGGATCTCGCGCAGGATCGCTGCGAGCTGCACCTCACCAAGGATGCCGCGGGTCTTCACGTTGGAGAGGACGCGCTTGAGGTCGCCCACGCCCGAGGCCACGGTGCGCATCTCGCCCAGGCCCTTGGATACCACGTCGAGCGAGTCACTCACCTGCTTGAACGAGGTGCTCAGCCGGTCGTTCAACGTCTTGGAGAGCTTCTCGTCGACCGTCTCGCGCATGCGCTCGAGCTGGGCCGCGTTGTCATCGCGTATGGTGGTGAGCTGGCGCTCGACCGTCTGGCGCACCTCGCCCAGGTTCTTGACGGCGGCCTCGGAGCTCACCTTGAGACCCTGGGTCATCTGGTCTTGGAAGCCCTGGATCTGTGTTTGGAACCCGCTGAAGCGCTCATCGAACTTCGAGAGCTGGTCACGCAGATCCCCCGATTGGCGCGAGAGGGTCTCGGTGAGCTTGGTGTCGACGATACCGCGGACCTCGGTGATCTGCGCCGCGGTGGCGTCGCGCTGGGACGCGAGGTGGGCCTCCGTCTCGCGGCGCAGGGCATCGACGCGCTCCGACGCCTGGGACACCTGGTGGAGCGTCGCCTCATGCCGCTGCTGGGCAGCGGCGGACTCGGCCGCCTGCTGGCGCGCGATGCCCGCCACGTCGTCCCGCGTGCGGGCGAGATCGGCATTCAAGGCGGCGATCGCGGTGCTCGCCTGCTCAAGCGCCGCGAGGGCCCGGTCTGCCCGTTCCTGCTGATCTGCCGTTGCCGTGCGGGCGCGGAAGGCCAGAGCGACGGCTACGACCGCAGCCGCAGCTCCGACAATCGCGACGGCCAAGACGATTCCGATGAGATCCACGTGCATCCTTCCTCTCTTCAGTGCTGCAGACCATTATACGGGGCGTGCGGACAGAGGTTCACGAAGCGGCAGCTACGCCCGCAGGGTGAGGTTGTACCAGGTGGCGAAGGCGATCATTGCCGCGGCGACAAGCCCCATGGCGACCGCCCAGCGCCGCTCGGCCGCCACGTACTCGTCGGGCGACCTCGCGTCGATCACACGCAGATACCCCACGTGGTTCGCCGTGCGCGCGTAGAAGAACATGAAGGCGAGGGTTCCCGCGAGCGCGATCCCCGCGAGCAGGGGGCTCCCCTGCCCGCGCACGGCCACCCAGATCAGGTTATCCACCATGATCCATATCGGGTAGAGCACCACCGCGAAGACCTGCCCGTGTCCGGCGCCCCAGATAGGCGGCATGAAGAACGCTCCCCAGTTGAACGCGGGAATCCGGTAGAGCGGACGGTCGATCGGCAACTCGAGGATGACCGCCATTTGATGACGGTCGTGCCGCAGGTGATCTTTGCAGGAGCCATCGAGCTCCTGGAAGCACCGGCAGGCGCAGCAGTATCCGACGAGCCGCATGCCCGGCTCCGGCTTCGGGAGCCCCGTCTCGGCGGCGCGAGGACGGGCGGCGGTCACGGCGACCGCCCGTGGGTGCTCCTCCGGCGGACCCGAGGCCGCGACACCAGGTGAATCCGGGCGGCATCCGCCCGGCGCCGCGGATGGGTGCGGCAGATTCGCCACCGTTGCCGCGGCCGCATCCGCCAGCGGCCCGGCTGCCGTCGCGGCCCGCCCGGCGCCATCGGAGGCGCTATCCACCTTCACGACCCGGTCATCATCCATAGCAGTCCCTCAATCCGCCACGTCCGCGCATCACCCGCCATCTTACGCGCTCTGCGCCCACGCCGCAGGAAGCGCTCCGCCTTGGGTTGATCCCGGTACCCGCACCGCAGGGCGCGTCCGGCCTCCGGCTGATCCCGGCGCCCGCCGGCCCCCGGCTGATCCCGGACTCGCTCCCCCGCGGGTCGCGTGACCACTCAGTTGTTCCCGGCCCTCCCGCACGCGGCGGGTCACGGCCCCGTATCACGGCGCGCATCGTCAGATCATGGGCAGGATCGCCCGAACGCCGCCCTCGATCTGGGAGGCGAGCACCTGCAGCTGGTCAACGACCTGCTCCGGCGTGAAGCCCCTCAAGATGAGCGTGACCGTATACGACACGAAGAAAGCCACTGCCATCAGCACCGGCAAGGCGAACGCCAACGCAAGCACGCGCAGGATCCGGCCGAGCGCGCGGCGGCGCTCCCGCTTCCGGCTGAAGGCGATCTCAGCCTCATATGACTCGTACGCCGAGCCGCAGGCGGCTTCCGCGGCCCGCGGGACCGCCTGCGCCCGGGGCGCGGGCGCCGGTATGGGCCCCGATGCGGGCTCCGGCACAGGATCAAGGGCTCGATCCGGCCCATCGAACAAGGTGGAGCCGCACCCAACCCCTGCCCGCCCGACATCGGTGCGCCGTGCCCGACCGGCTGCCTGCCCAGGCGATTCCAGAAACAGATTCATTGCACAACCTCTTTCCGAGGCGCGCGTGGAGGGGTCAGATCATCATGGGCCGCCGCCAAAAGGGCGTCAAGGGAAACACCCCAATTCGCTCGAGGCACGCCAACAAGAAACCCCTATCCTTCCAGTTCATCACCGGTTTTTCTTTCAATGGCGCAGTTCATCGAGCGTTCGAGATACGCCACGACGGCCTCAGCGCAGGGCTTCACGGCCGCGGCCACGGCAGGCGTGAGGCCGCGCTCCAAGGCGCCCGCGCCCGCATCGGCGATCTGCGCGCCGAAGCACCTGCCCACCGCGCAGCGCGCCCCCATGAACCGCGCCGCCGCGAGCACGTCGGCGAAGCGCACCTCGTGCAGCGACATCATCTCTCCGGAGCCGGCCATATCGTCCGGGTCGAAGGCCAGCACCGTCCCCGGAGCCTCCCCGGTGCCGTCGAGGGCATCCACCACGACCGCGGCCTTTACGGACATCAGGTCCGGCACCACCGCATAGCCCATGACCGCGCGGTCGAGCACGCGGACGTTGCCGGGGAGCACGTAGTGACCGGCCAGGTGCCGCGCGACCGCCGACCCGAAGCCGTCATCGCGCCGGTACTCGTTGCCAACGCAGATCACCGCGATGTCCATAGCCCTCCCGCCTTTGGTGCCGTACGCAGCGCAACCACCCTACACCAAAAACCCGGACGCTTCCGAGACGCCCGGGTTCGGTGCCGTCGCACGCCGGCATGAGAGGCGAGCTGCAGGATGGGTTCGTCTCTTACGGGCATTCTGCCCTCTCATCGCGACCCGATGATGTGAAACATGCAGATTGACGATATCTGTCCGCTTTCCCCACGATTCGTACAGAAATCAGATACCAGTTGCGACTGCCGTCGCGCGCCCCATCACGCGTCGACGAAGCGCGCCCGCCAGCAGGCGGCCGACGCGCGCGCGGACAAGGGCGTGACCCAGCAGGAGCTCGCCGCGACGCTCGCCGACCTCGCCATGGCGCGGGACGCCTACGACCGCCTCAAGGCGCGGCCCGGCGATCGCGCCGACGGCGACGGCGGCACGGTCACGACCGCCGGGTTCGAGACCGGGTGCGGCTCCGGTGCCGACGCCGCGTCCCCGAGCGGCATCCCACAGCTCGGAGACAACGGCGCAACCATCGCCGCCGCCGCAATCGCCGCAGCGGGCATCGCCGACCTCGGTGCGGGAGCCGTCATGTCCCGACGCGAACGCGACGGGGACTAGCGCGCACGGACAGAGCACGTTCCATGAGGAAAGCCGGTAGCGACCGTGCTACCGGGGCTTTCCCGTTACCGGTCGAATCGCCGGGCTGCTTACCTCGGCGTGATTTCGGCGCCGAACGGCATAAGCGAGAGGCGAGCCATCTTGAAAAGCTGCAACCCGATGGGGATGCCGATGATGGTGATGCAGTAGAGGCACCCGAGAACGAGGTAGGCGAGCGCCATCCACAGGCCGCAGAGCACGAGCCAGACGATGTTGGCGACGGTCGACGGGGCGCCTCCGCCGTAGGTCACATCGACGCCGAACGGCGCGAGCGTGAGACGTGCCATCTTGAACGCCTGCAAGCCGAGCGGGATGCCGACGACGGTCACGCACAGGACGCAGCCCGCGACCCACCACGCGAACGCCGTCACGAGTCCGCCGAAGATGATCCAGACGACGTTTGCGATGAGCGGCATGGCGCATCCTTTCAGTCGATGGGTGCGGGCAGCTCGCCGTCCAGCCGCTACCGACGAGCACCTCACGACGCGAACACGGCGCACACGGCAGAGAGGACGATTGCTGCGGCGAGCGTGAGCACGGCCACGAACGAGAGCCCGGCCGCGCCGCTACCGCTTGTCCTTGAACGTCTCGCCGCAGTCGGACTCCTCGCCCAGGCCGTCGAAACCCACGATGTTCATCGTCTCGGGGTCGTACACCAAACCCGGCGTCTCTTTCCAGAAGAAGATCAGCTTGGCCGGGCTCACGCCCTCGATCAGCGACAGGTACACGTGGATGCACATGAACCCCAGGAAGACCCACATCATGAAGTAGTGCAGGATGCGCACCTTCATCGGCCCGCCGAGAAGGTCCATGCCCGCGGCGAAGATCGGCATCGAGGCCGTCGTACCCCACAGGCACAGGCCCGTGTAGCCCGTGAACAGGATCAGCACGGGAATCAGCAGGTAGGTGATCTTCTGCGGCACGCCGAGCTTGGCCGCGATCGGATGCTCGCGGCGCAGGAACAGGTAGTAGCTGATCCACGCCCAGAGCTGGTGGCGGTTGTCGCGCTGCGGGAGCCACGTCTTCACGTCGAGCACCGTCTCGCGCGTGCCCGGCGCCGGCGCGCTCTTGATGAAGAACGCCAGCACGACGCGCACGAGGCAGTTCACGAGCAGCACGATGCCGAAGAAGATGTGCAGGCCGCGGGCGAGCGACATCACGCCGCCGAACAGCGGGTAGTGGATGTAGAACCCCGTGCCGATGAGGAAGATCATCGCGACTAGGTTGATCCAGTGGGTCACCACGAACGGCAGCGGATGCGCCTCGCGGTAGTGTGCCATATGTGCCATCTACTCCACCCCCCACGGAGACGTGACCACGCTGAACGTCTTGCCGGTCTTCGGCTCGCTCACGTGGCACGCGCAGGCCGTGCACGGATCGACGCTGTGAACGATGCGCACAGCGTCGAGCGGCTTCTCGATGTCGGTGACCTCGGTGTCGAGCAGCATGGACTCGAGCGGCCCCGGCTGGTTCGACCCGTCGATCGGCGAGAGGTTCCAGGTGGACGGGATGATCTCCTGGTAGTGGGTGATCACGTCGTCCTTGACCGTCTCCGTGTGGAGCAGCGCGCCGCGGGGCGCCTCCCACAGGCCCAGGCCCTGGCCGGTCGTCGTGGCCGCGGCGGTGTAGTACTCCGCCTTGCCGTCCTTCATGAGGGCGACGAGCTCGTTCAGGTCGTCCTCCATCTTGTCCGCCACGTAAGCGGCCTCGAGCACGCGCGTGAGCAGACGGCCCGCCACGCAGTCGAGGTCGGTGAGGGCGAGGCCGGTCTTGGCGAGCGCCCCGTCCACGAGCTCCACGATCGGCTTCACGCCGCGCGCGTAGCCCGCGAGCATGCGGGAGATCCCGCCGGCCTGGTAGGGCCTGCCGTCGTAGCGCGGCGCCTTGCACCAGGTGTACTTGTTGTTGAAGTTCTTGCCGTCCCCGGGCCATTGCGCCACGGTCGCGCCGTCTCGCGGGTTCAGCGGCGCGCCGTTCTGGTAGAAGGCGTGCGTGACGTCCTCGGTGATGAGGTCGGCGTCCACATCGGAGATGTGGAGGGTGCCGTCCGCGTCGAGCACCACGATGCCGGCCGGCAGGTAGCGGTCGTTGAGCTCGCGGCTCGCGGCGTCGAGCACGCCGAAGGACACGAAGTGCCCGTCGCCCTTGCCCATGCCCACGAGGTTGGGGTACTTCGACACGATCATATAGAGGTCGGGGATCATCGTCCCGTGGATCCAGTGCTTGAGCTCCTGGATGCGGTAGAGGATCTCGTCGAGTTTCTCGGGCGTGGGCACGAAGGAGGTACCGCCCGGGATCGAGGTCATGATATGGGGCATCTTGCCGCCGATGAGCGCGCAGATCTGCGATGCCTTGGCCTGGTTCTCGATGCCCTCGAAGTAGTGGGCGGTGCCCACGAGGTCCTCGGCCGGCGTGAGGTGGAAGGCGGAACCGCCGTCCGCGTCCTTCACGTCGAACCAGTTGCCGGAGAAGATCGAGAGCTGCCCGTTCTCGGCGAAGGCCTTGAGACGCGCGATCAGGGCCTCGAAGTCCGTGCCCGAGGTGCCGTAGGTGCGGCAGACCTCGTAGGCGTCCGCGGCGTCCGCGCTCACGGCGTTCAAGGGGTTGATGTAATCGAGCCCGGCGAGGTTGTAGAACCACAGGATCGTGGAATGCAGGATCTGCCCGCCCTCGGCGAGGTTGCGCACGAGGCGCGCACCCTCGGGGGCCTGGATGCCGTAGGCGTCCTCGGCCGCGAGGCAGGAGGTGTGCACGTGCGAGACGGGGCAGACGCCGCAGATGCGCTCGGAGATGAGGGCGGCGTCGTAGGGGGTGCGCCCGGTGAGGGCGTTCTCGAGACCGCGGTAGAGGTTGCCCGACGACCAGGCCTGGGTGACCTTGCCGTTCTCAACCTCCATCTCGATGGAGAGGTGGCCCTCGATGCGGGTGATGGGGTCGACGACGGAGCGCGCCATCACTCATCGCCTCCCTTCGTGGATGAATCGTCTGGAGCGGGGGCGGTTGGAGATGCCGTGCCTGCGGCGCGCGCGTCGGCCGCCTGCTGGCGGGCGCGCTTCGCCTCGCGTATCTTGCGGAAGCGGTGGTCGTTCTTGGTCTCGATGCCCCGCGCGTCGAGCTCGTCGTAGAGCTTCGCGGCGCGCCGGCCGGCATCGTGGGCCTCGTCGGTGCCGCGCTTCACGTCCCAGCGGCGCTCGGGTTCGAAGTCGGCGCCTCCGTCAACGCGGCCCGCGACCTTCATGCCCACGCCATGCACCACGAGCGCGGCGACCACGAGGCCGGTGACGGCGAGCGCCGCCACCGGCGGCTGGAAGTGGAAGTCGCCCAGAGAGACGTCGCGATGGCGCTTGAGGAAGGGGGTGCTCTCATCGACCCAGTTGCGCTGCGGGTGCAGCGGGTTGATGGAGCCGCAGCCGATGCAGGGGGCGCCCGCCTCCACGCACCAGGACAGCGAGCGGTTCCAGCGCGTGATCGGGCAGTTGGTGAACGTCTGCGGCCCCCGGCAGCCAAGGGCGTAGAGACAGTAGCCCTTGGCCTCCTCGATGCTGCCGAAGCGGTAGACGAACTCGCCGTTCTCGAAATGGCCGCGGCGCGGGCAGTTGTCGTGCACCGTCTGGTTGAACATCTGCGCCGGCTCGTTCTTGGCATTGAGCTCGGGCAGGCGGCCCATCAGCGCGTACTCCACGATGACGGCGACGAGCCACTCGGGATTCGCGGGGCAGCACGGGATGTTGACGACCGGGGTCTCGATGCCGCGGTCGGCGAGGTATTTCTGCACCCCCATCGCGTGCGCGTCGTTGGGGCGCGAGGCCATCCACCCGCCGTCGCAGGCGCACGAGCCCAGCGCGATCACGGCGTCGGCGTGCTCGGCGGTCTCAGCGAGGGAGTCGATGCCCTTCTCGCCGCCCACCATCAAGACGTTCCCGTCGAAGGCCGTGGGCACGGCGCCCTCGTAGACGAGGACGTAACCGCCCGCCTCGATCGTGTCCTTGCGCGCCTGCTCCATCGAGTGGCCCGCGGCGGCCGAGAGCGTCTCGGAGTAGTTGAGCGAGATCGTCTCGAGCACGAGCTCCGAGATGTCAGGCGTGTTGGTCTGGGCGAGCGCCTCCGTGCATCCCGAGCACGAGCCGCCCTCCATCCACACCACGGGCAAGAGCTTCCCCGACTCCGCGCCCGTGACGAGCGCCTCGGCGATCTGGGGCGCGGCGGTCTGGGAAAGACCGAGCATCACGGCCAGGCTCCCACAGTACTTGAGGAAATCGCGGCGAGTGAACCCGCGCGCCTCAAGGAGGTCCGGGAGCGACATGAGCGCGGCCTTCTCCTGTACTGCCATTCGAACACCTCCCTATTCTGCGTGGCGCCCCTGCGCGGGGCGTCGCATTGTTCAACGGCATACGACCCGTGCGCCGGCGACGCGCACTATCAAGGTCACATATGCACTCTTATTATGCGCCCGATTCGGCGGCGCGAGAGCGGTCATCCGGCGAGCGGAGGCGATATTTTCTTTCTTAAAAACTCCTGTTTCAGCAGGTAGGAGATGGTGGGTGACACGTCACCTTGAAGAGGTGACCCCCGTGCGCGCACCAGGGCAGCAAGGGTACCCCGGCCGCACGGGTGCGCTGAGGATGCCGAGCGTTCGTGATTCGGCTTTTTCTGGCGAAAAAATGCCGAATCACGAACGCTCGGCATCTCCTCGGGCGGCGGGCAGCGGCGGACGGATGGGAGTTGGCGGACCGCTCGGCACAAAAGAAGCGCCGACGCGAACGCCGGCGCTTCTCATCAAAGCGATACCGAAAGCCGCAACCGCTTAGTAGTTGACGACGTGCTCCTCGAAGTATGCCTGGGGGTGCAGGCAGACGGGGCACAGCTGCGGGGGCGTGGGGCCGACGTGCAGGTGGCCGCAGTTCAGGCACTTCCAGACCTTGACGCCTTCGCGGTTGAACACCTCGCCCTTCTCAATGCGCTCGGCGAGCTTGAGGTAGCGCTCCTCGTGGGCCTTCTCCACCGCGCCGACGCCACGGAAGCGGGCGGCGATCTCCTTGAAGCCCTCCTCCTCGGCGGTCTCGGCGAACTCCTTGTACATGGTGGTCCACTCGTAGTTCTCGCCGGCGGCGGCGGCCTTCAGGTTATCGAGGGTGCCGGGGACCTCGCCACCATGCAGGTACTTGAACCAGAGCTTGGCGTGCTCGGACTCGTTCTTGGCCGTCTCCATGAAGATGTTGGAGATCTGGACGTAGCCGTCCTTCTTGGCCTGGGACGAGTAGTAGCGGTACTTGGTGTGGGCCTGCGACTCGCCAGCGAACGCGGTCTCGAGGTTCTTCTTTGTCTGAGAGGTCTCGAAGTCCATGGTGGTTCCCTTCTGCCGAAACGGTGTATGGATTCCCCGGGCGCCCCTCTGCGCTCGGTGAGCCTATTGTAACTCATTCCTAATAAGGGTTTCGCGAAGCATCTCCGCGAACGCGGGAATGCGAGCGAAAATGTGCCGTCTACCTCCTGTGATGACGCACTCATCCGCGTGATTCGCCGTGAAGGGCGCAAATGCGACACAAAACAGACAAATTAGCTATAGTAAACTTTCTCTGTGCAAGTGCGTGCTCCTGGGCGCCCCTCCCTGCGCCAGAGCACCGCTTTCGAATAAGAGCGCACGGACATCCCCCGGTTGCGCCGAGGTACCGACCTTCGAGCAAGAGCGCCGCACGCGGCCATCCGCCGCGCGTCCCTACGCGATCGTCCACGCCCCGTCGCGCTCGACGCAGAACCCCTCGCGCGCAAGATCGCTGAGGATCGAGGGCGCCAGGTCGGCTTCCGGCGCCTCCCGGCCCGCCGTGCGCTCGAATGCGGCAAGGCGCTGGGCCACCTCGTCCGTCGGAAGACCTCCCCCTGCGCGCTGGGCGTCGAGCAGCATGCGCACGATCTCGGCGCGCTTCTGCCGGCGCGACCCCTCGAACTTCGACTGCCTCGTGTACGAGCTTGACCGCCGCGAGGGGTTCGGGATAGTCTTCTTCAGCTGCGCGCCGTAATCGAGCAGGGCATAGTACCAGGCGCGGGGCGTGTCGCTCGAGTCCGCGGGCTGGGCGTAGGGGGCCTCCGGGCCCGGGCAGGCCGACTCGACGAGCGGGATGAGCTCGCGGTCGGGCACCGACGGTACGTCGGGGAAGTGGTGGTGGAGGAACACCGTGCGCACGTTGGTCTCGAGGTACACGCCCGGGAGGTCGAACGCGAAGGAGCGGATCCCTTGCGCCGTGGCCGGGCCGATCCCCGGCAGCGCGCAGAGATCGCGCGCCCCGGTGGGAAAGACGCCGTCGTACTCTCCCGCCACCTGCTCGGCAGCGGATTTGAGCGCGAGCGCGCGGCGGTTGTAGCCCATCCCCTGCCAGGCCTCGAGCACCTCGCCCGCCCCCGCCTCGGCGAGCGCGAACACGCTCGGAAAGCGGTCGAGCCATGCGTCCCAGCGGGTGAGGACGCGCGGGACCTGCGTCTGCTGCAGCATGACCTCGGAGATCCAGATCGCGTAGGGGTCGCGCGTGTTCCGCCAGGGGAGGTCGCGGTAGAGCCGGGCCCCCTCGGTTCGGACGAGCGCGCGGAAGGGATCGGTTGCCGCGGCCATGCCGCCTCCTCTACCAAACGTTGGGCGGGTCCACTGGATCGCGTCCAACGGGCCCGCCCGGTCAATACCAGTCAGATCGACGCCGAGGCCGTCACGCGGAGACGGCGTCCTCCCGCACCGAGGCGTGGCAGCTCGACGTGCTGTTGCAGCCGACGTACTCGACGAAGCGGCTCGGATCGGCGAACTTGGAGTCCACCGAGGGGAACTTCACGCCGTGCACCACGTCGTAGAGGGTCACGGAGTCCAGATAGTTGCGGAGGAGCTCCTGGGTGCCCACCCAGATGGGGTGGTAGCAGCAGTTCCCCGCGCGCGGGCAGACGCCGTCAGCAGCGGCGCAGCTGTTCGTGACGATGGGCCCCTGCACGGCCTCCACGACCTCGCGCAGGGTGATGGTCTTGGCGTCGACCTTGAGGCGCATGCCGCCGTGGACGCCGCGGAGGCTCTCGATGATGCCCGCCTGGGCGAGGCTGTGCTGGATGGAGCGGGCGAACGAATACGGGACATCCCCGCTCTCCGCCGCGGCGCGCACCGAGAGCAGCGGGTTCTCGTTCGATGCGAGCATCGAGAGCATGCGCAGGGCGTAGTCGGTTTTCCGCGAGATGTCCATGGCGACCCTTTCGTGCACGGTGTGGCGCCCGTCCGACGCCAGGGCGCACACGGGGAGGCTGCGACAGGCGACAAGGCGCAGCCGTTGTAGTTTGGTTGTACTATACACCGACGTAGCGGGGTTTTTATCTCATGCGTAAATGTGACAACCAAAAAGCAATATGACCTACATAGCAAAATGCCCCGCCGAAGCGAGGCATCAAATGCGATGGCGGGAAGTACGGGACTCGAACCCGCGACCTCCGACGTGACAGGCCGGCGCTCTAACCAACTGAGCTAACTCCCCATGCAGTGTTTGCTGCGAGAGCAAGTATACACAGAACCGTCGCGAGTGCGCAAGGACTATTTTTGCGGAGGGTTGATGGAGGATAGCGGGGACGGCGGCGAGCCGAGTTCGGGGCTCTGCCCGGTGCCCGGTGCTTTGCTCGGGGCTCGGGGCTCGGGGCTCGGAAACAGCCTAACTGCGACACGCGGCGCAGCCAGTTGCATTTCTTCCGGTTCTGCACCTTTTTTCGAAACAAAATGGCGGCTCTGCACATCGACGTGCAGAGCCGTCATTTTAGCAACCTTGCTGAACTGCGGAGATGTGATCCGTACTTCGGGTGCGCCGGCTGCGGGGTGCACAGCCGTCAATATCGCAACCCGCGTCGGCGCATTCGCCCCAAGCCGCGTTTCGCGACGTACAAAGCCGGAAGAAACGCAACCCGCGACCGGAATACACCTCCGAACCATGCTTCGCGACGTACAAAGCCGCCAAAACGGCGACCCAGGCCGGCGCGTCCGAGCCAAACAGCATTTCGCAGCGTACAAAGCCGCCAAAACGGCGACCCAGGCCGGCGCGTCCGAGCCAAACAGCATTTCGCAGCGTACAAAGCCGTCAAAAACGCAACTCGCACGGCCTCGCCCGCCCCGGTCGCCCACCCGCAGCCACCGCGCGCCCGCAGCGCCACGCCGCCCGCCCTACAGGTCGATGACCTCCAGCGAGTGGATCTCCCCCGCGCGTACCATCAGGCGGGCGATCGTCGGGCCGCGCATGCCGCGCGGGTACGAAGCCGACCCCGGGTTGATCACCGTGCACCGGCCGAGCTCGACCACGCGCGCCCGGTGCGTGTGGCCGCAGATAGCCACGTCGACCGAGCCGACGGGCAGATCCTCGCGGTAGTGGGCCACGGCGAACTCAAGCCCCTCAAACGAGAAGCGGTTCAGGGCCACGACCGCGGAGCCGTAGTCGTAATAATGGTCGTTGTTGCCGAGCACGGCCTTGATCGGGGCGAGGGTGCGCAGGTGCTCCCAATCGGCCTCCGAGGTGATGTCACCGGCATGGATGATGAGATCGGCCCCCTCGAGCGCCGAGAGCAGCTCGGGCGAGAGCAGGCCGTGCGTGTCGGAGATGATATCGACCCGCTTCAGGCCCGCGTCGTGCGCGCCGCCCATCAGAGGCTCAGCGCCTTCTTGAGCGGCACCACCCGGCGCCGCGACACGGGGATCCGCTCCTCGACGTCGGCGAGGCCGAGCTGGATCGCGCCGGCGGCCTGCTGCTCGACGTCCTCCACGTTGGCGAGGTTCACGATGTAGCGGCGATGCACGCGGAAGAAGCCGAAGCCGGAGAGCTTCGCCTCGAACTGGGACAGCGAGGTCGTGGAGAGGAAGCGGTCGTCATCGGTGAAGATGCACGAGTAGTCGTCCTTGGCCATGATGTAGCGGATCTGCTCCACGGGGATGAGGACCTTGCGGCCGCCCTTCTCCACCGGGATGCGCTCGACCGAGGTGGCCTTGGTCTCGGGCAGCGGCTTCACCCGGGTGAGCACCTTCTCGATGGCGCGCGCGAGGCGCTCCTCCTCGACCGGCTTCATGAGGTAATCGACGGCGTCCACCTCGAACGCCTCGAGGGCGTGATCGCTGTAGGCCGTCACGAACACCACCACCGGCGGCGTCTTGAGCTTGCGCAGGGCTTCGGCGAGCTGCATGCCGGATGCGCCCGGCATAGAGATATCCAAAAAGACGACGTCAACGCGGTTGCCCATCAGGGTCTCGATGGCCGTGCGCACGCTCGACGCCTCCATGACGGTGCCGATCTCGCCGGTCTGCTCGAGCAGGAACCGGAGCTCGGAACGCGCCGGGGCCTCGTCATCGACGATCATCGCACGCAGCATACGCAAATCCCTTCGAGAGCGCCGTCGGTTGAGTTTTGGAGGGCGATTGCTCCGTCAACCTATCTTACCCTAAGCGAAGATACTACCGCGCAAATCGAGATGGAGCGAGACCGTGGTCCCCGAACCGGGGGTGGAGAGGGCGCGGGCCGTGGAGCGCGGGCCGTAGAACCGCTTGATGCGCTCGTGGATGTTATGCATCGCGATGCCGGCGCCGCCGCCTTGCGACTGGTCGGCGAGCGCGGGGTCGAGGGTCCGCGCGAACAGGCGGTTCGCCGTCTCCTCGTCCATGCCCACGCCGTCGTCGACCACCTCTATGTCGATCGCGTCGTCACCGGTGGTCTGCACCGAGATCCGAATGTGGAGCGGCCCCTCGTCGCGCATCGCGTGGCGAACGGCGTTCTCCACGAGTGGCTGGATCACGAAGGCGGGCACGAGCGCGTTCTCGGCGCCGTCGGCGATGTCGGTCTCCTCGATGATCCGGCCCTCCCCGAAGCGCGCCTTCTCGAACAGCAGGTAGCGCTTGGTCTGGGCGAGCTCGCGGGACACGGGGATCAGCGAGCCGGAGGTGTCGAGCGTGGCGCGGTAGAACGAGGCGAACTCGCGCAGCAGCTCGCGGGCGCGCAGCGGCTCGGTGCGGGTGAGCGCCGCGATCGTGTTCAGCGTGTTGAACAGGAAGTGCGGGTTGATCTGCGCCTGAAGCGCGCGCAGCTCCGCCCGGGCCACGAGCTCGTCTTGCTGCTCGAGCTCGTGGATCGCGAGCTGCGTGGAGATGAGCTCCGCGTAGCCGGAGGCCAGCGCGTACTGGGTGCGGTCCACGTCGCGCGCGTGATGGAAGTAGAACTTCAGCGCGCCGATCGAGGTGTCGCGCACCCGCAGCGGAGCGACGATGCCGGCCGGGATCTCGCACTCCTCCCCCGTGACCGGGCTCAGATAGACCCCGTGGGTGAACGACTGGGCGATCCCGTGCTTGATCGCGTAGCGCGTGACCGGCGTGTGGATGGGCGACCCCGGCGGGAAGTCGGCCTCGAAGTCGCCGGCGCAGGCCAGCACGTTCTCGGTGTCGGTGACGGCCACGGTCATGGCGTGGGTCTCGAGGATCAGGCGCTGGCAGATGGCGAGCGCGCCCTCGTGCGTGAGGCCGTCGCGAATGTCCTCGAGCATGTCGGAGGCCACGGCGAGGGACCGCTCGGTGTAGCGCGAGCGCAGGGGGCCGGGGCTCACCATGAGGTAGGTGAAGATGGCGCCGAAGACCGCGAGCAGGGCGAGGCCCACGAGCAGGCTCACGATGTCGACGCCGGAGATGAACGCGTAGGTGAGGTAGGCGACGAGGCCCACCGCGCACAGCAGGCAGATCGAGCTGATGATCCGCAACGTCTCGGCGCCGCCCGCGCCTGCCGCCGTCGTGTCCCAGGCTTTCTCGCTCATGATCTCCTCTCCAGCATGGCGGCGAGCTCCGCATCGGCCCACAGCCCATTCATGATACTCGGCCAGAAGCTCTGAAACTGCAGGTATCTATGGCAGTTCTCGCGGGCGTAGCGCTCGGCGGCCGCGCGGCCGCGGCGCCAGACGGCCCAGTAGGCCCGGTGCTCGCGCGTGAGGAGGGCGCGCACGAGGGCGGTCTTGCGAACGCGGTCGTCGAGCTGGGGGGTCAGCCACGGGCCGGGATAGGGCATGAGCGAGGCGGGGGTGACCTGGTTGTACTCCTTCAGGCGCGCCGCGTAGGCGAGCTTCGCGCGCTCGTAGTACCAGCGGTGGACGTCCTGGGAGAAGCGGCCGGCCGTCTCCGTGGGGCGCGGTGGCAGGTGCCACACGGCCCACTGGTTGTCGAACCACATCTCGTAGCCGAGCAGGCGCAGGTTGAAGAGGTAGTCGAGGTCCTCGCCACGGGTGATGAAGGGATCGAAGGCCACGCGCATGTAGGCGCGGGCGGACAACGCCAGGCAGCCGCCGCAGACGTGGTTCGAGCGCGAGATGCGCGTGCCGGCGAGCGCCCGCTTCATCCAGCGGTTAAACTCGATGCGCTTCGTCCACCAGCGCATGGTGATACCGGCGCGTTCGGTGTTCGCGAGTGGGGACCCGTCGCGGTCGTAGAAGTAACCCGACTTCGCGATGATCGGCAGGCGCTGGCGCGTCTCCTGGTTGAGCCCGAAAAGCGCCTTCTCCATGAAATCGGGGCCGAGGACGACCTCGTCGTCATCAAGGAAGACCACCGCGTCGTGACCGAGGATGCAGGCCACGGCGAGGCCCATGTTGCGGATCGCGCCGTAACCGCGCAGCGAGACACCCTCGCCGGGAGCGTGCGGGACGAGCTGGCCCACCCGGTCGATGATCCTGCCGGCCTCGGCGTGCGTGACGACGGTGACCTTGAGGGAGGGGTGCGCGCCGACGATGCGGTCCACGCGCAGGGAGACGTCCGCGGTGGCGGAGAGCGGGCAGACCACGAGCACGATGATGCGCGGCACGCCGCGGACCTGCTCGAGCGAGGAGAGGCAGCGGTCGAGCTCGGCGGTGGGGGCGTTCAGGCTCGTGGTGTGATCGTAAGCGGCGGGCGCGTGCGCCCCTCGCGTGTCACCCGCCCAATAGGACGGGATCACCAGAGCGGGTCTCATCCCCTGCCCCCTTCCCCGGCGCCCGGCGCGGGCGCCGCCTCAAACGGAGGGTCCTTAGCGCGAGTGGGCCCGGCGCTCGCTGCCAGACTGCCCTTGGGCGCCACCGTCCTCGGCAAACGAGGTCCGCGCGAGGGCGCGGTACAGCGGCAGCCCCAGCACATACATGATAACCGCTTCACCGATGCCGGTGCTCACCAAGCCGAACAAGTACATGTATCCCCACGCGCCGTCGAGGCTGATGCTCGTGAAGGGAATCGTGTAGAAGCCGATGCCCTCGAGCAGGATGGGGAGGTAGGCGGGGACGATGAGCGCGTTCGCGATCACGGGGCCGGCGAGGGCCACGAGCGGGCGGGAGCGCATCTTCCAGGTGAAGAGGGAGCCGAGGCAGGTCGCGAGCGAGCCGAAGACGACGTCGAGCAGGCCGAGGGCGGCGGTGCCCGAGAGCACGATGTTCGCGACGTTGGCGATCACGCACCCGAGCGTGAGGCCGGGGATGGCGGCCGGGGTGATGAGCGCAAGGGCGCAAAGGGCCTCGGAGACCCTGAACTGAACGGGGCCCCAGGCGAGGCTCCCCAAGAAGAGCATGGCGACCAGGGTGAAGGCCGCATACAGGGCGGCGATGACCCCGACGCGGGCGACGTAATTCGAACTCATGTGATTCCACCTTCTCCGACGAGGGCTTTACTGAATGCCAGCGAGCCCCGCCCGAGCGCCGGCCGACGCGGCTGGGCACGGCGGCACGGTGGTCGAGGCGCGCCCCTTACGCGGTGGCGCCCTCGATGCGGGAGAGCTTTACTAGCATGACGAGGCCCACGATGAGCAGGATCCCGATGGAAAGCACTCCTAAAGAAGGATTCCGGGTGAGCGACGTCACGAGAGATACTAGCAGAGTTCCCATGACCGAGGCGTAGCGGCCGAAGATGTCGAAGAAGCCATAGTACTCGTTCGCGCGTTCCTTGGGGATGAGGCGGCCGAAGTAGCTGCGGGAAAGCGCCTGGATGCCGCCTTGGAAGAGCCCCACCATGATGGCGAGGATCCAAAACTCCGTGGCTGTCTTGAGGAAGAAGGCGGCGAAGAGGACGATCGCGACATAGGCCACGACGGCGACGATGATCATGCGGAGCGTGCCCACGCGGCCGGCGAGCCGGCCGTAGATGATGGCCGAGGGGAAGGCCACGAACTGCGTGGTGAGGAGCGCGAGGATGAGCTGGGTCGAGTCGATGCCGAGGGCGGACCCGTAGCTCGTGGCCATCGAGATGACCGTGTGCACGCCGTCGATGTAGAAGAAGAACGCGACCATGAAGATGCAGATGACGCGGTTCTGGGCGATCGCGCGCATCGTGGAGCCGAGGCCGGTGAAGGACCGGACGACGATGGAGGCCAGGGTGTCGTCGGGGCGGCGCTCTTTGGCGAAGCGCTGGCGGTAGGTGCGGATCAGCGGCAGCGTGAAGGCGAGCCACCACAGGCCGGTGATCACGAAGGAGAGCCGGGTGCAGAACATGGTGTCGAGGCCAAGGAGGGAGGGGCCGCCGAAGATCACCGCGAGGCAGACGATGAACGGGATGGTGGAGCCCACGTAGCCCCAGGCGAAGCCGGAGCTCGAGACGGCGTCCATGCGGTCGTCCTCGGTGACGTCGCAGAGCATGGCGTCGTAGAAGGTCATCGAGGAGTTGAGGCCGATGGTGCACAGCACGTAGACGATCAGGAAGGCGAAGGCGCTCATGGGGATGGCCTGCGCGAAGCACAGCACGAGGCCCGTGAGGAAGAAGCCGGTGAAGAACTTGATCTTGTTGCCCGCGAAGTCGGCGAGCGAGCCGAGCACGGGCATGAGCAGGGCGACCACGAGCGAGGCCGCCGTCTGGGCGTTGGCCCATGCGGAGACGAGCTCGTGGGCGGAGGCGCCGGTATTGATGGCGTTGAAGTAGATAGGGACGACCGAGGTGCTGAGGAGGACGAGCGCCGAGTTCCCGACGTCGTACATGACCCAGTTGCGCTCGAGCTTGGTGTACTTCATGCGTCCCCTTCGATCGTGGCGTTCTTTCCATGGTACGTCAGACGAGGGCGGGACAGATGTAAGCGTTCTCTCAAATTTCTGGGTGGGAGCGGTGCGGTGCCGGCTCGGGGCGGTGCCAGGCGGGCGCCCACGAGGTCCGCGCGGTCGGTGCCGATCGGGGCGGAGCCGGTGCCGGGTTCGGCAGCCGCGCGACCCGTGTGGCCCGCATGGCCGCCGAACCGCCGAGCCGCCCGATCCCGAAACGGCCCCAGCATCTCGACGCAGCGCAAGGCCGGGCGCCAGACGGGCATAATGGGTGAAGACCTTCATCAGAAAGGACCGCCATGCCTGCGCTCATGACCCATCGCCTCTTCGGCGAGGAAAGCCTCAAGCGGCTCCCCGCCAACCTTATCAGCACCGAAGACGACCGCACCGCTTTCCTCATCGCCAACCAGGGCCCCGACCCCTTCTTCTTCCGCGCGCGCTCGCCCCACCTCAAGGACAGCATGCGCCTCGGCCACGAGATGCACAGCTCCCTGATCTCCCGCCAGTTCTCAGCCCTGCACGACGGCACCGGACGCCTCTTCGAGCGCGACGCCTCGACCGGCCGGGCCTTCGCGCTCGGCCTGCTCTCCCACTACGTGCTCGATCGCAACGCGCACCCCTTCGTGTACGCGCAGCAATGGGGCATCCAGGAGACCGATCCCGCGCTTTCCGGTTCAGGGAGCAAGGTGCACGCGGTCATCGAGGGTGATCTCGACATCTTGATGCTTCAGCTCAAGCGAAACGGGGCCACCACAGCGAGCTATCCACCCGAGGCAGAGCTCGTGACCACCGACCGCGTGAACAAGATCGCCGGCACGCTGATGAGCCACGTGGCGGCGAGCGTCTACGGCATCGCGCTCAGCGCCGCGGAGTACGGCGGGGCCGTCGCGGACATGAAGCTCGTGTACCGCCTGATCGAGCCCGCGGGATCCCGAGTGGGGAACGGGCTCGCCGCCCTCGAGGGCCTGGTCAGCGACTACTCGCTGCTCGGCGCGCTCGCACATCGCGTGACCACCGAGCCCCCGCGCCGCGCGGGCAACCTCGACCACCTCACCTGGGAGAACCCGTTCACCGGCGCCCCTTCGAGCGAGAGCTTCCCCGAGGTGTTCGACCGCGCGCTCGACGACTACGAGCAAGCGGCGAAGCGCTTCATCGAAGGTGGCGACATGGCCGCCATGACGCGCCGCCTCAACTACTCCGGACGGCCGCTCGACGCCACGGAGATCTGCACCGAGAACGACTGACGCACGGTTTCTCAACCTCGATTGGGCGTCCCGGAGCCTTGTTTATGGCTCCGGGGCGCTCTTTTTCGATAACGATTCGGGCTCTTGGACAAAAATGACGCTAGTCGGTACTTCTCAGCCGCCGCACGACGGATCCCAGCGCGAGACTCCCCTCCGCTAGACAACGATACTAAGAATTTGCCCCTTATCATCGCGCCATATTGGACTCAGAAGGGTCCCGGCCGCCTCAGATGCGATCAGGATCACCGACTAGCGTCATTTTTGTCCACGGCTCCGGGTTCTCATGGCGAAGCGCCCTGCCACCGGAAGGCACAGGGCGCTTGAGGGGGCGGCCCGATGCGCCGGATATCGGGCCGCGGGACACGTCGCGGATGCCTACCCGGTGACGCGGGTGCCGGAGAGGCCGGCCATGGTCTCGGCGGCCTTGTCGAGCGAGCCGATGATGCAGA
>SUUG01000002.1 GCA_015062655.1 Coriobacteriaceae bacterium
GAACCCCAACCGCCTGCGGCAGGCCGAAGCGCCCTACCGCGCACTCATCGGCCGTGGGATCGCGCCCGATCAGATCGAGCGGGCGTGGGTCGCCTGGCAAGACCGGCGGCGCGATGAGGTGACGGATGCGAAGTACATGCCTCAGCTGACGAGATGGCTCGAGGACGACGGGAAGAACGGGGCGGCGGCGCAGGTCGCCAGGCAAAAACAGCAGAGGGTCTGCCCCATCATCAGGACAAGATACGGTCTGGCCCTGTACGATTCAAAGCAAGACCACCTGATCCCGCTGCTCGATGGCAACGGCTTGCAGCTCGCCCAAGGCGCACCTAAGGACGCCGTACACGCGGCGGTTGAGCGAGCAGGATACGCCCATGGATAACCTAGGTGAACTGCGAGTTATCCACGAAAAAATACGGGGGATAGCCAAGACTAAAATAGCGATCGCAAAAAGGATCGATAAGGCCTCTCGATCCAGTAGACAAGGGGACGCGTATGCCACTGATCTGCGAATACTGCACAGCGCCGAGGTGAAACTCAAGACGGTTGAGGAGATCGTAGGCAACGCCCTATCAGATCGGCCTCAAACCCTGCTCGCCTGGCATTACAGCTGCATATGCCTCTACTCAATCCGCGTGATTGCAACCACGATGGATCTATCAACGCGATCGGTCAGCAGGCTCACGCGCCAGGCGCTCGACGAGCTCTCAGAAAACAACGGAGCAATGACTGCGCTGCGCGCTTGGTATGACTCAACCCGCTCGCTTATCGGTTAGGAGATACCTGTGAAAAATGTGCCCATCATCGCTATCAGCAACCAGAAGGGCGGGGTTGCCAAGACCACCACCTCGGCGGCGCTCGCCGACGGGCTGCGTCGGCGCGGCTATAAGGTGCTCGCCGTGGACACCGACCCGCAAGGGTCTCTCGGCAGCATCGACCCCTCGAACGTGGCCCCGGGCACCGCCTGCGCGTCCGGCTTCATCAAAGGCTGCAAGATCGTGGCCACCGAAGACGGGCAGGCGACCGTGCCGGGGGATCCCGGGCTCGCCACGATCGCCGATGAGAGGGATCTAGGCGACGAGCCGATCACGGAGCACTCGCTTCGCGACGCGATCAGATTTGCCCTAAACGCCCATGGTTTCGATTGCGTGATCATCGACACACAGCCCGGGATGACGTTCCTGACCACCTCGGCCATCATCGCGGCCACCCATATCATCATCCCGACCACCGCCGACGCGTTCGGCATCGAGGCGGTGCGGCAGTCCGCCGAGTACCTGGATGCCGTCTCATCGAGCTACGAGACCTCGCTCGCGGACAGCCCCCTGATCCTCATCACGCTCTACCGGGGCATGGCCAAGCTCGCCCGCACGTTCGCCGACCAGATGGAGCAGGTCCTCCCGCAGGAGGGCTTCAAGATGATAAACCGCCGGATCCCCATCTCGATCGCCGTCCAGGAGGCCCAGGCGCAGGGTAAGTCGATCTACGATGTGTCCGTGCTTCGCGGGGCCGCCCTCGAGTACGACATCGCATGCGGGCTCGTCGAGGCGTGGCTCGGGCTCACACGCGGTGAGTAGCCATGGCGATCGAGCTTCCCGATACAGCCGTCAAGGACCTCTTCCGACGGCGGCAGAATGCCGGGTTTACCCCGCGCGCCCCCATCAAGCAACAGGAGGTGCCCCCCGAAAAAGCAGGGCAGCCGCGCATACGGCCCCCTCGCCGGATAGTCCAGGCGGCGGGGCATAAGGCGCGCGTGCAGGTCTACGTATCGCACGACGAGTACAAGCAGGTCATCACCTCAAGGGCAACCTACCCCTCATACAGCGCTTATATCGAGGACGCACTCGGCGAGCACATGCGCGCGGCGGCGGGCAGCGTGGAGGTGCTTTTCGGCGGCCACCCCACTACAGCTAGCCAGCACTGCCTGAACCTGAGGCTGTCACCCGAATCTGTTGTCAAAATGCGATCATGCATCCAGCACGCATTGATATCTTCCCAGGCACAGAAGGGCATGATTACCATTTCGGGCCTCATCCGCTCCGCCATCCGCGCGGATATGACCCCGGTCAGGGGCGCGGCCCCTGAAGCCTAGGCGGCGTTGGAGGCAATCATCAGGAGAAAGGTGACGGAAGGAGACATCATGAGGGTGAGGGAAAACAGGCGGGCATCGTGACGGGCGTGCTTGATGTGTGTTGCGGCCCCCGGTCGTTTTATTTCGATAGAAATGATGCTCGCGTCACCTACTGCGATCTGCACCCACGCCGCAAGACGCTCTGCCCGGCAAAGCCGGTCTTCGGAAACCGCCGCCCCGGGCGGAGCAAGACCCATTTCATTATCTTTTTCAAGGATCATGAAAGCTAGTCGGTGGCGGGCGCTCGCATGGGCGGCGCTCCTTGCGTCATCTTTCCCTAATCGCATAGGTCATGACCTTGCTGCCTTGAACCTCTCCCACATAGTGGCTATATGTTTGCTAGTTGCGCTTGAGGTAGGCGACACAAGATGGCCTCAAGTTACGCTATCCCGTAAATCCAGCATATGGCATACCACCGTCTACCTGCGGTTTGGCGCGCCGTGTCTACATTTGTCTACAGATGGCGCAGGTTGGCGCGCCTTTTGCGCTTACGGTCATGGGTACCTAGTGAGGAGGTACTCATGAGCAGTGAAAACGAAGAGGTCGTGCGCATCATCATGATGCTCGGGCAGGCCGTGTGCCCGCGCCCGCGCGACATCGTGCGGATGACCATGCGCGGCATGGCGCGCGTCGGCCTGGCGAGCTACCAGGCGGGGAGATTCGCGGTCTCCGCCGCCGCGAGCCACGTGGACGGCTTCGGCAGATCCGGCATCGTCGCCATGGACAGGACGCGCCGCGAGCCCACCCACCTGATCGACGTCTCGGACATCTTTTCGAGCCGCAGGGACCTGCATGAGCTCGGCAGGATCTGCCGCGAGAAGGGCATCGGCATGGCGGTCTGGGAGGACGCGGAGACCGGCTACCTGGGCATCGAGTACAAGATGCGGGACGCCTCCGCCATGGAGGGCGTCGTGGACATCGCGCTCAAGCGCGGGATCATCACCACAGGCGACATCGCCGACGCCATGGGGCGGCGCGAGGCCCTGCAGGCGGGCGCCCCCACCAAGGCCCATGGCCACGCGTGGACGCCCTCAGAAGATAAGGGGCGCCTGCAAGCGAAAGGCGTTGACGCAGATGGTGCCGCGCTCACCGCATCCGTGGCGAAAAACGGCACATGGGGCCTCACCGACGCCGATGGAGCTATTAAAGAAATAGCAGGCCATGAGATGCGCGGGCAGGCTCCAACCGTGGATGAGGCGCTAGTGCAGGCGTCCGCCGCGCTCAGCTCAGCAGGCGACGCCGAGATCGTCAAGCACGCGGTGGCCGCGAAGCATGACACGAAAACAATGACCTTAGGACGTCTGAAAACAGAAGCCGCCAAGCACAGGGCCGCAAAACCCGGTATCACCGCCCGGCGGCGCACCATCACACAGCCCTCGCTCGCGCGATCACGTGACAATTCGCGAAGGCTCGGCCTCTAATGGCTACGATCGCAAAAAAGCTCATCCGGGTGGCGGTGATCCTGCTTTGCGCCGCCGCAGGGGGTCTGGCGCTGAACCTTTTGGCCCAGGCGCTCATGGTGAGCGCCACGGGGCTTTTCAGCTCGTCTGGGGCAGACGCCCTGACCTATATGGCAGCGCGCATGAGAGAGCCCTACCTAGGGTTCAGCTTCGAGCGGACCCCGCTTGCAGCGGCGGCCCTCGGCGCTCTCACCATCATCGTTGTGTCTCAGGCACCGCGGGGCATGCGGGCGCAAAGGATCGACCCGGCGCGCCTCCACGGCTCTCAGCGCCTCGCGACCGTCCAGGAGTTCAAGGCCTTCGAGCATAGATCCGAGCGCCGCCGCTGGCCGCGCCCCCCGTGGTGCGAGCGCGTCGAGGACGACAACATCATCCTGAGCCTCCACGCGAGGCTCGCCGCGAGCGCGATCCCGCGCCACATCAGGCATCCGAAAAGCGGGATCGACCTGGAAGATTACGTGCCAAACCGCAACCAGTTCTGGATGGCGGGGTCAGGCGCGGGCAAGAGCTACCGCATGCTCGGGTCTCAGGTCCTGCAGCTCAACGGCTCGATGGTCTTCACCGATCCATCAGGTGAGCTCGCGAGGCGCTACACGCGCTTCCTCGAGGCGCACGGGTACGAGGTCTCCATCCTCGATTTCCGGGACGAGGAGCACATGCTGGCCTCCTCGCGGTACAACCCGCTCGCGTACTGCGCCGACATGACCTCGATAAACAACCTCATCGCGACATGGATCGCCAACACCAGGGGCGAGGGCGCGGCCGCAGACCAGCAGTTCTTTCAGGAACAGGAGATCAACTGGCTCACGGCGGCGATCGGCCTCGAGGTCTTCTGGTTTCGCGCGAACGGCAATATGCGCGACTGCACCCTGCCGCGCCTCATCGACTTCCTGGAGCTCGCCCAGACGAGCGCCGCCGACGGGGGCATGACCGACCTCGACCTCATCTTCGAGGGGACCTACGAGAGGGACGGTTTCCCCGGCTTCGCCCAGTACGTCATGGACACCTACGGCGAGGGCGCGCTCGGGCGCGGCGACCTGGCGGAGAACGCCGTCCTCTCGGCCTTCAGGATGTTCAAGCAGAACTACGGCGCGGCCGAGCAGCGCGCGGGCGTCATCTCGTCGTGCGCCGCGCGCCTGCGCCGCCTGAACGCGCCCGCCGTGCGGGAGCTCCTGGGCGCCGACGAGCTCGCCCTCTCGGAGATGGCCGACCGCAAGCGCGCGCTCTTCCTGTGCGTGCGCGACGGCCAGGGGCCCTACGACTTCATCGCCGCCATGATCCTCTCCCAGCTCTTCGATGAGGCGAAGAACAGAGCGGTGCGGGGAGCCTCGGGCCACCTGCCCATGCCGCTGTGGGTGTACCTCGACGAGGTGGGGAACATCGGCAAGGTCCCGGGCCTCGAGCGCCTGTTCGCGGAGTCCCGCAAGTACTGGATCAACCTCGTGGCGATCGTGCAGGACGGCAAGCAGCTCGAGGCGCGCTACGGCAAGCAGGCGGGCTCGATCAGGGCGAACTCAGCCGTCTTCGTCTACCTCGGATCCTCGCGCTTCGAGGACTGCGAGCAGATCTCGAAGGAGATCGGGCACACGACCCGCGCGTATCAGCGCATAAGCCAAACGCGCTCAGCCACCGGAGGATCGAGCTCCATATCAACCGAGTACGTCAAGATCCCGATCATCACGCCCGAAGAGCTTTTCAACTGGAACGAAGAGGAAGGCTTGGCCCCCGATGCGCTGTTAGTGAAGTACCGTCGCGGCATGTGGCTCATGGACAAAAAGCCCGACCCGACGCGCCACCCGAGGTGGGCCGAGCTTGAGCGCGCGGGCGCGATCGACCTTTTGAGCTGGTCAGAGCACCGCCGAAAGCGCCCCGCCACGCTCCCTCAGACCATAATTATTTAAGCAAGAGAAAGGCCTTGTGATGGATGACGTTCTAAAACTGGTACATGCGATTGAGTTGATCCTCATAGGCGGCGGCATTGCGATTATCGCCTGGAGTGTCTTTCAACTCTTCCAGGCGCGCGCGCAGCGCCAAACAGGCGATGGATCGGAGTGGTGGGCAATCCTAGCCGGGTCCTTCATCGCCGCGTTCGGGTTTGCCGGCACAATCACTCGCTTCGTGCAAAGCTTGATGGGGGCGTTTCAATAATGCCGCCCGCACTTGAGCTTTGGCGCACGCCTCCCAAGAGAAGCAGCAAGCTCGTTGATAGGCTGATAAAGATCGGTGCGGTCTGCATGCTCGTCTTTATGTCCATGACGCTCATTGTGGGACCTGCGGTCGCTGTGAACCGAGGATATTGGAAAAATGTCGGAGCCGACCCCAGCTACACGGACATCTGGTCGATGAAGTACTTCTTCCAGTGGCACTCATCGGATGGCACTGCCATAACAGACGACCTCGTGCTGAATGGGGAGACGATTCGCGCGGGAAAGACCGAAGCGATGAGGCACGCCCCCGACACCGCGCCCGATGGATGGGAGCTCGACCCCTCGCAGGCGAACAACAGCGTGACCCCCAATGAGGCGGTAGCGGACACGGCGATCGAGGGCAAAAAGATATCCGAGGTCGACCCGCCCTTCGAGCTCTCCGCTCGCTTCATCATGAACGTCCTCACCAAGTTCATGTTCAACCTCATCCGGGGCTTGACCGACGCCATGGTGTCCATATCCGAATGGGCGCTGAGCCTCATGGGAACGCAGGCAGGCGCTTCGTTCACGTCTGACTTCAAGACCGGGGCCTACGAGCAGTTCTACGCGGTCGCACAAAGGGTCTCAAGTACCGTTGTCGCCCCGGTAGCCACAGCCCTTCTCGCTATGGTCTTCGGCATGGGTATGATGAGCCATTTCGACCCGCGCCGCCAGCGCACGGGATCAGACCGCGTAGCCGCGCTCTTCGTACATATTGCCGCCTTCGTGGTCGCCTACACGCTCATCACCCACGCGCTCACGGTATGCGGGGGCATCTATTGGGTCGCACAGGTCATGACCGGCGCGGTCAGGCGCGTCATCGAGGCCATGGGGCTCGGGGGTGTGGGTGCAGGCGTGCTCCGGGGCACACTCATGGGACATCTGGACACGCTCACCTATGAGAACTCGGCCACCATGTTCGTCGTGGCCATAGCCGCGATAGCAACCGTCATCGCCTGCTTGGGCTGCTGCATATCGGTGATCACAACCATCTTTTTGCGCATCGGCGAGATCTATCTCCGCGCGGCGATGAGTCCTTTGTGCTTCGCGTTTTTCACCTCCGACCGCACGCGGCCCCTCGGTGTGAGCTACCTCAAGCGGTTCGCGGCGGTATGCGTCCAGGCGGTCGTCATCTTCGTGGCGCTCGGGCTCATCCCGCTCTTCTTCACGGTGGCCACCGCGTTCATAACCGATATCGCAAGCGTCGGCTCAACCCCAGGAGAGGTCGCGGGCGCGTGGGCCGCGTTCGGCGGCTCCCTTCTGCCCATGATGTGCGCGATTTTGTGCATCACAAAGATCGTCTCCAAGTCCGAGGTCATCGCATCTCAGCTCTTCGGGCTGAGCTAAGGAGGAATGGCATGCATGAAGTGAAGCTGCATGATGACACCTTCAAGTATGAGGCGCGCCCGGTCTTCGGGGCCTTGAGCTACCGTGTGGCGATCACCGGTGTGATCGTCATAGCGTTTGCCGCCTTGATCTTTTACGCTGCCTATATCTTTTCGGTTGATATCACCCTTGCCACCTTGGCAGTCATTGTTTTTTGCGCCCTTATCGGGTTTGTCGGTGCGGGTAAGTATCAGTGCCTCTACACCACCGACTGGGTGCCACTTGTGCTACGCGACCGCGCCCGCCCGCGCGAGATGGCCTCCGAGGCTCCTTCCTTTCTGTTCGAGGAGCGCGCCGCTTTCCGGCCAAAATCGGTGCTTCGCCAACACGCCCGCCTGCAAAAGCGCGAAAGCGAAAGCACCCCTCAAACGTCTTTTAGCGACTCATACGCCCACGCGACACAGGAGATGGAGCTGTAATGCCTACCTTGGAACAATTTGACGCCGAGATCCACGACCTCGAGCAGCAGCTTGAGGCGGCAAGTGATGCCCGCGACTTCAAGCGGGCCGAGAAGATCAGCCGGGCCCTTGGGCGCAAGCGCAAAGGCCGCGCGCGCCTCGAGGCGGCCGCTCGAAAACAGGCAGGGAAGCAGGCGCGCAAAAAGCCCCCGGTCCTAAAAATCATCAAGCCCCGCCACACAACCGCTGACCTACTAGGGTATGAGGTGCTCTTCGATGACGGGGTGATGCGGCTCAACAAGACCGAGTACTCTTGCGCCCTTGCCTTCGAGGATGTGAACTATCGCGGTGCCAGGGACAGCGAGCAAGAGCTCATCCGCCAGTGGTGGGGCGAATACCTGAACAGCCTCTCATCTGAGATGCGCCTTGAGCTTTCCATCTCTTCGCGCCAATACAGCCCCGCAGACCTTATTGACGGCCTGGATCTCGCTGATGAGATCGGCGAAGACTATAAAAATGTGCTGCGCGGCGAGTACCGCCTGTGGGCAGAAGCGCAGGCGACCTCGAGCGCCCGGTGCGCGCACCGATCTCGCGTAGCGACGATCACCATCAAGGCACTCTCCTATGAGATGGCAGCTCCGGCCTTGGCGCAGGAGGCGGCGGCATTCACGGGTCTCATGCGGCGTCTGGGCTCGAGGGCACGTGTGCTCAGCGCACAGGAGCGCCTGGATGCGATAGCACCGATCACGCGCCCTGGAGAGCCGACAGAGGCGTCCTCGCTGGCTCACCTAGAAGAGGCGCTCTTCACCACCTCCCGCGACCTCGTGGCCCCGCAGCGGCTCGAGCGCACAGGAGAGGGCGGCTACGACACGACCGTCCGCATAGGCGAGCGCTACATGCGCTGCTTCACCGTCACGCCCGATGGCTGGGGATCCTCGATGCGCGATGACTTCATCGCCGACCTCCTGAGCCTGCCCTGCGACATCACCGTCAGCTGGCACATGGCTCCCTGGGACCAGGCACGCGCCATCTCCGCCGCCGAGGGCTCCTGGATGGACGTAGAGACGGAGAACACCGCCTATATACGGCAGAACACCCGCCCTGATCGGGGCATCTTCGTCGATAGGGACACCATGCCCCCGCGTATGCAGCGCACCGCCGAGCAGGCCGATATCGTGCGTGCGGCCTTGGAGCAAGGCGACGAGTCGGCGTTCGGCGTGACGCTCGTGATCGGTATCCAAGCCGCATCCGTGGATGAGCTTGACCGCGCGCAGACGGCCCTCATCAAGACCTTCGCCGCTCACCGCAAGCCCGCGCCGAGCACGTGGGCGGCACTTCGAGAGCAGATGGTCACAACGCTCCTGCCCACGGGATCTGTCGCTGTACCTTATAACCGCACGATGCTGACGTCCCCGCTCACGCATCTCATGGCCTTCGCCTCAGCAGAGGTCACCGATGCAGGCGGGCTCCTGCTGGGCGTCAACACGACCACCAGAAACTTCATCACCTATGATCCTCCTGCCCGCGAGCACTCGAACGCGATCGTGCTTGCGCAGACCCGCGCGGGCAAGTCGTTCAACTCCAAGCTCACCCGCGTGCTCCCCATCAACCTTTCCCGGCCTCATGACGCGCAGATCATCATCGACCCCGAGGGCGAGTACGCCGCCATCACCGAGGCCCTGGGAGGTGTGGTCATCGAGATCTCCGAGACCTCGCCCCACCACATCAACCCGCTCGACATCACCTCCGTCTACGGCTCCGACGCCGCGCTCGAGACCCGAAACCCCATCCCCGCGAAGGTCTCCTTCATCCAGAGCCTGGTGCGTATGATGGCCCCCTCGGTCACCGACGAGCAGGCATCGATCCTCGATCAGGCGGCGAGCCTCGCCTATACGCGCTGGTCGGAGACGAAGGACGCCCAAGACATGCCCACGCTCACCACGATCTGGGAGAACCTCATGAGCTATGAGGGCGCAAGCGCGCCCGCAGCGAAGCGCTTGGCCCAGCTCATCGAGCGCTACGTCACAGGCACCCTATCCATCTTCAACAACAAGACCAACATCGACGCCGCATCCAACCTGATCTGCTTCGACCTCTCCCGCCTCTCATCCGAGCTCAAGCCCTTGGCCCTCCTGATCGCGCTCGACCACGTGTGGGTGCGCGTCGGCGCTCATAGGCGCTCGGGCAAGCGCACCTGGCTTCTCGTCGATGAGATGCAGCTTCTGCTCGACAGCGACCACGCGATCGGCGAGCTCGACAAGTTCTGGGCGCGCGGTGGCAAATGGGACCTCTACACCATGGCCATCACGCAATCGATCGATCGGATGCTCGAGTACGACCGGACGCGCTACATGCTCCAGAACTCACCGTTCATCACCATGCTTCACCAGGCCCATGACACGGCCCGGATCCTGCAAGAGCTCCTGAGCCTCTCCGACAGCCAGACCCAGGCCCTCATCGCCGCCGACAGGGGCGAGGGCGTCTACTACATCGACGGGCGCGTGGTGCCCTTCTCCTTCATCCTGAAGCCCGAGCAGACCCCTGAGCTCTACCGCTTGCTGACGACCACGCCCGACGACATCAAACGCTATCGAAGGGCACCTGAGGGCATCGAGCGAAGCCAAGGAGTTGCCGTGGTGGATGAGGGCGCTCCGGCAAGCGAGGCGGACGCACCCGAAAAGGCAGCCCCGTCCGCTCCCGCTCCGGCCCCCATAGACCCGCAAGCAGAGATGCGCGCGCGTGCCCGCGCGGCGCGGCGGGGTGCGATACCAGCCTATGAGCAGGAGACGGGCGAGGACTTCGGGACGGCCTTCGCGGGTGCCGCCGTCATCGCCCCGGAGCCATCTCCTGAGCCTGCGATTTTGGGATGGTCATGAAGCGAGAGGTAGAAAAAGCACGACAGCGGAGAAGCATCTTTTTGTCGCTTGCGGTGCGCGCGCTGAGGGGCTCGCACACCGCAGATGAGAGGGCAGATGAGCCGGGCGAGCAAACAAGCGCGAATCCGAGCGCGAATCCGCACCCCCTCCTCACCCGCCGCCTGAGCGCCCAAGCGGCGACGGGGACGCGCGAAGCCGATGGGGTCATGCCTGTGCCCTCGCCCCGCGAACACGTGGCAGGCCCATCCACGCCAAAACCCACGACAACGCAGCAAGGCGCGTCAAGGCCCGCGCGCACGACTGCCCTGACAGGCAGACACACGCGTCGGCGTGTCACCCGGAGTATCACCGCACACAGCGCAGCAACGGCCAGGCCCCGCGGGTTGCGCGAGACCCTGCTCAAGGTGGTGTCGGGTCCGCTGGGCGGCGACGAGGGGCCTCTTGCCGGAGCAGGTAGCATAGCGGCTCGTCCGAGGGCATCCCTTGTGGCAGGTATCGTTTTCGCGCTCTGCGCACCCCTTACCCTCATTGCGCTGGCGCCTCTCGCGGGCATTGCCCCCATCATGCTGATGGTCGCGTCCGCCTCGCCGGCAGGCGACGCGAGCGCCCTCGAGGGCATCGAGAAGACGATCGCCGCGCACCTCCTGAGCGCGGGCTACACGCGCCTGCAGGTGGCCGCGATCATGGGCAACATCGATGCCGAGTCGGGGTTCAGGCCGGACGCGCTGAACCCGAGCTCGGGAGCGTTCGGGCTCTGCCAATGGCTCGGCGGGCGCAAGGCGGGCCTCATCCAGCTCGCGGAGGCCACGGGCCGCTCCCCGCGGGACGTGTCCGCACAGCTCGACTGGCTGGTGCGCGAGCTGGCGGGCCCCGCCTGGCTCACCGCCTCCGACAAGGCCGCCTTCGACGGCCTGACGGGATCCGATGTGGCCGCAGCCACTGAGTTTTTCTGCCGAAAGTTCGAGCGCCCGAGCGAGGGCGAGCTCGCCCGATCGCTCGCCCCGCGCGTGGCCACGGCCAGGCGGATCTTCGACGCGCTCGCGCCCAGGCCGGGGGGCGCCGCGCCCTCATCCGAGCTCGCCCTCGCACCCGAGAAGCAGCGGGCCATCATCGCGGCCGCCCAGTCCACCCCCTCGCCGGGGGCGGGGCTCTGCGCGGCCTGGGTCGAGCACGTCTACATCAACGCGGGCGTGGCCGACATGTCCGGCAACGCCAACGACCTCTACCGCGCCTACTGCACCAGCTCGGACAGGGCCGAGCTCCAAGCGGGCATGCTCATCGCGGTGCCCACGCACCCCCACACGCCCGCGGGCCAGCGCTTCGGGCACGTGGGGATCTACCTCGGGAACGGGCGGGTCATATCGAACATCGGCGCCATCCACACGCAATCGCTCGACTCCTTCATCAGCTACTACGGGGAGACCGCGCAGGTCAGGTGGGGATTCCCCCGCGAGGTGAGACCATGACATCGAAGCAGAAGATACTGGGGGCGCTCGCCGTCATCGCCGTCTGCGCCGCCCTGCAGATCGTTTTTCGGCCGCTCGAGGGGCGCGGGCCCGCGCCGCAGCCGCCGCGCCCGGTGGTGGCTGTCCCCAAAACAGAGCCTGAGAAGCGCGAAGACAGCACGCCTGAAGCTAAGGTTCCGCCTCAAGCAACCGCGCCAGAGGACATGCAGACACCTCCCGCGGCGCCAGCACCGGAGCAAGTGCCAGCCGAGCAAGTGCAAAAGCTCGGCGACGATGAGGAGGAGGCGGATCCGGAAAGCATCCCCACACCCGATGATCTGCCGCAAGAAGCCGATGAGGAGGAAGTGAGCGCTGCCATCGCCGCATGGCTCACCGAGCAAGGGCTCGGCAGCGCGCGCAATCTCGAAATCGTCAGCAAAGGCGAGGTCTCAGGCGTGGGTGTCGAGGCCGCGCCCCTTCGCTACTGGGTGTACACGGGCGTGCGCTCGGACGGCCAGAAGGTGCAGCTCGCCCTCACGTATGACCCCTCTCTTGGATTTGATATCGGTAGCTATTAAGGAGTGCATATGCCACAATTCAGCCTATTTTCGCACCCGGACCCAGATAAGCTCTTGCTTGTCCAGGCGGGCGCAACCCCGCTCGCACGGGTCTATGACGGGCTCCGTGCGGCCATGCCGCCCTATCCTGAGTCCACCGAGCTCATCTCTTGTACGGATGCAACCTCTCTTGATGAAGAGACGCTTAGTGAATGCTCGCTTTTAATCGACCATGTGGAGCTTGCTGAAGAAGGGCTCTTCGAGGGTGACTGCCTCGATATCAAGCAGGTGCTTGAGCAAGCGCTTCGCGTGGATAATCTCGATCTGTCCGAGTTCGAGGTGGCTCTTCTTCTGAATGGCATCATTGAGCGCCGCCTCGTCCTTGATGTGGCGGATCCCAAGTGCGCACTTGAAGAGGCGCTTCGCATACTTGCCGAAGAGGTCACCAGCAATGCGCGTATGGATGTGGAGTTTGCATGGGACAAAGAGGAGGGGGCCTACATCGCCGATGATAACCTCGTTCTTGCACGTATTTCTCCCATCATCTCCAACCCCGCCCATGCGGCACCTGAGATCTCTGAGTGGAAGGTGCGGGTCGCCCCGAGCGTAGCTCCCGAGGGCACGGTAGATGAGGTGGGTGGGCCGACCTTTGGTCGTGCATCGCGCTACACAGACCTTGAACAGGCCCGCGCGGCGGCTACACGTGCCATGCGGATCGTGAGGATCACCCAGCTCGCCCCCTCTCTCATCGGGGAAGGCCTTGAGACCCCTCTCATCGAGGGCGAGAAACCATACGGGCTCACGCGAATAAATGAGAAGATCGCCCTCCTTTTTCAGGTGTCTTCCGAAGAGGGTATTCGATTTTTCATCTCCACATCCGAGGCAGGTGACACGAAGGTGTACGAAGACGTGTCTGAGCCGGGGGCGCACTTGGGCATCAGGTACAAAGGGGCCGTGCCCGAGCTCGTCTCAAACGATGAGGTGTTGCACCTATTGGAGCGCGAAAACCCGCCCGCGCCCCCTACAGCGCAGACCGATCTCAGAATCGAGACCCCGCTTGGCACCTTGTGCGTGAGCACCTATACCGACAAAACCGACACCGGCTTCGCCGCGGGGTGCATGATCAATCTGAGCGTAGAGGACAAGATGGTGCCCGTCGCGATGATCGAGGCCGAAGATGCGCTCACAGCAAGCGTGTGGACCTCGCCCGCCTCCTCAGATGACCCCATCAGCATGCTCGTTGACCTAACGAAGGAAGGGTAGCCATGGAGAAGAGCCCCGCGCTTGAGAAGATCAAGCGGGCGCAATCAGAGATCACCAAGCAGATCATCGAGGACATGAGGCGCGGGGGCGCGTCCTGGATCAAGAACTGGGTCACGCACCCGCCGTTCAACCCGGTGAGCGCCACGTGCTACTCCGGGCGGAACTTCCTGATACTCCAGGCGGCCTGCCTTGCCCGGGGGTACGACGACCCCCGATGGGTGACGTTCAACCAGGCCCGCGCCCAGGGCTGGCGCATCCGGGCGGGCGCGAGATCCGTGCCCATCGAGAAGTGGAGGGAGGTCTGGGAGAGGCGCGGTCCGGACGGGGCTTGGGCGCGCATTGCGGCCCCGAAGAGCCCGGACGAGAGGCGGCGCCTCGACGCGGACCCGGGCATCCGCTGCACCCTGCAGCTCTGCGGGCACCACAACCTCTTCAACGCCGCCGACGTGGACGGGATGGAGCCTTTGGGCGAGGTCGCCCGGGGCTGGCGCGGCCTCGATCACCTGATCGGGCTGTCACCGGTCGAGATCGAGGAGCGGTACCAGGACCGGGCGTTCTACTCTCCGGCGTTCGACTCGATCCTGATCCCGCACCGCTCGCAGTTCCGCTCGGAGGCGGCGGTCGTGAGCGTCTTGGCCCATGAGCTCACCCATGCGACCGTCACGCCTGGGCGCCTCGCCCGCCCCATCAACCTCGACCGCAGGAGCAGGGAGTACGCCCGCGAGGAGCTCGTCGCCGAGCTCGGGAGCGTCTTCATCCTCTCCGAGATGGGCTACCGGGGCTCTGAGATCGACTTTTCCGACGATGTCCTCAAGGAGCGCATGATGGACTCCGCCGCATACCTCGCGTCCTGGTCGCGGGCCCTCGAGAACCCCGAGCGCGAGGTGCTCCTGGCCGCCACGGCGGCGTCGAGGGCGTCCGAGTACATCTGCCATCCCGAGCGCCGCGATCTTTTGCATGAGCGGGCCGTGAGGCAGAAGAAAGCCCCACTTGACCTCGACACCCTGAAGCGGGGGCTCGCCGAGAGGCGGTCTCAGGAGCAGGCGAGAAGCAGGGGCATCGGCAGGTGAGACGGATGCTTCGCCGCGCCATCATCATCTGCCTGGGCACGATCTGCGTGGTCGCGGCCCTGGGCGCTCTTTTGCTCGCACATGAGGACGTGGCCCGCGACCGGGCGCTTGAGCGCGTGCGGGCGGCGGTGGCCACCGGAGACGAGCCCATGACCGCGATTGATTGGCAAAAGGTCGAGCGCGAGCTTGAGGGCGCGGCGGCATGGCTCGAGGTCGGGGGCACCTCGATATCCCTTCCCGTGATGCAGGCGACAGGCGACCAAGGCGATGACTTCTACCTCACCCATGACATGCTCGGGCAGGAGGACCCCGAGGGGGCGGCCTACCTCGATAGGCGCACGCGCCCGGGCGCCCGCGCGGCCCTGATCTTCGGCCACCACGTCATCGGATCCGATACGAGGATGTTCTCGCCCATCCAGCATATGCACCGCCCCGAGCGCTTCTCCGCCCTCGGGAAGGCGCATCTGACCACGAGCGAGGGCGTATGCGAGTACGAGCCCCTGTGCGCACTCGAGGTCGATATGGCCTACCCCTTGCAGGACATGGCCTACCGGGCGAACGCGGGCGGCATCGAGGATCTCGCCGCCCGCCTCCTCGAGGACGCAAGCGCTCGGGCGGATGACGCTCGCCAGGCACGCCAAAGCGCAAAAAGCATCTTGGTCCTCATCACCTGCTCGAGCGATGAGGGCGGTGAGCGCGGGCGCACCCTGGTCGTCTTCTCGAGATGAAGACGGCCATGGCGCGTGGCCATGGCCGTCTTATCGCGTGGTTGGGTGGCGTGCGCTACATAACTGTATGAAGCGGCTGCGGCGGTGCTCCGTCCCCGAAGTCCACCATCACGTTCTCGAGCTCGCGCCCGAGCTCGCGCTCGAGCGCGAAATAGCGCTCAGGCGTTGCCCCCTCGAGGTCCTCCACCTCATCGGTGGCCCCGTTCCCTTCCACTTCTTCGAGGGTTGCGCAACCCTCGAAGAAGTCATAGAGGGACCCGCGCACCCCGCGCTCGAGCGCGTCCGCCCGCGCCCTCTCATGGTCTGCCCGCGCCTCGAGCTCGGCTATCGCTTCTGCCTGTGTGTCCATAGATATCTCCCTTGATCTAGCGTGTTGGTCTACTCCCAGTGCCCGGGTACATCGACGACCCACTTTGTTCCGACAGCCACTTGCTCTGTGCCAACAGCAGCTTTTTCATAACCAGTAATTCTGGTTCTTTCAACTACACGGTAAGCCAGGCCTGTTTCAGCCTGATACCGTGCTGTGTCTTCGGTTGACTTAGATTCATAACCGTCCTTAAAGACCGTGACCCAGTACGTTTCATACACGGGCTGATCTTCATATACGGTTCTCGTTTCATAAATCGTCTCATTATGCCCCTGCTCCTCAACCCAGCGGGGCTCCTTTTTGGGCGCGGGGGCACTACCTCCCGCAGGCGCGCTCGAGGAGGCAGAGGGCGCCGCGCGAGGAGAAGTGCCCTGCGTCCCCGGGCTTGCAGAAGATGCCTTCGCGGGGGTTCCTGCCTGGGCGCTGCCGGAAGCATTTCCCGAGGAGGCTTCCTGTCGCTTTGCCTCCTCCGGTTTCGCGCCCTCCTTCTTATCGCCCGTTTTGCCCTCTTTCCTCTCTTCCTTCTCGGCTGTACCGTCTTTGCCCTGTTCTTCAGCGTCGGCCTTGTCCTTCTTCGCCTTCCCGCCCGCCTTTGAGCTTACCTGCGCCACCGCCCCGGGTTTGGCGGATCCTTGCCGCCAAAGCGCCGTGCCGCCGAGTCCCACCGCAAGAACGAGGGCGGCGAGGATCGCCACGTGCTTTTTCTTGAGGGGCCATACCTTCGGTGCCTTCATCGCCACTCCTCACGTCGCCGGTGCATGCCGGAATCGAGTCTATCGAGCTGTATGGGGTTGCGTTGCCCGAAAGCGGCGGGGCCGGTTTCGAGCGGGCCCTTATTGAGCCTCTTTTGGATCAATTGGATGCATGGCACTCCAATCTCTGTAGGCGAAGACCACGCCTTGAGTATAGGAAGCGGGTCCTGTCTTCTCAAGAGGGAAAAGGGGAAAGCCCGGCACCCTGGGTAGGGCCCATAGAAATAAAGCCCGTGGAAGCGATTCTGTTGAGCCGTCTACCTGCGGGTTTGTCAGCATCGTTTTCTGCACAACATAGCCTTGCCTTCTCAGCTTCAAAAGACCTAACACCACCGTTTACCTGCGGTTTGGCGCGCCGTGTCTACATTTGTCTATAGATGGCGCAGGTTGGCGCACTTTTTGCGCTTACGGTCTAGATGGATTCGTCTGTAAACCCCGTGACTAGGAGGATGCCTTGCACTCTCTCGACCCATCTCATGCCCGCTGTCCTATGCCGCCTGAACCGCGCTGCCGTGACGACCCCCACCATCCCTCTCACTCCGCAAGGACGGGTCATGCTGGAAAGGAGAAGCTATGACGGACACCCGCCGGGCATCGTCTGAGATCGCGCGCCGCGCGTCTCAATACGGGCATCAACATGAGGAGCCCCCCAACACGCCCGAGCTGATACAGACAGCTGGGACATCATCGCAAACCCCTGAGCGCGCACATGCTCATCGAGCCCTTTGCGCGCTTCTCTGCCTCGCACTGGGTGCTGCGCTCTTCTTTATGCCCGCACGGGCGGCGCGGGCCGCGCAGGCCGGCGTGACCATCACCGATGTGCGCCACCTCGACGTGCAGACCACCGACTACGGCACCCGGCCCCAGGGAATCAGGGCGGACGGCCAGGTCGCCTACTGCGCCCAGGGCTATCTCTCGGCCCCGCGCCCCGGCGACGTGTACACCTCCCCGCGCACGGTCGAGGGCACGGCCCTCGACTACGTGGTATACCACGGATACGACGGCAAGGCGGTGACCGAGCTCTACGGCGCGCGCGGCGACCACGCGGAGATGGCCACCGCCGCCGCGGTGTGGATCGTGCGCGGGGACGCCGAGGGCAACCAGCAGTGGCGCAGGCGCTGGGAGGGCCTGCGCGAGCAGGACATCAAGGACGCGGCCAAGCGCCTGGCCGACGAGGCGAAAGCCTGGGAGGCGGCGGGCGGGCGGGGCCCCGAGCGCGGATCGGCCGTCATCTACGACTTCGCCGACCGACAGGGCCAGCAGGACATCGTGATGAAGCGCCCGCGCGTGAAGATCACCCTCGTCAAGACCTCATCCAACCCCGTCATCTCAGACGGCTCCGCCTGCTACAGCCTCGAGGGCGCGGTGTTCGGGATCTATACGGATGCGAGGGCCGCCCAGGAGGTGGGCCGGATGACCACCGACGCCGCGGGCAGGGCGTCCTCCGAGGCGCTCCAGCCGGGGACCTACTACGTGAAGGAGATCACGCCCCCGAGGGGCTACGCGTTGAGCGACAAGATCCACAAGGTCGCCGCCAGCAAGGATGTCGAGCTCGAGGTGAGCAACATGCCCCAGAACGACCCCGTCGGCGTGGTCGTGAAGAAGCTCGACGCCGAGACCGGCAAGGCATCGCCGCTCGGCGCGGGCACCCTCGCGGGGGCCGAGTTCACGCTCAGGTTCTACGCGGGCGATTACAAGACCGAGGCCGAGCTGCCCGACAGCCCGACCCGCTCGTGGGTCCTGAAGACCGACGAGAAGGGCGTTAGCAACCTCGCCTTTGCAAAAATCGATCCAGATACGTATCTCGCTTCGGGCGACGAGCTCTATATAGCTCCAAATGGAGATCCTACCTTGCCTCTCGGCACGCTGACGATACAGGAGACCAAGGCCCCCAAGGGCTACACGCTGACGGACCCGGGCCTGCACATCGTGCCGATCACCTCCGACGGCTGGGCGGAGTCGGTGGAGACCTACGTCGCCCCCGAGGTCAGGGAGCAGGCGGTGCGCGGGGACGTGGCCTTCAACAAGATCGCCGACCGCACCCAGGGACGCCTCGGGGGCGTGCCCTTCCTGATCACGAGCAAGACCACCGGCGAGAGCCACGTGGTCGTGACCGACGAGAACGGCTACATCTCGACGGAGGCCTCCTTCGCCGCGCACAGCGAGCGGACAAACGCCAGCGACACCGCCTGGAACGGCAAGGAGGTTGACGAGAGCAAGCTCGTTACAGGTGCCGGGGTGTGGTTCTCGGGCGCAAAAGATGAGACCACTGCTGCAAACGACGGGCTCGGGGCGCTGCCGTATGACACCTACGAGGTGCGCGAGCTCCGCTCGAGCGCGAACCGCGATTTCGAGCTCGTGAGCTTCGACATCAAGGTCACGCGCGACGCCTACACGGTGAGCGCGGGCACGGTCACCAACACCGAGCTCCCCAGGCCCGCCATCAGGACCACGGCCACCTCGAAAGAGGACGGGGCCAAGGCCATCCGGGCCGGTGGGGAGGTCGCGCTGGTCGATACCGTGAGCTATACCAATTTGGAACCCGGCAAGACCTACACGCTCAAGGGCACCCTCATGGACAAGGAGACGAAGGAGCCGCTCAAGGACGCGGACGGCAAAGAGATCACCGCCACACGCGAGTTCACGCCCAGCGAGGCGTCGGGCACGGTCGCGCTCGAGTTCACGTTCGACAACACGGGCCGCGAGGGCAGGGAGACGGTCGTGTTCGAGAAGGTTTTCCTTGGCGATGTGGCCATGGCCGCGCACGCCGACATCGATGACAAAGATCAGACCGTGACCTCCTCGAGCATCAAGACCACGGCCACCTCCGAAGACGGGCGGAAGTACGTGCTCCCCGAAAAGAAGGCCAAGATAGTCGATGCGGTCGCGTATGAGAACCTCATCCCGGGCAAGACCTACACGCTCAGGGGCGCCCTCATGGACAAGGAGACGAAAGAGCCGCTCAAGGACGCGGACGGCAAAGAGATCACGGCTGCAAGGGAGTTTGTGCCTGAGGAAGCTTCGGGCACGGTCGAGCTTGAGTTTGAGGTCAATACCGAAAAGCTCGTCGGCAAGAAGATCGTGGCCTTCGAGCGGGTGGAGCGAGACGGCAGGCTCGTGGCCGCGCACGCCGACATCGAGGACGGGGGCCAGACCGTGGAGGTCGTCCCCAAGGCGCCGCCGGCGCTGCCTCAGACGGGCATCCGGCGTTTTGCCCCCGTCCTCGCGGGCGTCGCCGTGGCAGCGGGCGCGGGCGCCGTCCTCATCATGCGCGCACGCCCCCGCCGCCATTGGACCGATCAGTTCGGGGCACGGGTCAAGTGACCGGGTGCAGAGGGTGGGCTTTTACGTGCGGCGGGGCGCGTCCCCGCCGCACGCGCATTCGAGGGAGAGCGCTTATGGCGCGTTGCCAGATAAACCTGCGGTTGACGGGCGCCGAGAAGGACGCGATCCATGCGCACGCCAAGGCGCGTTCGAAATCCGTCTCGCGCTACCTCATCGACTGCGCCCTCAGCAAGGAGCGGGGGCGCGCGACGCTTGATCTGGAGATGCTCGCCAAAACTCAGGCGGAGCTGGTGAAGATGCAGGAGAGCCTCACCCGGCTCACCACGCTTGCCGACGGCCTCAGCCAGAACACCCGCTCCGCCCAGGCGCTCACGCTCGCGGACGAGCTGTACCGGATCTTAAAGCCCCTGAGCGCCGAGATCACCGGCGCGACCCTTGCGGTCCTCAAAGCGCTACGGACGAGGTAGGACACCATGAGCATGCTTAAAACCGCTAAATGCGGCGCCGGATCCACTCGAAGAGTCGCCAAGTACCTTGCGGAGACCCCCTTGCGCCGTGATGCATATGGCCATGACATGGCTAACTACCTCGCGCTTGATCACGCGAAGGCACGAGCAAAGATTTTCGGCCACTCAAAAGATCTGAGCGACGATCAGATGAGCTGGTACAAGGTCATGGACGAGACGCGGCGGCGCTGGGGTAAAGACGAACCGCCGGAGTGGTTTAAAGAGAGAATGAAGGAAAACCCGAAGCTCAAGTGGAGGAACTACTACCACTACATCATCAGCCCGGATCCAAGGGACCGCCCCTCACCTGAGACCGTGGCGGCGGTGGCCGATGAGTGGTGCCAGAGGATGTTCGGCGACGAGAATGGCTACCAATGGATCTACTCGGTGCACGATGACAACGGAAACCGGATCATGCACGCCCATGTCATCATCAACGCGGTCAACCGCCTTGATGGCAAGAAGGTGCACATCTCGAAAAGGATGAGCGACGAGCTCGCGCGCGAGCTCCAGGCCATCGCCGCGAAGCACGACCTGCGCACCCTGCCCGATCTGAAGGAGCGCCGCCGCAAGCTTGCCAATGAGCGCAAGGCGCGAACGGAGCAGGCGGTGCGCATGAGCCACGCTGAGCGCGATATGCGACTCGATGGACGGAGGTCTTGGGTGGCTGAGATACGCGATACGATCGATGAGTGCGTCTCCAAGGCTAAAACCTATGACAACTTCATCTCCCTCATGCACGCCCGGGGCTACCGCGTGGAGACATCCCGCCGGGGCCTGGGCTTCCGGCACCCCGACAGCACCGGGCACGACAAGAAGGTGCTCGCCGACAAGCTCGGCACCGCCTACAGCGAGGAAGGCCTGCGCGAGCGCCTCGGCGACCCCGATAGGACGCCGGACAAGACCGGGCGGCTGGGCGGGCGGTCCCGCGCATCGACCCTCAAGCACCGCCTCGCGACCTCGAGGAGGGCCCACGCCCGCGCCGCGGACCGCAAGCTCGCGAAAGCCCGATCAGACCGGATCGAGACGGCGGGGCGCGCCCCCCTGCTCAAGGAGCGACCGCTGAGCAGCTATGACCTGCTCGCACGCAGGATGAGGCGGCAGCAGGAGATGACCGCGCGCTCAAGGGCCGCACCCGCAAGGCCCCTTGGCGAGCGCCCGCCCTGGGAGCACAGAAAGGTCATGCGGGACAACCTCCAGAAGCTGAAGGGAATGAAGAGATGAACTGCTCGAACATAAAAATCTGGTACGACTCGGGATCGGTCGATGAGATCCATCTCCCCGATCCCGCCTTTGACGACGGCGTCGCCGCGCAAAGGGAGTACCTGGACTTCAGCGACCCGGACAAGGGCATCTGGATCGAGCGCGCCTACATCGCGGCGACCGATCCCGAAAGCGAGCAGAAAGGGTGGCTCGAGCTCGAGGCGCGCACGCTCCTGGTATCTCCTGAGGACCTGAAGAGCGCCGTCCTCGTCCAGTGCCACGGGCTGACCGTCCTCGCGCGGAAAAGCGGCGCAAGCAACCATACGGGCCTGGTGAGCGTCCTCTTCAGCAGCCTGGGCCTCACCGGGTAGGCGTGTCCGAAAGACGGGGAGGGAGCCGGTCCGCCCTGCAGGGCCGGCTCTTTGCTATCATGGCGGAAAGGAGCTGATCGCATGAGCGCATCGCAACGCCTCAACAGGTACCACTACCGCAAGCCCTACTACGTGCCGGCCTCCCTCGACGACCTCAGGGGGCCGGTGTCGGGCACGGTGTTCCTCGACCGCTACATGTACTGGCAGCCCGGGCCGCAGACCCTCCCCCTTGATGAGCATATGACATCGGTGATCTACCAAGCGGTGCTCGCGGAGGGCATCGAGGGCGACCCCGAGCGCCTGGTGAACAAGAACCTCCTCATCGCTTTGTGGCCTGAATTGATGCTTCCGGCAAAGGTCGTGTGGCTCTGGGAGAGCCGCTTCGATGAGCTGCGCGGTAACTTGCGTTCGGGGTGGTTCGATGCTGTCAGAGAGAAGCTTGAGATCGATAACTAGAGTCGCCCTCTCGCTTCTCGGAGAGGACGGGTTCGCACTTGCGGGATCGGGTGCCATACGCGAGCACCGGCTCATCTCGCGCGAGACCGTGGACATCGATCTGTTCAACGACTCCATGCGGCTCGACGCGCCCGCCCATCCATTCCGATACTACGTTGATAAGCTCGCACAAGGCCTTGCTGATGCGGGCATGCGGGTGGACGAGGCCCAGATCAGAGGGGACTACGCGAGGCTCTGCCTGCACACCGATGAGGGCAAGGTGGAGGTAGACCTCGGCTTCGACTACCGGGAGTTCGCCCCCGTCGACCTAAGCATCGGTCCCGTCCTCGATATTCGAGATGCGGTCGGCAACAAGGTCTGCGCCGTTTACAGCAGAGGCGAGATCCGGGACTACATTGATCTCGACAGCATCCGCCTGAAATCAGAGTTCTCCGATGACGACTTCATAGCGTTGGCCAGGGAGCGCGACGCTGGTTTTGATGATGAGCGCTTCGCAGAGGCGCTCTCATTCGCAAGCCGCATACCAAAGCAGAGAGTGGCCGCCTACGGGCTCACCGAAAACGACCTCATGCTCATGCAGAAGCGCACGCTCGATTGGGCGCGTTCGCTATGCAAAGGGGGGCATCGAAATCGACACGGCCTCGGCCGGTCCGTCTAGATCCGCCCCGAGGGGCCGCGCGGCGCGTCAGCTGAGCCCATCGACGGCCCATACGGGCCGCGCCCCTGACGCTCCCGTTCGCGCCGCTTCAAAGCGGGCGCACCGATGTCTTACGGAGGCGATGGGGATCCCCATCGCCTCGCTCTATCCCAGCCGGGGACGGGGGCAGAGCCCCGGCAAGCAATCGCGCGTGAGCGCGATTGGCATGTGTCTAGACACATGCGACTCTTGCGAGACTAGAGGGGCATTCAGTCAATCAGGCATTCAGTCAATCAGGCATTCAGTCAATCAGGCATTCAGTCAATCAGGCTCTCAGGCATTCAGGCTTTCAAGTCCTTTCCTACAATTTGAAATTCCACTCCCGAGCGGAGCGCCGGTGAGGCTGTGGGGAACTCCGCAGGAGTTGTCCACGCCGAACGTTCCAAGGCGCGAAGCGGGCGTGCGGTCGGAGGAAACGCGCAGCGTTTTCCTGACCGCCCGGCAACCCTCGGGATATGGAATGCTCTGGCGGATCACCTGCTCGCCCCGAGCTTGCGCGCAACCCATCCTTGTAAAAAATATGAGTATGTGTTGGCGCGTACGAAGGCGAAGACCATGTGGAAGCATCTATCTCATGAGGAAAGGTATCTCATCTCGAAACTCTGCTCCTGCGGGTACTCGATGCGGCGCATCGCGCGCATCCTCTCGCGGGCCCCCTCGACCATCTCACGGGAGATCCGGAAGGGTAAGTGCTCGCAGATCGAGGGCGGTGCGTTGCTCACGCGCTACGAACCGGGGCATGCCGAGGTGGTCACTGCGAGGCGGGCCGCCGCCAAGGGTGCGCCGGTCAAGATTGGCCGTGACCACGCCACGGCTCAGGCGCTTGAGCGCTATCTGAGCGAGAAGCGCTACTCACCCTACGCCGCCCTCGCGGCAGCCCGGGCCGCAGGCGAGCTGCATACGCGCATCTGCTGCAACACGCTCTACTCCTACATCAGGAAAGGCGTCCTCGATGTCGATGAGAAGAGGGTGCTCAGGCGCTACCGGAAGCAGGGGGTGATGCACGGATCAGATCGGCGGCGCGCGAAGACAGGCGGGAAGAGCATCGATGAGCGCCCGCCGAGCGTCTCATCGCGCCATGAGTTCGGCCATTGGGAGGGGGATCTCGTGGTGAGCCCCTGGGGATCCTCAAGGGCCGTCCTCACGCTGCTCGAGCGCAAGACGCGGATGCTCTTCGCCGTGCTGATCGAAAATAAGTCCCAGGCGGCGGTCAACTCCGGCCTGAACCTCATCGAACGGGCCCTCGGGCGCACCTTCCCGCTCATCTTCAAAAGCATCACCTTCGACAACGGCAGCGAGTTCCTGGACGCGTCCACGATGTCCGAAAGCGTATTCGGATCAGGGAGGCGCATCGGCGAGATCTACTACGCGCACCCGTATAGATCCTCCGAGCGGGGATCGAACGAGAACGCCAACCGTCTCCTCCGCCGGGCGTTCCCGAAGGGGACCCCGTTCGACAGGGTCAGCCAACGCGACCTGCTGCACCATGTCGCGTGGATCAACGCGTACCCGCGCCGAATCTTTAACGGGAAGTGCGCCAATGACCTATACGCCGAGGAAGTCAAGAAGCTTCTTGCTGTTTCGTGATGATAGTGTGAAGAGGTGAAATAAGCACAGGTGAGGCTAGTTGCGATAAATGTTGACAGTTCCATGGATTCCATGCTGCTGCAATCTGCCATCATGTTGGTGGTAATATCGGACAAATCTTTTGTGTTAAAGAAGCTCATGGGGAGCTTGCGAAGATGCTCCGCGATCCGAAGCCTGGTCGTGCTGGCCTCCTTATAGGAAGCAATATAGGTTTTCCTATAATCATTTTTCGCGGCCAGGAATACCAGAATAGCCGCCACCAGTCCTAGGCCCAGCAGCTTCCACAACGCGGCCCACGAAATTGCTTCCCCCGTAAACGGCTTTAACAGCTCCCAAAAGATCAGGCAGGCTACCATTGATGGGAGCAATAACGCGATATTGGTTATTGTGCAGGCCGTAATTGCTTTTTTCAGGTCGGAATAGCCTTTCTCCGACAGCATCAGCTTTTCTTTCAGCTTACTCATAGATCACACCGTCTTTCCTGTGCCAATTTTCCAGTTGATCGACTTCGTATAGCTGCTCCACATCTGCGCGTATTTTCCGTCCTTCTTCAGCAGCTCGTCATGGGTGCCGGATTCAATCAGGCAGCTCTTTTCCATGACAAGTATCTGGTCAGCATTACGAATCGTGGACAGGCGATGGGCGATCATTACAACTGTTTTATTTTGGATCAGCTTTTCAAAGGCTTTTTGAATCAGGTACTCATTCTCCGGGTCACTGAACGCAGTAGCCTCGTCCAGAACGATGATGGGCGCGTCTTTTACGATAGCCCTTGCAATGGCAATCCGCTGACGCTCACCACCGGAGAGATGGACGCCGGTACTGCCGATCACGGTCTGATAACCGTTTGGAAGCTGCTCAATAAAATCATGGCATCTTGCAGCCTTTGCCGCCGCAATCACCTGTTCTTCCGTTGCATCTGGATTTCCCATCCGGATGTTATCCAGGATGCCCTGTTTGAACAGGAACGTATCCTGAAATACGAAGCTGACCTTATCCATCAGCGCATCCAGAGGAATATCCCGAATGTCAACGCCGCCGATCTGAATACTTCCGTCCGTCACATCATAAAACCGGGAGATTAGGCTTGCGATGGTGCTTTTACCGCCACCGGAGGGGCCGACAATGGCTGTCACCTTGCCCTGATCCGCAAAGAAAGAAACATGAGACAGGGCCTTGACCTGGGAATCGGCTTCGTAGGAAAAGCTGACATCCCGGAAAGCAATCCCATAGTTTTCGATTGCTTGCGCCGTACTCTTTTCGGGCAGGGCCGGGATACGCAGGATTTCATCCATACGCTCCACGCTGCCGTCAATCTGCGTAAAGGACTCAGAGATATACATGATCTTATTCAGGACACCGGAAATCGCATGGACAATAATCAGGTAGAAAATAAATGTCAGCGAATACTCCCTGAAATCCGTAGTGTGCATCCCGATCAGAATGCCCACCGGAATCAAAAGCAGATAAATATTGTTGATGATCGTGGTAAAAGCAGGCATACAGTTCTGCCAGCCCAATGCGTACTCCAACACAAAAGAGGTGTAGTCTGTAATGGATTTGCCCAACCGCTTAAAGGAGTCGGCGGTCTGATTAAATGCTTTGATCTCCGACATACCACGTACATATTCCACAGAAGCGCTGTTCATGTTCTCCTGGGCGGTCTGAAAACGGTGCATCTTTTCCCTTGCTTCTCCGTTGAAGCCCGCAAACTGCACGATAAAGGCCAGAACAATACCGACCAGACAAACCACGCCATACCGCCAGTCAATCCCAAGAAGAATGATAACCAGAACAAGCGGCGCTACCAAAGAGGCCACAAAGTCCGGGAGCTGGTGAGCGATGAATTTCTCAACACTTTCAATGTTTTCATCCATGATCTTTCGCATTTTGCCACTGCCCAAGGTCAGATGATACCCAAGGGGTATCTGCATGATGTGGTCGGCAAAGGCCACCTTCAATTCATAAAGCGTTCCAAACGCTGCAATGTGGGAACACAACAGGGCAAAAAAGTAAAATACGATGTTCCCCAAAATACCAGCTAGGGCAAGCCAGCCCCAGGTTGAGATTGCGGAAACATTCAAGAGCGACATATCCGGGTAAACAAACAGGATTTCCCGAATGATGTAGTAGATTGATAAGTACGGAACAAAAGAACAAATTGCTGCCAGTGCAGCCAGAAACCCTGATAGAAACAAAAGCCATTTATGACCCGAAGCCAGTTCCAGGCAGCGTGCCAGTCCGGTTTTCGCTTTTGGCTGCTTCTTGTTTTGCTGTGCCATTTCTAACCCTCCTTTTTGTCATATCCAATTTTGTCTAAGAGAAGCTCCGCGCCTCTGATTTGAAAATCATCGGTAATGCAGCCGTTCTCCAGGCGTATTGCCCGCTCACAGCAGGCAAGCGCACACTCCGCGTCATGGGTAATGACGATAATGGTGCGCCCCATTTTCGCCAGCTTGCGGATCATCCGGCTGACATTCCGCATATTCGTGCCGTCCAGCCCACTTGTCGGTTCATCCAGTACGATAATCGGCGCTTCGTGCATTAGAGCCACGCCAAGAGCCAGCCGCTGCTTTTGCCCTCCTGACAGCGTAGAGGGATGCTGTTTGATGAATGGCGTCAGTTCCAGGGCCTCCAGGATTTCTTCCGCCGCTCGCTTCCGCTCCGGGTTGATTTCTGCGCCGGTAGTCAGTTCGTCCAGCAAATCCTCACCGAATAGCTGACTGTCTAAATCCTGGGGAATGTACCAGACCTTTCCCAAGCGGTCTTTGGGTCTGCAGTGCTTTCCGAATAAAACGACGTCGCCGGATTTCTCTTTCAAAAGCCCTGCCAAGATGCGCCCTATGGTGCTTTTGCCCGTCCCGTTTGGGCCGATCAGGGCTATCGCTTCTCCCTTATGGCATTGAAAGTCAATATCCTTAGATACAATCGTTTCACCGAAAGAGTGGTTCAGTTTTTTCACTTCCAGAACAACCTCACTGGTTGCCGCAGACGGGATTTCCGTCTGCTCAATCTGATGCAGGTTAGGAGCGCGAAGCCCCAGCGCCTGGATTTCCTTATTAGTCAGAGCTTTCATTTGTTGTGCGGTAAATTCCCGCACAATTTTTCCTTTCTGCACACACAGGAAGCGGTCTGTCAGATCCATCAGATAATAAAGCCGGTGTTCCGCTATAATGATGGTCTTACCCTTCTTCTTCAAATCGTGAATGATATCTGCAAAGCGGTAGGTAGATGCAATATCCAGATTGGCAGACGGCTCATCCATGACATAGATTTCAGGATCAATCGCCTCTGCGGATGCAATCGCAACCTTCTGACGCATTCCATAGGACAGGCTGTGCAGGCTGTGATCCAAAATATCCTGAATCTTGATGTTCGCCGCTGCCCGGTGAACACGGTTCTGAATTTCCTCATGGGAATAACCGTAGTTCTCACAGCCAAAAGCAATCTCGCCTGCGACCTCATTGGCAAAAAACTGGCTCCTCGGGTCTTGAAATACATTTCCTGCGATTTTGCCGCGTTCCCAGGAAGGCATCTCTTTCAGCAGTTTTCCATCCACAAAAACCTCACCGCTTAATTCTCCCTCGTAAAAGTAGGGGATCAGGCCGTTAATTACTCTTGTCAAAGAGCTTTTCCCACTTCCCGATGGGCCGGTCATAACAATGACCTCCCCGGCGGCAATGTCTAATGAGATATGTTCCAGTTGATTTCCGTTTCCGCCATAGGAAAAGGTCAGGTCACGGATCATAATTTCTTTTCCCATTCCATTTCTCCTATAAAAGACAGCAGCAAACGGCAGCTCCCACGCTGACAAAAATCAAAACGCAATCCAGCGCAGCGATCCGGCTGACATAGTAGCTTTCTTTCTTGTAGGGGCTTTCAATGCCCCTGACTGTGGCAGAAGCTGCTAACTCGTCCGCGATCTTTAAGGAGCGGAACACCATCGGAACAATGGCGTATTCCAATGTGTCCATTGGATGCCTCAAAACATTGCCGACCGATTTTAAGAAGCCACGAGTTTTCATGGCTTCCCTGACTTCTCCAAATTCATGCAGCACAGTCGGCGCAAAGCGGAGCATGACGATCAATACAAGCATGATATGGGTAGAAATCGGCAGTCTTCTCAAGCTGGCCGTTAATTTGCCAGAGGGGATTTTAGCCAGAAGATAGGCAGGCATAGCCGGAAGCAAAAGTTTGTAAACCATGCTGAGCAACAGCGGAGATGGGACACTGATTTGATATTTCATTTCAATCAGTAGCCATACAAGTGCAACCATATAAATTGAAAAGCACCCAATCGCTTGACGAAACAAACTAAACCAGCACAGGATCAAACAAATCCAAAGGGTAAAAAAACCATGTCCCAAAAAACTTGTTGTAAGGAAAGTAACAAGACAAGCGCACAGCGTCAGGAAAAGAACTGTGCGCCCATCAATTCGATCAATCCGTCTGCTTTTTGATACGGCCATCATCCTACAATGCCCGCCTTTTGGAAATGCTATCTGAGCAGACGCTGGCCAAACAACGTGCCGAGGATTGCAAGAACCGCAGTAATAACAACGCCCAAAAGCATCAGAGCTGGAGAGGTTATCATAGAGAGCTGCATACTTAAAGTGTTGGCATCAAAACCACTGTTTGCAGCCATTGCCTGATAACTGTCCCAGGACCACCACAAGGGTACGGCACAACCTACAAAATTACCGATTGAGTTGACCATCCAGCCAATTCGGTTACGAACCGCACTTTGGTATGTATTCTTACCAACCATGCACAGTTCGGCAATGAGAGCTACAATCAAAAAATAGGGAATCAAGAACATATAACCCATAGCTCCTTGAATCACCCCATAAACCGCAGCCCATGCAAACAACAGTCCGTGTTTGTTGACGCGGTTTGCTGCAACCAGATAAAAGATTGCGCCGATAAATGCATCAATTCCGGCAGAGCCGTACAAATATACTACCGGAAAAGGCAATGTAACCATACCAATTATCATTGCAATAGCAAAATTGATGACCATCATTGCGGCAATCGTCATAATATCGCGAATGTCAAACTTTTTCCTCACCGTTTGTTCCACCTTTGAAACCTCCTTAAAATAGAATGACAGCGCAGTTAGCGATGGCTAACTGCGCTGTCATTCTTCACCGGTTTGCAGTCTCTAACTACTCCAAAGGGAAAAGTAAATCAAGGAAACAGCCCAAAAGTTAAATCACTTTTTTGCTTTACGGTAATCCTTTGGAAGCACTCCAAACACTTCTCGAAAGGCTCGCGCAAATTTACTAATATTAGAATATCCAAGTTCACCGGCTATTTGCGTGATTGATCGATCTGTTTCCTGCAAATAAATAGCAGCAAGATTCATTTTATACTTTTTGATATGTGCATAGGGCGTATCGCCATAAATCTGTTTAAAAATAGCTTGAAATGTGACCTTGCTCATTGGCTCCCTTCGCAAAAGTTTTTCTATGGGTATTTTTTTGTCGAGGTTTTCTATGAGCTGTTGGCGGATGCGTTTGACGATTTCAATTTGTTCTTTGGCATAATATGTTGCCTCATACTGATCTTCAATCCGCAGCTGTTTGATATAGTAAAATAGTTCCAATAATTTGATCCGGAAGTAATTTCTCCCTTCAATACCTTTTGCCGCGTACAATTCATCGAAGATATGTAAAAGAGGCTGAGGCGTTCGACATAATAACCACTTTTTTTCTAATTCCAGTTCTCGCCCCAGATTTAGAACATCGATGTTGTAGTACGAAAAAATCTGTTGCGTTTCCGCATCGACAGAATCCTTATCAATCACACAGCTTAGTCCCACGCTATATCCAAAGGGAAAAGAATAGGTCGCAGGCATATTAGCAAGAGCATTGATACATAATTCTCCTTCTTTCATATGAAACACCTTACTATTCCTCAGTTCAAATTCAACGCGCCCCTTTTGGTAATGACGAATTTCAATGATATTTTTATTTGGAATGGGTTCACGGAAGGTGTCTGTACAATTAAAGTCCATAAAGATCAAATCAATACCAAGGAACAGCGCATAATCATATAGAACCCCTATTCCATTGCACTTGTATTCAACTTTCGTGTAATCATTGCACACCTCAGCGAATGTCGCACCTTCACCATACCATTCTAAGCCATGATGTTGGATCATCAGAATAGCCCTCCTTTTGGTTAGATGCCTCTAACTCTAATATGCCATTTGAAGGAGGCAGTCAAGATAAAGCCAAAGTAAGACTTGCAGATGACAGTATTGGTAGAGGAAGCGAAGGCGCTTTGTCCGTTGCTGCACGGGCAAATGAACCCAAAGCAAGGCGGTTTGTGACCACATCGCCGTTTTAGTTTGGCGCCAGCCCGCCGTCGAGCCAAAAACAGGGCTCGCGGATGCCGTTTTGGCGCCCCGGCCCGGTGCCCCGATCCGGCTCTCCGGCCCGGCGCATCCGCTTCCGGCCCCAGCGCAGCCGAAGCCTCGGCGGTTTCCACCAACGAGAAGAGCGGAGCCACGGCACACGCAGCATCTGCCCAGACTACTCCCGCCAATTCCGCCGTCCTTGACATCGTCCGAAATCAGACTATAGTCGAAACGCCCGAATTCAGACAGTCAATCCTAATGCGGACGAGGCCGGCCGCCGCGCGCCATCGGCACCGCCGCTCGCGGAAGGGAGCCACATGGGCGCAGCCGCGCACACCGTGAAGGAGATCGACCAGCTCTACAGCGCCACCGACAAGGTCTACGGCCAGTTCGCCTCGAGCTGCGGCCTCTCGAACTGCGCGTACTGGATGATCTACGACCTCGTGAGCGCCGACGGCGACCTGCCGCTCACCGAGCTGAGCGCCGCCTGGGGCTACAGCAAGCAGACCATCAACTCGGCGCTCAAGTCGCTTGAGTCCCAGGAGCTGGTCACGCTCGCCTTTTGCGAGGGGAGCCGCCGAAACAAGCGGGCGGTCCTCACCGCGAAAGGAGCGCGCTTCGCCGAGGCGAACATTGAGCCGGCCATCGCCGCCGAGCGCCGCGCGCTGCTCTCGCTGGATCCCGGGGACCGGGCAGACCTCGTCCGCACGCTGCGGCGGTACACGGCGGCGCTCGAGCGCGAGTTCTCGAAGATGACAGGAGGGGAGGAATCATGACCGATCAAGCCATCGGCCAGCAGGCCACGGCCGGCCAGCAGGCGACCGAGGACGCGAGCTACCGCCTCGGCGCCTCGCTGCGTCTCCTTGCGCGCTTCATGCGACCCTATCGCGGCCTCGTCGCGGCGACCCTCGCCGCCCTCGTCTTCGATATGGGCGGCATGCTCTTCGTGCCCACCGAGCTCTCGGCGATGATCAACACGGCGCTCACCAGCCAGGGGAGTCCGGACGCCGTGCTCGCCCACGGCGGCGCGATGCTCGTGGCCGCGCTCGTGGGCTCGGGCGGAGCCATCACGGCGAACTTCCTCGCCGCACGCCTCGCCGCTAACGTGGGGCGCGACATCCGCCTTGCCGTCTACGAGGCCTCGCTCGCATTCTCGGGCTCCGATTTCGAGCGCTTCGGCACGGGCTCGATGATCACCCGCACGCTCTCCGACGCCAACGTCATCCAGCAGACGCTCCTCATGGCGATCACCATGATCCTGCCCGTGCCCATCATGACCGCGATCTCCGTCGTCCTCGCGTTCAGCATCGATGCGGTCATGGGGTGGCTCCTGCTCGCCATCACCGCTGCGGTGATCGTCATCACGGCGGTCGCGGTGCGCGTGTCGGCGCCCATCTTCACGCGGCTCCAGGGGTTCATCGACCGCATGAACGTGCGCCTGCGCGAGGCGATCACCGGCGTGCGCGTCATCCGCGCCTTCGGCAAGGAGGCCGATTCCCGCGAGCGCCTCGACGCCACGTTCTCCGAGTACGCGAAGAACGCCATCCGCGTGAACCTGCTGTTCTCAACCGCCGACTCAATGACGTTCTTCCTGATGAACGCCGTCGAGGTGCTGGTCATCTGGCTCGGCGCGAACCGCGTGGGGGCGCATGCCATGCAGATCGGCTCCATCACGGCGCTCATCGAATACGCCCTGCTCATCATGTTCTTCATGATGATGGCGCAGTTCGCGTTGCTCTCGGTGCCGCGCGCCATCGCCTGCCTGGAGCGCGCCCGCCAGGTGCTCGACGCGACGCCCGAGATCGCGGACCCCGCGCGGCCGACGCGGCTTGAGGCGGCCGCGGGCGGCGGGCCCGACGGCGGGTCGGTGGCCGGCAGGGCCTCCGCTCCGGTCATGGCCTTCGACCACGCGAGCTTTCGATTCCACGACGCGAGCGAGGACACCCTGCACGACCTCAGCTTCTCCCTGCGCCGCGGAGAGGTGACGGCGATCATCGGCAGCACCGGGTCCGGCAAGTCCACGATCGCGCGGATGCTGCTGCGCTTCCATGACGTCACGGAGGGGCGCCTGCTCTTCGAGGGCGTTGACGTGCGCGACCTCACCCAGGACGACCTGCGGCGCCGTATCGCGTACGTGCCGCAGAAGGCCTGGCTCTTCTCGGGCACCGTGGGCGAGAACCTGCGCCACGGGGACGCCGACGCCTCCGACGAGGACCTCTGGCACGCGATCGACACGGCGCAGGCCGGGTTCGTGCGCGAGCTGCCCGACGGGCTTCAGACGCGCGTTGCCCAGGGCGGCACGAACTTCTCGGGCGGACAGCGCCAGCGCCTGGCCATCGCCCGCGCCCTCGTGCGCCGGGCGGACCTCTACGTGTTCGACGACTCGTTCTCGGCGCTCGATTACAAGACCGACGCGGCCCTGCGTCGCGCGCTCGCGCCCGCGCTCACGGACGCCGCGACGCTGATCATCGCCCAGCGGGTGAGCACGATCCGCGACGCGGACCAGATCGTCGTGCTGAAAGACGGGGCGCTTGTGGGGCTGGGCCGTCACGAGGAGCTGCTCGAGAGCTGCCCCACCTATCGGGATATCGCCGAATCGCAGGAGCGGAAGGAGGAGAGCCATGGCTGAGGATCGGATGCGCGCGGACTGCGCGATGGATGAGGAGGGCGTCGCGGGCGGGGGCGCGGTTGGCGAGGGCGACGTGGCCGCGGTCGGCGGCGCGGCTGGCGAGCACGACGCGGTCCCAGCCGGCTCCGCGCCCGCTGCGACCCCCACCGTCCCCGCCCCCGCCGTCCCCGCCTGGCGGACCGCGGTGAACCTCTGGCGCGCCGCCGCCGGCATCCGCTGGCGGCTCGTGGTGGCCCTCGTGGCCTCCCTGCTCTACGTGGGCTTCAGCCTGAGCGCCCCTGCGTACAGCGCGCACATCATCGACCTGCTGTGGGAGAACATCCAGCGCTCCTTCGCCGACGGCACGCCATTCGCGGTCACGCTCGAAAACGGCGGCCGCGAGATTCTCATCTACTTGGGGATCTGGACGCTCGCCTGGGGCTTCTACTCGGTGCAGGTGATGGTCATGGCCAGCTTTGCCGAGCAGCTGAACCTGTTGCTTCGCCGTCGCATCGCGGCCAAGCTCGGGGCGCTGCCCCTCTCGTACTACGACGCCCATCAGCCGGGCGACACCATCAGCCGGGCCACGAACGACCTGGACAAGGTATCCGAGGTGCTGCAGCGCGGCCTGCTGCAGCTCATCATCGCGGCCACGATGCTCGTGGGCGCCCTCATCATGATGGCGCGCTACAGCTTGGCGCTGACCGGCGTGTTCGCCGTCTGCGTGGTGGGGGCGTTCGTGGTGACGAAGATCCTCGCGGGCCGCACGCTCAAGATCTCGGACGCCCGGCAGGCGGCGGTGGGGGAGCTCACCGTGCGCGTCGAGGAGGCGTACAGCGGTCGGGCGGTGATCAAGGCCTTCGGACGGGAGCGGGCGAGCCTCGAGGCGATGCGCGACGCGGCCGACGAGCTGGCGCGCACGAGCTCGATCGCGGACTTCATCACCACCTCCGCAGCGCCCGCCGTGCGGTTCCTCGTGCGCATCTCGCTCGTGGTGATCGGCGTGATGGCGGGCGGGATGCTCATCGCCGGCCAGATCACGGTCGGCGTGTTCCAGGCGTTCTTCCAGTACGTGAACCAGGGGAGCGAGCCGCTCACGCAGCTCTCGATGACCTGCAACATGCTGCAGGGGGCGCTCGCCGCCGCCGCGCGCGTGTTCGCCCTGCTCGATGAGGGGGAGGTCGTGCCGGACCCTACGGAGCCGGCCCACCTGCCGGTCGGTTCCGCGGGGCGTGTGACCTTCGAGCACGTGCGGTTCGGCTACGATGCCGACCGCCCGCTCATGCGCGACGTCTCGCTGGTGGCGGAGCCGGGGCAGAAGGTGGCGATCGTCGGCGCCACGGGGGCCGGTAAGACGACCCTCATCAACCTGCTCATGCGCTTCTATGAGATCGACGGGGGCCGCATTGCGCTGGACGGCGTGAGCACGCGCGATCTCACCCGCGCCGACCTGCGGCGGCGGTTCGGTATGGTGCTGCAGGACGCCTGGCTCTTCGAGGGGACGATCGCTGAGAACATCGCCTACGGGCGGCCGGAGTCGACGCGCGAGGAGATCGAGGCGGCGGCCCGCGCGGCCCGGGTGGACTTCTTCGTGCGCACCCTGCCCGACGGGTACGACACGATGCTCTCGAACGAGGCCGAGAGCATCTCGCAAGGGCAGCGGCAGCTCCTCACGATCGCCCGCGCGATGCTCTCCGACCCGGCGATCCTGATCCTGGACGAGGCGACCTCGAGCGTCGACACCCGCACGGAGCAGGCGATTGTCGAGGCGATGGAGACGCTCGTGCACGGGCGGACGAGCTTCGTGATCGCGCATCGGCTCTCGACGATCGTGGATGCCGACCTCATCCTCGTGATGGAGGCGGGGACGATCGTCGAGCAGGGCACGCACGAGGAGCTGCTGGCCGCCGGCGGGCCGTACGCCGAGCTGTACCGGAGCCAGTTCGCATAAGCGATTTGGTTGCGGAGGAGGGGGAGGCCCATCAATTGTGTCATCATCGTACCTATTGATTAATGATTGTGAATGTGATTTAATATAATAAGTCACATCGAGAATGAGGAGGTGTGCTATGGATGGAGGAATTAATCCGAAGCCGCTGCCCAGGCCTATACCGGGTAACTGAGGCTCCGCACTCCTGAAACACGCGCCCTCCTTTTCAAAGGAGGGCGCGATGTCGTTTGAAGAAGAATACTTGGTGTTGTCTGCTGAGTATTGTGAGCTGCTTTTTGAAGTCGCGCGTCTCTTCTTCTCGGGTAATGTGGGAGTTGAGAAATGCGCGCAGGTCAGATCCTTGTCTACGCCTGTTTCATTCAGTTTTGTTGATGACTTCAACGATTTTGCTCTCGTATCAAAGGAATTGACTGCTACATTTAGCAAGTTCTCGATAATCCATCGCATCCAAGATCCGTCGAGCGCAGATCTTATCCTCGGGCAGGAAAAGCGGTTGAGTAGGTTGGCTGTCCTCTCGAACGAACTCGCGGGAAAGCTGCAAGAGCTTGATGAGTCGCGTCTTCTCCAAGAACAGCTCTGGGATGACAATCACTTCACCGACCTTTTCACGACGTGCGCCAGTCTGATCTGCGCGGCGGTGGAATGGCAGTGTTCACTTGCGCGCGGCGCGAACCTTGAATTGGCATAGGGGATTCAACGCGATGATGACCTCACATTCTCCGTTTGCAGATGCCGACTTCCGGCGCTGGTTCGCTGCCGAGACCCTTCTCACCGTCAGTATGAGCACCGAGCTCGCACTCTCGCTGATGCTGATAGACGTGTCCGGCTCCATCGCCCTTTCGGGGGCGCTCGCCAGCGCCATATCGGCGGTGACGCTCGTATGCGGTGTCGTGGGCGGGGGCCTGGCCGACGCTCGGAACCGGCGGCGGATCATCCGTCGATGCCTGTGGGCGAGCATATTGTCCATGGCGGCCCTGCTCGCGGCCCTTCTGGCGCATCATATGGGCGCGCCGATCGCAGCAGGGGCGTTGACGTTCCTCATCGTGGCCTCGGCCGCCGTTGTCGCCGGGGCCGAGGCGCTGGCCGACCCCTCGATGGATGCCGCGCTGAAGGAGCTGATCGAGCCCGCCCAGTATCCGCGGGCGATGAGCGCCGCGCAGGCGCGCACGTCCCTCGTCTCATTGGGCGGCGCACCCGCGACCGGTGCGCTCTACGGTGTCTCCCCGTTCCTTCCGTTCGTTCTGCGCCTGCTGTGCGACAGCTCCTTCCTCGTTCTCCTCAAGGGCATCAGGCGCACGTTCGAGCCCCCGCGAACGGAGGAGGGTCGCCTTCCCCTTTCGGTCCGCTCGTTTCTCGCCTCGTATCGCGAAGGGTTGGGATGGGTCTTTTCCGATTCCGTCGTGCGCACCGTGGTCGTATGCGCCCCGCTCGTCAACCTGATGGTGTTCACGGCGGGGAGCTGGGTTGTGTACAGCATGAGCGCGAGGGATGCCTCACCGTCGCTCATCGGCCTCGTGTCGATGAGCTTCGCCGTGGGGACGCTCATCGGATCGGCCTTCACCCCGTGGCTGACGGACAACGTGCCGTCTGGTTGGCTGGCGATCGCGGGGCTCTCATGGATGGCCCTGACGCTTCTTGCCATCTTCCTGTTCGGTGTCGATCCCGTCGTGCTGTCCGTCCTCTCGTGCGCGTGCATGCTGCCCTCTCCGTCCATCGGCGCCGGCCTGTTCGCCCATGTCTTCCGGCGCACGCCCTCTGAGCTGCAAGGTCGGACGCTGGGGGTCTTCACGTTGATGAATGGGATCGCCACGGTCTCCTCCCCCGCGATCGCCGCTGTCGCCGTGGCGTGCGACGGATCGCTCGTCCTTGGCGTCGCGGTCACCGCCCTCGGCGTGCTGGGGATACTCGCCCTCGTGTCGAGCCGCAGCGTCCGCGGGCTCGCCCCGCTCAAGGAGGTCGGGTCGGAGTAGCGCTCGAGGAGCCCGGCGAGACGCCCCGATGCCCCTTGATGCCAGCCCCTTGATGTCGTGTGTGCGCAACGGCCTTTCAGGGCTGTGCGTTCAACCGGCAATCACGCGCGCTCGGCGCTGCCCACGATGCCGACCGTGCACGATCAGGCCTTCTATCGCGATGAAAACGGCGATCGCGCACGCTCGGCATCCCTTCCCGTGCGCTCCCGCCGCCGCGTCGCCCCCCCGCTGTCCGGCGCCCCGTGGTCCCGCAGCTCGCCGCCGTCCACGCGCATCCGCCGCCGTCCCGCCGCCCGTACGCACCCATCACATATGGCACTCAGTTTCTAGCATATCCCCGAGGTTGTGTGCATTTCGTGGTACACTGACGGTGCTGTACAAATGGACCGTCGCTTGGAAGCCGCCAACAACCAGCCTCGGCCCGGAATAGGGAGGGTGATGCATATGGATTGGCTGAGCGACCCCGTCATGCTTGCGCGAATCCAGTTCGCCATCACGGCGTTGTTCCACTTCATCTTCGTGCCCACCTCGATCGGCGTCGGTCTCGTCACCGCCGTCATGGCGACGAAGTCCTACCGCTCGGGCGACCCCGAGGACGAGGCGGCCACCCGCTTCTGGGTGCGCCTCTACACCGTGACCTTCGCCGTGGGCGTGGCCACCGGTATCACGATGGAGTTCCAGTTCGGCACCAACTGGGCCGACTACTCGCGCTTCGTGGCCGACATCTTCGGCGCGCCGCTCGCCGCCGAGGCGCTCTTCGCGTTCTTCCTCGAGTCGGTCTTCATCGGCATCCTGATCTTCGGCCGCAACCGCGTGTCCCGCCGCATGTACATGGTGAGCGCCTGGCTCGCCTGGGGCGGCTCCGCGCTCTCCGCGCTTTGGATCATCATCGCCAACTCCTGGATGCAGACGCCCGCGGGCTTTGAGATCGTCTCCGGCCCCGACGGCTCCAAGGCCCAGATCACGGACTTCTTCGCCGCAGCCCTGAACCCCTCCACCCTTCCGCGCTACTTCCACGTGATCGTGGCCACCCTCATCATGGGGGCGCTCGTCTGCGTGGCCGTCGGCGCCTACTACCTGCTGCGCAACCGCTCCGAGAAGCTCGCCCGCGGGTTCGTGCGCGTGGGCGTCATCATGGGCGTCGTCTCGCTCGTCCTCATGATGCCGGCTGCCCACTGGCAGGCCTCCACGGTCGCCAAGACCCAGCCCTCCAAGCTCGCCGCCATGGAGGGCCAGTACGAGGAGGGCCCCGCCGCCCTCTCGCTCTTCGGCTGGGTTGATGAGGCGAACGAGCAGACCTATGCCCTGAGCATCCCGGGCGGCACCTCCTGGCTCGCCGACGGCGACCCGTCCGTCTCCTACCCCGGCCTCAACGACTTCGACCCCACCGAGCGCCCCGACCTCGTGAACGTCACCTATCAGTCCTACCACCTGATGGTCGCCCTCTACGGCGTGCTGATCCTCGTGGTGGCCCTCGGCGCGCTCGTGCTCCGCGGCGCCTTCGCCAACAAGAAGTGGCCGCTCGTGATCCTCAGCCTCGGCTGGGCCGCCGCGCTCCTCGCCATCGAGGTGGGCTGGCTCGTCACCGAGTTCGGCCGCCTGCCGTGGATCGTCTTCGGCGTCATGCGCATCGAGGACGCCGTGTCGCTCGCGGTGCCCGCCGGCCAGGTGCTCGCCACGATCGTGCTGTTCCTCGCCGTGTACTGCCTGATCTTCGTCTGCTGGGTCCGCCTGCTCCGCCGCACCCTCGCCGAGGGCCCCGAGGCCTTCGCCGCGGGCGGCTCCGAGGACGCCAAGGTCGAGGCCTTCGCCCCGTCCTACTTCGGTGAGACCGGTGATGCGGCCGCAGACGCCGCCGCCACGAAGGGGGGTGCGTCCGCATGAGTCCGCTCGCATTCATCTGGTTCCTGCTGATCGGCGTGCTGATCTCGGGTTACTTCATCCTTGACGGCTTCGACCTGGGCGCCGGCGTGCTCTATCCGGTGCTCGCCAAGAGCGAGGCCGACCGCGCCGTCATACGCCGCTCCATCGGCCCGGTGTGGGACGGCAACGAGGTCTGGGTCCTCACGGCCGGCGGTGCGCTCTTCGCCGCGTTCGGCCCGGCCTACGCCACGAGCTTCTCCGGCTTCTACCTGGCTATCATGCTCGTGCTCTTCGGTCTGATCATCCGCGCCGTCGCGCTCGAGTTCCGCGCGCACGACGCCGCCTGGGGCAAGCTCTACGACGTCCTGTTCGTCCTCGGCAGCTTCCTGCCGGCGCTCCTGTACGGCGTGGCCATAGGCAACGTCGTGGGCGGCGTGAACCTCGACGCGCACGGCGATTTCGCAGGCTCCTTCTTCGACCTGCTGAACCCCTTCGCGCTCCTCTGCGGCGTGCTCGGCTTCGTGCACATGCTCGTGCAGGGCGCCGGCTGGATCGCGCTGAAGGCGCCGGCCGGGACCGACCTCGCCCGGCGAGCCCGCGCGCTTCGCGGCAAGCTCGCCGTGGCCGAGATCGCGGTCTTCGCCCTCACGTCCGTGGTGCTGTTCGTGGCTGTCGTGCCGGGCGGCGCCGTGGAGATCCGCGCGCTCGCCGTGGTGTTCGCGATCGTCTTCCTCGCGGCGTCGATCGGCGCCCTCAAGGCCCCGTCCGACCTCCTGGCGCAGGTGCTCGCGTCCGTGGGCTGCGTGGGTCTCGTGGGCGTCGCGGCCTCGACGCTCTTCCCGAACCTGATCACGGCCACCGACCCGGCCTACTCCATCACGATCGCCGGTGCGGCGGGCAGCGACATGACGCTCGCCATCATGCTCGGCATCGCATGCATCGGCGTGCCGCTGGTTCTCGTGTACCATGTCATCGCCTACCGCATCTTCCGCGGTCGGCTTAAGAAGGAGGACCTGACCTACTAGGCCGCACGGCCAGACGGGCACGGCCCATCGCCGGTGCCGCGCCGGCCCGACGTAAGGGGTATCCGTGTTCGATCGTTCGGTGTTCAGACTTCCCGGGGCGGGCAGGACGGCGGTCCTGCTCGCCCTTCTCTCTTTGACGGGCGCCCTGGTGGCCGTGGCCCAGGCCTGGGCCATCTGCACGGTGCTCACGCGCCTGTGGGAGGGCGAGGGGATCCGGGAGAACCTTGGGCTGCTCGCGGTGTTCGCGGCGTGCTTCATCGCGGCGCGCGCCCTCGAGGCCGTGCGCGATTGGCTGCTCAAGCGGTTCGCGGCCGCACGCGCGAGCGAGCTGCGCCGCCGTGCGCTCGAGCGCCTGCTGGAGGGGCGCGCCGTATCGGGCCAGGGCGGGCACGGGGCCGGGGCCGCCGAGGGGACGGCCCTCGTGATCGAGGGCGCCGAGCAGGTGGAGGCCTATCTCGCGCTGGCTCTCGGCAAGGTCATCGACCTCATGGTCATCCCCGTCGTGCTCGCGGTGGCGCTCTTCTCGCTCGACCCGGTCTCGGCCGTCATCTCGATCGTGGCCTTCCCGTTCATCATCCTCTACATGGTCATGATCGGCGGCAACGCCCACGAGGTCGCGGCCGCGCGCCAGAAGGAGCAGGCGAGGCTGTCCAACCACTTCCTCGACGCCCTACGCGGCCTCGGAACGCTCAGGGCCTTCGGCCGGGCGCGGGGGCACGCCGACTCGATCTTCGAGGTGAGCGAGAGCCTGCGCGAGGCGACGATGACGACCCTGCGCATGGCGATGCTCTCGAGCGCGATCCTCGACCTGTTCGCGACGCTCGCGCTCGCCGGCGTGTCGGTGATGCTCGGATTCCGGCTGATCGACGGGTGGATCGGGCTGTACCCGGCGCTCATGGCGCTCGTGCTCGTGCCGGAGTTCTTCCGTCCCGTGCGCCTGTTCGCGGCCGATTACCACGCCACGCTCGACGGCAAGCAAGCACTCGCCCGCATGCGCGCGCTCGTGGACGCCCCGCGCCGCGCGGTGGCCGAGGTGCCCGCGGGGGCGTGGGGGGAGCGCTCCGAGCTCGCGGTCCGCGGGGTGTCGGTGATGTACGGGGACGCGGATGCGGCGGACGGCGGGGCCGACGCGGCGGGTGCGGCCGGAGTCGCGGGCGCGGCCGGTGCGTGCGCGGCCGTCGACACGGCCCCCGCCGCCTCGACGCATCCCGCCACCTCGACCTCCGCCACCTCGATCCATCCCGCCCTCACGGACCTCAGCTTCACGCTCAGGGGCTGCGAGCGCGTGGGCGTCGTCGGCGCGAGCGGTTCGGGCAAATCGACCCTGGTGAGCCTGCTCGCCGGCTTCCTCGACCCCGCATCCGGCAGCTTCGACCTCGGATGGGCCGGGGTCGGCACCCCGGTCGTCGCCTCGGCCAGCGCATCGACCGCCGCGGCGACGGGCCTGCCCAACCTCTTCGCCCCCGCATGGCAGCGCCAGGCTATCTACATCCCCCAGAGGCCCTACCTCTTCCACGCGACGATCGCGGAGAACATCGCCTTCTACGCGCCGGGCGCCTTGCGCGACGAGATCGCGGCCGCGGCGGAGGCAGCAGGCCTCACCGAGCTCATCGCCGCGCTCCCCGACGGACTCGACACCCTGATCGGCGACGGGCCGGGCGGTCGCGAGCTCTCCGGCGGCGAGGCGCAGCGCATCGCGCTCGCGCGCGCCTGGGTCGACCGGTCGCGCCGCGTCCTGCTGTTCGACGAGCCCACGGCGCATCTCGACATCGAGACCGAGCTCGAGCTCAAGGAGCGGATGCTGCCGCTCATGGAGGGCCGGCTCGTGGTGTTCGCCACGCACCGCATGCACTGGCTGCATGAGATGGACCGCGTGCTCGTGCTCTCCGGTGGCCGACTGGTGGCCGAAGGGGACCCGCGCGAGCTCACGGCGCGCGGCGTGATCGGGGAGAGCCTGGGGCTCGGCTCGGGTCCTGCAGCCGACGAGATCTCAGGAGGTGCGCGATGAGGGGAGGCGATGAGATGGGTCGCAGGGACGGCATGGACGCGCGCGGGGATGGCGCCGCTTCCAGTACCGGAAGCGCCACCTGGGCCGACACACTGCGAAATGACCGCTGGGTGGCTCCGTATTTCCGGCACTACCGCCGCGTGCTCCGGCGCGCGCTCGGGCTGGGCATCCTCGCCGCGCTGCTCGGTTGCCTGCTCATGTTCGTTTCGGGTTGGCTGATCGGGGCCGCGGCGCGTATGCCGGAGACCATCTTCGTGCTGCTGATCCCCATCGGGATCGTGCAGGTCGTGGGCATCAGCAAGCCTGTCGCGGGGTATTTCGAGCGTCTGGCCAGCCACGATTGGGTGCTGCGCATGACGAGCTCGCTTCGGCGCCGGCTGTTCCTCGCGTTGGAGCGCGAGGCCGCCCGCGGGGTGCGCGGCGGCGTATACGGATCGGGCGAGGCGGCTGAGGCGGCCGTCCTCGGGGCCGGCGACGCCCTGGCGCTCTTGAACGAGGATATCGGGCGTGTGCAGAACCTCTACCTGCGCTGCATCTTCCCCATGGTGACGGCTTGGGCCGTGGTGGCCGTGGCTGTGGTGGCCGTGGGCGCGATGGATGCGCTGTTCGCGGCCTGGCTGCTGCTCGAGCTGTTCGTGTGCGTTGCGGTGGTCCCCACGGCGGCGCTTGCCGCGGGCGCGCGGGCCCGCCTGCGCCGCAAGCGCGCGACGGCCGACCTCTACCGCAGCCTCACCGACGCCGTGCTGGGCGCCGCCGACGTGGCGTTCGCCGGCCGCGTCGACGACGTGCTCGCGCGGTTCACGCGCGAGGCCGCCGCGGTCGCGGAGGAGGACCGCCGGCTCGCCCGCTACGACCGTGCGGAGGGTGTCTTTGTCCGCGCGGTGCTCGCGCTCGCGGCCGTCGGGCTCACGGTGTGGGCGGCCGGTGCGCTCAGCTTCGAGGCGAACGCGATCCTCGCGACGGTGATCTGCTTCTTCCCGCTGGTGGAGGCCATCACGCCCGTGCCCGAGGCGGCGGCCCAGCTGCCCGAGCACGCCTCGGCAATCCGTCGCCTCGCCCCGCTCGATGACGGGGAGGGCGGCGGCGCGGGGGATGTTGCGAGTGGAGGCGCAGGTGCCGGTTCGGCCGGTGCTGCAGAGGGTGACGGCGCGCGTGAGGGCGCGTGGGTCGCGGCGGTCGGCGCGGCGGAGCGCGTGGCGGGCGATGCCACGGGAGTTGCGGGCGCCATGGCGGCCCGTGCTGTGGCGCCTGATGACGAGGTTGCGCTGCGAGAAGGCGACCGGCGCGGGTTCGGAGCCCCGGCTCTGGGCGGCTTACGCGTTGGAGCCGTCGCCGCGCTAGAGGGTGATTCGGACGGCGTTGGCGTGCCCGCTGACGGCACCGATGGCGTCTCGGGCGGTCCCGCATGCGGCGCGGGGCAGACGCCGGCGATCGAGCTGCGCGGCGCGACCTTCACCTACCCGGGCAGCGTCCGGCCTGCCGTCGCGGACCTCGATTTCAACATCGCGCCCGGCGAGCGGATCGCGCTTCTCGGCCGCAGCGGCGCCGGCAAGTCGACGCTCCTCGGTCTCATCCGCGGAGACCTGTCGCCGCAGGCAGGGGCGGTTGAGCTGTTCGGCTCTGCGCACCCCGGGGCGGATGCCGCCTGCGGGACCATCGGCGTGATCAGCCAGGACCCCCATGTCTTCAACACGACGGTCCTGGACAATCTGCGGATCGCGCGCCCGTCGGCGACCGAGCGGGAGGCATGGGACGTGCTCGAGCGCGTGGGTCTGCGCGAGCGCGTCGAGCGGTTCCCCGACGGCGTTCTGAGCGTGGTGGGGGAGGAGGGCCGGCTGCTCTCTGGCGGCGAGCGGCATCGGCTGGCGCTCGCCCGGATCTTGCTGGCGGACACCCCGGTGGTCGTTCTCGACGAGCCCTTCGTGGGCCTCGACCCTTCGACGGAGCGCTCGGTGCTCGATGCCGTGCTGGCCGCGCTTGAGGGGCGTACCCTGCTCATGGTGACCCACCATCTGCAGGGCGTCGACCGCATGGATCGCGCGGCGTTTCTTGAGGACGGGCGATTCGTCCTCATGGGCGACCCCGCTGAGCTCGCGCGAACCAGCCACCGCTATCAGCGGCTGCTCGCCCTCGACCGCGGCTTCGCCGGTTAAGGACGGTGCAGCCGCTAGCGGCGCGCGGCGGCACGCGTCCGCACATCCCGCCGCCCGACAGAGCCGCACTCCATTGGGCCCGCGCACCTGTTCTTACCGCACGCCCAATGGCCTCGCGCACCGGCAACCTGCGTACACCGTGCTCGTTCGCCGGCTGCCCTGATCGTCCCGATGGCTGCCAGTGCACGTTGAGCACCCCGGAAACCCGCGCATCCTGCGCGATTTTGCCGACCGCTCTGACCTCTCCGCACAGCCGCCGATTGACCCTGTACGCGCCGGCAATCTGCGTGCCCTGCACATTTGCAAGACTCTGAGAGATTGCTCGGTGCTCTCGCGTTGGTTGGACCGTTCCAGTCCTCCGCACCGCGCCGACCCGAGTTGCAAAAATCGCGGCTCTGCACGGATTTCTCCAACAATCGTGCGGCTGTGCACATCAGCGTACATAGCCGCACATTTGGCAACCGTGATCATCTGCGGTTTTCTAGTCGCTACTCGAGGTGTCATCCGCACGATGTACATAGCCGTAAGAAACGCAACTCCCGCCGCGTTTTCGGGCCGACTGCGGGGGTATCGGTCGGTGAATGGCCCCGCGTGCCCGGGGTTCGGCCGGATATTTGCGTTTCTTACGGCTATGTACACCGAAAACCCGACACTCAAAGTACGAGGTGCAGATCCGCAGATAAATCAGGTTGCATTTCTTGCGGCTGTGTACGCCGATGTACACAGCCGTCATATTGTTTGGGAAAAACGCGCAGAACCGCAATATCTGCAACTGGTCTGCGCCCGCACCGGCGTCCATAACCGGCAGCGAACCCGCGCCCAGCACCCGACGCACATCGGCGCTCGGCTCCCGTCTTCGCACCGGCGAGGCGACCTGCAGCCGATGCGCCACCCGCCAACCGCCAGCAGCAAAACCCAAGGCCTATCGCGCCGCGAACTCGTCCTAGTCGGTCTCCCCCGCACCGCCGCGCAGCCGTTTCACCGCAGCGGCGAGCTCGCGCACCTGCGCCTCGAGCTCGGCGATCCGCTCCTCGTTCTTCGCGATGTTCTCGCGGTTGTGCTGGCTGTCCTCTTCAACGGGATCCGGGAGGTTCTCGTGGTGGAGCCGCGCGTCGTCCGCGGCCTCCGTCACACGCTGGCCGTTCCGCCGCACGACGCGCCCCGGCACGCCGACGACGGTGCTCGCGGGCGGCACATCCTTCACCACCACCGAGTTCCCGCCGATGCGCACGTCGTCCCCGATCACGATGTTCCCGAGCACCTTCGCGCCCGTGCCCACGGTCACACGGTCCCCGAGCGTGGGGTGGCGCTTGCCGTTCTCGTTGCCGGTTCCGCCGAGCGTCACGCCCTGGTAGAGCACGCAGTCGTCGCCGATGACGGTCGTCTCGCCGATCACCACGCCCATCGCGTGGTCGATGAAGAACCGGCGCCCGATTCGCGCCGCCGGGTGGATCTCCACGCCCGTCATGAAGCGCGTGAACTGCGACAGCACGCGCGCGAGCCCGCGGGCGCCCCGGCCCCAGAGCCAGTGCTCGAAGGTGTGCGCCCATTTCGCATGGAGTCCCGGGTAGGAGAGGAAGATGACGAGGGCGGACTGCGCCGCGGGGTCGTTCTGCCGAACGGCGCCGATATCCTCGCGTATGGTGGAGATGAAGCTCATCGTGGCCCTTCGGCGTCGCGGGCATGCCGCGCGGATACAACGGAACGAAACCACATGGTAGGGCTGCTTCGCGCTAAAGTCTAGTGGTTCGCTAGGAATAAAGGGGCGAGACCCGGGGAAGAGGCGCGGGCGCCGCGCGCGACGGGCACCGCGTGCCACGGGCAGGCGCCGCACCCCTCCACTGCGACGCTTCGGCACATGGGCTTTACATGGCATTCGCACCCTTCGGCACCCCGCCGGCGAGCCGCGGGCGACCGTGCGGATATACTGATCCGCTGACGTCCCCGCAGACGACGACCGACCATCCACCGGCCGCCATCGTGCGCCACCACCAAAAGGAGCGCCCGTCATGGGTTTCATCAACTTCCTCGCCGACCTGCTCAAAGACCCCCGCGCCGCCATCGCGGGCTGGATCGCCATGGGCCCGCTGTACGCCTACGGCTTCATCTTCCTGATCATCTTCATCGAGACGGGCGTGGTGTTCATGCCGTTCCTCCCCGGCGACTCCCTGCTCTTCGCCGCGGGTATCTTCGCGCACGAGGCCTCCGGTCCGCTCGACATCTTCCACCTGTTGCTCGTCGTCTGGATCGCCGCGATCCTGGGCGACCAGATGAACTTCTTCATCGGCCACTTCTTCGGGCAGCGCATCATCGCGTCGGGCAAGATCAAGGTCATGACGCCCGAGCGCATCGAGAAGAGCGAGGCCTTCCTCGATAAGTGGGGACATCTCGCGATCTTCCTCGGACGCTTCTTCCCGTTCATCCGCACCTTCGTGCCGTTTCTCGCCGGTGTGGGCGGCATGAAGTGGCATTCGTTCGTGCTCTACAACATCCTCGGCGGCATTACCTGGTCGAGTATCTTCACGCTGCTCGGATACTTCTTCGGCGGCATCCCGGCGGTGCAGGAGCACTTCGAGATCATCGTGATCGGGATCATCGCGGTGTCGCTGATCCCCGCCGTCGCGGGCGTGGTCCGCGCGAAGCTCGGCTCGAAGCAGGCGTAGACGCCGCGAACCGTCGCCGCGGGCCGCTGATGCCGAGCGTTCGTAATTCGGCCTTTTTTCGTCGAAAAAGCGGCAATTACGAACGCTCGGCATCAGGGGCGCCCTGTGGGAGACGTGCCCGCCCCGCATCCGTCGCCCGTCGCGCGTCGCGATTGTTTCCACTTCGCAAAGACCCCGGACCCTGCCGCGGCGCCGTCCGCGCGGAGTAGAATCGTCTCCCAAAGCAACTTCGCGTGGAAGGACGAGCGTATGGCAACCGAGAAGAAGGACCTGGACTGGGGCAACCTGAGCTTCGCCTACCAGCCCACCGATTTCAGCTACGCCTCGGAGTGGAAGGACGGCGCCTGGGACGAGGGCGGCCTCACCGAGGACCACAGCATCACGCTGTCCGAGTGCGCGGGCATCTTCCATTATTGCCAGGAGGTCTTCGAGGGGCTCAAGGCCTACACCACGGCCGGCGGCAGCATCGTCGCCTTCCGCCCCGACCTCAACGCCGAGCGCATGCACGATTCCGCCGAGCGCCTCGAGATGCCGCCCTTCCCGAAGGACCGCTTCATCGACGCCGTCCGCGAGGTCGTGGCCGCCAACGCCGCCTGGGTTCCGCCCTATGGATCCGGCGCGTCGCTCTACGTGCGCCCGTTCATGATCGGCTCGGGCGACGTCATCGGCGTGGCGCCCGCCCCGGAGTACCATTTCCACATCCTCGTGACGCCGGTGGGCCCCTACTTCAAGGGCGGCCTCAAGCCAATCAAGCTCTGCATCGCCACCTACGACCGCGCGGCGCCGCACGGCACGGGCAACATCAAGGCCGGCCTCAATTACGCGATGAGCCTCAAGTCCACGATGGACGCGCACCGCGCGGGCTTCGCTGAGAACCTCTACCTCGACTCCGAGAGCCGCACCTACGTGGAGGAGACGGGCGGCGCCAACGTGCTGCTCGTGGCCGCCGACGGCACGCTCGTGGTGCCGAAGAGCCACACCGATTCGATCCTGCCCTCGATCACGCGCCGTTCGCTCGTGCAGGTCGCGCAGGATCTCGGGATCGCGGTGGACGAGCGCCCGGTCGAGTGGGCCGAGGTCAAGGGCGGTGCCTTCGTCGAGTGCGGCCTGTGCGGCACGGCGGCCGTCATCTCTCCGGTGGGCGAGATCCACGAGGGGGATGAGGTCGTGACCTTCCCGGCCGGTCATGATGAGATGGGCCCGGTCATGACGCGCCTGCGCGAGACCCTCACGGGCATCCAGGACGGTGCCATCGAGGACGAGCACGGTTGGGTGTACAAGATCGTCTAGCGGGGCGATGAGCATTTCGTTCTCCCCGTTCGCACGCAGGGCCCGGCCGCCTCGGAAGGGGCGTCCGGGCTCTTTGCGTTTTCTCGGGGATGGATCGGCCGTGTGGTTTGGGGGAGCACGGCCCCTTGCCCGCAGGGGGCTCGCCCCGCCCTTGTGTCCGCGCCCTGCTCCTGCCGCCCTCGGTTCCCGCTTTCGCCCCGCCCCTGCTTTTGCCCCGGCCCCCCATCACCCTCGTCGCACCAGTTCAGACACGTTGCGCTTTGCCTTCGGCCCCGTCATACTAGGGGTGCATCCTTGCGGTCTGACGCAAACGTACTTTAAACACAGCAGTTCCAGCCTTCGAGCTGGGCCAGAACGAGGAGGTACCATGCTTTCGCCCCGTCACCAAGCGGTCGCGGCCGGCTTGGCCCTGTCGCTCACCTTCGCCGCCGCGGCGGCGCCCCAGGTGGCATCCGCCGACACCCGCACCGTCACCGAGGCCGACGGCGCCCTCTACGAGCAGGGCGGTACCGGTCTCGTTGAGTCCATCGCATCGCTGTTCGCCGGCAGGACGTCGAGCCTCTCGGCCGTCTCCCTCTCCGATGAGATGAAGTACTTCACCGCCTTCGAGAGCGGCAAGAATTACGACCAGGGCCTGAGCTCGGGCGACGGTTACAACGCCATGGGCTACTACCAGTTCGATCGCCGCTACGCGCTCATTCCGTTCATCGAGCAGGTGTACGCGTACAACCCCACCAAGTACGCGATGTTCGAGGGCGTGCTTCGCCAGGGTAGTGCTATCAAGAGCAGCAGCGCCCCGCTGTACGACTCCTCATCGCGCAGCCTCACGTCCACGGGCGCGCTCCTGAACGACGCCTGGCATGCGGCCTACCGCGCCGACGCGGCCGAGTTCTCCGCCTTGCAGGACTCCTACGCTTACAACGAGTATTACAAGCCGGTCGAGAGCACGCTGCGCAACCGGTACGGCCTGGACATCAGCGGTCGGTCGGACGCGATCAAGGGCCTGTCCTGGGGCATGAGCAACCTGTTCGGGCCGGGAGGCGTGCGCAGGTTCTTCGATTGGGCGAAGGCCGACAGCGGCCTCTCGAACGACATGTCCGATCGCGAGTTGGCGCTCGCCCTCACAAACGCCGTGATCGACCATATCAAGGAGTACGCGCCGAGTCAGCCGCAGTACTGGAACGGCTGGATCAACCGATACAAGCGTGAGCAGTCCATCGTGCTGAACTACGTGGCCGAGGACGAGCGGGAGGCTGCGGCCACCGCGCCCGACGCGAGCGCGGAGTCGGAGCCTGCGGCCCCTTCGGATGGTGACGCGGATCAGGACGGCACGAGCGCCGCGGGCGGCGCCGTCTCTGACGCGGACGCGCCCGGGGAGTCCGCCGCCGGTTCTGCCGGGGCAGCGGCTTCATCCGATGAGGGACTGACCGTCGAGAAGGATGCCGGCAGCATCGATGACGAGGCTGTTTCACCTGATGCCGACGCGTCGACGCCTGAGGCGGCACAGCCCTCAGGCGAAGAGACGCCTGATGAGAAGCCCGCCGCGGAAGCACCCGCGACGGATGCCGGCGTCGCGGACGAGGCGCCTGCCGACAACGAGGGCGCGGTGGCCAGCCAGGATGATTCGGCGTCTGCTGCCGATGCGCAGGCGGATGCCAACACGCAGCCCGAGTCCACTGCCGATCAAGCGCCCGAGGAGCCTCGCACCTTCACGGTGACCTTCACCTCGAAGGGGGAGGTTGTCGACTCCGCCGAGGTGAGCGCCGGGCAGACCGTGTCGGCCACGGCCAAGGCCTCTCAGTTCAGCGGCTATTCCTTTGCGGGATGGTATCTAAACGGTGAGCCGTTCGATTTCGACACGCCGATCACGGGCGATACGGAGCTTGTGGCCTACTATCGCAAGGACAAGGCCGCAGATGAGAAGGGGAAGCCCGAGAAGAGGACGGCCAGCCCCGACGGTCTGCCGCAGACTGGCGACAACGGCGCGATGGTCGCGCTGGGTGCCGTCGGCGTGGCCATGGTGGGCGCGTCCGCGGTCGCGCTCGGCGCCAAGCGGCGCCAGGAGGACGCCGGCGCGTAAGCCGGGTGTCCGCACGCTCACTGTAGGAGTGGGGTCCGGAAGCTTTCAAAGGCTTCCGGGCCCCATATCTGTTGATTCTTATATATCATTGGAAAAATTCACCAATACAATTCACATCTCATAACGTGGAAAGCCATGTGGTAAGAAATGGCTATTCTGCACTTTTGATTAGGGATGCGAAGACGACCCGGGCATGAGTTGAACATCTATAGATATTCAAAAGGCCCACTTCGAGAGCTCAGACGCCTGCTCTCCCGGCCAGCGCGCTCCATACGCGCTTCGCATAAGTGCAAAATAGCCATTTCTTACCACCCTGCGCACCGGGGAGCGGTTGCATCGTTCGCATTGCGCTCCATCGCGCTGAAAAAGGCGGAATCGACGCCTTCAGATACGGCTTCGATCCGACGCGCCGATCTCGACCGTGAGGCCGAGCGCACCCGTCTGCGCCCCTCTCTGAAACAAACGCACGGCCTGTACCAGTGAACTCCATCCTACCTTCACAAAAACTTTATCTTAATAAAGCACTTGCCTCGAATACTTTAGTTAAGTAAAGTATATCGCGCACCGAAGAAGAATGCCGCGCGTGGGCGCGGCCCGCACGGAAGGACCCCACCTCATGAAGAAGAACCGCCTCCTCACCTACGTGGCCGCTTTCGCGGCGCTCGTGCTCGCCCTGGGCCTCGCGGCCTGCGGGGGGCAGTCGGCTCCGGCCGCTGGGTCGTCCGCCGCAGCCGGCTCCGCGGCGACCGCCGCAGACACTTCAGCCGCCACCACCGGCAAGCTCATCGTCGGTTTCGATCAGGCCTACCCGCCGTACGGCTTCGTGGGCGATGACGGCTCGTTCACCGGCTTCGACCTCGATCTCGCCAAGGCCGTCGCCGACAAGCTCGGCTGGGAGGTCGAGCTCAGCCCCATCGACTGGGACGCCAAGGACACGCTCCTGAACTCCGGTGCCATCAACTGCATCTGGAACGGCTTCACGATGGAGGGCCGCGAGGACGGCTACACCTTCTCCAAGCCGTATATGCTCAACCAGCAGGTCGTCGTCGTGCGCAAGGATAGCGGCGTCAGCTCTCTTGCAGACCTCGCGGGCAAGAACGTGATCACCCAGGCCGACTCCGCCGCCGAGGACGTCCTGCAGGATGGCAAGGCCGACCTCGCCGCCACGTTCGCCTCGCTTGAGACGCGTCCCGACTACAACACCGCCTTCGCCGAGCTCGAGAGCGGAGCCACCGACGCTGTGGCCTGCGACCTTTCCATCGCCCAGTACCAGATCGCCGCGAACCCCGACGCCTACCTGCAGATCGAGGAGCCCCTCTCCTCCGAGAACTACGCCGTCGGGTTCAAGAAGGGCGACACCGCGACCGCGGACAAGGTGAACGAGGTGCTCAAGGCTCTGTACGAGGACGGCACCGTCAAGGAGATCGCGGCCGCGTACGAGAGCTACGGTCTCTCCTTCGAGAACTGGGTCCTCAAGTAGGGCAAACCACCGACGCCGGGGCGACCCCCCGAACACGAGCCCGGATGCCCCGCGTCCGGGCTCTCCCCCTGAAAGGACGACCCCATGACCATGGAAACGATGATCACCATGCTCGGCCAGGGCTTCCTGACCAGCCTGGCGATCTTCTTCCTCACGCTCGTCGGCGCGCTGCCGCTCGGCGTGCCCATCGCCCTCATGCGCATGAGCCGCATCGCGCTCGTGCGCGTCATCGCGCGCATCTACATCTCGATCATGCGCGGCACCCCGCTCATGCTGCAGATGTTCGCGATCTACTTCGCTCCGTACTACGTGTTCGGCATCCAGCTCACGCCGGAGTCGAAGTGGCAGGCCTGCGTCGCGGCGTTCATCCTGAACTACGCCGGGTACTTCGCCGAGATCTACCGGTCCGGCATCCAGTCGATTCCCCGCGGCCAGTACGAGGCCGCGCAGGTGCTCGGCTACTCCCGCACGCAGACCTTCTGGCGCATCGTGGCGCCGCAGGTTGCGAAGCGCATCATGCCCGCGCTCGGCAACGAGGTGATCACGCTCGTCAAGGACACGTCTCTGGCGTTCTCGATCGGCGTGGCGGAGATGTTCTCGACCGCGAAGGCGCTCGTGGCCTCGCAGCGGACGATGGTGCCGTTCGCCATCTCCGCGGCGATCTACTGGGTGTTCAACTTCTTGGTCGAGGTCGCGATGGGGCGCATCGAGAAGAAGATGGGCTACTACCGTGATTAGCGACGGGGCCCGTGGGGGCCGGTTCGGCCGGGGAGGTCAATGATGGATGAGATGAAGACGGACACGGCGGGCGCGGATGGCGCGATGGCGGCGGGCGCGAGTGCGGCGGGCGCGTCGGCGACCGCGGCAGCGACCGCGAACGCGGACGGCACGGCGGGCCCGAACGCCGCCGTGGGCGCCCCGGCCCCCGGCGCCCCGGCCCCCGTGGTGCGCCTCGAGAACGGCAGCAAGTCCTTCGACGGGACGCCCGTCCTGCGCGACATCTCGCTCGAGGTGATGCCGGGCGAGGTCGTGGCCGTGATCGGACCGTCGGGCGGCGGCAAGTCGACCCTGTTGCGCTGCCTCACGCTCCTTGAGACGCTCGACGGCGGCAGCCTCTCCTACGGCGAGCTCGCCGTGGCGTCGCCCGGCGCGGACGGACGCGCGGTCTACGGCGGCAAGGACGTGCTCGCCCGTGCCCGCCAGCGCTTCGGCCTGGTGTTTCAGCAGTTCAACCTCTTCCCGCACATGACGGTCCTGAAAAACATCATGGACGCGCCGCTCGCCGTTCAGCGGCGAGACCGCGCCGAGGTGGAAGCCCAGGCGCGCGGGCTCATCGAGAAGATGGGGCTGACCGGCACCGAGGACAAGGTCCCCTACCAGCTCTCGGGCGGCCAGCAGCAGCGGGCGAGCATCGCGCGGGCGCTTTGCCTGAATCCCCAGGCGCTCTTCTTCGACGAACCCACGAGCGCGCTCGACCCCGAGCTCACCGGCGAGGTCCTCAAGGTCTTGAAGCAGCTGGCCGCCGAGGACATCACGATGCTCGTGGTGACGCACGAGATGGCCTTCGCCCGCGAGGTCGCCGACCGCGTGGTGTTCATGGACGGCGGCCGCATCGTGGAGGAGGGTCCGGCCGACCAGGTGATCGGCAGTCCCCGAAACCCCCGCACCCAGGAGTTCCTCGCGCGCTACGCAGGGTGAGGGTGTCCGGCGCGGCCTGCCGGGCAGACGTCCGCCCGATTCAGCCCGCCGCGCGCCCGGCGGCCCCGTCGCGGGCGATCCCGCTTGCCACAGCCCGCTGCGCACCCGGCCCCCGCGTGCTTGGTCTGCCCTCCGCGCCGCAACCCGCTGCGGATGCGGGCGCGGGCGGCGTGGCTGCCCCTGCCGTGGGCTGCCCCTGCCGCCGCAGCCCGCCCCGCCCCCGGCCCCACCGCCCCCGTGCCCGCGTGGTATCCTCAGCGGTGACACTGTCACCAGCGCGAAGGGAAGCCCCGTGGAAGCCTACAAGCAGGAGTTCATCGAGTTCATGGTCGCATCCGACGTCCTCAAGTTCGGCGAGTTCACGCTCAAGAGCGGGCGCACCTCGCCGTTCTTCATGAACGCGGGCGCCTACGTCACGGGCGAGCAGCTCAAGCGCCTGGGCGAGTACTACGCCCGCGCGATCCACGACAACTTCGGCCTCGACTTCGACGTGGTCTTCGGGCCCGCGTACAAGGGCATCCCGCTCGCGGTGGTCACGGCGATCGCCCTCTTCGAGCTGTACGGCAAGGAGGTGCGGTACTGCTGCAATCGCAAGGAGGTCAAAGACCACGGCGCTGACGCGGGCAACCTCCTCGGCGCGGAGCTCGCCGACGGCGACCGCGTGGTCATGGTCGAGGATGTCACCACCTCGGGCAAGTCCATCGACGAGACGCACCCCATCTTGAAGGCGGCGGCGGACGTCGAGGTCAAGGGCCTCATCGTGTCGCTCAACCGCATGGAGGTCGGCCGCGACGGCGTCGTCACGGCGCAGCGCGAGATCGAGCGGCGCTACGGGTTCCCGGTGGCGTCGATCGTGTCGATGGCCGAGGTCACCGAGCACCTCCTGAACCGCGAGGTCGGCGGCCGCGTGGTGATCGACGACGATGTCAAGGCGCGGCTCGATGCCTACTACGAGCGCTACGGTGCGAGGGAGTAGCGCGCTACCGCTCATTGACACCCTGCGGCCGTTTACAGGTGCCTTACGGCGTTCGGCTTAAAACGCTCATGCTTTCCCGTATAATTTGCATAACACGGATTTCGACGTGTGCAGGTACATGTCTTTGGGAGGACATCATGAAGCGGAAAACAGTTTTCACCATCTTCGTGGCGGCGCTGCTCGCCGTGTGCGGGCTCGGTCTGGCGGCATGCGGCGGCCCCTCGCCTGAGGAGGCGATCCGCCAGAACCTCGTCGAGGGGTTCGACCCGCTCAAGTCGGGCGAGGGCAACTCCGACTTCGCCAAGGAGTTCGAGAAGGGCGTCGGAGGCGACTTCGAGTCCTACGGCATCGATTCCAAGGAGTTCGCCGACGCCTATCTCGACGGCTTCGACTACAAGATCGGCGAGATCAAGGTCGACGAGAAGGCGGGCACCGCGGTCGCGGAGCTCTCCATCACGATGAAGCCCATGATGGAGATGTTGAACGCCTTCGCGTCACGTGTCATAGACGAGGGGCTCACGACGCTTCCCGCCGATGCGACCGAGGAAGACTACAGCGCGCTGTCGGGCAAGATCCTCATGGAGGAGGTCGGCAAGCTCGAGCCGAAGACCGTTGACGTGCAGATCAAGTACGCGAAGAACGGCGACGGCCAGTGGGAGGCCGACCAGAAGAGCGTCGATGAAGCCGCCTTGGTTGCCATGATGGGCACCTCCGATACGAGCGCGGTCGAGGCGCTCGCAGCCCTGGCTGAGCAGGGAAGCGCCGAGTAGGGCTGCTGCCTGAGACGTTGGTTGAGAAGGCCTCCGGCCCGCAGCGGTCCGGGGGCCTTTCACATACGGCGTGACGGGGCGTTACCGGCCCGTCGCGATTGCCAGCAGCTCCTCGGGGGTCTCGGCGATGAACTCGGCGCCTGCGGCCTCGAGCTCCCCGCGGCCGCGGAACCCCCAGGCGACGCCGGCGACCTTGAGCCCGGCGTTGTGGCCGCAGAGCACATCGACGTCGCTGTCGCCCACGTAGAGGGTACGATCGGGCTGGGCTCCAAGCTGCTTGAGGACATGCAGGGTGACGGGCGCGGCCGGCTTCGGCGGGAATGCCTCGACGCGGCCCTGGACGTACGCGAAGCGGTCCGGCCCGAAATAGCGCTCGATCAGCGGGACGGCCGAGACGTGGTCTTTGTTGGTGAGCACGGCGATCGAGATGCCGGATGCGCGCAGGGCGTCGAGCATCTCGAGAATGCCGGGGTAGGGGGCTGTGCGGTCCTCCTTGTGCTCACCGTAGTAGGTGCGGAACTCGGTAAGGACCTGCTCGAACTTCTGCTGGTCACCGGCGTATTCGGCGGGCATGAAGCGCTCGACGAGCTTGAGCATGCCGTTGCCCACCTTATAGCGGTACTCGTCGACCTGGAAGGTGGGCCAGCCGTGCAGCTCGCAGGTGTGGTTGCCGGCCGCTGCAAGGTCTTCGAGGGTGTTGAGGATCGTGCCGTCGAGGTCGAAGATGACGTGCGTGAACGGCACGTCGCCGGTTGCGCTGGCGGTGGACATGGTTCCTCCCGGGGTTCGAAGGGGTGTCGTTGTGCATGCATCTAGGATAGCGCCGCGGTGTGCGGCCCGATCCCGCCAACCTGGTTAAAAATGGCTGATGTGTACTTTTGAAATCGGTGCCGCAGCTTCTGATGGCTATATATAACTATGCAAATCGCGTTCGAAGCGCGGGGTGGGGCGGTCTTCTGCCAAGTTTGCACATGTTTTGCTATTCTCAGCACTCCATTGCCCCGATCAGAAAAGTACACATCAGCCATTTTTAACCAGGTTGCCCGTTTCGGCGCGTGCAGAACAGCCAAAGGAGGCCCGCCCTCCGCAGTCCTCGCGGCGCTGGCAACGGGATAAGCAACAGATATGCGATTTCGTCTACAAACGATACGAGACGGCCTAGCAGATACGCGGCAGCTGCTCTCCCACGAGCATATCGAGCACACGCGTGGACCCCCATCCCGTGCGCACGCGCACGGCGGCGCCCGCCACGGCCTCTCCGCGCTCGAGCACGCGACCGATCACCGCGGCGTCTGCGCCGTAGCGCGCCCCGCGCATGGCCGCCAGCGCCGCATCCGCCTCCTCGGCAGGCACGACGGCCACCATCTTGCCCTCGTTCGCCACCTGCAGCACATCGTACCCGAGCATCTCGCAGGCGCCGCGCACGCCGTCGCGCACGGGCACCGCGTCCTCATCGATCTCGATGCATACGCCGCTGGCCTCGGCAAACTCGTTCAGCGTGCTCGCCAGGCCGCCGCGCGTGGGGTCGCGGAAGCACCGCGTTCCCGGGGCCGCTTCAAGCACGGCGGCGATCAGGTGGTTCAGCGGGGCCGCATCGCTCTCGATGCTCGTCGAGAACGCGAGGCCCTCGCGCTGGCTCATGATGGCGATCCCGTGGTCGCCGAGGGTGCCGGACACGAGCACGACATCCCCGGGACGACAGTTCGCCCCCGACAGGTTCACGCCCTCGGGCACCTCGCCGACGCCGGCCGTGTTGATGTAGACACCGTCGGCCCCGCCGCGCTCCACCACCTTGGTGTCGCCGGTGATGATCGCGACCCCGGCCTCATGCGCCGTCTCGGCCATGGTCTGCACGATGCGCCGGAGGTCGTTCATCGGGTACCCCTCCTCAAGGATGAATCCGCAGGAGAGGTAGCGCACGCGGGCGCCGGAGGTCGCCACGTCGTTCACGGTGCCGCAGACCGCGAGCCGCCCGATGTTGCCGCCGGGGAAGAACTGCGGCGTCACGACGAAGCTGTCGGTCGACATCGCGATGCGCCCCGTTCCCGCGAGCGCCGCGACGCCGGCGTCGTTGCCCGCGAGGAGCTCGGGGGCGCCGAAGGCCTCGAGGAACACGTCATCGATGATGCGCTTCATCATCTGGCCGCCGGAGCCGTGCCCCAGCAGAACGGTGCTATCGCCCATGCTGCTCCACCTCCTTTTGTGCCGCGTGCGAAACCCGCGCCGGCTTGTTCATCATCACTGCTCGCGGAATCGGTAGTACGCCGCGCAGCTGCCCTCGCTCGATACCATGCACGGACCCACGGCGTGCTCTGGCGTGCAGGCGCGGCCGAACAGCGGGCATCCGTTGGGCGAGATGCGTCCGCGCAGCACGTCGCCGCAGCGGCAGCCCCGGGGCTCAACGCTGGGCTCGATCGTCACGTCGAATCGGCGGCCTGCGTCGAAGCGGGCGAACTCCTCGCGCATGGCGAGGCCCGACGCGGGGATCTCGCCGAGGCCGCGCCAGGTGGCGTCGCAGGGATCGAAAACCTGGTCGACGAGGGCGCGCGCGACCGCGTTGCCGTCGGTGGCGACGCTCCTGCGGTAGGCGTTCTCGATAGCGGGCGCGTCGGTCACCACCATGCGCACGAGCTCGGCGATCCCCTCGAGGACATCGACCGGCTCGAAGCCCGTCACCACGCCGGGGGTGCGGAACTCATCCACCAGGAAGCGGTAGGGGGGCACGCCGGTGATCGTGGAGACGTGGCCCGGCAGGATGAAGCCGTCGATGGCGGTCTCGGGGTCGTTGGCGATCGCGCGGATCGCCGGCGGCGTGGTCTTGTGGGCGCAGTACACCGAGAAGTTCTGAAGGCCGCGCTCGGCGGCCTCGAGGATGCACGCGGCGATCGCGGGCGTGGTGGTCTCGAAGCCGACGCCCATGAAGATCACCTCGCGCTTGGGGTTCGTCTCGGCGATGTCGAGCGCGTCGAGCGGCGAGTAGACGATGCGGATGTCGCGACCCTCGGCTTTCATCTGGGAGAGCGTGGTGGAGGACCCGGGGACGCGCATCATGTCGCCGAAGGTGGTGATCGTGACGTCCTTGAGGCGGGCGAGCGCGATGGCGTGGTCGATGTCGCGGTTCGCCGTGACGCAGACCGGGCAGCCCGGGCCGGAGAGCAGGCGCAGGCTGGAGGGCATGATCGAGCGGAAACCGTACCGTCCGATACTCACGGTGTGCGTGCCGCAGACCTCCATGAGGTTGATCCGGCGGTCGCCGGCGAGCTCGTGGATGCGTTCGATCAGCTCGCGGGCGAGGGCGGGGTCGCGGAAGGCCGAGAAGTCGATGTCGGTGCCGTGAGCGGGGCGGCTCGCGGTAGATGCGGCGTCACTCATGCGAGCGCCGCCGTGGTCCCGTTCTCATAGGGGAGCTCGTCGGCGAGCACCTCGGGCATCTCCTTCAGGAGCTCCAGAGTCTCGTGCGCCTCCTCGGGGTCGATGACCTGGATGCCGAAGCCGGCGTGCACAAGCACGTAGTCGCCGATCTGGGCTTCGGGTACCAGACGGAGCGACGCCTCGCGCGTGACGCCCAGCATGTCGACGGTGGCACGGAGGCCCTCGTCGATCGATTGGATCTTACCGGGAACTGCAAGACACATGGATACCCCTCTTCGCGTGTAGACGCCAAAGATGGTACCGCTCTGCTGCAATTACGCCAAGGGCGCTGACGTGCGTGGGACAGAGCGCGGGCGCGGTCGTGTGATGAGGGGCGGAAATGCTGCGGGCGCCTGCTTTCTGGTGGCATGCGGGGTGGTGCGGGCCGCGATCGAGACGGATGGACGGGGCTTGCGGGCCCGGTGCGCGCAAAAAACGGCGACGCTGGACAAAAATGACGTTAGTCGGTATTGCTGGGTGGGACGGGAGAGCGGAATGAACTCTTGTAGATGTGCATTTGCGGGGTTCAGGGGCTGAGGCGTTATCTGGAAGGGCTCCGCGAGCCCAGAATTGACGGAAATCCCGCCCGGCGGTCCGCGAAAAATACCGACTAACGTCATTTTTGTCCACGAATTCGTTTTGATGCGGGCTCGCGTCCAAAACGAACATTTAAAGTTGATAGTGTGGGCGGCTGATGGGCGTGTTCGGTGACGTGGGCGGGGCATCCAATGGTGATCGCTCGCGGGATGGGGTGGGCGAGCGCGTCCGGCAGCGTGCGCCCGCGCCTTTGCGACGGTCGAGCGCTCAGCAGCGCCCGCTCTGTCTTGGTGGCGACGGATATGTCATCGGCGACGATCGCCATATCCAGTGGCATCGACCGCCATGCCCGGCGGCGACAGCCGCGTCTGAAGTATGCAGGGCCGAGGCCGGGGCCAGCAGCCCGGTTCGGTCAGGCCGGTAAGAGCGTCAGCTCGAAAACATCGCGCGCCTCTCGGGCCCTACGCGCGGCAGCTCTGGAGCCGTGCTCGGGCGACCGCGGCCTGCCCGTAGGCGATGCAGCCGTCGTTCACGGGGACGCTGTGTGGAATGAGGGGCGTCATGCCCGCGTTGGCGACCGAGACCGAGACACCCTCAAGAAGCAGGCGGTTCATGAAGACGCCGCCGGAGAGCGCGACGACGCGCGTCCCGGTCTCGCGCGCGGCCTCACGGGTGAACTCGGCCGCGAGCGCGATGACAGACTGATGGACGAGCCAGGACACCTCGCCGGCGTCGCGTTCGGCAGCGAGATCGGAAAGAACGGCTTCGACCAGCGGCGTCGGGTCGGCGACGGCGACCGCAGCGGCCGGCCGCTCGCCGGCGCGCTCGCGAACCTGCTGCTCATCAGGCGCAAGGCTGCACGGCGCATCGACGGACAGCCCGAACCGGTACCTCTGATCTTGCAGCCGCACGCTGTGCGCAGCCGCCCACCGCTGAGCCGCCGCCTCGAACCGGATGGCGGGCTCGCCCTCGTAGGTGGCCTGACCGCAGATACCGCAGAGCGCGGCGAGTGCATCGAGCAGCCGTCCCATGCTGCTTGTGATCGGGCTGTTGATGCGCCGCTCCACCATCCGCGCCGTGATCGCGCGCGCCTCCCCGCCGAGGTCCGAGCGCAGGGGTGCCGCCCCCGGGTGGTCGGCGAGACCGCAGGTCAGAAGCAGGGACAGCGCATTGCGCCGCGGGTCGCGCACCGAAGCCGCGCCACCGGGGAGCGGCCACGGGACGAGGTGCCCGACGCGCGCGAACCCGGTGAGATCGGCGACGAGCACCTCGCCGCCCCAGACCGTGCCGTCCGTCCCGGCACCGGTGCCGTCGAACGCGAGGCCGATCACAGATTCCCCGGGCGCGAGGGCCCCCGACCCCTGGGCCTCGGCGATCACACTCGCGATATGCGCGTGGTGGTGTTGGACCTCCACGAGGGGTTGGCCTCGGCGCGCAGCCTCGGCGCGTGCCCACTGGCTCGAGAGGTAGCTTGGATGCAGGTCGCAGGCGAGCGCGGAGGGCTCGATCGCGAACAGCCCCTCCATGCGCCGGCGCGCCTCGTGCCAGGCCTCAAGGGTGGCGCCGTTCTCCACATCGCCGATGTGCTGGGAAAGGAAGCACTGGTCGTCACGGGTGAGGGCGATCGTGGCCTTCTGCTCGGGGCCGCAGGCGAGCACCTGCGCGGGGTCGGGGCACGCGGGCAACGCGAGGGGTTGCGGCGCGTATCCGCGGGCGCGGCGCACGGGCAGCGGTGCGCCGTCGGCGCCCGCGCGCACTACCGAGTCGTCATAGCGGCTGAGGATCGCCCGGTCGTTGCCGAGCAGCGCGTCGGCAACGCCGCTCTCAACCAGATGCTCCCAGGCGAGCGCGTCGTCTGTCTCGATGGGCTCCTCGCTCACGTTTCCGCTGGTCATAACCAGGGATAAGACGCCGAGCCCTGAGCAGGCGGCGAGCAGGAGGTGCTGCAGGGGCGTGTAGGGGAGCATGACGCCGAGCTCCGGCAGGTCGAAGGCGACCGAAGGCGCGAGTGCGACCGAGCCTGAGTCCGCGCCCGCGACGTTCGCGCCCCCCTCACCCGCTCGCCGCCGCAGCAGCACGATCGGCCGGATCGGCCCCTCGAGCAACGCGCGCTCGGTCTCTCCCACGTGGCAGACTGCCGCGGCGTCCTCGATGCGCGCCATCATGACCGCGAGTGCCTTGTTGCTGCGCCGCTTGCGTCGCCGCAGCTCGCGCACGGCGTCCTCGTTGCCGGCGTCGCAGGCGAGGTGGAACCCGCCGAGGCCCTTGATGGCAACGATGCCGCCCGTAGCGAGCGCCCGCGCGCACCGGCCGATGATCGCGTCGCTCTTTTCGCGGCTGCGTCCGATCGCCGAGACCGCGTCCCCGGGCTCCCGCCACGTGAGGTGGGGCCCGCAGGAGAAGCAGGCATCGGGTTGCGCGTGAAACCGGCGGTCGAGGGGATCGCCGTACTCCGCCGCGCAGGTGGGGCACATCGGGAAGGGCGCCATCGAGGTCTTCGGCCGGTCGTAGGGGAGGTCGCCGATGATCGTGAACCGCGGCCCGCAGTTCGTGCAGTTGATAAATGGGTAGCGGAAGCGCCGGTCGGCGGGGTCGAAGAGCTCGCGCAGGCAGTCGGGGCAGGTGGCGATGTCGGGGGAGACGAGGGTGGTGTGCGCGGTGTCGTCCGCTGAGGCGACGATGCGGAAGACGGGCGCCGCCGCCCCGCCACCTTCGGTATGTTCGCCGGTCACGGCCCCGACCTCGCAGGTTGGGGCCCCTTCGATCTCCTCCACGGACACGTCATCAACCCGCGCGGCAGCGGGTGCGTGCGCCGACAGGTCGCGGACGAACCCCGCGAGGTCTTCCTCAGACCCCCAGGCCTCGATATGCACGCCGTCGCCGGCGTTTAGAACCCAGCCCGCGATCGCGTGCGCCACGGCCTCTCGGTACACGAACGGGCGCATGCCCACGCCCTGGACGATGCCCGTGATGCGGATGCGTGCCCCCGGCATGCGCGGACGGCCCTACAGCCCCAGGCTGCTGCCCGTGGCGGCGCAGGCCAGCTTGCCGTGCGCCACGCCGCGGAGCGTGAGGAGGCGGTCGGCCAGCTCGTAGACGCGCTCGCCGCGCCCCTTGAGGGCGAGGATCTCCATGCAGTTGTGGTGGTCGAGGTGCACGTGCATGGTCGAGACGATCTCGGCGGTGTACTCGTGCTGCACCTCGTCGAGGCGCCGTGTGAGGTCTCCGGTGTGGTGGTCGTAGATCATCGTGAGCGAGCCGATGACCTCGACGTCCGGGGTGCGTTGCTGCTCCTCGACGAGGTACGCGCGCACGAGGTCGCGGATGGCGCCGGACCGGTTGGCCCCGCCGCCGCGCTGCGCGATCTGGGCGTCGAAGGCGCGCAGCAGGTCGTCGGGCATGGTGATCGAGAAGCGGACGAGGTCGCCGTGCCCGGGCTCCCGGGTCTCGGCGTGCGCATCGGCGTGGGGGTCCGACATCGCTACACCAGCCTCACGGAGCCGACGGAGTTGTGATCGGCCTCAATGGCGCCCGCGTAGCCGTCAAGCGCCGCGCGAGCCGCGTCGAGCGCGTCCATGGCGGCCTCGAGCTTGGCGCCGATGCGCTCCATGTCGTAGTTCTCGGTGGCGTGGAGGAGGGCATGGCTCCATTCGCGGGCGAGCTGGATGCTGTCGTCGATCTGGCGGACGCTCATCTCGAGCTGGCCCATGTTCATACCGATATCGTGCATGCTGACCTCCTCGGCTCGGGCGCCCCGGATGCGGCGCTCGCTCTCCTCAGTATAATCCCGGCCCTGCGGCCGGCGCGCGGCGCGCCGGCCCGGCAAAACGAAGGGCGCCCCTCGCAGGAGGGGCGCCCCGGGAAGGGAGGGCTCGCGGTTGCAAGGGGGATGGCCCCCGAGGCTCGCGAAGGTTGTAGCGCGCCTTAGAGCTTGGGCTCGATCTCGGCGGCCAGGCGGGCCTTGGGCATGGCGCCCACGACGCGGTGAATCTCCTCGCCGCCCTTGAGCAGGACGAGCGTCGGGATCGACATGACGCCGTACTTCATGGCGAGATCCTGGTTGTCGTCGACGTTGCACTTGGCGACCTTCATGCGGCCGGCGAAGTCATCGCCGAGCTCCTCCACGATGGGGGAGAGGGTGCGGCAGGGACCACACCAGGGAGCCCAGAAGTCCACGAGGACCGGCAGGTCCTCGGTCAGGATCTCATCGAAGTTCGAGGCGTTGACCTCAGTGACGTTAGCCATAATATCCTCCATGCATCGGCTCGGGATCGAGCGGGTTTCTTGATCGCCTGCGTTATACCCACGCCGCAGCAAAGTTTGCACCGCGCGGTAGAATGTGCGGAAGACGAGGAAGGGGCACGGTATGTCCATAAGTGCGTCCGAGCGGAAGCGGGCCCTTGTCGAGGCGGCGACCGCGCAGATGCGCGCGCTCGAGGCCCGGGGCGTGGTGGTCGCGGGTAACGGGTTTTCGCCGATCGTACTGGTCAAAGGCGAGTTGAATGAAGATGAGCGCGCGGGCGGCGAGCTGCTCGCCGGCGCCGACGGCGCGGCGCTGAGGGCGGCGCTCTCAGCGATCGGCTGGGCCCCGGAAGACTTCTGCGGACTTGCCGGCGTGCTCGGGCCCGGGGACGGGCTGGTCGAGCATCCCGGGAGGTCGATGTCCCCGGAGCTGTTCCGCGAGGCCCTGGAGGCGCTCGATCCCGAAGCCGTGGTGCTGCTCGATGCGGCCGCCTCAGACCTCATGCGGGAGGCCTACGCCGACGACCTCGCCGCGGTCGACGATTTCAATGCCGCGATGCTGACGCCTGGTCTGGTGGTTCCCGTTCTTGGCAGGCGCGCGCTCGCGGTCGGCGGTTTCGAGGAGGCCCTATCCGATCCGCACCGCAAGCAAGTTGCGTGGGCGTACCTGAAGCAGCTGCCGCCGCTCGGGGCCCCGTACTAGGGGCGGGGCGCGGCCGCTGCGCGGCGCCTGCGGCTGTTGACCAGGCGTTGGCAGCTGCTGATCGTTGCCCACGGCTGCTCATCGGGCGTTGACAGCTGCTGGGCGGCGCCCGCGGCTGCTGCGCGATGTCTGCGGCCGCGGCGCCATGGGTCCGATTCCGCTTGGAGCAGGACATTTCATCTACATGTGCCTCAGAACGCGACCGCGAGGTGCGCAAGGCCTCATTCGTAGTGACGATCAGGGGGTCGGTTCAATCAAAAAAGTCGATTGTAGGGGGATTTTCGCGAACTTCCGAGTAGACCGCCTTTTTTGCACAACTTCGCGAACGAAAAGGCCAGTTGAGTTTGAGCTCGATCGGGCTTATAAAAGCAGATTTCGAAAAAAGCCCCTACAATCGACTTTTTCATTTCTAACGACCCCCTATACGTCCCCGTTTCAATAAAGTCTTGACATGTGTCTTGTCAGTTGGCGCAGCGCGTGCCATACTGCGCACGTCATCTGGCGTGGGGAGGGCATGAGCATGCAGGATGAAATCGAGGGCATATCAACCGGCTCCGGCGGGGCCAGAAGAGAGCCATCCGGACTCCGCAGGGCCGTGGACCGGCTCAAGGCCGCCCGCGACGCGGTGGTCCTCGCCCACTACTATGTGGCTCCTGAGGTCCAGGAACTCGCCGATCACGTGGGTGACTCCTTCTACCTCGCCAAACTCGCCAAGACGCTGCCCCAGCGGACGATCGTGCTGGCGGGCGTCGCGTTCATGGGCGAAAGCGCCAAGCTGCTGAACCCTGAGAAAACGGTCCTGCTCCCCGAGCCGGCGGCCGACTGCCCCATGGCGCATATGGTCCAGCGCCGCACGATCGACGAGGCCCGCGCCGCCTGGGGCGATGACCTCGCCGTCGTCTGCTACGTGAACTCCACGATGGAGGCCAAGAGCTGGAGCGACGTCTGCGTGACCTCCTCGAACGCGGTCAAGATCTGCTCGGAGCTGCCCCAGCGCCACATCCTCTTCATCCCCGACCGCAACCTCGGGCGCTATGTCGCCGAGCAGCTTCCCGGCAAGCACGTGATCCTCAACCGCGGCTTCTGCCCCCGCCACCAGGCCATCTCGCTCGATGAGCTCATCGACCTCAAGGAGGCCCACCCCGACGCCCTCGTGCTCGCGCACCCGGAATGCACCGAGGAGGTCCTCGCCGAGGCGGACTACATCGGGTCGACCTCGGGGATCATCGAGTACGCCGCAGCGAGCGAGGCGCGCGAGTTCATCATCGTCACGGTGCGCGGCGTCATCTACGAGCTGCGTCGTCGATGCGCGGGCCAGGGCAAGCGCTTTCACTTCACGCGCACGGTGCCCACCTGCATCAACATGGATGCGATCACCGTGGGAAAGCTCCTGCGATGCCTGGAGACCGGTTCGGGTGAGGTCGAGATCGGGCTCGATGGGGACGCGCGGGACCGGGCGGCTCGCGCCCTCGACCGCATGCTCGAACTCGCGGCCCGGTAGGGGATGACGCCGATGCAAGCGAAAGCCGAGGACGCGGACGTGCTCATCGTCGGCTGCGGGGTCGCCGGTCTTTACGCGGCCCTCAGCCTGCCGCGCAGCATGCGGATCACGATGCTCTCCAAAGGGGCCCTCGAGGAGTGCGACTCCATGCTCGCCCAGGGCGGCATCTGCGTGCTGCCCAGCGAGGACGATTACGCGGCGTTTTTCGAGGACACCCTGCGTGCGGGCCATTATGAGAACCGGCGCGAGAGCGTGGAGGTGATGATCCGGTCGAGCCGCGCTGTCATCGACGACCTCCTGGCTTGCGGTGTGTCGTTTGAGCGGGAGGAATCGGGTGCCCTCTCGTACACCCGCGAGGGCGCGCACACGCGGCCGCGCATCTGCTACCACGCCGACACCACCGGGCGCGAGATCACAACCAAGCTGCTCGCGGCCGTGCGGGCCCTGCCCAACGTGCGGATTCTCGAGCATGTGGCGATGGTCGACCTCGTGGTTGAGGACGGCGCTTGCGCGGGCGTCATGGCGCGACGTGTCTCGGCGGGGGAGTCGCATCTGACGGCTGAGGAGCTGCGGGCGGGTGCGCCGGACCGGGGAGAGGGCGGGCTTGCGGGTCTCGACGCGGACGTAGGGCGGGGTGCCAGGGCGCGGGCGTCGGTCTCCGGCGCAGAGCCGGTTTCTGGCGCTGCCCCGGGGTCGGCGGCGGCCCAGGTGGTCGCCTCGGCTTCCGTTCTCGCGCCGTCGTCGGCCGCACCGGTCGCCGCTTCGGCTCCCGCTCCGGCATCGGCGACGACCCATGCCTCCGCTCCGGTGTCGGTACCAGTCGCTGCCGCACCGGCCCCCGCCCCTTTCCCGCTTCGCGCCCCGGTCACGATCCTCGCCACGGGAGGCATCGGCGGACTCTATGACCGCTCCACCAACTACCCGCAGCTCACCGGTGACGCGTGCCTGATCGCGGCGGAGCACGGCATCGCGCTCGAACACCTCGACTACGTGCAGATCCATCCCACGGGGCTCTACACGAAGGTCCCAGGCCGCGTGTTCCTCATCTCGGAGAGCTGTCGCGGCGAGGGGGCTGTCCTCCTCAACCGGGCGGGCGAGCGTTTCACCGACGAGTTGGCCCCGCGCGATGTGGTGGCCGCGGCGATCCGGGAGCAGATGCGCCGGGACGGGTCGCCGTTCGTGCGGCTGTCGTTCGCGCCCGTTGACCCCGACGTCATCAAAGGCCATTTCGGCACGATCCGCGCGCGCTGCCTCGAGGAGCTCGGTCTGGACATCCTCACCGATCCGATCCCCGTGGTGCCCACCCAGCACTACTTCATGGGCGGCATCGCGGTGGATGTCGATGGGGCGAGCAGCATGCCGGGACTGTACGCCGTGGGCGAGACGGCGTGCAACGGCGTGCACGGGAGGAACCGTCTCGCGAGCAACAGCCTGCTCGAGGCACTTGTCTGGGCGGGCCGCGCGGCAGGGCGGATCGCTACGGGGGCGTCGCTTGCGGTCGGTGCGCTGCCGGGGGTGGGCGGCTTTGAGGCTGCGGATGCCGACGCGGGCGGAGCTGCGGGCGGCTTTGGGGTTGCGGGCGCCGGAGCGGACGGCGCCTTGGGCGGAGGGCTGCCGTCCGCCATGTCGACGCGGCCCGAGCCCGCCGCGTCTGCGCCTGATCCCACCGCACCCGCACGGTGGGCGCCTGGCCTCGGCGACATCGCTCAGCCATCACCCGCCGCAGATGAGCCCGCGCGACCCACGACCAGCGCCGCCATGCCCAGCCTCGTCATCCCCGCACGCCCGACAGCAAAGGAGACCGCATGAGCCCCATCACCATGACCCTCGTGGCCGACGACCTGATCCGCCAGGCGCTGCGCGAGGACATCACCTACGAGGACGTGTCCACCGCCGCGGTCTGCCCGGGCCCGCGGCAGGCAACGGTCGACCTCATCGCGAAGGAGGACGGCGTCATCGCCGGGCTTCCCATATTCGAGCGGACCTTCCAGCTGCTCGACCCCGGGGCGCGCGTCGACGCCCGCGTGGCCGACGGCGACGAGGTCCGCACCGGGCAGCTCCTCGCCGAGGTCTCGGGAGACGCCCGGGCGCTGCTGTCCGGCGAGCGCGTCGCCCTCAACTACCTGCAGCGCATGAGCGGGATCGCCACCGCGACGCGGCGGGTGGCGCGTGTGCTCGCCAGCACGGGCACGCGCCTCGTCGACACGCGCAAGACCTGTCCGAACATGCGCGTCTTCGAGCGCGAGGCGGTGCGCGCGGGCGGTGGCGGCAACCATCGCTACAACCTCTCGTCGGCCGTGATGCTCAAGGACAACCACATCGATGCGGCGGGCGGCGTGGCGGCGGCGGTTCGGGCAGCGCGTGCGACGGCGCCCTTCACCTGCACGATCGAGGTGGAGTGCGAGACGCTCGACATGGTCCGCGAGGCGATTCAGGCGGGCGCCGACATCATCATGCTCGACAACATGGGGAGGGAGGAGATGCGCGAGGCCGTGGCGATCGTCGGCGGGCGGGCGCTGACGGAGGCGTCGGGCAATATGGACGAGGGCCGGGTGCGCGAGATCGCCGACCTCGGGGTGGACTTCATCTCGTCGGGCGCGCTCACGCACTCGGCGGGTATCCTTGACCTGTCGATGAAGCATCTCCGCCTGCGGGATGCCTGAGGTGTCGGGAGGTCAGCGGTGAAGGGTGCCGAGCGCCGGGAGGCGATCCGTCGGGAGCTGCACGGGGCGGTGTCGCCGATCTCGGGGAGCGCGCTCGCGCGGGCCGTGGGCGTGAGCCGCCAGGTGATCGTGCAGGACATCGCGCTGCTGCGGGCGAACGGCGACGACGTGGTGGCGACGGCCCGCGGGTACGTGCTGCGCGAGGGGCCGGAGCCGCGGCTGCCGACGCGCGTGGTGAAGGTGCACCATGGGGTCGATCAGGTGGAGGAGGAGCTCAACTGCATCGTCGACCTGGGCGGGGCGGTGCAGAACGTCATGGTGAACCACCGGGTGTACGGGGCGATCACCGCCGAGCTCGACATCCGCAGCCGCCGCGATGCGGCGCGCTACCTGGCCGACATCGGCAGCGGGAAGAGCGTCCCGCTGATGACGGTGACGAGCGGATACCATTTCCACCGGATCACCGCCGACACCGAGGGGCAGCTCGACGAGATCGAGGCCGCGTTGGAGCAGCGCGGCTTCCTGGCCGAGCTCATGCCCTACGAGCAGGACGTGCGCTGACCGACGCTCCCAATGGACGCCGGGGGGATGCTGAGCGTTCGTAATTCGCCCTTTTTCACGCCGAAAACCCCGAATCACGAACGCTCGGCGCACGGTGCTGGGTGCGGGGATGCCGAGGGCCCGCTGCTGTCGCCGGGTCCGCGGCTGTCGCCGGCTTCGCGTCGATCGGATGCCGAGTGTCCACGGCCGCCACTCGCGCACCGGCTGGATGCTGAGCGTTCGTAATCCGGCCTTTTTGCCGTGTTTTATGCCGAGTTGCGAACGCTCGGCATCTTGCGCGCGCGACGGCGGCGTTGCATCGCCGTGCCTCCGTCGCCTGGCGGGGCGTGCTGCGGCGGCATGCGATACAATGGTTGGAGATCATCGTCATCCGCCGGGCGACCCACGCCCCGCCGCGGCTCGCGCCCCGCCGCCAGCCGTCTCGCGACCGCCTCGACACCGCGCCCCGCCCCCCGGCCGCCCACGTCCACCCTCCTGCCCTCCACGAGAAAGGCCCGCCCATGTCCGAGACCGTCACCATCGCCAACGGCCGCCTCTCCGCCGCCATCGACCCCAACGGCGCCCAGCTCACGAGTCTCGCCCTCGACGGCGCCGAGTACCTGTGGCAGCGCGACCCCCGCTGGTGGGCAAAGGCCGCGCCGATCCTCTTCCCCGTGGTGGGCGCCCCCGGCTCCGAGGTTCTGCGGTCGGCGTCCGGCCCCTGCCGCGTGCCCAAGCACGGCTTCGCGCGCGACTTCGAGCACGCGGTCAAGGAGGTCTCCCCGTCGGGCGACGCGGTCACCTTCGAGCTCGCCGACACGTCGGCCACGCGCGAGCTCTACCCCTATGCCTTCAACCTCCGCATGACCTACGCCCTCACCGGGCCCGCCACGCTCGCGCAGACCTTCCGCGTCGAGAACACCGGCGACGCCCCCATGCCGTTCTCGGTGGGCGGCCACCCCGCCTTCAACGTGCCCGCTCCGAACGCGGGCGCCGACACCGCGCTCGAGGACTACGACCTCCGCTTCGCCGAGCGCTGGACGGCCTGCTCGCCCAAGATGGTCGAGGGCGGCCTCATGTCGTACGCGGACCCGTTCGAGGTGATCGACGACACCGACACCCTGCCGCTCACGCGCTCCTGCTTCGATTACGACACCATCGTCCTGCGCGACGTGCCCCGCAACATGGTGGAGCTTCGCGGCCGCACGAGCGGGCACGGCGTCCGCGTCGACTTCCCGGGCTTCGATTTCGTCGGCATCTGGTCGGCCCAGCCCGACGCCCCCTTCGTGGCCATCGAGCCCTGGACCGGCCACGCGGCCCTCGACACCGAGGACGACATCTTCGAGCACCGCGACAACATCACGATCCTCGCCCCCGGCGAGGTGGACGAGCGCACCTTCGAGATCACGGTGTTCTAAACAGCCGGGCGCACCCGGGCGCGCTCGACTGGGCCGCCTCGTCGGCCCAGTCCGACGCGCGCCGCACCTACCGGAGCGCCCCGATAGGCTCCACGTACTTGGCGTGGGCGGCCACCATCCGGCCCATGCGACTCGCCGGCTCGTCGAGGCCGTTCGCGCCACGCCGGAGCAGGCGGGCCTGCTGACGATTCCCGCCGGCGACCCGTTGCCCTACCTCCACGCTTATTTCGTCGATGACGCGGGCGCCCCGGTCTGCATCGGCCACCAGCACTACGTGGGATTCCGCTACCGGTTTTTGTATTGACCGGCGCAATATAAACATCGTGTTACGGATCTCTGAGGAAACGCTTCACCAAACTGCAGCGAGTATTATGGGAGGCCATCGCCGAGCGGGCGATGCGGACGCTCATGACAGGCGTCCGGAGTCAGACGTAGAGAAGGGAGGCATCATGGGACACACCTCTGTTTCCATGAGCCGACGCGTGTTCGTGGGGGCGGGCCTTGCCGCGCTCACCGGGGCGCTCGTCGGGTGCCAACGCTCATCCACCCTCGAGCTTGTTGAGCCGGGAACCGGCGACAAGCGCGATGACACCTCTGACGCCGTGCTCTCCAAGAAGAAGATCCGCATCGGCATGGAGGCGGCCTACGCCCCCTACAACTGGCAGGTGAGCGAGGCCAGCGAGTTCACGATCCCCATCGATAACGTGGCGGGCGCCTACGCCGACGGCTACGACGTGCAGATCGCCAAGATCGTCTGCGAGGCCATCGGCGCCGAGGCCGTTGCCGTGAAGCAGAGCTTCGCGGGCCTCATCGACGCCCTGAACAGCGGCAAGATCGACCTCATCATCGCCGGTATGTCGGATACCGAGGAGCGCCGCCAGTCCATTGACTTCTCGGATCCCTACTTCATCGGCTACTTCGGCCTCTTCGTCAAGGAGGGCTCCAAGTACCAAGACGCCACCACGCTGGCCGAGTTCTCCGGCGCGGCGGTGCTCGGGCAGAAGGACACCATGCTCGACACCGTGATCGACGAGATCCCGGGGGTCGTCCACAAGAACGGGGTCGACTCGATCGCGGGGGTCTTCAGCAACCTGAACAACGGCACCTGCGACGCGGTGACCTACAACGTCGAGAACGAGGCCGGCTACATGGCCCAGAACCCCGGGATCGTGCCCATCCGGTTCGCGCCGGGCGACGGCTTCAAGGAGGAGGTCCCCTGCAACGTCGGCATGAAGAAGGGCTCGAAGAAGCTGCTGAAGGTCGTCAACGACGCCCTGTCCGCCGTGAGCGAGGAGGAGCGTCAGACGATCTGGGACGCCTGTCTGGAACGCCAACCTGCCTAAGGTAGCTCTTATGAACGCATTATCTCGGCTCATCGCCTTCGGGCGTGCCGATCACCGCTACGTGTACCTCGGGACGAGCGCCATCGCTGCGGCGGGGCTGCTCGTCTCGCAGCAGAACCCCACGCCGCTGTCCTTCCTCATCCACGGCGGCCTCGTGCAAGACGCCATGTGGGCCATCCTGTGGATCTGGCTCGTGCTGTCGGCGGCGGCCCTCGTTACCAAGCTCATGTACGGGCGCGCCTACGCGGAGAAGTCCCCGTTCGCGGTCAAGCCGGGCACGCCGGCGGCCATCTGCCTGCGCTACCTGTCGCTCTTCGTCGCGGGCATCACGCTCATCTTCATCATCGACCGCATCGTGCTCGGCACGGTGGCCCTCGCGCAGGTGAGCGCTGCGGCCGAGTCCAACCCCACGGGCTTTCTCCCGAGTCTCATCTACATGACGGCGAGAAGCGGCGACCTCTTCCTCCACGGTATCGGGACCACCGTTGGCCTGGCCACCTTCGGCACCATCATCGCCTTCTTCCTGTCGATCCTCTTCGTGTTCCTGCGCATCCAGCAGTTCGACCTCATCGACAACGACGCTGTGCGGTTCGCGAAGACGGTGGGCCGCGGCTTCGCCAAGTTCTACAGCACCGTGGTGCGCGGCACGCCGATGATGGTCCAGGGTGCGCTGATCTTCTACGCGGGCTACGGCGTGCTGCTCGGCCTCGGCCTGGACACGGGCCAGGCGAACGAGATCTGGAGCGCCTTCACAGCCGGTCTCGTGACGATCTCGCTCAACTCCACGGCTTACATGATGGAGGTACTGCGCGGCGGCATCGAGTCCGTCGACCCCGGCCAGGCCGAGGCGGCGCGCTCGCTCGGCCTCTCGCAGTGGCAGGCCATGCGCAAGGTGGTGTTCCCGCAGGGCGTGAAGAACGCGATCCCGGCGCTCACCAACGAGCTCATCATCAACATGAAGGACTCCTCGGTGCTCTCGATCATCGGCGTGTTCGACCTGATGTACGCCACCACCACCGTGGCCGGCATCTACTACCGCCAGATGGAGGTCTACTGCGTGGCCATGGTGGTCTACCTGGTGCTGACGCTCGTCGCCGGTCGCCTGCTCGAGGCCTTCGGCCGCAAGCTCGGCGCCGAGGCCACAAGCACGCTCCTCAGCTCGAACTAAGGAGGCCGTCATGGCTGATGCAACGAATACTGCCGTGCCCGGCGAGACCGTCCCGACCGACGTCGCTGCGGTTGGAGCCCCGGCAGGCGCCGCCGATGCGGGCGCCCCGCTCATCCGCGTGGAGGGTCTGCACAAGACCTTCGGTGAGCTCGAGGTGCTGAAGGGCATTGACCTCACCGTCATGCCCGGCGAGGTGGTCACGATCATCGGCGCCTCGGGCTCCGGCAAGTCCACGCTCCTGCGCTGCCTGAACCTGCTCGAGCGCCCGGACGCCGGCCACGTGTGGTTCCGAGACCAGGATCTCACGGCCGAGCGCTGCGACGTGAACGCCCTGCGCGAGCACATCGGCATGGTGTTCCAGGGCTTCAACCTGTTCAACAACATGGACGTGCTCGACAACTGCACGCTCGCGCCGGTCACGCTCAAGAAGATGACCAAGCCCGAGGCCGAGAAGGTGGCGCTCGAGCACCTCGCGAGCGTGGGGCTCGAACAGTTCGCGCACGCCAACGTGGGGCGGCTCTCCGGTGGCCAGAAGCAGCGCGTCGCGATCGCCCGTGCGCTGTGCATGAACCCCGAGATCATGCTCTTCGACGAACCCACCTCGGCGCTCGACCCCGAGATCGTGGGTGAGGTGCTCGAGGTCATGCGCACGCTCGCCGACGGCGGCATGACGATGGTCGTCGTGACACACGAGATGGACTTCGCGCGGAACGTGAGCGACCGCGTGGTGTTCATGGACCGCGGCGTGATCTGCGAGGAGGGGTCGCCGGAGCAGATCTTCGGCGCGCCCGAGCACGAGCGCACGCGCGAGTTCCTCGCGCGCTATCTGGCGAGCTAGCATGGGCGCCGGCGCGGCGGTCGCCCGGTTCTTCACCCACGAGGACGACTACCCCGACCTGCCGGCCGATGCCGCGTGCGCGCGCCTCGGCCGCGTGCTCTCGTTCCCGACGGTGAGCAGCATGGATGCCGAGTCGGTGGACTGGGGCCCCTTCGATGAGCTGCGCTCCTACCTGCGCGAGGCGTGGCCGCGCGTGTTCGCGGCGGGGGAGGTGTCGCTCATTGACCGCTCCCTTCTCGTGGTGCTGCCGGGCTCTGATCCATCGCTCGACCCCCTCATGCTCATGGGCCATATGGACGTGGTGCCCGTGGTTCCCGGCACCGAGGGCGATTGGACGCACGGCCCCTTCTCCGGCCACGTGGATGGAAAGTTCATCTGGGGGCGCGGGGCCATCGATATGAAAGACCAGGTCGCAGGCATCCTCGAGGCCGTCGAGTACGCGCTCTCGCACGGTTGGGAGTTGAGGCGCGGGATCGCGCTCGCCTTCGGCCAGGATGAGGAGACGGAGCAGCGCGGGTCGCGGGCGCTCGCCGCCGAGCTCGAGCGTCGCGGGATTCGGCCGGCCTTCCTCGTGGATGAGGGCGATTACCGCATCGTGGACGGATCCGAGTACGGCGTCCCCGGACGCTGGCTCATGCACGCCTGCCTCGCCGAGAAGGGCTACGTCGACGTGGTGCTGCGCACCCAGAGCGCGGGCGGCCACTCCTCCAACCCCTACGGCGGCTCCTCGCTCGCGGTGCTCGCGCGGGGCATCGCCGCCATCGATGCGATCGCGTGGCCGGTCGAGCTCACGCCGCTCACCCGGGCGCTTCTGCGCGAACTCGCCCCCGAGGCGGTCGAGGGCCCGCTCGCCGCGCTCGGCATCACGCGCTCGGACGAGGTCGACGAGCGCGCCGGCGAGATCGCCCGGGCCTGCCTCTCGGTGCCCGAGCTCTTTCCGCTCGTGACCACCACCTGCGCTCCCACCATGATCGAAGGGGGCTCGACGGGTGCCAACGTGCTGCCGCAGGACATGTGGGCCAATATCAACTTCCGCCTGATTGAGGGCACGAGCGTGGACGAGGTCGTCGCGCGCTGTCGCGAGGCCGTGGCGGGCCTACCCATCGAGGTCGAGCTCGGACCGGGAAGCTCGGAGGCCACGGCGGCCCCCACCGCGGGCGGCCCCGGGCTCGCGGCGCTGCGCGCGGTGGCCGCACGCTACTTCGCGGCCGACGGTGAGCCCGTGACCGTGGTCCCCTCCACGGTGGCCGGCGCCACCGATGCGGCCAACTACGCGCGGATCTGCCCCGAGTGCCTGCGCTTCTCCGCCTTCGTGGTGGACGACGACGAGTGCGCCCGCGGGGTGCACGGCACCGACGAGCGCATCAGCCGCCGCGCGTACCTGCAGGGTGTGCGGTTCATGATCCGCCTCATCGAGACCGTCGCGGTGGCAGCGTGAGCGGGCTTTTCAGACTGGCTCAGGGTCTGCAGCCCCCATTGCATGGACAATTCGCTGCGGGCGGCTTGATCTCAAGCTGCCCGTTTTCGCATTTTGGGCGCCCCGGGAATGCGGACAGATAGGCTGTGCGGCCCGCTTTTCCCCTGAATCCCCTGTTCACGGAGTACCTCATGGGCCTGATGGGCGCCGAGAGGCACGCGGCCCATCGCAAAGAGGCGCTCGCCGCATACGAGGGGCGCGTGGAGGAGTTCAAGACGCCGGGTATCAAGATGCCCATCTAGTCGCGGATTCGCATTCGCACAACATGGTTTCAACGGGATGGGGCGCTTCGGCGCCCCTTTCGCTATTCGCCCCGACATCACGCCTTCGGCACCCATGGCGAGGTGGCGGCCTTTTCGATCTGCGAACCCATCCAGACAATCGCCTCTGAGTAGATGCGATTGCCCGTGGGGTCGCTGGTATCTCGATCGAAATCATGGGGGAGATAGTACACGGGTTTCATGACCGCCCCCGATGCCTTTTTGGACAGTTCTTTTGATAGCCGAAACGGTATATCTTCATCTCCGCTGCTTGAGGTGATGAACAGAGGCGGTAGCCGTGATATGTCTTCGTTGGAGAGCGACCAGGCCTCGGGAGTTCGGTCGGGAGCGGTTCTATCCAATCCCATAAGGTCGAGCCAAGCTCCCTGATGTTGGCGGGCATGAACGTAGAGCGCGTAGCGAATGGCTTTTGGACCAGACGTCACGATGGTGCAGCTTGTGCTCGCGAGCCTATCGACTTGGAAGCGAGGCACATCTGGAAGTGAGACATAGGCCTTTGCGGGCATTGAGAAGGAGTTGTCCAAGACCGTGTGATATCCGTAAAAATCTAATACTCCAAATGGTTTGAGCAAGTTGCCTTGTTCCCGTTGAGATATCTCGCGTGCGAGCAGCAGAGAGAGGTATGCGCCTGTCGAACGGCCGAATAGGAAATACCCCTCGTACTCTCCCGTGGAAAGCGGCAGCGCTATCGTAGATCGCCATGTCTCGAAGACCGCATCAACGATATCAGGCAGCGGGGATTCCGGAGCAAGCGGGTAATCCGAGCAGATAAGCGTGTAGCCGGCATCGAGAAATTGATTGATATAGGGCTTTGGAAGATCGTCGCGCTCGCCGTAGAGCAGACCGCCCCCATGGAGGTAGAAGATGGCGATACGGCGATTGCGTGCTGCAAGTGGCCGATGAATGGTGACGGTATCGTCAGGTCTCATTGCTTCCTCATTTCCGCATGGGCATGCTGCTAGCTATCCCTGCCCAATGCCATGATCTTGTTGGTCAACATGACTTGCAGGAAATCATCGGGGTTTTTGACGTCGATGTCGTAAAGCTGCCGAGCGCGTTCGACGCGGTACCGTACCGTTTTGGAGTGGACAAAGAGTTGCTCGCCCGTTTTGGAGAAGTCCATGCCGTTCTCGCAGAGACACACAAGGGTGCTGAGCAGTTCAGGTTGCTTCGTGGCGAGTTCGACGACGCGCGGATCCATGTACTCCGAGAGTTGCGACAAGTCACCGGCCATGAGCATGAGCTTGTAGACGCCCAGGTCCTCGAATCGCATTGCGCGGTTTCGATCAGCCGATCCGTTGAACAGGCGGTAGACATTGAGAACCTCCGTGTTCGCCTGTCCGAGAGCGTACCGGTCGACCGTGCTGCTCAATGCGACAAGGTGCTGGAAGAGGGGAAGAACCGAGGATGCGTGCAGCTTATCCAAGATTTCTTGAATTGATTCGAGGTTGAACCGTGTGAGCGGGCTGCGGAAGTTATGCAGGAAGACGAGTCGGTCATTGTTGATGAAGTAGACGATGCCGGGGTATGCGCTGCGTATCCTGCGCCTAATTGCCTGTTGGAGCTCATCGAGCCGGTCGAAATCAGCGGAATCAGTCAAGGTTACATGAACGAGCAAGACTTCGTAGAACGGGTATTCGTCGATGCCGAGCATGGTGAGGGCGGAGTCGATGCGATCTGATGTCCCATAACGCTCGAGAAGCAGGTCGTGAACTGCGTCGTTGTTTTGGATGAACAACTTCTGCTTGATCGCGTTCTGTTCGAGGATTTTCATCTGGAGAAGCCCGACGATGTTTTCGATCGTCATGGTGTCCAACCAGGTGAGCTCAACGTCGGATTCATGGACGAGCAGGTAGTAGTCAATTCCGTCGGAACTGGGAATCCGAACCGCCAGGGCGCTCTCCGCATGGGTTTCTCCAACGGTCTCAACGGGATTTTCGCCATCGTTTGAAGAGTGGTTGAAAAAGAGCGTCGCGTCGAAGTAGGCGTGCGTTTGGAGTGGCGTTGGTTCGCGCCGGGTGAACGAGTAGGCGTCGAAACAGGTGCGCGCCGTATCGGTGCCGAGTCGTCGGTCGCGCGTGGTGTCAAGATAGCTGACATCCATTCTCAAGGTGTTTTTGAGCGTGCTGAGAATGTAGGGGATGGAGGGCTGTTTGAGGGCAAGCGCCATAGTGTGGCGATGGGCATCGTAAAAACGATTGAGAAGAGTGAGGTTGGAGTCGAGGACGTGGCCAAGGACGTCGAGCATGATCGACTCGTATTTAACGTCGGGCTGAAGCCGAATGAGCGGAACTCCGAAATCCTCGCAGAGCGAGACGATGTTGTCGGGCGCGGTGGGGAGCAGGCGTTCCGGCTTGAACGCCATCGCGGCGATGCCTATGAGGCTCATGGTGTGGAAGAATCGGGCGACTTCACTGTCGGAAAGCTCTTGAAGCGCGAAGAAGCTGGTGATGATGAGCTGCCCCCGCTTGCCCCAGTTCTCGATATCGGCGGCCTCGAGGACCATGGCACTCGACAGTTCGTTATCAAGTCCATTGGCTCCGGCTATGACCTTCGCTTCCGTGAAGGATGGCAACAGTAGGGCTTCGCGAACATTCATGCTTGCTCCTTTGGTTACCTACCAGCCTATCGGGCTTTATCGCGGCGAGCATGTTCCAAACGGTCAAAAAAACGAAATAAACCTTTCCCACGAGGGAAATGTTTTTACAAATTGCCCGTGTTTCAATTTTTACAGCGCGAAAAGACCGCTGCAGCCCGGGATACGCAGTGAATCCGCCTTGCAGGCGGGAGGGCTTTTTGCAAGGTAGGCCGCAATCAAGGAGGCGCTAATGCTGAAAACCGTGGTCAAGCAAAACTCTTATCAGGACTCCATCAACCTGATGCTGCTGACCAATAAGATCAACACGCTCGACGGAGTCATCCAGAGCCAGATCATGATGGGCACCGACGCGAACAAGGACATCTACCGAGCGGCAGGGCTGCTGACCGAAGAGGCCGGGGCGGCCGCCCCGAGCGACATGGTCATCGTCGTCGAGACCGAGGACGAGGGCACCATGGACGTCGTCCTCACCGAGACCGAGGCCTTCCTCGCCGACCTCTCCACCAAGAAGGAGGCCGCAGGCGCTCCCGCCGAGGCCACCAGCTGGGAAGAGGCCATGGCGATGCTGCCCGAGGCCAACATGGCGCTGTTCTCCATCCCCGGCGAGTACGCCGCGCCTGAGCTCGAGCGCGCCCTCGACCTGGGTCTGAACGTCTTCTCCTTCACCGACAACGTTCCGCTGGAGGATGAGGTCCGTCTCAAGCAGAAGGCTCACGAGAAGGGCCTTCTCTTCATGGGCCCGGACTGCGGTACCGGTGTGGTGTCCTCTGTTCCCGTGGCCTTCACCAACGTCATCAACCCCGGCAACATCGGTATCGTCGGCGCTTCCGGCACCGGCATCCAGGAGGTCACCTGCATGATCGACCGCCTGGGTGGCGGCTGCGTGCACGCCATCGGCACCGGTGGCCGCGACCTCAACGAGAAGGTCGGCGCCGTGACCGTCAAGGACGCCATCGTCGCCCTTGAGCACCACGACCCAACCGACGTCATCTGCGTCATCTCCAAGCCGCCCGCGCCCGCCGTGCGCGATGAGGTCGTCGACCTGCTCGAGAAGTGCGAGAAGCCGGTCGTCGCCATCTTCATCGGTGAGAAGCCCGAGGCCCACCTCGGCAAGGTGCACCTGGCCCACACCCTCGAGGAGGCCGCCCGCATCGCCGTCGACCTGGCCAACGGCGAGGCCGTCAAGAAGAACTACCTCGAGTCGCTCGATGTCACCGTCGAGGCCCCGCTGGCCGAGAACAAGACCGTCATCGGCCTGTACTCCGGCGGCACCCTTGCCGGTGAGGCCGCGATGATGATCACCGAGGCCCTTGAGCTCGGCTCCATCATCAAGGAGGACGGCTACATGCTGCGCCACGGTGGCTACGACGTCATCGACCTCGGTGACGACGTGTACACCCAGGGCCGCCCGCACCCCATGATCGACCCCGAGGTCCGCATCCGCATGATGCGCGACTACGCCGCCAAGGCCACCACGGGCGTCATCGTCTTCGACTGCGTCCTCGGTTACGGTTGCCACCCCGACATGGCCGCCGAGCTCGCCCCGGTGATCGCCGAGTGCATCGAGTCCGCCAAGGCCGACGGCCGTGACGTCCACTTCGTGGGTACCGTCGTGGGCACCCACAACGACCCGCAGGATTACGATCGCTCCGTCAAGCTGCTCGAGGATGCCGGCGCCATCATGGAGCCCAGCAACGCCATGGCCGTCCGCGCCGCCCTCGCCTTCAAGGGCATCGACTTCACTGAGGCCGACCGCGAGGTCGTCCCCTACGAGGTCAAGGACGCGAGCCCCTTGCCCGAGCCGTCCGAGGCCGTCATGGAGCTGCTCACCACCAAGCCGCGCGTGATCAACGTCGGCGTCGAGAGCTTCAACGACCCGCTGCGCGCCTATGGCGCCGAGAGCGTCCAGTACACCTGGAAGCCCAAGGCCGGCGGCAACAAGCGCATGATTCACCTGCTCAACGAGCTTGAGAAGGTCGAGGGCATCGACGAGGCCAACGCCCGCATCTGCGAGCGCTTCAAGGAGTCTCAGCCCGTCTTGGTCGACGTCGTGCCGGCTAAGACCGTCATCCCCGAGCTCAACCGCGCTCAGAAGACCCTGCTCCACGCCGGTCCCCCGATCTGCTGGGAGAACATGCAGGGGCCGATGAGGGGCTCTTGCATCGGTGCCGCCCTGTTCGAGGGCTGGGCCGAGACCGAGGAAGAGGCCGTGGTTATGCTCGAGGGCGGCGAGGTGGAGTTCATCCCCTGCCACCACTGCCACGCCGTTGGTCCCATGGGTGGCATCACCTCCGCCAACATGGCCGTCCTCGTGGTCCGCAATCTTGCCGACGACACCGTCGCCTACTGCACCATGAACGAGGGCATCGGCAAGGTCCTGCGTTTCGGCGCCTACGGCCAGGAGGTCGTCGACCGCCTGCATTGGATGGCCGACGAGCTCGGCCCGGTGCTCGCATCCGCGCTCAAGCTTTCCGACGGCGGCATCAACCTCAACGTCCTGATGGCCCGTGCCATTACCCAGGGCGATGAGTTCCACCAGCGCAATATGGCCGCCACGCTCAACTTCCTCAAGGAGGTCGCGCCGCTCATCGTCAAGACCGATGCGAGCGAGGACGCCAAGCAGCGCGTCATCCAGTTCCTGGCCGATACCGACCAGTTCTTCCTGAACGTCATGATGGCCGCCGGCAAGTCAATCGTCGACTACGTCCGTAAGGATGTCGAGGGTTGCGTGGTTTCCACCATGACTCGCAACGGCTACGAGTTCGGCGTGCGCGTCTCCGGCCTGGGCGACGAGTGGTTCACCGCACCCGTCAACACGCCCGTGGGTCTGTACTTCACCGGCTTCACCGCTGAGGACGGTTGCCCGGACAACGGCGATTCCGCTATCTGCGAGACGGTCGGCGTCGGTGGTATGGCCATGGTCGCCGCCCCCGGTGTCACCCGCTTCGTCGGCGCCGGCGGTTTCGAGGACGCTCTCAACATCTCCAATGAGATGGAGAAGATCTGCGTCACCCATAATCCCAACTGGGCCATCCCCACATGGGACTTCAAGGGTGCCTGCTTGGGCATCGATATTCGCAAGGTCGTCGAGACCGGCATCACGCCGATCATCAACACCGGTATCGCCCACAAGCAGGCCGGCATCGGTCAGGTGGGTGCCGGCACCGTCCGCGCTCCGCTCGCCTGCTTCGAGAAGGCGCTCGAGTCCTACTGCGCCAAGCTCGGCATCGAGTAGGTTGGTGCGATCATGAAGTTGGGCGCCCTCTCTATCAGCGACTACGCTGCCGAACGACTCGGCGCCCACGGGTCGACGGGCTCGGTGCACAGCGTGTTCCGAACAAGTCTGAACGTTGAGTTTGACGGGTTGCTGTTGCACATCGGCTCGGCTCGCGCCCCGCTCTCCTGCCTGGGGCTGACAGTCGATCCGGAAGGGGCGTCCGCCTTGGTCAATCTTGTCGATCCCGGCGACCGGGCTCTCGTCCGCAACGGCATCCTGCGTCTGTACGGCCGCGGCGACGTTGTTGAGATCGACTTGATTTCCGCTCCCGTCCGGGGCACGGCGGTTCCTATGGCAACCGTCTCCCCGGACGAGGAGATGGACATCCTGGTGTGTCGGGAGCTCTCAGAGCTCAGCCTCCCCGCGCGCACCGGATTGCCGTGGGATGAGCGCGCCTCGCGGTCCTTGGCCGGTTTGGCGCGCCTCTCCGCGGTGTGTCGCAGTTCCTGGGAAGCAGCTCGAACGGACGCACCCGCTCCCCGCGCGCGCATCGATGCCGCGTATCGAGGGGCGGGTGGGGCGATCCGCCATCTTCTCGGCCGCGGGTTGGGGCTCACCCCTTCGGGAGATGATGTCCTGTGCGGTTTCGGTTGCGGCTTTTGCTATCTGTGGCGTCGCGCGCCGCTCGGATGCGATGGCTGGAAGGTGTATGCGGACATGGTTCTCGAGGCGCTTCCCGGTAAAACCACCGCTGTTTCCGAGGGGTACTTGCGCGCTATGTGCGAGGGTTTCGCCAACGAGGATTACGTGGACCTTCTGCGCTCCCTCGATGGGGGAGAGGTGGAAAAGGTCCCCGGGCACCTCGAGAGGATCCTCGAGATGGGGCACACCTCGGGCGCCGACAGCCTGTTGGGCTTCGGGGCGGCGTTCGGTTATATCAGCATTTAGTTTTGAAAGGCATCAGCATGGCTGAGACTAAGAAAAAGAAAGTCAACATCACGAATCTGATCGTGCTTTCCATGGTTATCGGCGTTGTCGCCGGCGTCGTCGGCGGTCCCGCGATGGCACAGATCCAGTTCATCGGCGACATCTTCTTCCGCCTCGTCCAGATGGGCATCGTGCCGTTTGTCATGTGCACCATCATTGTCGCCGTGGGCGGCTTGACCCCTCAGGCGCTTTCCGGCGTCGGTCTCAAGGGCATCGGCATCTTCGCGGTTTCCTCCTTCGTCGCCGCTGGCATCGCCCTCGGTTTGTCCTTGATACTTCAGCCTGGCGCAGGCTTGGGTGAGACCGCCCTTGTACAGGATGCGGTCTTCGAGGGCGAGGCCTCCGTGGTCACCTTCCAGGACACGCTCCTGAGCTTCTTCGGCAACAACATCGTCTCTTCCATGGGCGCCGGTTCCATGGTTCAGTGCATCGTTTTCGCCATCGCCCTCGGCTTGGCCATCTCCTTCTGGCGCAATTCCCATGAGGGCAAGTGCCTCGTCTATGACTTCACGAACGAGCTCGCGGCCCTGCTGCTCAACATCATCCGTGCCGTCATGAGCATCGCCCCCATCGGCATCTTCTGCTACGTTTCCTCGATGGTCGGCTCCTTGGGTGCTGAGGTCCTTATCCCGCTGGTCAAGTACCTCGGCGTCATGGCCCTCGCCACCCTCGTGATGTTCGTCATCTACTTTATCCTCGTCTCCGTTCGCTGCCGCCTCAACCCGGTCAAGCTCATTAAGAAGATGTGGCCCATGTCGGCTCTTGCGCTGGGTACCATCTCTTCTGCCGTGACCCTGCCCACCGCCATGGAGGACACCAAGAACAAGATCGGCTGCGATTCTGAGGTTTCCGACCTGCTGCTCCCGCTCGGCATGCCGCTCAACTCCAATGGCGCTGCGATTCACCTTGCCGTGACCGCTATCACCATCGCCCAGATTTACGGCATCACTTTTGCCGGCCCCGAGCTGCTTACCGTTTGGGTCATCTCCTTCCTGCTCTCCCTTGCTAACGCCGTGTCCCCGGGTGCTTCCCTCGTGTCTCTCACGATGATCGTGCCTGCACTCAACCTGCCCATGGCTGCCATCGGCATCTTCGCCGGCCTCGAGTACCCCACCGGCGCCATCCGCACCATCCTCAACGTTGACGGCGATGTTTTTGCGGCCCTGCTTGTCGCAGGCGACAAGGGCATCGACCACGATATGTTCGAGGACAAGACCCAGGCCTAGTATGTGAACCTCGTCGGGGGAGCTCGGCTCCCCCCGTTAGGGATTTGTGATCCTATGAAAGAAACCCCCACCTCGGTTCCCAAGAAGCGCCGCTACGACGCGACGCTTGCCATGGCCGTTGCCATGGTCTTCGGAGTCATCGCCGGGGCAATTGCGGGCCCCGTTATGGGTGAGATCCAGTTTATCGGTGACATCTTCTTCCGCCTCGTCCAGATGGGCATTGTGCCGTTTGTTATGTGCGTCATCATAGAGGCGGTGGGCGGGCTGACCGCCCGGGATTTATCCGGCATCGGCCTCAAGGGCATAGCCTGGTTTGCCGGATCCTCGATTTTGGCATCCGCGTTCGCCGTCGCCGTTGCCACGCTTTTTCAGCCGGGTGCGGGATTTGCGGGAACCGCCCTTGTGGAAGATGCGGTTTTCGAGGGCGCCGGTACCGGTTCCGTTACGGTCCAAGATACGCTGCTCGGCTTCTTCGGAAACAACATCGTCGCCTCAATGGGAGCCGGAGCCATGGTTCCCTGTATCGTGTTTGCGGTCGCGCTCGGTTTGGTTGTCAGCTTCTGGCGCAATTCGAACGAGGGGGAGTGCATCGTCTTCGATTTTGTCGTCGAGCTCGGCCAGCTGCTGCTCAGTATCATCCGCGGCGTCATGAAGGCCGCCCCTATAGGCATTTTCTGCTATGTGTCCGCCATGGTTGGCAAGCTCGGCCCCGAGGTGCTTATCCCGCTCCTCAAGTATCTGCTTGTCTTGGGCGGGAGCGTCGCGGCGTTCCTCGTCCTGTGGAACATCGTGGTATGTTCGGTCTGTCGGGTCAGCCCTTTGCTGCTTGTGCGTAAGATGTGGCGCATGTCAGTGATGGCGCTGGCGACCATCTCCTCCGCTGTCACTCTTCCGGTTGAGATGGACGATGCGAAGAATCGCCTCGGCATCCGTGACGACATCGCTGACTTGGTGCTCCCTCTGGGCATGCCGCTCAATTCAAATGGCGCATCTATCCACCTGGCCATTACCGCGATTACGGTCGCCCAGATCTACGGCGTGGGCTTCGATTTCGTGCACCTCACGATCATCTCGACTCTTCTTTCCCTTGCCAACGCGGTGGCGCCCGGAGCCGACCTGGTCTCACTCACCATGATCGTGCCGCAGCTCGGTCTTCCACTTTCGAGTATCGGCATCTTTGCGGGCCTCACCTATCCCGTTGGTGCGATCCGAACCATCCTGAATGTGGATTCCGACGTGTACTGCGCCCTTATGGTTGCGGCCAGTGAGTCCGATGGCATCGATCGCGAGGTCCTTCTAGACTCCGGCCCACGCAAGTAGTCTGCAGACCGGTTCTCATGGGGCTGTCCTGGCGAAAGCGGCGACGGCCCCGCACGTTCGCGTGCAGTCGCACTGCATCGCAATAACAGGTGCGCATATTCGGTAGAAATCTTGTATAGAATGCATAGACAAGCAAAATCGGTAGGATAGATATACAGGAATGCCTTTTGCGAAACCGTTTGAGCAATGTGGTCAAACTATTCCCTTACGCTTGGGATATAACGCTTATTGCCAATATCCGTCCGTTCGCCAAGACATCTCAAAGCATAGGTACGGGATATAGGCAGTGAGGTTATATTGCATAAAGTACGTCTGTTGGTGAATATTTGCCAGCGGCAAAACAAGAAGAAAAGAGGCAGATATGTCCAAGCCTTACGGCAAGCCGACCGCATCGTCGTCGCCCTCGGCGGCAACGCCCTCGGCGACACCCCGCAGGAGCAGATCGAGAAGGTCGGCAACGCGGCGCACGCGCTGCTCGGCCTCATCGAGCAGGGCAACGAGATCATCATCACCCACGGCAACGGGCCGCAGGTCGGCATGATCCAGAACGCCTTCGCCGCCGCGCACGATAGCATCGGCGCCCCCGCCATGGACCTGCCCGAGTGC
>SUUG01000011.1 GCA_015062655.1 Coriobacteriaceae bacterium
TCGAAGTAGTAGGGGGTGCCGGAGAAGTCGCGCCAGCCCCGGGCGAGCTCGCCGGAGGGCGCGGCCCAGTACCAGGAGCCGCCCTCGGAGAACCAGCCGGCGTCCATGGCGCCCGAGGCGGAGAGGTGGTAGAGCGTGCCGGCCAAATCCAGCCAACCTGAGTAGCGAGACCCATTCGCAGAATAGTAATACCAGGTGTTGCTATACAGATGCCATCCAGGGGATGCTTTCTCTGGAATGCCAATCGCAGTGGAGTACGAGTAGTTCACATCGACACGGCCCTTCACCCCCGCCACCTGGCCGTCTGAGGAATACTGCCACATCGTGTACGAGCCCTTGTACGTATTGGTGTCATTCCACTGGGCAACCCAACGATCCCACTGGTCGAACACGGGGCTCGTGAGGTACGTCTCCCACCAGCTTGTGCTGGAATAGACCCCGGGCGTGTAGCCCGCGGCTTTGACCACCTCACAGTATGCAGACGCCATCGACGCGAACGCAGCCGGACCGCCTGTGATCTCGCGGTATCGGTTGTCGTCGTCAACGCCCGCGGGCTTCCCGCTCACCTTGCTGACGTTCTCGATGTCGTAGAACACCGGCAAGTCGAGATCGGACGGTTTGAGACCGGCCTTCCGCAGCACCTGCAGCGTCCACTGCGCCTCGCGCCGCGCGCTCGCCGCGTCCCATGCGTAGCTGTAGAGGTAGACGCCGATCTTGATGCCGTTCGCTCGGGCGCCCGCGACGTTGTTCAAGAACTGCGCGTCGTCACCGCCCCATCCGTATCCGAGCCGCAAGACCGCGAAGTCCACACCCGATCGCTTGACCTGCTTCCAATCGACCGGACCGTTCGCATAGCTCACATCGATACCCCAGCCCGTTGCCCCTTCCGGAAGCGTCACGCGATTGGACCGGAAGCTGGTGCCGGGGGCTCCGTTGTCTTCAGATTCAATGAGCGCACCGCCCTCATACCGCCAGGAATACGCCATGGACTGATCGCTCGAGGGCGTGTCGGAAAGCCCCTCCCGGGCTTCGGCGGCACCCTCTTCAACGGGGGCGCCCTGTTCAAGGGCCGCGCGGTCCTCCCCGTCTTCTGGGAGGGGCGGGGTCTGCAGCGGCCGATCTTCCGCAGGGTCCTCCTCGGCATCGAGGGCGCCTTGCGGCTTCGCCAAGAGGTCCTCAGGGGCCGCAACGGGGGCGCCCAGCTCCCCTTGCCGCTGCGCCTCAGCGTAAGCGGCCATCGGCTGCATGACCGGGGAGATCGCAAGCAGCGCGGCGAGCAGCGCGGCGGCGGATCGAGAGCGTGACATGGCTGGCTTCCTTCCATGAGCTGAAATGCGCTTTGGTGTGTCATTTTACCTAATCAGGTTTCGCAGTGCGGGGCGCAACCTGTGTGAAACGAGGGGAATACCCCGTTTTGCCCCCTGGCCCACGGCCCCGGTTCACCGCACCGCACCCCTCGCCTCAGCAGCCGCCCCGCCCCTCCACGCCCCCACCCCACCGCTCTGCTACCATGAACCGCACGAATGCCTGTCCAACGCTACATCCGGAGGGTTCATGTCTCGATACGATTACCTGATCGTCGGCGCCGGCGTCACCGGTGCGATCTTCGCCCACGAGGCCCGTCGCGCGGGGAAGACCTGCCTGGCCATCGACCGCCGCAACCACACGGCGGGCAACATGTACACCGAGGACGTCCACGGCATCAACGTGCACGTCTACGGCGCGCACATCTTCCACACGTCCATGCGCGAGGTCTGGGACTACGTGAACCGCTTCGCCGAGTTCAACCACTACGTGAACTCCCCGGTCGCCTACTATAAGGGCGAGGTCTACAACCTCCCCTTCAACATGAACACCTTCTCCAAGATGTGGCCCGGGGTCGTGACCCCCGCCGACGCCCGCGCCAAGATCGACGAGCAGATCGCCGCCGAAAGGATCGATGCGCCGGTGAACCTCGAGGAGCAGGCCCTCTCCCTCGTGGGCCGCGACATCTTCGAGAAGCTCGTCAAGGGCTACACCGAGAAGCAGTGGGGCCGCGACTGCACCGAGCTGCCCGCGCACATCATCCGCCGCCTCCCCTGCCGCTTCACCTACGACAACAACTACTTCAACGACCGCTTCCAGGGCATCCCCATGGGCGGCTACACCAAGCTCATCGACAAGATGCTCGAGGGCACCGAGGTACGCCTCGGCGTAGAGTACAAAGAGCTCATCGCCGAGGAGCCCGACATCGCCGACCGCATCATCTACTGCGGCCCCATCGACGGCTTCTACGACTACAAGCTCGGCACGCTCGAGTACCGCAGTCTGCGCTTCGAGACCGAGGAGCTCGATGAGGTGAACCACCAGGGCGTGGCCGTGGTGAACTACACCGAGCGCGACGTCCCCTACACCCGCGTCATCGAGCACAAGCACTTCGAGTTCGGCGAGCAGGAGACCACCGTCGTCACCCACGAGTACCCGGCCGACTGGGCGCCCGGCGACGAGCCCTACTACCCGCTCAACAACGAGCGCAACGCCGAGCTCTACAAGAGGTACGCCGAGCTCGCGAAGTCCGAGGGCAAGGTCGTCTTCGCCGGCCGCCTGGGCGAGTACCGCTACTACGACATGGACAAGGCCGTGGCCGCGGCCTTCCGCCTCGTCCGCCGCGAGCTGAAGGTCGAGCCCACAGAGCGCTAAGCGCCCGCCCGATGCCGAGCGTTCGTAACTCGGCGTTTTCGGCTGCTTTTTTGCCGTATTACGAACGCTCGGCATCAGCGGGGGCACGGGGGTCCGGGCGGGTGCCGCGGGCCTCCACGAGCCCCTCGATCAGCTCGAGCGCCGCGCGGTACGCATGGCGCCGGTCGAACTCGGCCTCGGCCACCGCGCGCGCCCGCCGCCCCATGCGATCGCGGCCTTCCGCATCATGCAGCAGCCCCTCGAGCGCTGCCGCGAGCGCCTCCGCATCGCCCGGGCGCACGTTCACCCCGAAGCCGTCGCGCTCCACCTTCGCCCGGAACTCCGGGTTCATCGAGGTGTTGACCATCGGGTGCCCGCTCGCCAGGTAGTCGCCGATCTTGGTGGGAACGCTTTGGGGCGCATCGGCCACGAGCGAGTTCACCACCACATCGGAGCCCATCAGATAGGCCGCCATCACCTCGTAGGGAAGGTAGCCCAGCACGTCTGCCGGCGCCCCCGTCCGCGCGACCGCCCGCTCGACATCGCCGCGGCCCGGCCCGTCGCCGAGCACCTTCAGGCGGAGCCCCGGCCAAGACGGCGCGAGCGCGGCGACGGCCTCCACGAGCGTCTCGAGGTCGTAGAGGGCGGAGATGTTCCCCGCGTAGGCGACCCAGGTCTCCCCTGCCGGCTTCGCGGCCACCTCTGCGTGCGCCGCCGCGCCGCCATCGAAGACCGCGAGGTCGTTGCCCACGTAGAGCACGAGCTTGGGGATGTCCTCCGCCCGGTCTCGAAAGCCCCGCGCCGCGTACTCCTCGCTCGTCCCCACGATGGCGTCGGCAAGCGCGTAGGCGCGGCGCGCATGGCGCTCGAAGGGCGCGAAGAGCAGGTCGGAGACGACCGGCACGTTCAGCGCCACGCGGAAGGCCTCCGGCCAGAGGTCGTTCACATCGATCACGAAGGGGATGCCGAACCGATGTGCGGCCCGCCCCGCCGCGAGCGTCACGTCGTTCGGGGGGATCTGGCAGTAGATGAGGTCATAGCCGTGGTCTCGCTCGAAGTGCGCGGCCACCCGCTTCGCCATCACGTGATGCGCCCAGATGCGCTGGGGGCACATGTTCGTGGGGTAGCCCGGCTCCTCGATGAAGCGCACGGTGAACGGGTGGGCGTCAGCGTCGAAAGCGGCGAGGTCGCGCTGGCGCTTCTCCCAGTGCTGGAAGCTCGCCGTGATGAAATCGACCTCCCAACCCTGCTCGGCAAGAAGCGTCGCCAGGTAGGTGTAGCGCGTCGCGCCCTTGACCTCGTCGCCCAGGCGCGCGTCCACGCTCACCACCGCGATGCGGCCGCGCCGGCCGCGTCCCGCACCCGTCATGCCCCAGCTCGCATCCATCCGCTAACGCCGCCTTCCGGCCATGAGGCCCTGTATTCGATCGTAAGAGATCCCCAGCATGTTGAGGGCGAGCGCGGTCCGGTAGCGCCGCTCGCCCCGGCGCCATTGGTCGGGGTTTCGCATCCGCAGCTCCCGCCGAAACGCCCGGGCGCGCTCGCGACCCCGCCGCCGGTCCGTATCGAAGAGCAGCGCGATGTTGTAGTGCGTGTCCACGATGAGATGGACCTTCTCGCGCAGGTACGCGATCGCGGCCTCCGAGAGGCCCCCGGCCACCCCGCCCGCCTCGGCGGCGTCCAGATAGCGCAGCAGCTCGCCCACCACGCGGCCGTGGTCGCCCCAGCGCCGCACGTAGTTGGCGTGGCTCACGCTCTGATTCGCGTTGCCCACGAGGTACTGGTACACCTCGATATCGAGGTAGGCGATCGTGGCGGCCGGCGCGCTCGCCTTCACGACGTACTCATAGTCCTCGTAGAAGGTGTGCTCGAGCAGGCGGATGCCGAGGCCGCGAAGGTAGCCGGTGCGCGCCGTGAGCGTGTGGATCATGATCTGGAAGACCGTGTCGCCGTTCGTGAGCACGGACTCGAACGGCAGGACCGTGCCGGTGTCGACGCCGGCGGCGAGCGGGAAGGGGGTCTGCTCGCCCGTCACCATATCGACCTCGCGCTTGCGGTCGACCACCAGGTCGGCATCGAGCTCGCGAAGCTCGTCGATCAGGGCAGCGAGGCCGTCCGTGCTGACCCAGTCGTCCCCGTCGACCACCCGGAAATAGCGCCCCCGCGCCGCCGCGAGGCCCGCGTTCACCGCCGAGCCGTGGCCGCCGTTCGTCTTCGAGATGATGCGGAAGACGGCGGGGCGGCGCGCGGCGTAGCGCTGCGCGAGCGCGCACGTGCCGTCGGTGGAGCCGTCGTCGACGACGATCACCTCGAGTCCGCCTTCGAGCCGGTCGTCATCGTAGGAGGCGAGCCCCCGCTCGAGGTAGGCCTCGACGTTGTAGGAGGGCACGGCGATGGTCAGGACCGGGGCGGGTCGCACCGCGCCGCGGCCGGCCGCATCCGCCGTCTGGGCCCGAAAGCCGTTGTTCCCCATCTCGACACCCCTTCCGCTCATGAGCCCTCAGATCCGCGCTTGGCAAGCTCGTACCCCCTGCTCCCCCACCGTCTCAGCAGGTGGAGGATGCGACCCGCCATCAGGTACGCGGCCGTCGAACGGGTCCGCAGCAGCGCGACCCCCGCGCGGCCGAGGGCGCCCGAGCCGTGCGGGCGCGCCCCGAGCACCAGGGAGCGAAACAGCGGATCGGCCTTCAGCTCCCCGCACCAGCGGCGCCGGTCCGCCCCGGACATCCCGGCGCGGACGTCGCAGTTGCGTTCGAGCGCCGAGAGAACGTAGCGCGCGAACCGCCCGCCGAGCCGCGCCCGGGCATCAGGGGTGTCCTCCCCCCAGCGCTGGAGGCAGTCGAGCAGGGCGGCGATGCGGCGGCGGTGCACCGCGAAGTACTTTGGCACGAAGCGTCCCGTGAGGTTCGATCCCGCGCGCTTCTGGTAACGGTAGAGCGGGCGCGCGATCAGGGCCCCGCCGCGCGCGCGGTCGACCACCTGCAGGTTGAAGAGGACGTCCTCGATGAGCGGGACGTCCTCGAAGGCGAGCCCCTCGAGGACGCGGCGCCGGTACACCTTGTTCCACGCGTAGCCCAGAAGGGTCGCCTCCTCGAGGGCGAGCGCCTCACGCCTCAGCTCCTCTGACGTGAGGGATCCCGTGCGTGCGGGCACGAGTGAGCGCACAGGGCGCACGGTGCCGTCCGATTCGAGCTGCTCCTCGCGGCAGCCGAAGATCGCGAGGTCGCACGAGGGGTCCGTGAGGGCATCCACGGCGCGCTCGAGCAGGTCGGGTTCGAAGCGGTCGTCGGGGTCGGGCATCCACATGAGCTCGCCCGACGCGGCGGCGAGGCCCGTGTTCCGCGCTGCGGAGAGGCCCCGGTTGCGCTCATGGCGCACGAGCCTGATGCGGGCGTCGCGGGCGGCGTTGTCACGAACCACCCGGGCGACCTCGTCGGGAGAGCCGTCATCCACGCAGATGAGCTCCCAGGAGCCGTAGGTCTGCGCGCGCACGTCGTCGATCGCGCGCGGCAGGTCCTCCGCCACGCGGTAGCACGGCATGATGATGGAGACGAGCGGTGCGGCGGCAGGGCCCTGTTGTGCGGACACGTCCCCCATGCTCAGTTGAACTGCTCGCGGTACGCCCGGCAGACGTCGTCCACCTTGCCGGTCATGCGCATCCGCCCCTTCTCGATCCACACGGCGCTCGTGCACAGGCGCTCCACCTGCTCGAGCGAGTGGCTCACGAACAGCACGGTCACGCTGCCAGAGTCGATGAAGCTCTGGATGCGGTCCTCGCACTTCTTCTGGAAGAAGACGTCGCCCACGGAGAGCGTCTCATCGACGATCAGGATGTCGGGCTCCACGACGGTGGCGATCGCGAAGGCGATGCGGGCCACCATGCCGCTCGAGTAGTTCTTCATCGGCATGTCGAGGAAGTCGCGGAGCTCGGCGAAGTCGACGATCTCGTCGAGATGCTCGGACATGAACTGCTTGTCGTGCCCCAGCAGGGCGCCGTTCAGGTAGATGTTCTCGCGAGCCGTGAGCTCAAGGTCGAAGCCGGCGCCGAGCTCGATGAGCGGCGCGATGCTGCCGCGCACCGTGACCGTGCCCTCGGTGGGCTCGAGCACGCCGGCGATCACCTTGAGCATCGTGGACTTGCCGGAGCCGTTGGTGCCCACCAGGCCCAGGACCTCGCCTTTGGGAACCTGGAAACTCACGTGGTCGAGCGCGTGGAACTCCCTGAAGAACAGCTCGCGGCGCACCAGCTTGATGAAGTACTCCTTCAAGCTGTTGAGCTGCTCGCTTGCCATGTTGAAGACCATCGTCACATCGTCGACGACGACGGCGCAGTCCTGGGCCGCGGTCGCGCGGGGGGTAAGCTCGTCTGCCATGGTGCCGCCTTAGACGTAGAGGATGAACCGGTGCTCCGTCTTGCGGAACACGAAGATGCCGATAAGCATGGCGACGGCGGCCCAGAGCGCGCACATGAGCAGGAGCTCGGGGCTCGGGTCGCGCTGCCACAGGATGATGTCGCGCATGAACTGGAGGTAGTTGTACATCGGGTTGATCTTCACGAGCATGATGACCCACTCGGGCGCGGCCTTGTCCACCAGCAGGGAGAAGTCCCAGAAGATGGGCGTGAGGTAGGTCCACGCCGTGAGGACGACACCCCAGAGGTGGATGACGTCGCGGAAGAAGACGGCCAGGGCGCCGATCGCCAGGCCGATGCCAATGCAGAAGAACATGAGGAGCGCGAGCGCCACCGGCAGCCAGAGCAGGTGCCAGGTGGGCATCACGCGGAAGAAGACCATGACGATGCCGACGGCGATGAGCGAGAAGGCGTAGTTCACCAGGGCGAAGAGCACCTTTTGGACCGGGAAGATGTAGCGGTGGACGCGGATCTTCTTGAGGAGCGGGGCGGCCTGGATGATCGAGGTGAGAGCGGCGTTCGTGGAGTCGCTCATGAGCGCGAAGGTGACGTTGCCGACGATGAGGTAGAGGGGGAAGTTCTCGACGTTGCTGCCGAAGAGGTAGGAGAAGACGATGCTCATGATCACCATCATGAGCAAGGGGTTCAGCACGCTCCAGGCCACGCCAAGCACGCTGCGGCGGTATTTGAGTTTGAAGTCCTTGGAGACGAGCTGCTCAAGGATGAGCAGGTCCTTCCTGTAGGAATTCGCGGGGGCGAGCTCAGTCCCCGAGGAACCGGATATGAACGGCACGCGCCGCCTCCTTTGCGGTTGCCCGCGCGGGAGCCTGTTCCGCGCGTCGGTCTGCTGTTTGTTGGTGTCCTAGTATACCGGCTGGCTCGCAGGCGCGCCCGACCTGCGCCATGAGCACACATCCGAGCGAGCGGGGGCGCCGAGGGGATGCCCGGGTGCCAGTGGGATGCCGGGGTGATGCTGAGCGTTCGTAATTCGGCATCTTTTCGCCCGGAAACCCCGTATTACGCACGCTCGGCACGCGGTCGACGTGCGGCACGCGATGCCGAGCGTTCACGATACGAGATCCATACGCACCGCGAGAGCGAGTTGCGAACGCTCGGCATTATGGACGCGCGGCATCGGCCCGTTGCCGCGAGCATTCGCGATTCGGCCTTTTCGAAGCGTGGAATGGGCAATTGCGAACGCTCAACGACCGGCGTGGCCTCTCGAGCGTTCGTGATTCGGCATTTTTTGCATGCGAAATGGGCAATTGCGAACGCTCGACATCTGACATGCGCTGGGGATGCGGGCACGATGCTCCACCCCCGTCAGCACGGCATGCTCGACAAGTGACAGAGACGCACGCGGAGAATAATTGAGGTTGGGAGCGAAAAACGTCATGTTTTTGCAGGTTGGGAGCACGCGGTTCCCAACCTCAAGAAACATGACGCTATCTACCTCGGATTCCGTGGCAAATCACAGCAAGTGGAGTTCCCAACCTCAAAAGTTCTCCGCAAACACGGCGCTCGCGTGCAAAATGCGGAGGAGAATTGAGGACGGGAACACACCGAGTCGCTTTTTCGAGGTTGGGGTCTGAACGAGGTGCTTCGAACATTCACGAACAACATCAGAATACCGGGCGTTCGCAATACGAGTTCGGTCCACATCGTGAGATCGAATCACGAACGCTCGACACCGACTGACTGCAGCGAGCGTTCGTGATTCGGCGTTTTCGGCGAGAAAAATGGGCAATTTCGAACGCTCGGCATCAGCGGCATCGACGGCGACGCCGTCGCGGCGGCAGCGCGGCGGCAACGGCGTCGCAACGCCGCCACCGGCGTCGGCGCTCGCCGCGGTCCGCTTACGCCTCGCGGTCCACCTCGAGCTTGATCTCGGGGACGCGTGAGAGATCTGCGAGCGTCACGCCCTCCACGTAGTCGTCGATGGCCGCCTCGAGCCCGGTCCAGAACCGCACCGTGGAGCAGAGGTCGGAACGGCCGCAGCCGCCCTCGATCCCCTCGCAGGCCACCGCCGAGGTGTCCCCTTCCGCGGCGCGCAGGATCTCGCCCGCCGTCATCTCCGACGCCGGGCGCGCCAGCTCGTAGCCGCCGCCCTTCCCGCGCACGCTCGTGAGGAGGCCCGCCTGCAGAAGGGGCCGCACGAGCTGCTCCAGGTACTTGAGGGAGATCCCCTCGCGCTCCGACACCGTGCGAAGCGCGATCCTCCCCTCGCGCTCACCGAACGCGGCGATGTAGATCATGAGCCTGAGCGCGTAGCGCCCCTTGGACGACACCAGCATGCGACCCTCCCCTCTCTCGAATCAAACCGCAGCGCGCAAAGCCTACGCGGCATCCTCGTCGAGGATGCCGTCGAGCGTGCGCCAGGCGAGCTCGGCGCACTTCACGCGCGCCGGCATGTGCGAGATGTCGCGCAGCTCAGCCGCCTCGTCGAGGTCCTCGAAATCATCCTCGGAGAGCTCCTCGCCGCGGATCATCGCCAAGAACAGCCCCGAGAGGCGACGGGCCTCCTCGACCGTCTCGTCGGTGACGAGCTCGGCCATGATGTCGGCCGAGGCCTGGCTGATCGCGCAGCCGTGCCCCGTGAAGCTCGCCTCCCGGATCACGCCGTCCTCGATGCGCAGCTGGAGCGTGAGCTCGTCGCCGCAGCTCGGGTTGATGCCGTCGTGCTCATGGGTGGCGCCGTCCATCTCGTACTTGTAGTCCGGATGGGCGTTGTGGTCCATGAAGGTGGTTGAGGTGTACAGGCTAGCCATTGAAGGTGCTCCAAACGCGCTTGAGACCGGCGATGAACGCATCGATGTCGTGCTTGTCGTTGTAGAAGGCCACGCTCGCGCGGCAGCAGGCGAGGTTCTCCACACCGAGCCAGGTGAGCAGCGGCTGCGCGCAGTGGTGCCCCGCCCGGATGCAGACGCCGTCCATGTCCATGATGCTCGCCACGTCGTGCGGGTGGATGCCGCGCACGTTGAAGCTGACCACGCCGTGGTGGCGGTCCCAGTAGATCGACCCGATAACGTCCACGAAGGGCAGCTGCGTGATCTCGCCCATGAGGTGGTGGACGAGCGCCTGCTCCCGGGCCTGGATCGCCTCGTAGCCCACCTGGTTCACCAGGTAGTCGAGGGCGGCGCCCGTGGCGTAGATGCCCGCGGCGTCCTGCGTGCCGGCCTCGAACTTCTCCGGCACGGGCGCCCAGACGGCCCCCTGCTCGCTCACCGAGTCGATCATCTCGCCGCCCGTGAGCATCGGGGGCATCTGCTCCAAAAGCTCGTGCCGGCCCCACAGCACGCCGATCCCCATGGGTCCTAGCGCCTTGTGCGCCGAGAACGCGAAGAAGTCGGCTCCGATCGCCTCGACGTCCACCGGCATGTGCGGCACCGACTGCGCGCCGTCGACCACGAGGTAGCCCCCGTGCGCGTGGACGGCGCGGCCGAGCTTCGCCACCGGCACCTCGACGCCCAGCACGTTGGAGACCTGCGTGGTCGCGACGATCTTCGTTCGCTCGCCCACCTTCGAGGCGATCTCGTCGTCGGTGAGCTCGCCGGTCTTGGTGGGATAAAGGTACACGAGGGTCGCGCCCGCGGAGGCCGCGGCCTGCTGCCAGGGGATGAGGTTGGAGTGGTGCTCCATGATCGTGATCGCGATCTCGTCGCCGGGCTCGAGCACCGTGGGCGCGAAGGACTTCGCCACGAGGTTCAACGACTCGCTCGTGTTGCGGGTGAAGACGACGTCGAGCGCCGACGGGGCCCCGATCACCCGGGCGACCTGGGCGCGCACGCGCGCGATCGCCTCGGTGGCCTCGACGGAGAGCGAGTAGAGGCCGCGGAGCGGGTTGGCGTTCATCGTCTCGTAGAAGCGCGTCTGGGCTTCAAGCACCGCGGCGGGACGCTGCGCGGTGGCGGCGCTGTCGAGGAAGGCGATGCCGGGATTCCCCGCAAGCAGCGGGAAATCGGCCTTGTAGGGGTTCGCCTCGATGTCCACGCGCGGCCAGGAGCGCGACGCCTCGTCGCTCGCGTCGACGACGCCGCCCGGGGCCGCGCAGGTGTCGCAGGTGACGTTCTCCGTATCGATCATGCGATCTCCTCCTTGAAGTGGGGAACCACAGCCTCGCCGAGACGGACGACGCTGGCGCGGGTGGCCTCGTCGGGCGCCGAGAGCGCCGCGTCCTCGAGCTTGGCCGCGATGAAGAGGTCCTCGGCGGCCTCCTTCGAGAGCCCGCGGCAACCCAGGTAGAACAGCTGCTCGGGACGGACGTGCCCGATCGTGGCGCCGTGGTTGCCCGCGACGTCGTCCTCATCGCACAAGATCACCGGCACGGTCTTGTTCGTCACGCCCTCATCGGCGAGCAGCACGGTCTCCCGCTCGGCGCCCTCGGCCCCGTGGGCCCCGTGCATGAGGTCGATGGTGCCGCGAAGCACCTTCTTGCTGCTGCCCGCGAGCACGCCGTTCGCATCCATGTTGGAGACGGTCCGCCGGCCGAAGTGGCGGATCTCGTAGTTGAAGTCGCGCTCCTGATCACGGGCGCCGAGATAGCTCGTGGCGATGTCGATCCGCGCGCCGTCCCCGCGCAGGTCGGCGGCCAGGCCGGTGTAGGCGGCGCCGGCGCCGAGCACCGTGTGCGAGACCTCCACGCGGGCCCCCTCATCGAGGAAGAGCCCCGTGTCGTCGAGCGCGACGAAGGCGTCGTCGGCGGTCTGCACCGTCGTGACGGCCACGCGGGACTCCTGCCCCGCGAAGACGCGCAGCGCCGCGCCGACGAGGCCGGGGGCCGCGCCGCCAGCAGCGCCGTCCGCAGCGCCGTCAGCCTCGCCGTCGAGGGCGAGCACGAGGCTGAGCGAGGACCCGCGGCGGGCGATCACGTCAACGCTCGCGGCCGCAGCCGCGCCCGGCGCGCCCGAGACGCGGACGGTCACCGTCGCGCGGGCGCCGCTCGGCACGTCGACGACCGTAGCCTTCCTGCCGAGGCGCCGCAGATAGGCCCAGGCCTCGGCGCCCATGCCGGATGCGAAGGCCTCGGGAACCGAGAGCTCCTCCTCCACGCGGAGGGCGCCGTGCTGGTAGAGCGAGAGCGCCGGGACGTCCATCTCGTCGAGGAGCCCGGCCGCCACGGCCGCCTGCTGGGCGGCGTCGCCGGGCGCGCTCGCGCGGGCACGGGAGGCGAAGCGCTTGCCCGCGGCCACGAGCGCGTCGTCGAAGGCGTCGGCGTTCGCCGAGAGCACGTCGGCGGACCCGTCGGCCACCTCCACGGACACGCGCGCCGGCGCGGGCTCGAGCCCGGCGGGGACCTCGACCTTTGCGCTGTTCATCTTGAGCCAGCTCCAAGTGGGCGCCGGCATCGCATTCACCCCGGATAGCACCGTCGGGGTGGTCTTCTCAACGGATCGGGCCATCAGCCAATCGCCCCTTCCATCTCAAGCTTGATCAGGTTGTTCATCTCGACGGCGTACTCGAGCGGGAGCTCCTTGGAGACCGGGCTCGCGAACCCGTTCACGATCATGGTGCGCGCCTCCTCCTCGGAGATGCCGCGGCTCATGAGGTAGAAGATCTTGTCGTCGCCGATGCGGCCGATCGTGGCCTCGTGGCCGATGTCCACGTTCTTGGCGCGGATGTCCATCGCGGGGATGGTGTCGGAGCGCGACTGGTCATCGAGCATGAGCGAGGCGCAGGACACGGTCGCCGCCGAACCCGTCGCCTCGGGCGTGGCGACGATCGAGCTGCGGAAGGTCTGCACGCCGCCGCCCTTCGAGATGCCCTTCGTCTCCACGGTCGCCCGGGTCTCGGGGGCCGCGAGCACCACCTTGCAGCCGGTGTCGAGGTTCTGCCCGGCGCCGGCGAAGGTGATGCCCGTGAACGAGCTCTTGGCGCGGCGGCCGGCGAGGATGCTCATGGGGTAGAGGTAGCCCACATGACTTCCGAAGGAGCCGGAGATCCACTCGATCTCGCCGCCCTCCTCGACGCGCGAGCGCTTCGTGTTGAGGTTGTACATGTTCTTCGACCAGTTCTCGATCGTGGAGTAGCGCAGGTGCGCGCGCTTGCCCACGAAGAGCTCGACGGCGCCGGCGTGCAGGTTCGCCACGTTGTACTTCGGCGCCGAGCAGCCCTCGATGAAGTGGAGGTCCGCGTCGTCCTCGACGACGATGAGCGTGTGCTCGAACTGGCCCGCGCCCTTGGCGTTCAGGCGGAAGTAGCTCTGCAGCGGGAAATCGAGCTTGGTGCCGGCCGGCACGTAGACGAACGAGCCGCCACTCCAGACCGCGCCGTGCAGCGCCGCGAACTTGTGGTCGGTGGGCGGGATCAGCGTCATGAACTTCTCGCGGATGATCGCCTCCCACTTCGGCTCGTGGAGCGCCTCCTCGATGCCGGAGTAGACGATGCCCATCTTGGCGGCCGTGTCCTGGATGTTGTGGTACACGAGCTCGGAGTCGTACTGGGCGCCGACGCCGGCGAGGTAGCTGCGCTCCGCCTCGGGGATGCCCAGGCGCTCGAAGGTGTTCTTGATGTCGTCGGGCACGGAGTCCCAGTCGGAGCGCTGGTCGGTGTTGGGTTTCACGTAGGTGACGATGTTGTCCATGTCGAGGCCCGAGATGTCGGGTCCCCAGGTGGGGCCCGCCTTCTTCTGGTAGATCTCGAGCGACTTCAGGCGCAGGTCGAGCATCCAGGAGGGCTCGTCCTTGCGCTCGGAGATCTCGCGCACGATCTCAGTGGTGAGGCCCGCGTCGAGGCGCTCGAAATCGTCCTCGCCATAGGTGAAATCGTAGAGGCTGCGATCGATGTCCGCGACCTCGGTCCGCTTCTTCGCCATCGCTACGCCTCCGCCTTGGCCGAGGACGCCTCGCGCTCGAAGGACTCGAAGCCGTGCTCGTCGATCCAGGGGATGAGGTCGGCGTCGCCCTCGCGGACGATGCGGCCGCCCACCATCACGTGGACGCGGTCGACGTCGAGGTGCTCGAGGATGCGCGTGTTGTGCGTGATGATCAGCAGCGAGCCGTCGGTGGAGCGGCGGTAGGCGTCCATGCCGCGGGAGACCACCGAGAGGGCGTCCACGTCGAGGCCGGAGTCGGTCTCATCGAGGATGGCGAGCTTCGGCTGGAGGAGCAGGAGCTGGAGCATCTCCACCTTCTTCTTCTCGCCGCCCGAGAAGCCCACGCCGAGCTCGCGGTTGAGGTAGGAGACGTCCATGTCGAGCTCGGCGGCGAGCTCCTTCACGCGCCGGCGGAACTCCTTGCCCTTCATCTCAAGGCCGGGGCGGCCGGCGATGCTCGCGCGCAGGAAGCTCGACAGGGGCACGCCGGGGATCTCGACCGGCGCTTGGAAGGAGAGGAACAGCCCGGCGCGGCTGCGCTTGTCGCAGGAGAGCCCGGAGATGTCCTCGCCGTCGAAGGTGATGGTGCCGTCGTTCAGGGTGTAGACCGGGTCGCCCATGATGACGTGGCCCATCGTGGACTTGCCGGCGCCGTTGGGACCCATGAGAACATGGGTCTCGCCGGCGGCGACGGTAAGGTCGATCCCGTGGAGGATGGTCTTCTCATCCACGGATGCTGTCACGCCCGCAAGGCTGAGCAGCGCAGGTGCTTGAGCGGTCATTGGGTCCCTCTTTCCCCTCTTCCCGAAGCGCGCCCGCAAGCGGCGGCCGCGCGGCCGGGTGAAATTCCTAGTGAATTCATCGGAATAACAATACCCGTGCGAGGCCCCCGGTCAACCCGGCAAGGGCTTAAATCCGAGTAATCTACTCAGGTTTGAGGGATAGGCGGACGATGGGGCGGGCGGCGCGTTGCGACGGGCGGGGCGGGACGGCGTGGGCTGGGATTGCAGCGACGCGGAGCGGTGCACAACCGGGTGGAGCACGGACGGGATCGCTGTCGTGCGAGGCAGGATCGGAGTCGGCGAGGGACGGCGTGCGGATGGGTGCAAACGGCGCGGGGCAGGGTCGCAAGCGACGGGAGAGGGAAACAGGGGGTCGGTTTGCCACAAGTCCCCGCTGTGAACGTTCGCAGCGGGGACTTGTGGCAAATCATCAGATCACCCGGACGAAAAGACCAGGTCGTGAGCGCTCGCACCTCCTGCCGTCACCCGCATCTCGCTCAAAACCCGTTCACAGCGGGGACTTCTGTCAAACCGACCCCCTGACGCCCGCTCGCGACACGACCTCTCGCGGCGGGGAGGGGTCGCGCCACGGCCCCACGCGGTCGTCGTAATAGGCGCGGCAGTGCGCGTCAGCCGCGTACATCCGCGCCATGTCCACGTGGGTCTCCGGCGTGTAGGCACCTTGCCTCCAATACCGGCTCACCCAGGCCCCATGGAGGTCGGAGAGCTCGGCGGCGCCGCAGCTCCGATAGCCGCTCCGGTCCCGCGGGGCGCTCAGCAGGCCGACCTCGTCCCCGCGATGAAGCGTCCGGATGGTCACGCCCGTGAGGTCCGACACCTCCCCCACCGAGCGCCGGCGCGCTCGCGCCTCCCTGTCTCCAGCCCCCAACGGGCCTCCCTTCCGCCGCACCCACCCCGCAAGACTCAGGCCTCACGCGGCGTGAGGGTCAAGCCATGAGAGAGCAGGGGCCGATGGAGCCCACGGACTCCACCGGCCCTCCACAACCTGCCTCGGGACGAACAAATCAGGGGTCAAAGTGCGCTGAGTGCCAGCAGCAGCGCCCCGAGCAGCCCCGGTGCGAGCTGCTTCAGCGCGGAGGGGCGCTTGTCCGGCGAGGTCAGGAAGAGGAAGCGGTGCGCCACAGGGCCCGTCCAGCCGAGCATCTCGACCCCGGCGATGAACACGTGGAGCGCGGCCGCGAGCGCAACGAGCACCATGCCCGCGACCCGGAACACCGCTCGACCAACAAGGATATCCATCGCAATCCTCACCTTTCCGTCCACACGAACGGCAGCACGTCCGCCGGGAGCCCCGCCTCAACACGGGCCGCGATCTCAACATGGAGCCTGACGATACCCTCGTCGACCGCGGAATACGGGCCGAGCTTGCGCTTGAAGCGCACCGTCGGCAGCGCGCCCGCAGACACCGGGTCGCGGTACTCGAGGTGAAACCGCTGTTGATTCATGGACGTGGGGGCGAGAAGCGCCGCCTCGACGGCACGATCGAACCAGGCAGGCGTGCCGCTCCCCGCGTTGCTCACCTGCGCCACGGTCTTGGAGCGCCGCTCCGCGCCCGCGGTCTTGCCATGGCCCAGCGCGACGAGCATCACCAGGCGCTCCTGCGCCGGGAGCGTCGAGCGCACCAGGCGGCGGCGGGCGGTCATGGCGACCCAGCAGCTGTTGAGCCCCAGGCGCTGCGCCTCGAGCACGAGCCGCTCGCCGAAGTAACCGGCGGCGCGCTCGAGGCCCGGGCGCTTCCTGCCCGAGAGCACCAGGTAGTTCTCAACGCCCGAGAACTTCCCGTAATGGGCCAGCCCTCCCGAGAAGGCCCGCGGCTCATCCCACCGGAAGGACAGGCTGACGCCTCCCGCCTGCGAGAGCTCCTGCGCGAGCGCTTCGAGCTGGAGCCGCACCGCCCCTCCCACGGATTGGTCGGTATAGGACCGCACCGAATGACGGCGGGCGATCGCCTCGTTCAGCTTCATGACGCCTCCCCTACCGAGCCGTCGCAGCCGCAGGGGTCGACAGGTCGCTGGCGCGTTGCTGCTTCAGATAGGCGATGTACTTGTTGCCCCAGGTCTCCACCTGATCGAGCACGGGACGAAACTCGCTGCCGATCTGTGTCAGCTCGTACTCCACGCGGGGCGGGATCTCCGGGAACACCGTGCGCTTGACCAGGCCGTACTCCTCCAAGCGCTTCAGATGCGTGGTGAGCGTGGCCTGGGTGACGTCGATCTCGCGCTGGATGCGGTTGAACCGCTTGGGGCCGTCGGCGAGCACGTGCAGGATCAAGATCGCCCATTTCCCGCTGATGAGCTGCTGGGCCGTCACGAAGGGGCACATCCCGAACTCGCCCGCCGCGTCGCAGGTCTCTTTTTTCATGGTGGACACTCCAATACTCAAGTGAAATAGACTGGCTTAAGAAGAATATCCTACTGGTGGTTTTATTTGGCAACTCATAATATCGATTCAGTTCAAAATAATAAAGCTCCTCGATTTTTCAAGGATTGTACGAATATGAAGAATCGCATGCCCGCCGTGTTCGTGGGACACGGCGGCCCGCTGCTCGCCCTTGAGGACAACGGAATCACCCGGGGCATGGCCGCCGCGGCCGAAGACGTGGTCGCCCGCCACGGGCGGCCGCGCGCCATCCTCGCGATCTCGGCCCATTGGTACACCCGCGGCAGCTTCGTGCAGGGCGCGCCGAAGCCCCGGCAGGTGTGCGACATGTACGGGTTCCCCCGCGAGCTCCACAAGCTCAGCTATCCCGTGAGCGGTGACGCCGCGCTCACCGCCGCCGTGCGGGACGCCCTTGGAGATGACGTGCGCGTCAGCGACGACTGGGGGATCGACCACGGCGCCTGGTCCGTCCTCGTGCACATGTTCCCCCAAGCGGACATCCCCGTGGTCCAGCTCTCGGTGGACGGCACGGCCGAGCACCGGCGGGCCTATGAGATCGGACGGCTCCTCGCTCCCCTGCGCGACGAGGGGTGCCTGATCTTGGCGAGCGGGAACGTCGTGCACAATCTGCAGCGCGTGGACTGGGAGCATCCGGATGCCGCCTCGACCGCGACGCTCGCCTTCAACGACCGCATCGTGCGCGCCGTTGAGACCCGCGACGATGAGACGGTGATCGGCTTCGAGCGGCTGCCCGGCGCCGCCTACGCCGCGCCCACGCCCGACCACTTTCTCCCCCTGCTCTACACGCTCGGCGCGGGCGAGGGCGGGCCGGCGCACGTCTTCAACAACGTCGGCGTCCTAGGGTCCCTGTCCATGACGGGCTTCGTGTTCGAGGGGGACGCGGGCCGGGCGTGAGGCTATCACGTCGAACAGCTGTTCCAGGTAAGAAATAGGGCGCTCAAACGAGCGCCCTACCTGCGGTTTTGTGGTGGATCGTCAGGGATTCGAACCCTGGACCTTGGGATTAAGAGTCCCCTGCTCTAGCCAGCTGAGCTAACGATCCATGTATGTCTGCTTCGCTTGAAGGAGGAAGTGGGGTGGGTAAAGGGGCTCGAACCCTCGACCTACGGAGCCACAGTCCGTCGCTCTAGCCAACTGAGCTACACCCACCGTGTGTCCCTCGCACAAAGCGCTTGAACATTATGCACTCTGGCACCGGACGGCGCAAGCACTTTTTTCAGATTTTCTTCCGCGCCGCCCCGAATCGCGCGCTGATCGCCGTCGCACCGCGGCTGACCAGCGACCCTATGAGTGCACCCGTGCAATCGATCAACACGTCGAGGAGCCGGCCATCGCGACCGGGGATGCAGACCTGGATGGTCTCGTCGATGGCCGGCGCCAAGGTGAGGGCCAGGGCGGCCAGGGCGATCCACCGGCGGTCACGCGATATCGCGGGTCCGAAGGCGCGCATCACGAGGAACCCCAGGACGGCGTACTCGGCGAGGTGCGCGGCCTTGCGCACGAGCAGGTTCGTGACCCATCCGGCGCCAATGCCCAGCGCCTCGAGCGCCGTCTGCAGCGAGGAGGTGGCCGCATGGCTCACCGCGGAGCTGCCGGCGCCCGGCACAAGCGAGTTCGCCCAGATGAACAGCACCATCAGGATCGACGCCGCAGACCAGGCGGGCGAGAACCAACGGGTTATATAGACGCGTTGCCGCAAGACCATCCCGCGCTCCTACGCCTCCGCCTTGAGACGGGGCATCGCCATGGTGCCGCCCTGGATCACACGCAGGTACTCATGGCTCGTGCGGCGCATGCTCTGAGAGGGCACCTTCGCGACCTCCTCGCTGAGGATCTCGTTCACGCGGCCGTGCATCTCGGTCAGGCGCTCGCCCTCCGCGATGGCCTCGACGCGCTCCTCGTTCACGGGAACCTCCTCGGCGCGGACGCGCGGCGCGGACGCGAGGACCTCCTCGTCGGCGCCCGCTTCGGCTGCGAACTCCGCAGGCTCCGCAAGGGGCGCGGCGTCCTCCGCGAGGATCGCCAGGGCGTCGGCCCACATGCCCTCGTGGCCGGAGTAATCGGCCATGGGAACCTCCTCCGGCTCGGCGGGCGCAACCGGAACGGGGGCGTCGCCGTCCGCGGGCACCGCGCCCGCAGCGGCCACCTGAGCGACCGCGGGGGACGGCTCGGAGGTCGACGGCATGCCGAGCGAGGCCAGGGCCGCCTCCCGGGCGGCATCGGTGTCGGAGAGCGCGAGGCCGTCCGCGGTCAGCTCGGCCGTCGCCTCCGCAGCGCCGGAAGCGAGCGCGAAGGCGGCGGTCGCGGATGCCGGGGCAGGGGCCGCCGCGGCAGGGGCCGGGGCCGCCTCGCGGGCGAGCTCGGCGAAGGCGATCTCGTAGATGTCCTTCGAGCGCAGCGGGTCGCAGCTCACCGGTGAGTCATCCTCGAGCAGTTTGTCGATCTCAGCCCAGGCCTCGGCCTCTGAGAGCGCGTCGACCGCACGGGCGATGACGGGGACGTCCTCCTCGGGGCGCACCCGGAAGAAGCCCGTGCGCTCCTTGGCCGGCTGCTCGCGCAGGAGCTCGGGCTCAGGCGCGGCCTCGCCCACAGGCTCGTTCTCAAAGCGGTACTCCCCCGCCTCGGACCGGTTGCCGAGGCGCGCGTTGGCGCTCGCCGCGAGGGCCGCCATCGCAGCGGCGCACATGCCGGCACCGACGGCCGCTCCGAGAGCGAACGGCACCCCGGCGTCGGCGACAAGCTGGTGGGCGCCGTCGAGCGGGGCGGTGGCGAGATAGGCCGCCGCCGGGAGGATCAACCCGATGCCGCCGGCCAAACCGGCCGCGATCGCCGGATGCGCATGAGTTTGAACTGCCATACCTGCTCCTCCATCACAACACCGAGTGACGGCGCCATGCGACGCCGGCCAACGTGCCTGCCCGCGAGAAACCGATGAATGTGGCGGCTCCGGGGCGCTGCGGCCCCCTTGCAACGGATTGTGGTTCGTTTCATCTGCGTTTTCCGTCGCGAACGTTACCTGCATTATGCGAGAACCATCTGTTGATTGCAAGGAGATGTAAGGTGGAGGGACGATGGAACGGGGAGGTCAACCGCACCCTCCCGCGGAGAGGAGGTCCCATGGGGCGCATCGCGATCGTGACGGGGGCGAGCTCGGGGCTGGGCGAGGAGTTCGTCCGGCTCATCGACGCCGGATACGCGGGGGAGGTGGACGAGATCTGGGTCGTCGCGCGGCGCGCCGAGCGCCTGGAGGCACTTGCGCGCACCTGCGACGCGCACGTGCGGCCCTTCTGCCTCGACCTGTGCGATCCCTCCTCATTCACGACGCTCGCCGACGCGCTCGCGAAGGAGCGTGACGCGCGCGTCAGCTGGCTCGTCAACAACGCGGGATTCGGCGTGTTCGGGGACTTCTCAGGACACGAGCCGGACCAGCCCGGCCGCATGGCCGCCCTGCTCATGCGGGCGCCCGTGGAGCTCACCTACCTCGCCCTCCCCTACCTTTCCTCAGGGTCGCGGATCATCCAGACGTCGAGCGTCGCCGCCTTCCTGCCGCAGCCGCGCCTCGCGCTCTACGCCGCCGCCAAGCGCTTCGTGCTCGATTTCTCGCGCGCGCTCGACGCGGAGCTCGCCGATGTCGACATCCATGTGACGGCGCTGTGCCCCAAGTTCATGCGCACCGAGTTCCTCGACCGCGCAGGCGATGCCGAGGCCGCCCGCCGCATGGCGCGCATCGGGTTCGAGCGCCCGCGCGATGTGGCCGCGGCCGCGATACGCGCCGCGCAGGCGGGCCGGGCGCTGTGCATCCCCTCGCTCGACATGAGGCTCTACTACGCGCTCAGCCGCGTGGCCCCCTACCGGCTCGCTCTCAAAGCCGAGCGTGCCCTGGGCATCCTCTAAGCCGCGTCCCCACGGAACCACATGAAAAGAGGGCCCGCCCATCGCTGTGCGGCGGCGGGGCGGGCCCTCTCAGCCGATACCCATGAGGCGGCCTAGAGCGCCTCGGGGTGGTCTTGGGCCTTCTTGGCCGTGCGCACCAGGAACTCCTGGTTGCTGTCGGTGGCCTTGAGCCCCTTGATGAAGCTCGCGGCGGCCCGCTCGGTGTTGTTCATGTTCGCGAGCACGCGGCGGATACCCCACACGAACGGACGCATCTGGTCGTCGATGAGCAGATCCTCGTTGCGGGTGCCGGAGGCGACGGGGTCGATCGCCGGGAAGACGCGGCGATCGGCGAGATCGCGGTCGAGCTTGAGCTCCATGTTGCCGGTGCCCTTGAACTCCTCGAAGATGACCTCGTCCATCTTGGAGCCGGTGTCGACGAGCGCCGAGGCCAGAATCGTCAGCGAGCCGCCGTTCTCGATGTTGCGGGCGGCGCCGAGGAAGCGCTTGGGCGGGTAGAGCGCCGCGGAGTCCACGCCGCCGGAGAGGATGCGGCCCGAGGCGGGGGCGGCGAGGTTGTAGGCGCGGGCGAGGCGCGTGATGGAGTCGAGGACCACGACGACGTCCTCGCCGAGCTCCACGAGGCGCTTGGCGCGCTCGATCACGAGCTCGGACACGCGCGTGTGGTTGTCGGCCGGCATGTCGAAAGTCGAGGCCACCACGTCGCCCTTGATGGAGCGCTGCATGTCGGTGACCTCCTCGGGGCGCTCGTCCACCAGAAGGCAGATGAGGTGCACCTCGGGGTTGTTGATCGAGATGGCCTGGCAGATGCGCTTCAAGATGGTGGTCTTGCCGGCCTTCGGGGGCGAGACGATGAGGCCGCGCTGGCCCTTGCCGACCGGGGCCACGATGTCGATCGCACGGCCGGTGATGGAGTCTCGGCCGTGCTCCATGCGGAGCGGCTCGTTGGGGTAGATGGGCGTGAGGTCGCTGAACTTGGGGCGGCGACGCATCTGCTCGGGGTCGACCCCGTTGATGCTGTGGATCTTGGCGAGTCCGGGGTACTTGTCGTTCGGGCGCAGCGGGCGGAGCGTGCCGGAGACGAGGTCGCCGGGGCGAAGGCCCGCGGCGCGGATCATGTTCGCGGCGACGAAGGCGTCATCGCGGCTCGGCATGTAGCCGTGGGCGCGGATTTTGCCGAAGCCCTGGTGGTCGATATCGAGGATGCCCGTGATCTCGCGGAAGCCCTCGGCGCGGGCGGATGCGGTGTAGATGTCCTCAACGAGCTCGGCCTTCTTCTTGCCGACGTAATCGATGCCGAACTCCTTGGCCTTCTCGCGGAGCTCCGCGACCTTCAGGGCCGTGAGGTCCTCGCGGGAGACGCTCGGCTCGGTGGGGGCGTTGTTGTGCCGGCCGTTGTTGCGCTTGTTGCGGCCATTGCCCTGCTGCCAGTTGTTGCGACCGTTGCGGTCGCTGCGGTCGCGGCCGCGGTCGGAGCCCTCACCGCGCTCGGCGCGCTCCGACCCGTTGCCGGAGCCCTCGGAGGCGGCGCGATCGTTGTTCGCACGCGAACGGCGGCGGGTGCGGGGTGCCTGCTCGGCGGCCTCGTGCTCTCGGGGCGTATCGGAGGGCGCCTCCTGCGGCGCGGCAGCCTTCTCAGGCGCCATGCGCTCCGCGCGGCGCGCGCGTCCGGGGCGGGTGTCGGCGGGCTCCTTCTCGGATGCCTCCGCGTCCATCTTGCGATCGGTCTCGCGCCGCTCCATGAAGGCGGCCTGCTGCGCGGCGAGGGCGGCTGCGGCGGCTCGCTCGGCCTCGACGTAGGCCTTGGGCTTGCGGCCCCGGCGATGCGGGCGGAGCGAGGGATCGATCAGGGGCACGGCGGAACCGAGGGCGATCGCCTCGGCCACGCGGTCCTGCTGGGCGCGCTGCTTGCGGGCCACCTCCGCCTGCGACACCCGCGAGAGGGCGCGGGCCTGGGCGACCTCGCCGCTGACCTCCTCGGTCGCGGCCGCAGCCTTGCGCGGGCGGCCCCGACGCCGCGGTTTCGCGTCATCGGTTTCAGGCGCGGGCGCAGCTGCGGCGCCCGCGGCCGGCAGGATGTCGATCGTCGGAACGCCCCCGACGGAAGGGGCGGCCTTGGGCTTGCGCGCGCGACGGGGGCGCGGCGCCGCCTCCTCGGTGGGATCCTCAGATGCCTCGGTCTTCTTTTTTTCTGCCAACGTGGTGCTCTTTCTTTTCCATCGGCCGACGGTTCCGGCCGCCTGCAACCGCAACGGGGGAAGCTACCGGCGGAAGTGATTCAGGATGCAAAACGGAATGGCGCGAAGCGCTGTTGACAGTATAGCACAGGATCGCGGCGGTCGGTAGCTGCGGATCCCGTGGTGGACTGGCCGCGTCTTCATCGTCTCGCTCGTCGCCAGCATGGCGGGCCTCTCGTCCGCCGTCGGCACGCTTCCCACCGGCACCGCCTACGCTATCTGGGTCGGCATCGGGGCGGACGGAACCGTGGGCTACAGCATGGCCAGCGGGGCCGAGGAGGCCTCGCTCGCCAAGGTCTTGCTCCTCATCTGCCTCATCGGATGCGTGATCGGCCTCAAGCTGGTGCACGAGGGGTAGGCCCGCGCGGCCGGAGATGAAAAGGCCCCTCCGCCCGGCTGGGACGGAGGGGCCCTTCGCGTTCTCAGGGGCGCGCGCTCAAAGGCGGGCGCTACATCTGGGTCGGCGCGGAGACGCCGATGAGCGACAACGTGAGCTTCAGCACGGAGCGCACGGCGTCGCAGGCGGCGATGCGGGCGCGGGAGAGCGCCGGGTCGACCGGGCGCCCATCGCTCGGCAGCACCTGACAGGCCTGGTAGAAGCTGTGGAAGGCCGCCGCCAGCTCCTCTGCGTAGTGCGTGAGGCGGAACGGGGCGCGGTCGCGGGCGCAGCCGGCGATGAGCTCCTCGAGCTCCAAGAGCTTGCGTGCGAGGGCGAGCTCGGTGGCGTCGGTCAGCAGCGCGTAGTCGACCTCGTCGGAAAGCGCCTTGACCGCGACGGCCTCCATACCCATGAGCTCGGCCTGCTCAGGCGTGACACCGGCGGCGCGGCGCAGGATCGAGCAGATGCGGGCGTGGGCGTACTGCACGTAGTACACCGGGTTGCTCTGGCTCTTCTCCTTGACGGCCTCGATGTCGAAGTCGATCGTCTGGTTGCTCGAGCGGGAGATGAGCGTGTAGCGCGTGGCATCAGCACCCACCTCGTCGATGAGCTCGCGGAAGGTGATCATCGTGCCCTTGCGCTTGGACATGCGGATGGGCTTGCCGTTGCGCAGCAGGTTCACGAACTGGCCCAGGGGCACCTCGAACTGGCCGGGGTAGCCGAGCGCGTCGCAGACGGCGGTGACGCGGGCGATGTAGCCGTGGTGGTCGGCGCCCCAGATGTCGATGACGTGGTCCACGCGTTGGAACTTGTTCCAGTGGTAGGCGATATCGGAGGAGAAGTAGGTGTAGTCGCCGTTGCTCTTCTGGATGACGCGGTCCTTGTCGTCACCGAACTCGGTGGACTTGAACCACAGCGCGCCGTCGTCGGTGCGGTAGAGGTAGCCCATCTTGTCGAGCTTGTCGTAGGCGCGCTCAACCGGCGAGGTGCCCGTCCAGTCCTTCTGGTACATGGTGCGCTCGCTCATCCACACGTCGAAGTCGCAGCGGACGTCGTGGCAGGTCTCGTGCATGTCCTTGAGCATCTTCTGGTAGCCGCGCTCACGGAAGGAGAGCATGCGCTCCTCGGCGTCGGCGTCGACCCACTTGTCGCCGTCGGTGCGGAAGAACTCGGCCGCCTCGTCAATGATGTAGGTGCCGCCGTAGGAGTCCTTGCCGAGGTCGCGCGCGAACTCGTCCATATAGGGGTGGGAGTCGGGTTGCTCGTCGAGCTCGTCCTGAACGAAGTTGTCGCGGTCCTTCGCGAGGAAGTCGCGGGCGGCGTCGATGTCGAGCCCCTGCTTCTCCATGATGTCGGCGAGCTGCATGTAGCGCTTGGAGATGGAGTTGCCGAAGGTGTCCATCTGGTTGCCGTAGTCGTTGATCCAGAACTCGCGCTCGATCTCGAAGCCGGCGTGCTCCATGACGCGGGCCATGGAGTCGCCGAGCGCGGCCCAGCGGCCGTGGCCCACGTGCATGGGGCCGACGGGGTTGGCGGAGACGAACTCGATCTGGGTCTTCATGCCACCGCCGACGTTGGAGCGGGCGAAGTCCATGCCCTGCTCGCGGGCCTCGGCGAAGACGGCGTTCACGGCCGACGCGTTCAGGTAGAAGTTGATGAAGCCCGGGCCGGCGATCTCGACCTTGGCGATGGCGGCGTCAGCGGGCATGTGCGCCGCGACGGCCTCAGCGATCTTTTTCGGCGCGCAGTGCGCGAGCTTGGCGGACTTCAGCGCGAGGGTGGAGGTCCACTCGCCGTGAGAAGTGTCCGCCGGTCGCTCGATACCGCAATCAGCCAGCTCGAACGCGGGCAGGTCGCCCGCCTCCTGTGCGGCCGCGAGGGCAGCGCGAACCAGCTCTTCTATCTTCTCGGGCATGGGTCCTCCTTAGATGACAGCATGATGCACCCCGCGACATGCGGGAACGTACCGCCACTTTAGCATATCGCCGCAGGCCGCTGGCCCTTCGTTTCGCATTCCCACAGCTCCCGGGCGCCGCGTCCGGTGCGCGGCGAGGCGGGCGCGGTGCGGGCTCACGGACTCCCCCATGGCGCCCCGTACTGACCCACCAAAGATGGTTTTTCTCAGTTTACCTGCGATTTTCTTGATTGGCATGGTATGGTTGATACCAGCACATCAGCCAAAGGAGGAAGCATGTACCGTATCGGAGAGCATCTTATTCATCCCGGTCAGGGCGTCTGCACCGTCATGGGCTTCGAAGACGCGCCCGCGCCCATGATCGTCCTCGAGGCCAAGGCCGGCCATGCGAGGACACGCATGCGCTACCCCCTCTCCCAGGCCGATCGCCTGCACGCCTGCATCACGCACGATGAGGCCGAGCAGCTGCTGGAGCATTACGCAGACCTCGAATGCGATCCGTTCACCGAGCGCAACAGCTCCCTCGAGGAATCCTATTTCAAGGGCCGCATCAAGCAGGGCGCGCCCGACACCGTCTGCGTCGCGAAGACCATGCGCTCCCGCATCGAGGACGCCCTGCGCCGCGACAAGCGGCCCAGCAGCTACTACACGCGCATCTTCAAGGAGGCGCACCGCCGCGCCGTGGAGGAGCTCGCCGTGGCCCTCGGCGTGAGCGAGGACGCCGTGGCCGAGCGCCTCGACGAAGCGACGGGAGAGGCGAGCGTGAACTGACCCCCGCAGCCGTATCGGCCCGCGCCGTTCGGGTACCATCATCTCATCGTCTTGCAGCGACCCCGGCACCGCCGGGGTCCTTTCCTCGGAAGGAGCACCATGTCTGAGAAGCTGTCGGCCGGGATCACCCGCGAGCGCGCGTTCGAGCTGTTGAAAGAGCACAACGCCGACCCGTTCCACATCGAGCACGGCGAGACGGTCGAACAGACCATGCGCTACTTCGCCCGCGAGTACGATCCTGAGAACGAGGAGTTCTGGGGCATCGTGGGGCTCCTCCACGACCTCGACTGGGAGGAGCACGACGACGAGCCGGAGCGGCACACGCTCTTCGCCGCCGAGATCCTCGAGACCGAGGGCGCATCACCCGAGCTCATCCGCGCGATCCAGAGCCATACGAGCGATTTCAACCCAGACCTCCCCCGCCCCGAGCACTTCATGGAGAAGATACTCTTCGCGACCGAGGAGCTCACGGGACTCATCGGCGCCGCGGTGGTGATGCGGCCGAGCAAGAGCGTCATGGACTTCAACGTCAAATCGCTCAAGAAGAAGTTCAAGGACAAGCGCTTCGCCGCCGGCGTGTCGCGCGACGTGATCCGCTCGGGTGCCGAGAAGCTCGGCTGGGAGCTCGACGAGCTCTTCGCCCGCACGATCGAGGCCATGCAGAGCTTCGCACCCGACCGGGACACCTTCGGGAAGGAATAGGGCGAACGGCGGCCCTCATCGACGAAAACGGCCCCGTGCGCGAATGAACTGCCTCCCATTTCTTGGACACAGGAAATGGGGGGCTTCTTTTATGTCAGGTGATTTGCGTTCCAGGCACGACGCACGGATGACCCCGCGCGAAGGCGCCGGCTCTCCCACCCGCGCTGCGTCGCGAACCTACACCAATCCGAGGTGGCGGCAGGCGTTCCAGATGCCGTCATCGTCAACGGAGGTGGTCACGTGATCGGCCTCCGCCTTGACGGAATCCCAGGCGTTGCCCATCGCGACCGCGCAGCCGACCGCGCGAAACATCGGCAGGTCGTTCTCGCCGTCGCCGAAGGCCACGGCCTCCTCGGGCGTCACGCCGAGCCGGTCGAGCACGGCGGCCACGCCCACGCCCTTCCCGCCGGACGCCGGCACCACATCGCAAAAGAGCTCCGTCCAGCGCGTGATCGACACATGCCGCGTGGCCGCATGGACCTGCTCCTCCTCATCGCTCGAGATGAACGGGCACAGCTGGTACACCGGCTCCTCAAGCGCCCGGTCCAGGCTGTCGACCTCGAAGGTGAGCCCCACCTCGCGCTCATTCGCGAGCACCCGCTCGCCGCGGGCGTTCACGAAGGCCCGGTCGCGCTGCAAGACCACCAGATCGTAGGCGCCCCCGCGAGCCTGCTCCACAATCGCGCGCACGTCGCTCTCATCGATGGGGCTGTCGCGGAAGACGCCCTGGTCGTCGAAGCAGTACTGCCCGTTCATCGTGATGTAGGCATCGAAGCCGGTGCGTGTCTCGGGCAGCATCTCAAACGTGTTCCGACCCGTCGAGATCACCGTCGCGATACCGGCGGCGCGCAGGGCCGCGAGGGCGCGCTTCGTGCTCTCGGGGATCGTGTGCGTCTTGAAACTCGTGAGCGTGCCGTCAATGTCGAAGAACGCGGCCTTGATCATCTGGGAGACCCCTTCCGTAACCGGACGGGCTCATCCCGACCGCGCGAGCATTCTAACAAGAGGCGCCGCCGCACGCCTCCGGCCGCGCGCATATTGCGCTCATCGGACCCGACCACCGAAGCGGGCCCAGCGCGCCGTGCGTCTCAGATGCGGCGGAAGAACGCGAGCGCGATCGCGCCGGGGCCGACATGCGTGCCGATCGTCGCACCGACGGCGCTCACCGGAAGCTCGTCGCGGCTGACGAATCCCTCCCAGAGCGCACGCGAGTCATCGATGTACTTCTGCAGCATGCGGTCATCGAGGCCTGTGTAGCCCAGGCGGATCGGCATGCTGAAGTCGACGCCGCCCGCGCGCTCGATCTCGCGGGTGAGGAGGTTGCGGCCGTTTTTCGAGCCGCGCGCCTTCCCGCGCAGGGCCACCTCGCCGTCGTCCACGCCGATCACCGGCTTGATAAAGAGCAGCTGCCCGATCGCGGCGGCCGCAGCCGGGATGCGCCCGCCCCGGCGCAGGTACTCGAGGGTGTCGAGCAAGCCGATCACGCAGACCCGGTCGCGGGCACCCTCGAGGGCCGCGGCGATCTCAGAGCCGCCGCGCCCCTCATCGACCATGAGCAAGGCGAGGTCGACCAAGACGCGCTCCCCCACCGTCGCCGACAGGGAGTCGACCACGAAGACGCCCGCGTCCTCGCCTCCGGCCTCCAGGGCGGCGACCCGCGCGCTCTCGTTCGTTCCCGAGAGCTTGGAGGAGAGCGTGACGATCACGATCTCGCGCGCGCCGGCCGCGCGGGCGCCCTCGATGGCCTCCGTGTAGCTGTAGGGGTTCACCTGACCCGTCGTGGGCAGATGGTCCTCCTCGATCAGCAGCTCGTAGAACCGCTCGGTCGTGAGGTCCACGCCGTCGCGGTACACGGCGTCGCCGAACGCGATGCTGAGCGGCAGCACGGTGAGTCGCGGGTCCCCTTCCAAGGAGATGTCGCTTGCCGAGTCGGTGATGATATGGACAGCCATGGGTCCCCTCCCTGCTCACTTGCAATAGATGACATAGTAATAGTTATTGACATATATCATTACATCATCATAGATTACTACTGTTAACTATATCAGCGCGGGTGAGCGATAGGCAGGGAGGGCACCCATCGAGACCGTGTGCCGTTCCCGCACCGGCCGGCGGCAGCAGCAGCGCCATCGCTATAATGATGCGAAACCCTCGAAGCATGAAGGTGGTCGCCTTTGAATCCCACCCCTATCGATAGGATCCGCGCCCTGCGCGACGCCCGTGCGCAGGCGCGCGCCCGTGCCGCGGGCACAGGGCGGCGCTGGCGCCGCGCGGGCTCCCCCTCGGCCCTCTCGCGCCTCGTCAACGCCTGGTGGACCCGCCTGCTCCAGTCCGTGTACCACGGCTCGCTCTCGGCGCAGGAGGCCGAGTACACCGAGCATGAGACGCGCCGCGACTACCTGTGGAACACCGCCGGGACCGCCGTCTGGGGGTTCAGCTTCCCGCTGCTGACCATCGTCGCCACCCAGCTCGTGGGCGTCGAGCAGGCCGGCATGTTCTCCATGGCCTTCGTCACGGGCACCCTGCTCATGATCGCGGCGGGCTACGGCGTGCGCACCTATCAGGTCTCCGACCTCGACGAGCGCGCCTCCTTCGCCTCCTACCAGGTCAACCGCCTCGTCACGGGCGTGGCGGCCCTCCTGATCGGCATCCTCTACTGCGCCTGGCGCGGGTACGACGCCGCCATGTGGGCCATCTGCATCGGCGTCTACGCCTACAAGGTCGTCGACGGCGCGGCCGACGTCTTCGAGGGACGCCTGCAGCAGGCCGACAAGCTCTACCTCGCCGGCGTGAGCCAGACCATCCGCTCGGCGGCCGTCGTGGCGGCCTTCTCAGTTTTGCTCTTCATAACCAGGAGCCTGCCTGTGGCCTCGATCGGGATGGCCGTCGTCGCCGTCGCCTCGCTCGTGGTGATCACGCTGCCGCTCGCCCACTTCGAGACCGAGCGCTCCCGCGCGGCGAGCCTCGCGGAGGTGACGGGGCTCCTGCGCCAGTGCGCCCCGCTCGCCGCGGCGCTGCTGCTCTTCAACCTCATCGAATCGATGCCGAAGTTCGTGATGGAGGGCGCGCTGGCCTACGACAACCAGCTCTACTTCAACGCGCTCTACTTCCCCGCCCAAGGGATCCTCCTCGCGGGCGGCTTCATCTACAAGCCGCAGCTCCTGCGCTTGGCGAGCATCTGGGGCAACCCGCGCCGGCGCCGTCGCTTCGACCTGATCGTCGTCGCCATGCTCGGCGTGATCGTGCTTTTCACCGGCGCGGTGGCCCTCATGATGGCGAGCGTCGGCATCCCGGCGATGAGCTTCATGTACGGCCTCGATTTCGAGCGGTACCGAGGCCTCGCCCTGCTGATGGTCGCCGCCGGCGGCATCACGGCGGCGATCGACTTCCTCTACGCGATCGTCACGGTGCTGCGGCGGGCCGGCGACGTGATGAAGCTCTACCTCGTCGCGTTCGCGGCGTCCATCGCCGCGCCGCTTGCGCTCGTGAACCTCATGGGGCTTACCGGCGCGGTGGTCAGCTACCTGGCGACGATGGCGCTGCTGCTCGTCTTGCTGCTCATCGAGTACGTGCGGATCCGGCAGGCGATCACCCGCGAGCGGAACCCCTTCGGCCCGCGCTGAGGGCGGCCGGGGCCGACGGGGCGGCGGGGCCGGCGCAAGCATGGACCGGAGTCCCGAAGAGCGCGGCGGGGCCGCACGAGCCTCAATCGAAGCAGCTGGGAACACCGCGGGTCCAAGGCGGCGGGCGCCCTACTCGCCCTCGGCGACGGGCGCGTACCAGACCCGGTGGTCCTCGAGCCGCATGACGGCGACCTGCCCGTGGGGAGAGCCCCCGGCGGCGGAGGCGTCGATGTCGATGCGGTCGGCCACACCGCCTGTGTCCTGGCAGGCGCCGACCTCCACCACGCGGGCCCGGCCCGACCGGTCGAGCACGGGGCCGCCCATCAGCTGCGCGAAGCCGCCGAGCACCGCGCTCGGCGTGTGGCCCGCCACCACGACCGGCCCGCGGCCGCGCGCGTCAACGAGGCCGGTCGGCGCACCCCAGAAGCGCTCGCGGATCCACAGCAGGTCCTCGGTGGCCTGCGCCTCCATCATCGGCCGCAGGCGCTCCACGCCCAAGCGCGCCGCAGCGCCAGGCGCCTCGAGCGCCATGCCAGATCCTGCGAGGTGCGCGCGGGCGGCAGCCGCGTCGATGCCCGCATGGGCGAGCAGGTAGACGCGGCGGTCCCCCGCCTTGGCGCGGGAGGCGTAGAACTCGTCTACCACCGAGACGATGTCGAACAAGGGCAGGTTGGACGCCCAGTCCACAAGCTCGGCCGCCTGCTCGCGGGGTAGGCGATCGAGCTGCGCCAGCGTTGCCCAGCCCCCGTTGATGTCCCAGTTCCCCTGCACGGAGGCATCGCCGGTGAGAAGCGCGCCGAGCATCATGTGCTCGTGGTTGCCCATGAGCACCCGAACGTTCGGGAGGCCGCGCACGAGGTTCACCACGCCCACCGGGTCGGGGCCGCGGTCGATCATGTCCCCCATGACGACGACGGTGTCCGCCGACCCCGGACCCGCCGCCTCGAGTGCGGCGTCGAGGGCCCGCACGTGCCCGTGGGCATCGGACGTGACGTAGGTTGCCATGGCACCTCCCTGTGAAACCGCTCGGATGCAAACCTTCAAGTTCAACTTTCAGTTGAGAGTTTACCCCTTCGCCCCCGCGCGTGCCGAACAGAGCGCATCGGGCACATCACGCACACGGGCTGCCGTCGCGGGGGCGTACAATAGGGCCGGACATGCCACCGTCAGAAAGGCCACCATGCACAAGGAACTCGCCCTCATCGGCTGCGGCGCCATGGGCACGGCCATCGTGTCGGGTATCCTCGGCGCGGGTCTGCTCCCGCCCGAGGCCGTCACCGTCTCGACCCACTCCCCCGTCTCGGCCGCGCGCCTCGCCGACGAGCTCGGCTGCCCCGCGACGGCCGACAACACCGAGGCGGCCCGCGGGGCGAAGATCGTCTTCCTCGCCGTGAAGCCGCCGCTCATCCCCGAGGTCGCCGCAGAGATCGCGCCCGTCCTCGCACCGGACGCGGTGGTCGTCTCCGTGGCCGCCGGCGTCACGCTCGAGCGCCTGGAGGAGCTCCTCGGCTCCGAGTGCAAGATCGCCCGCGTGATGCCGAACCTGCCGGCGATGGTGGGGGCCGGCATGAGCGCCCTGTCGCCCAACCGGCAGATGGACACCGAGGAGGTCGACCGGGTCAAGCGCCTTCTCGAGGGCTTCGGCAAGGCCGAGGTCGTTCCCGAGGGCCAGATGGACGCCGTCGTGGCCGTCTCGGGATCCGGCCCCGCCTACGTCTGCCTGTTCATCGAAGCCCTCGCCGACGCCGGTGTCGCCGAGGGGATGCCGCGCGGCTCGGCCTACACCTTCGCCGAGCAGACCGTCCTCGGCACGGCCGCCTACCTGATGGAGACCGGCGTCCATCCCGCCGTGCTCAAGGACCGCGTCTGCTCGCCGTCAGGCACCACGATCGCCGCCGTCGCCGCCCTTGAGGAGCGGGGCCTGCGCTCGGCCGTGATCGAGGCCGCGCGCGCCTGCGCCCGCAGGAACCGCGAGCTCGGCTGAGGGCGGCCTGCGCCCGCGGGCCGGGCGCGCCCGGGCACGGATTGCGCTCGGCTCCCGTCGCGCCGCACTCCACGCCCCGCACCGCGCAGCGCCGTCCGCCCCACACCGCCCCGCCATGAGAACGGGCCGCCGCATCCCACACGATGCGGCGGCCCGTCGTCGTTCAACCGAGATGGACGGCGGCCTACTTGATCACCCGCACGCGGTAGATCGCCGGGATCTGCTTCAGGGCCTCGATCGTCGAATCGTCGAGGTGCTCGTCGGTGTCGAACATCGTGTAGGCGTTCTCCCCCGCGCTCTCGTTCATCATGCGCTGGACGTTCGCGTTGTCCTTGGCGAGGATGGCCGTGATCTGGCCGATCATGTTCGGGACGTTCGCGTGCAGGCAGGCGATGCGGCTCGCCGCGCGGGCCTTGCCCATCGAGCAGGCCGGGTAGTTCACCGAGTGCGCGATATTGCCGTTCTCAAGGTAGTCCTTGAGCTCGGAGATCGCCATGTCGGCGCAGTTCGCCTCGGCTTCGGCCGTGCCCGCGCCCGAGTGCGTCGTGATGAAGGTGCGGGGCATCTTGACCGTGGCGGGCGTGGCGAAGTCGCAGGCGAACCAGGACAGCGCGCCGGATTCGAGCGCGGCGGCGACGGCCTCCTCGTCGATGATCGTCTCGCGCGCGAAGTTGATGAGGACGGCCTCAGGCGCGAGGAGGGCGAGCTGCTCGGTCGAGATCATACGGCGCGTGTCGGCTTTCGAGGGCACGTGCAGTGTGAGGTAGTCGCAGTCGCGGCAGAGGTCCTCGAGGGTGCCCACGCGCTGGACCTGCTGCGAGAGGGCCCAGGCGTGCTCGATCGAGATGAACGGGTCGTAGCCGTACACGTCCATCCCCAGATCGACGAGGGCGTTCGCCACCTTGGACCCCACGTTGCCGAGGCCCACCACGCCCACGCGCTTGCCGCGGAGCTCGCGGCCGACGAAGGCCTTCTTCGCCTTCTCGGCGGCCGTCAAGATGTCAGGATCGGACTCGTTCGCGCGGACCCACTCCATCGACTGCACCACGCCGCGGCTCGAAAGGATCATCATCGCGATGACGAGCTCCTTCACCGCGTTCGAGTTCGCGCCCGGCGAGTTGAAGACCACGACGCCGCGGCGGGCGTACTCCTCGACGGGGATGTTGTTCACGCCGGCGCCGCAGCGCGCGATGGCGCGGATTGACTCGGGCAGCTCATAGCCATGCAGGTCCGTCGAGCGCATGAGGATGGCGTCGGCCTCCTCGGCGCGGTCCACGAAATCGTAGCCCTCACCGAACTCGACCTCGCCGTCCTTGGTGATGTCGTCGATCGTCTTGATATAGCGCATGGGTGGTCCTTTCTTCTTGCGCGGGCGCGCCATGGGGGCGTCCGCGCAAGCGCAGGCGGCCGCGGGCCGAGGCCTGGCCCCAGGGCCGCGAAGGGGTTGAGACGTGCGGGGGCCCGCCCGAGGCGGGCTAGAGAGATCGCCCGGTGTGCGCGGCCTCGAAGGATGCGAGATAGCTCACGAGCGCGTCGACGCTCTCGCGCTCCACGGCGTTGTAGAGGCTCGCGCGCATGCCGCCCACGAGCCGATGGCCCTTGATGCCGGTGATGCCGTGCTCGGCGGCACCGGCGATGAGGGCGGCATCGAGCTCGGGGCTCGGCGTGCGGAAGGTGACGTTTGAGATCGAGCGACTCCCCCGCTCGGCGGTGCCGTGGAAGAGCTCCGAGGCATCGAGGAAGTCATAGAGGCGGTGCGCCTTCTCGCGGTTGCGCTCCTCCATGGCGGTGAGGCCGCCCGTGCGCTCGATCCACCGAAAGACCTTGCCGGTGAGGTAGATGCCGAAGGTGTTGGGCGTGTTGTACATCGAGCCGGCGTCGGCCTGGGTGCGGTAGCTGAGGTAGGAGGGGCAGACGTCCGCGCAGGCCGGGCCCTCGGCGATGAGGTCGTCGCGGACGATGACGACGGTCACGCCCGCGGGGCCGGCGTTCTTCTGCGCCCCGGCGTAGATGAGGCCGTAGCGCTCGACCTCGAGCGGGAACGAGAGGAAGCAGCTGGAGACGTCGGCGACAAGCGGGGTGTCCCCCGTCTCGGGGAGCTCCCAGCAGGTGGTGCCGAAGATGGTGTTGTTCTGGCAGATGTGGATGTAGTCGAGGTCGCCCGCCGCAGCCGCGGCGCTGACCGGGGAGAGGTCGGGGATGCGGTCGAAGCCCGTGGGCGCGCTCGTGGCGAGGACCTCGGCCTCGCCGTATCGCTGCGCCTCCTGCCAGGCCTTCTTGGAGAAATTGCCCGAGACCACGTAGCCCGCTCGGCCGCGGCGCATGAGGTTCAAGGGCACGGCGGCGAACTGCAGGGTGGCCCCGCCCTGGAGGAACAGGATGCGGTAGGTGTCGGGGATGGAGAGGACGCGGCGAAGCGTCGCCTCGGCGTCGTCGATGATGGCCTGGTAGGCCCCGCTTCGATGGCTCATCTCGAGCACCGACATGCCCGAACCGGCGTAATCCAGGAACTCGGCCTGCACCTCGGTGAGGACCTCGAGGGGAAGCGCTGCCGGGCCGGCTGAGAAGTTATGAACGCGGGCCATGCCATCCTCCGAACTGAACCTTTCAATTGAACAGCTCAGAAGCCTAGCACCGTCGCGGGATGCTAGGCTAGGGCGCCGAGGTGGTTTCATCCGGTGGAAACGTGGGGTGTGATCCGAGGTTGGTGTCCGCAGCGGTGGCCCGCGTCGGCGCCTGCCGGAAGGTGCGGCGGGCGTCGCCCGCCGCACTGCGGCACCGCACCGCGGTGCTCCGCATCGGCTTCGGACGAAACGCGAGGACCATGCAGCAGTCTCGGGACATTCGTGTGGGGCGGCGCGTCGGCTTCAGGCCAAACGCGAAGGCCGCGCAGCCGTTTCGGGCGATCCGGGGCGGAGCTCCGCAGCAGCTTCAGGCGCTTCGCACGAGGCCCCGCATCGGTTTTGGGCGAATCGCAGGATGCAGCGTCGGCTTCAGGCGATTCGCGGCAAAACTGACGTCACTTGTACCAGTTTGACGCGGACGCCGACAAACCTCACGCCACTTGTACCAGTTTTGAGCGCAGTCCCGAGTAGACGCCGAACAAGCAACTCTCTGAGCAGGGAAAACGCTGTGCCCGTAGTCCCGTCTACTCGGCGTATCCGTAAAAACTGGTACAAGTGGCGTGAGGTTTGCGGACGACCCCGGAAAACTGGTACAAGTGACGCAAGGTTTGCAGCTTATCCCGGGAAAGCGCAGCGGAACGGTCGCGGGCCGGCACCGCGGCCGAGAAACCGGCCACATCCAGGAGCAAAAAGGCCCGATAAGCCCCGCTACGGCCGCCCGCGCCCTGAACCCGAGCCTCATCGCTGGCAAAAGCTCAAGACCGGCACCCAAGAACCCGCGGCGAGCGCCGGGGCCGACGGTGCCCCGCAATGGGTACTCACTGCGCGACCGCAAACGCCGTGGCGAGGTCGCCCTCGTTGGTCACGGAGACGAGGACCTCGCGCACGCCCGCGGCGGCGAGCACCTCGGCCAGGCGAGCGCGAGGAAGGCCGAGGTCCGCAGGGCCCGCGCGGCGGGAACGCGCCGCAGCGCCGGCACCGCCTGCCCGCCCGCGGCGGCCTCGTCGGCGCCATAGGGCAGCAGCCCCTTGTCCTCGGGGCGGCCGCGCACCACGAAGACCACGACGGGCAGCGCCACCATGAGGATGATCAGGCCGTACACGAGATAGGCCGTGCGCCAACCCTCGGGTCCGCTCGCGATGAGCATAGACCCCACCGGGTTGAAGACGACCCCGCCGATACCTGTGAACGCCATGCAGAGCCCCACGAAGAACCCCATGCGCTTCACGCACCAGGCGTTGATGAGCGTCGGCACCGCCAGGTAGAGCAGGGGCGCGATCCCGAGCCCCATCAGCGTGCCGACGATGTAGAACTGCCACACGGCGTCGAACAGCGAGAACGAGGCGAGACCGAGGCCGCAAAGCGCCGTCCCCGCCCCGAGGATTACGCGTATGTCCATCTTGGTCATGAGGCGCGCCGCCACGGGCAGCGAGGCCATCATGGCCGCGTTCGCGATGCTGAAGTACAGAGAGAACGCCGCCTTGGACACGCCGAGGGCCCCGCTCACCGGGATGAAGAAGGTGTCCGCGCAGGAGTAGACGAGCGCGCACGGAACGCCCGTGGTCACGATGCCGGCGAACACGATCAGGTAGGCGTAATGAAAGCCGCCGTGCACGGGGAACGGAGTCGCGGTTTGAGTTGAAGCCATGCCGCGCCCCTACGCGATCTGGGCGACGGCGCCAGGCATGTCGAAGCAGTCCCAGGAGGCGGCGCAGGTGTAGGTCATGACCTCCTCGGCCCCCGTGAGTGCGCGGATCGCACCACGGGCGAGGGCGTCCATCTCGAAGTCGCCGGCGTGGACCTTGACGGGCGCGATCCAACCCACGCGCGCTCACCGACGCCCAGCACGTGCGCTCCGAAGCTCGCGGCGATCCAGGAGCGCAGGGCGCCACCGGAGCGGGCGTCCCCGAGCGCGAAGCCGCCGCCGTGGAGCTCCACGACGAGCGGGCGCGGCATGGAGCCACGTCCCCGCAGCCCGGCCGGCCGCCGCGTCCGGCGCGAGCCAGGTCCCCGACAGCTCCCGTCCCTCAAGCGCACGGGCGCGGGCACGGCGGAGCTGCCCGAGGACCCTGAGCATCCGATCACAACCTGGCATCGGGGCCTACCGCGCGGCCAGGACGAGCATCGCGATGTTGCCCACGATCTCCTCGACGGTCGCGCCGCGTGAGGAGTCGGCCACCGGGCGCTTGAAGCCCGACAGCGTGTGCCCGTAGGCCGTGTCCGCCGCGAAGCGCTGGACGAGCTCGATCGCGATGTTGGCGGCGTTCAGATCGGGGGAGACGAGCACGTTGGCGTGGCCGATTTCGCCCGCGGCCACCTCCCCACCGAGCGGATCCGGCCGCTCGCCGACCGTCTGCACGCGCATATCCCCAACAGCATCTACGTGGTCGGCGAGGGCCGCGTCATCTTCCTCACGAGCAGGGACGACGCCTTCGAGGAGAGCGCCTGCGACCAGGAGGGGATCGCGGGCGCGGTCGCCGGGACGCCGATCAGGGTCGGCATCTCGGGTGTGTTCACCGGGCTCGACGGCGTGAGGACCGCGATCGGTGAGGCCGTGCGCGCGATCGAGGTGGGCGGGCGCCTCACGGGCGGGCACGTCTGGGCCTACGCGCGCCCCCGCCTGGCCGACCTCGTCGACCGGGCGCTTTCCGAAAAGACCGCCACGAGCTACCTGTATCCGCCGCTCATGCTCGTGATCGAGCACGATGCGGCCACGGGCAGCGCGCTCGCGCGGACGCTTCTCGCCCACCTGCGCGCCGGCGCCGATGCCGATGCGGCGGCGGAGGTGCCCTTCATCCACAAGAACACGCTCTACTACCGTCTCGAGCGGATCCGAGAGCTCATGGGCGGCGATTTCCGCGACGGCGAGACCGTGGCGCAGATCATGGTGAGCTTCACCGTGCTGCGCGCGCAGGGCAGACTCGATGCCGTGCTCGGGGATGCGGGCGCGCGGGGCGCGGGACGAGGGCGAGGGTGCTCGCTGGGCGCGAGGGACGCGGCGGGGGCGCGAGGCCGCGCTCGGGGCTCACCGCGAACAGGCGCCGGCGCCCGCTAGGCGCAGGGCCGTGCTCGGGACTCGCGGGGCACGTGACGCGGGGCAGCCGCGGAAGCAAGGCTCTTCGCTCGCAGACACGGACGCGAGGCTGATGCGGGGCAGCCGGAACGGCATGCGCCAGGATCGCATCGGCGCCTCGCGTTCACGTAGCGTTTTTCCAGAAGTGCATCGATTCACCGTCGAGTTCTTGCGAAAGTGCTCGATCCATGCACTTCCGCAAGAATAGTACACGTCCTGAACAGGAGCTTCTCTGTGCTTGTTTCCTTCTGCCGATTTCTGCGATGCACTTCCGCAAAAACGCTACCTGAAAGGCGCCAAGCGCTGCAGATGTCCCGCGGATCACGGTCGCGCCGGCCGATTTCAGACCCCGGCACCCGACACGATGAGACGCGACCCACCGGCCCCCGCGGGAGAAGCGGCGCCGCGAGACGATGCCGTTCAGCCCACACCCCATAGGCCCGCGCCGCAGCAACCCGCTCACCGCCGGCTCGTCCGCGCCGGCGCGCCGCCCGGAGCTCCCTCACTCCCCCAGGATACGGCGCATATCGTCTTGCTCGAGGACCTCCTCGAGCGTGAAGCCCTCGCCATCGAAGGCGTAGCGCGCAAGCGAGCAGTTGCCGGGGACGTCCGTATAGCGCGTGTCGGAGGGATCGCGCCAGCGCTGCATGAACGCGAGGCTCGCCGAGCCGTGGCTCACCGCGAGGACGCTCTCGTGGCCCGGCCGGCGCATGATCTGGGTGAGCGCGCCGTTGACGCGGCCCGAGAACTCCTGCTCGCCCTCGCCGCCGAACTGCTTGAAGAAGTCACCCCAGGGCCTGTGCGGCATGAGCTCCACGCGCTCGCCCTCGAACTCTCCGAACGACCATTCGCGCAGGTCGGGAACGCGCTCGAAGGACATGTCGGTGATACGCTCGAGCGTCTGGTGCGTGCGGGCGAGCGTCGAGGCGAAGGCGTGGTCGAAGCGGATGCCCGCCTGGCGCACGTAGCGTCCCACGCGGCTCGCCTGCTGCTCGCCCTCGGGCGTCAACGGCGAGTCGACCCACCCTTGGATGATGCGGCGCTCATTGAAGAGCGTGCGCCCGTGCCGTACGAAATAAAGCGTGCCCGCCACGCTGCCTCCACCCGTCGTGCTTCCGGCCGCATTCTAGCATCAGCAGCGGGCCGCCATCACGCGTCCCGCGCCCACACCCGGTCGTAATCGCGCATGAGAAGAAGGGCCACCACGATCCCGAAGGCAAGCCGGGCGATGGGATCCTCATCCAAATCTAAACGAAAGACCGCCCGGGGACCCACCCGGCCTGCGGAAACATGTGCGAGAACGTCTCCCCCTCTTAGCACGGAAAAATCCGGTCCCAACACGTTGCCCTCGAGCGAAAGACCCCCTCCCACGATTCGATACAGCGTCTGAACGCCATCGCCCACCTTGAGGACGCGCTCGAGCTTGACATGCGGAAGACCGGCGAACCTCACGAAGAAGACCGGCGCGAACAAGCCATGGCGCCGCATGATTCGCCCGACGCGCGCACCAGCGCGGTCTATGACGTCGAACCGAGCTCGGCTCATAAAGCGGGACACGAGCTTCACCCGATAGAGCGGCGCGCTGGCCTCTCCCCATGCGATCTCATCTGGAGCGTTGTACGCAGGCACGCCCTCTGGCAGGGGTTTTGAGATCTCATACCCGCCGCTCTCCCACCCGGCAGGCCGTTCGTCGCGACCGAGGAGGAGCAGATGGCGGCGGTCGCGTTCCACCGCCCTGGCGATGACCCGCTCATCATCCCGAACCATCTCGTCAATGGAAAGATTGAAAAGCGCGCTCAGGAGTATCAGGCTCGCAAGATCGGGCTGCGTGACCCCGGTCTCCCAATTCGAGATGGTGTTCCTTGAAACCCAGATCGATTCGGCAAGCTCCTCTTGAGACATGCCCGCCTCCTGGCGCTCCCGTCGAATCGCCTCGCCGATGCCCATGCCCCCAGCCCCTCCATCTGTTCCGCTCTTTCGGACGCTACGATTCGAGCATAGGCCCCTCTTGGCCGTTGTGCTGCCAAATGTGTTGTGCACGGTGGGAAAACGCAGGTGGGCGGCGTCGGGGCGGCGTGTCGGGGATCCTTCTCCCCTATACTTGAGGCGCACGCGTCTCGTCTCGGAAGGAGCGCCATGCAAAGCGTCGTCGATGAACTAGCCTCCCTTGCCGACCCCGCCTACCGGGAATTCCAGGCCAAGCTCGTCCCCACCGTCGATCCCGCGCGCATCCTGGGCGTCCGCACGCCGGAGCTGAGGGCATTCGCGCGGCGCTTCGCCGCCGACGATCGATGCGACGCCTTCCTCGCCGAGCTCCCGCACCGCACCTACGAGGAGATGAACCTGCACGCCGAGCTCATCGCCCGCCTGGCCGCGACCCCCGACCAAGCCGTCGCGATGCTCGACGCCTTCCTTCCCCATGTGGACAACTGGGCGACCTGCGACCTCATCAGAACCCCCGCCTTCAAACGGGACCATCCCGCGGCGCTCGCGCAGGTATGCCGCTGGACCGCCCCGGGCATGCCGGAGTACGCCGTGCGGTTCGGCGTCAACCTGCTCATCGAGCACTTCCTCAAAGAGGACTTCAGCCCCGACCATCTGGGGCTCGTTGCCCGGATCGATCGTGTCGAGTACTACATCAACATGGCGCGCGCCTGGTACCTGAGCCTGGCGATCGTGCGCCACCCCGACGAGGCCCTCCCCTTCTTCGAGGAGCGGCCGCTGCGCCTGGACCCCTGGACGCACAACAAGGCCCTGCAGAAAGCCCGCGAGTCGCGGGTGCCCACCGCGGAGCAGAAGGCCTATCTGCAGGCGCTCAAGGTGAAGGTCCCCCGCGCGGCGAAAGGCACGGCGCGCTGAGGGGCCGCGTCGCCGTGCTTGCGAACGCGTTTCGCCGTGCCCGCGTTCCCGCCGTTGAGAGCGGCACCCCGCCGCCCGCGTGCACGCCGCCGCCGGACGGCCCGCCTCTCATCCCGCCGGATCGCCCCGCGCCGCAGCTGCCCCCACGCCCTTTGGGTTGTGAAAGGTTCGTCCCCTTGAGCGGCGGGCGGGCGCGGCTGATTCCGGCTGCGCTATGGTACAGAAGACCGTTTGAGTGTTGTTATCCCAGCGCTGAGCAGGTGCCACGCTGCCGTGCGGGCAGGGCTGCCCTCGGCGCCGATCGAAAGGAACCCCATGAACGTCAACCAGGCGCTCGAGTACGCGAACGCGTTCTACATCCCCGAGTTCATCTTCGCCGGCGGCTACGAGTCCATCGAGGCCGAGCGCGTGAAGGGCGAGGAGGCGCTGAAGGCGCTGCTCGATGAGTGGAAGTCCGCGGAGAACCCCGGCTTCGGCTTCGATATCGTGCGCGAGCTCGCCGACCGCAACCGCGGCCTTTGCGACGCCATCGGCGAGCCGCGTCTGCGCAACGTCTTGAGCTCGGCGCTCTCCCGCAGCCTCTCCGACGCCGACCTCTGCGCCGGCATCGCCGCCATGCAGGGCCGCACCGCCGCGAGCGTGGCCCGCGAGGTCCGCGGCGACCGCGACGCCTACGCGGTAGCCTACGTGCGCAAACCCATCAAGGGCACGGTGCTCGGCATCGACATCGAGACCACCGGCACCGCGCCGGAGCGCGGCTACATCTTGAACGTCGGCTGGGAGACCATGGAGCTCACGAGCGACGCCGTGCCCGAGGGCGGCGAGGCCGTCTTCTGCGGCCTGCCCGAGGACCCCTACAAGGAGGCGGGGGTCCCGCTCGAGCGCATCCACCACATCAACTGGGGCATGGTCGAGGGCAAGACGCCCTTCCGCGAGGACGCCGCCCTGCAGGAGCGCCTCCTCAAGCTCATGCTCAAGCACCCCATCATGGCGCACAACGCCGCCTTCGAGGACTCCTGGTTCATGTTGCACCTCAAGGGCTACGCCGAGGCGCGCCGTGAGGGGAAGATCGTCGTGATCGACTCACGCGACATCTGCCGCAAGCTCGACGGCGAGGTCAACGCCCTGCCGCGCGAGTCCGCGCCGGCCGCGCTTGAGAACTGGGCCCGCCGCCGCGGCACCCTGGTCGAGGGCGAGTCCGAGCGCCACCTGGGCCTCGATGACACCGACCTCATGCTCCGCACGGTCCAGGCTGAGATGAACCGAAAGACCATGTTCGCTCGATAAGCAACAGATATTCACGCCTCGCATCGAAGCGGGCCGACGGGAGGGCGGTGCCGGCGCACCCCGCCCTCCCCTGTTTTTCTTCCGTGCGCTGGGATGTTTTTTGAAAGCCCATCCCCGCCTGTGGTACAGTGCACCGGCGAGCGAATTCGTGGCATCTAGGAGACAAGGGTGGAACCGGTTGTGGCTCATCACAACCGGTTCCACCCTTTTTGCGTGAAAGGGCACATCATGGAGAGACAGACTGCCAGCGGGCGGACGTACAGCAAGTGGGCCATCCTCATCACGGTGCTGACCATGACCTTCATGGTCTGCCTCGACTCGAGCATCGTCACCGTCGCGCTGCCGGTCATACAAAAGCAGCTCGGAGCCGGCGATGAGATCCAGTGGGTATCCTCGGTGTACCTGATCGCGACCTGCCTCGCGCTCATCCCCTTCGGCCGCCTCGGCGACCGCCGCGGCAAGGTGCACGTGTTCCAGGCCGGCGTCATCGGCTTCACCGCCGGATCGCTCCTGTGCGGCCTGGCGCAGACCCTGCCCGCGCTCATCGCCGCGCGCATCGTGCAGGGCATCGGCGGGGCGCTCGCGATGGCGAACAACATGGGCATCATCACCGAGGCCTTCCCCGCCCGGGAGCGCGGGCGGGCCATGGGCCTGCTGTCGACCTTCGTCGCCCTGGGCATGATGGCCGGCCCCGTGCTCGGCGGCATCGTCGTGTCCGCGTGGCCCTGGGAGTGGATCTTCCTGATCAACGTGCCCGTCGGCGTGCTGAGCTTTCTCGTGGGACTGCGGACCCTGCCCCACGTGAGGCCCGACCGCAGCGCGCGCGAGGGTGCGCTCGGATTCGCCGAGGCGGCCCGCCTCTGCCTGGGCAACCCCGCGTTCCGACTCAACTTCCTGACGATGCTCATCGTGTTCATCGGCATCGGCGCGTCCGAGTTCATCCTCCCGTTCTACTTCCAAGACGCGCGGGGCTTCTCGGCCGACGTCTCCGGTCTGCTGTTCCTCGCGCTCCCCGCGGTGAACGCGGTGGCAGGGCCCATCTCCGGCGCCGTCTCCGACCGCGTCGGGGGCGAGTTCCCCACGATAGCGGGGCTCGTCATCTACATCCTCGGCCTGCTCACGGTCAGCGGGCTGGGGGCGGCCTCGAGCATCCCCGAGATCGTGACGGCCGTGGGCTTCATGTCGCTCGGCAGCGCGATCTTCCAGTCGCCGAACAACGCCCTGTTCATGGCCTCCGCCCCCGAGAGGGCGTTGGGGTTCGCCGGCAGCCTGGGGAGCCTCGCGCGCTATGCGGGCCTCGCCCTGGGAATATCAATCTGCTCCGCGATGCTTTACGGCCGCATGAGCGCCGTGGCCGGGCGGGTCGTGACGACGGTGGAGCCGGGCGTGCCCGAGATCTTTATGAACGGGTTTCGGTTCTCGTTCCATATGCTGGCCGGCCTCGCCGGCGTCGCGCTCGTGCTGACCGCCGTGCGCTGGGCCCGCAAGCGGGCGCGGCGGTAAAGGCAGCGGGGCGAGGGTGTCGGAGCCCGCTTGCGGTGGCATCGTGCAAGGGGCTGCGTGCGGTGGGCGCCGGGGGCGGCGGGCCCCACATTTCGCACGCAGCCGCTGCCGGCCGGGAACTGCCTGCGGGAGTTGCATTCTTTACGGCTTTGCACCCCGCAACGAGGGCACTCTTAGTAGTTGGGGCAAATCTGCAGGTAGAGCCGGTTGCGATTCTTACGCCTGTGTACGTCGGTGTACACAGGCGTCATTTTGTTTGAGAAAAAGGTGCATAGCCGTGCAAACGGCAACCGAGCTTTGGCGCTCGACGGGACAGAGACCTCGCGCTGCAGCCGAAGCCTCGACATATGGCGGCCCGCCCCCATGCAATGTGCCCGGGCTCTCAACAGGCTGGGGCTGCCTCGCGCAAAGGACCGGCTCAACGCGCTCGTCATATCGCACGCGGCCCCCTCGGCCCCATATGTGTTCACCTCATGAAGGCTTCGACGCGCCCGCGGCACCCGCCTGCCGGGGCGCGACGCCACCCCGGCAGCATGCGGTGTGAGGCGAGTTGCGGCAACGCTCAACGATGAGCTGGTCTTTCATCCTTCATCGAAATAGAATGAGGGTGCTTTTAATACTGGAAGTTTTCAACAAGATCACCTAGAACAAACGCTCGCCTCACCATGAGCTCAAATGCTTCTGACGGGAAGCCGACGCAGGTTTCCACACTTCAGGTTCTCAGCCCAATGCATCCTCTTATCTGCGATGATGGAGCTATGAGCATCATATTCTCACATAGCACCGCCCGCTCCTACCATCGGTCCCCTTGGCGGTCTGATGCCGGGGAGCTTGCGCTCCGCCAGCGAGCGCAAGCTCCCCAAGGGGCGTTGTATAGATCAGATCTCATCGAGGCTCGAAACGCCCTCGCAGCATCCGGGGTGCCCGGTGAGAGCCTTGAGATCGTCGATGTGCTCGTGCGCTCCGCCAACAGGCGCCGGCAGCTCGCGGGCGCCCGCGCGCACGTGCTGGGAGGCGAGCTCGAGGCCGACGCGCTGCTGCAGATCGCGCCCGGCGTCCTCGTCACCGATATCCGTCTCACCGCCCTGCTCTCCGCCCAAGACCTCACCTTCCTCGAGCTCGTCGAATACTATTGCGAGATCTGCGGCGCCTACGACCTGCCCAGCGAACCGGAAACGAGCTATCGGGAGCGCGCGCCCCTGACGACCGTCGCCGAGTTGTCGGCATACTTCGAGCGCATGGCGAACCGGGTGCGCGGCTCTAAAACCGCGCGGCGCGCCCTGCTATACGTCCGCGAGGGCCTCCGCTCCCCGCTCGAGACCGCCATGGTTCTGATGCTCGTGCTCCCCCGGGCGATGGGAGGGTTCGGGATGCGGAGCCTCCTCACCGACCACCGCCTCGAGATCCCGCCCCACGCACGCCACCTCACGCGTCGCTCCTTCCTCGTATGCGACGCCTTCCTCCCGGCATCCCGGATCGATTTCGAGTACCACGGCTTCGGGCATGACGAGGAGGAGCAGGCGACCATCGACGACGAGCGCGTCAACACGCTGCGCGCCATGGGGATCCGGGTCATCGCCATCAGGCGCTGGGCGTTCTTCGACGGCGCCGCCTTTCGCCGCTTCGCCGGCGCCGTCATCCGCGAGGCGAAGATCGCCCGCACGCGCCTGCCGCATCGGTTCGAACAGCGGCAGGACGAGCTGAGACGCTTCGTGCTGCGCCGATATCTCTCCGATACCTGATTTGCTGATACTTCGTTTGTGCAAGCAGTCCTTGCGGCGTGAAGGCTATTTGCGTTTCTTTCGGATATGTATCTTTTTCCTCAACAAAATGACCCCTGTGTACAGCGAGGCACACAGGGGTCAAAAACGCAACTTGGCTGAGCAGGCCATTCTTACTCGCTACTCGCAATGCGCTCGTGCGGCTATACAGAGCCGTAAAGATTGCAACCAAGAGGCCGCCGACGCGCCCGCCGCAGCCGCCGCAGCACCGGCGGTGGCCGTCGCAGCAGCATCTCCGCCCGCAGTCTCGACGCCAGCCCCGACCGCCGCAACCGCAAGCGCCGCCGCCGCATCACACCTTCCGCACGCTCATCGCGCGCATCGCGTTCAGAATCGCGATCACGGCCACGCCCACGTCGCCGAAGACGGCCAGCCACATGTTCGCGAGGCCGAAGGCGGCCAGCGCAAGGATCAGCATCTTCACGCCGAGCGCGAACACGATGTTCTGCCACACGATCTTCATCGTGCGACGCGCCAGCGAGATCGCCCGGGCGATGTTCGAGGGCTTGTCGTCCATGAGCACGATGTCGGCGGCCTCGATCGCGGCGTCCGATCCCATACCGCCCATCGCGATGCCCACGTCGGCCCGCGTGAGCACCGGCGCGTCGTTGATGCCGTCGCCCACGAAGGCCACGCGTCCGCGCTCCCCCTCGGCGGCGAGCAGCTCCTCCACGCGCCGGACCTTGTCCTCGGGAAGCAGCTGGGCATGGACCTCATCGACGCCGAGCTCGCGCGCCACCGCCTCGGCCACCTCGGCCCGGTCGCCCGTCAGCATCACGGTCCTCGCGACGCCTGCCGCGCAAAGCCCCGCGATCGCCTCCGCCGCGTCCGCCTTCACCACGTCGGCGATCACGATATGGCCCACGTAGCGGCCATCGACGCTCACGTGCAGGATCGTCCCGGTGAGCTGGCAGGCATGGTAGCTTCCGCCGTGGCCCTCCATGAGCTTGTCGTTGCCCACGAGCACCACGTGCTCGTCGACGCGCGCCACGACCCCGTGCCCCGACTCCTCGCGCACCTCGGCGAGACGCGCCTCGTCGATGCGCCCGGAATAGGCCGCGCGCACCGAGAGCGCGATGGGGTGATCGGAGTAGGCCTCGGCGTGGGCCGCGTAGCTCAGCACGTAATCGGGGTCGATGCCCTCCTCGGGGTGGATCGCCACGACGTTGAAGGTGCCGTCGGTGAGCGTGCCGGTCTTGTCGAAGACGACCGTGTCCACATGGGCGAGCGCCTCGAGGTAGTTCGACCCCTTCACGAGGATCCCGAGCTTGGAGGCCCCGCCGATGCCACCGAAAAACGACAGCGGCACGCTGATCACGAGCGCGCAAGGGCAGCTCACCACAAGGAAGGTCAGGCCGCGGAGGATCCAGTCGCTCCAGGCCCCGAGACCGAGCAGAGGCGGCAGCACCGCGAGGGCGAGCGCCGCGGCGCAGACGGCCGGAGTGTACACGCGGGCGAACCGGGTGATGAAGCTCTCGGTGCGCGCCTTCTTCTCGCTCGCGTTCTCCACGAGCTCGAGGATGCGGCTGACCGTGGACTCGCCGAAGGGCTTGGTCGTGCGCACGCGCAAGACGCCCGTCATGTTGATGCAGCCGGAGATCACCTGGTTGCCCGGGCCCACGACCCGCGGCACGGACTCGCCGGTGAGCGCCGCGGTGTCGAGCTGGGAGTCCCCAGCCTCCACCGTGCCATCGATGGGGACGCGCTCGCCGGGCTTCACCACGATGATGTCGCCGACGGCCACCTCGTCGGGGTCGACCCGCGCGAGCGCACCGCCACGCTCGACGTTGGCGTAGTCGGGGGCGATGTCCATCATCGCGGCGATCGACTTGCGGCTCTTGCCCACGGCGTAGGCCTGGAAGAGTTCGCCCACCTGGTAGAAGAGCATGACGGCGGCGCCCTCGGCCATGTGCGGATCCGTGTCGGGGAAGAACACCATCGCGAAGGCGCCGATCGTGGCCACGCCCATGAGGAAGTTCTCGTCGAAAACCTGGCCACGGCGGATGTTGCGGTAGGCGCCCCTGAGCACGTCGTGACCGGCGACCAGATAGGGCACCAGGTAGAGCGCGAAGCTCGCGTAGACCCCGCCGCGCGCGCCGAAGATCCCCCGCAGAAGACCCGTCTCGTCGGCGATGAGGACCGCCGCGAAGATCACCAGCGCGCAGATGATGCGCTTGAGCTTGTGCTGGAGCGTCTCGCGCTTCTTACGGCGCCGCTTGCGCTTCTCTGCCATATCTCCTCCTAAATATGAATGTATGTGCAATTGCTCATATGTGTGGGCAACCAAAGGCCGTCCGCAGACGGCCCTCGGATCTCAACGGCTTGCCCGCCGGCTCACACCAGCACGGCGCAGTCGGGCTCGATATCCTCCACCGTGTCGACCACGCGGTCGAGCACCTCGTCGAAGGAGTCCTCGTCGGCCTCGAGCGTCAGCTTCTGCGTGAGGAAGTTGACCTTCACGGAGCTCACCCCCTCCACGCCGGAGAGGACGTCCTCGAGCTTCTGCGCGCAGCTCGCGCAATCGATCTCGTCGAGTTTGAAGGACTTCCGCATGGTTGCTTCCTTTCTCTGGATGCGCATGGCGGGATGATCTTCCTGTTCCTGTGCGGCGGCCCGCTCAACCTCCGCACCGTGGTTCCCGATGAACTCGAGCACATGGCTCATGCCCTGGTTCAAGATGGTGGTCACATGCCCGTCGGCCAGCGAGTAGAGGATGCTGCGACCCTCGCGCCGAAACTTCACGAGGCGCGCTTGCCGCAGCGTCCGCAGCTGGTGCGAGACGGCGCTTTGCGACGAGCCGGTCGCCTCGGCGATCTCCCCCACCGGGCGCTCCCGCTCCACCAGGGTGTACAGGATCTTCACCCGGGTGGTGTCCGAGAACATGCGGAAGAGGTCCGCGAGGTCGTAGAGGATCTCATCGGCCGGGAGGCTGTCGAGCGAGCAGAGGAAGAGGGCGAGGTCGTCGGGGGCGATGGCGCCGCCCGCGGACTCGCCTCCGAGCTTGGTAGCTTGCTTTCCCATGGTGCCTCCCCTCATATGAATGATCGCTCATATTTGCTGACTTCCTCATTATATGAGCAGTCATTCATATGTCAAGGCGAAGGACGGCAAACGGGTGGACGGGGCTGAAACGGGGTCGGATGGACGCGAACGGGAGACCGGCGGCGGTGCGAGCGGCGGGCGGGGGGTGGGCCCGACGGCTAGGGAGGGCGGGCGATCAGGCCCATCGGCTGCGGGCGGGCGAAGGCGGTCAGGTCCGACGGCTACGGGCGGGCGGACGCGGCGCCATCCGACCGGCCTGCCCCGCAAAGGCGGACGCGGCGCCATCCGACCGGCCTGCCCCGGCGAGGGCGGGCGCGGGCAGCACGGCCAGAACGTCGCCGTCCGCGAGACCGCGGCGGGCGGTCTCCTCGTCGAGCGCGAGCTCGACCGCGCGGCCGCCGAGGCTTCGCTTGCCATGGCGGCGCCCATGCGCCTCGTCCCACTCGAAATCGACCGGATCGACGTTGAACGAGCCGCCGACCCGCCGCTCGAGCGAGATCACCACGGCCGGATCGTTGACGTTGCCGTGCACGCCGGTCGCGCGGACGGCCCCCTCCCCCATCATGTCAGCGCCGATCAGGCGTGCGCGATCGCGGTGAGGATCAGCTCGGAGAGCACCTCGCCCAGATCGCGGCCGGCCGCACGCATCATCTGCGGGAAGCGCGAGTAGGTGGTGAGGCCCGGCGTGGAGTTGACCTCGTTGAAGACGACCTCGCCGTCCTCGGTCACGAAGAGGTCCACGCGGGCGAAACCGGAGCAGCCAAGCGCCTGGTACACGGCGGCACCGGCGGCCCGCACGCGGTCGAGCGTCACCGCGGGCAGCGTCGAGGGGCAGCGAAGCTCGGTGTTGGCGCCCGGGTCCTGCTCGAGGTGGATCCGGAAGAACCCGTCGCCGCTGACGACGATCTCGTCGACCTCCCCCATCTCGAGGCCGTCCACGGCGTTGCCCATCACGGCGCAGCCCACCTCCACGCCCTCGATGGCCTCCTCGACGGCGACCTTGGAATCAAGCGCGAGGGCCTCGTCGATAGCGCGCGAGAGCTCGGCCTCGTCCGTAGCCTTCGAGACGCCGATGGAGGAGCCGCCGCGCGCCGGCTTGACGAAGACCGGGAAGCCGCCGCACTCGGCGACCGCCGCGAGGGCGTCCTCGGCCGTGGCCCCGCGGTGCACCACGGTGCAGCGCGGCGAGCGGACGCCCGCGGACGCCGCGAGCCGATGGGCGACGTCCTTGTCCATGCAGGCCGCCGACGCCAGTACGCTGCATCCCGCATAGGGGATCCCGCAGAGCTCGAGCGCGCCCTGGACGGTGCCGTCCTCCCCGCCCTGGCCGTGCAGGACCGGCAAGGCGACGTCGATGTCGAGCTCGCAGAACTCACCGTCGACGAGCTCGAGCAGGCCGCCGCGCGCCTGCTCGCCGCGCCCGGGGATGAGCACGACGGGGCTCACGTCATGCGTCTCCCAAGCGCCGGTGACGATATCGGCGGGGTCCCCGGCGTAGTGGAACCACGCGCCGTCGCGGTCGATGCCGATGAGCACCGGCGTGAAACGGTCCGTGGGCAGGCAGGCGACGACGTTCGCCGCCGACTTGAGCGAGATGTCGTGCTCGGTGGAGATGCCACCGAAGAGAATCGCGACGTTCAGCACGTTAGCCCTCCACGCTCACGAGCTCGATGTCGAAATTGAGGTCGCTGCCGGCGAGCTCATGGTTCGCGTCGAGTGTGACGCCCGTGGCCGGGTCGACCGAGACCACCGTGACGGGCACGGGCTGGCCGCCGGGGCCGGAGAGGTAGAGCTTGTCGCCGGAGCTGATCTGGTCGATGTTGGGGACCTGCTCGGCCGGGTAGGTGAGCACGAGGTCCTCGCGGCGCTCGCCGTAGGCCTCGGCGGCCGGGATGTGGACGGTCTTCTTCTCACCCACGGCCATGTCCATGACCGCGGCGTCGAAGCCGGCGATCATCTGGTGGGCGCCGCAGGTGAACTCGATGGGCTCCCCGCGGTCATAGGAGCTGTCGAACTGGGTTCCGTCATCGAGGGTGCCGCGGTAGTGGGCCCGGACCGTCTTGCCTTCGTTGGACATGTGATCTCGCTTTCCTGCGGGTCGGTTTCTTGCAGGCGTCAACTATAGTGGATGGCCGCCGTCCGCGCCGTCGCTCGGGCGCGAATGCATGAAAGAGACAGCCGGTTGCGGGAGGTGCGCATGGACTACGAGGTCGAGGTCGCGCTCGGCGACGGGCGCCGCGCCCGCGTCGGGGTCACGCGCAAGCGCGTGAAGAACCTGAACCTCAGGCTCAGATCAGACGGCAGCCTGGCGGCGAGCGTGCCCGTGGGCACGTCGCGCGCACGCGTCGAGGCCTTCCTCGAGCGGCACGCGGCCTGGATCGAACGGCAGCTCGCACGGCGGGAGCGCCGCCTTGAGGCGGACGGGGCGCCGCGCGGCTCGGTGCCGCTCTGGGGGCGGCTCGTCTCCGCGCAGGACGCGGGGACCCGAGACGAGGAGGCCCTCCGCGCCCTCTACCGGCGCGAACTCGCGGACGCCCTGCCCGCGTTGGCCGCCAAGCTCGCGGAGCGCATGGGGGTCGCCGCCCGCTCCTGGAGCATCCGCGACATGCGCACGCGCTGGGGATCTTGCACGCCCTCGACGGGTCGCATCCGCATCAACCTGCGCCTCGCCGCCTATCCGCCCCGCTGCCTTGAGGCCGTGGTGGCCCATGAGCTCACGCACCTGATGGAGCCGAGCCATAACGCGCGGTTCCATGCCCTACTCGACGCCTGGTGCCCAGGCAACCGCGAGGCCACGGCCCTCTTGCGCCGCCCGGCCACGGAGGTCGCGCAGCGCGCGGCGGGGTGCGGGGCCGTGGCGGGCGGGAAAAGCGGGCCGGATGATCAAGTTGCCGCATCGGACGGGGCAGGCGGGCAAGATGGGCTTGCCACGGTGGGTGGGTCAAACGGGTCGGCCAATCAGGTTGCCGCGGCGCACGAGGCGGCCGATGGGGTTGCCGCGACAGGAGAAGCAGACGGGGCCGGCGATCGGGCGGCCGCAAAAGGTTGAACCCCGTCCGCTCGCCTCGGCGTCCACCAAAGCGCGCCTCCAAAGCAGCACCCGAAGCTTTTGTCACCCCATCCGAGCCGGTTTTGGAAGCTTTTGTCGAGCATTCGCGCCAGCTTCCGAATCTTTTTTTCGATTGTAAGGGGATAATCCCCTCTTCCTTGAGTATGCTTTATCCCAATAAAGCGCCCATCTGGTCTATCTTTCCCATTGGGTTGTGCAAAATGGGCTGCTACTCGGGCCTCTCAAAGAAAAGCCCCTACAATCGACTTTTTTCGCCGAAGAACCCCCTTCCTGGCCGCTCCGGCAGGCGCGCAACCCTATCCGCGAGCGCGCTCGATCTCCACGGCGCAGGACGCGAGCGGCAGGCCGACCGGGGCCCAGGGCTTCTCGAGGCGCACGCGCACGGCGAGGAGCTGCGGATGAGCGCCGAGCAGGAGCGAGGCCACGCCCTCGGCGGCGGCCTCGATCAGCTTGAAGGTGCGCTCACGCAGGAAGGCGTCCACCTCATGGCAGACCGCTCCGTAATCGATGGACGCCTCGAGGTCATCGGCCTCGCCTGCACGCCGCAGGTCGGCGAAGAGGGTGAGCGAGACCACGAACTTCTGCCCGAGCTCGTTCTCGGCCGGATAGACGCCGTGGTTCGCGAAGACCTCGAGCCCGGTGATGAGGATGCGGTCCGCGTGGGCGGGCCGGTCATCGGCGGCGCTGGCCGTGTCGCCGCGAAGCACGGGCAGCCCGCGCTCGCGCTTGGCGAGCGTCCCCGAAGCCACCGACGTGGATGTGGCTGAAAGCTCCCGATCAGGCATACCGATCATCTCCTAGATTCTGACCTCGAGGTTCTTTTTCTCTTCAGTCCATTTGCACGCACCGACGGCCGGGCAGGCGAAGCATGGGCGCGAGACCTTGTCGGCCCAGGCGATCACCCGTGAAAGGTCCTCGGCCGCGGCCGGATCGCGATGCCCGCGCACCGCCGCCAGGATCGAGGCGCGCTCCCGCTCGTCGAACCGCTCGCCGGCGGGCAGGTCGGCCAGGATCGAAGTCGCCAGGAGCTCACCTGCGATCTCATGGGCGCCGCCTCCATCATACTGCGCCCCGCGGCCGATATCGTGCAGGAGGGCGGCTGCGTACACGAGGTCGCGCGGCAGGTCGAGCCCCTCCTCGAGCACCCGGATCCAGCCGACCCGGGCCGCATCGAGCAGGTGCGCGACATCGTGCCGGCAGAAAAAGCGATCCTCCTCCGCCGCGTTGATGCGCGCGAGCTCGCGCTGGTAGAGCGGATGGCTCCAGATAGCCTCCACGCGCGGCATGCGCTCCGGTTTGACCCAGATCATGAGCCGCCTGCCCCTCAGGCGCGGAGGAGCTCGAAGAAGCGCTGCTCGAGCCCCGGGTTGCTCTCAAACGCGCCGCGGCGGGCGAGCGTCACCGTGCTCGCGCCGGGCTTCCTCACGCCGCGCATGGTCATGCACATGTGCTCGGCGGAGAGCTGGACGATGACCCCCTGGGGCGCCAAGTGCTCCATCAGGGCGTCGGCGATCTGGGAGGTCAGGCGCTCCTGGAGCTGCAGACGGCGGGCGAAGACCTCGACCGTGCGGGCGAGCTTGGAGAGCCCGGCCACGCGGCCGTCCGGGATGTAGCCGATCGCCGCGGTTCCGTAAAACGGCAGCATGTGGTGCTCGCAAAGCGAGTGGAACGGGATGTCGCGCTCGATGACCAGGTCGTTTGAGGAGACGCTGAACGTGCGGGCGAGGTGCTCGGAGGCGTCCTCGTCCATGCCGGCGGCGATCTCGGCGTACATGCGCGCGACGCGGGCCGGGGTCTCAAGCAGCCCCTCACGGTCGGGATCCTCCCCGATGCCCTTCAAGAGCAGGCGCGTGGCCTCCTCCACCAGCTCCCGATCGACCATACGCAAACCCCTCTCGCCCGTTGTTTGCCGGTCATGGTACCACGGTTGCGAACCGCACGACCTCCCGAATCGCCCAGCCGCCTCGCGCGACCTCCCTACAGCTCGTGCGAGGCGTAGATGGGGTCGTCCGCCCAAAGCGTCACGGCTTCCGCCGGCGCAACCCCGACCGCGATGCGCTCGCGCGTGCGCACCAGATCGATGATGCGCTGGTTCGAGGAGCCGCGAAACCGCAGGCTGATGTCATGCTTCGCCTGGACGAAGGGGCCGTCCACGAGGATGTCGGCCGCAGCGAGGATGCGGTCGGTGACGGCGCGGCGGTGATGGCGGCCGCCGGGGACGAGCTCGACGTGGAAGGTGTCGCCCGTGTATATCCAGATGGTCTTCCCGCTCTCGCGGGGGTAGGCCGCCCGCACCCGCTCGAGGAAGTCCACGAGGCCCGCCTGGTTCTCCGGCTCCATCGGCTCGCCGCCGAGCACCGTGAGCCCGTCCATGAAGGGGTCGGCCAGGCTCTTGATGACCTCGTCGGCGACCTCGTCCGTGAAGGGTTTACCGGCCCGGAAATTCCAGGCCTCCTCGTTGAAGCACAACGGGCACCCCCGTCGGCACCCTGAGACGAAAAGCGACGTGCGCACACCCTCGCCGTTGGCGACGTCGAAGCGCTTGATCGTGGCGTAGTTCACGAATCTGCTCCTTATGAAACCGGGGCCGGGGCGGGCACCGGACTCGGCACCCGCCCCGGCCGTCACACGCTCGGGCTCTAGGGCAGCGGGGCGCTTACAGGTGGAGCACCCGGTCGCGGATCTCCTCCGTCCGGCCCTGGTTCCAGAACTGGGTGCCGATGTAGCCGCAGGTGCGGCGCGCCACGTTCAACGTCTCCTGGTCGCGGTTGCCGCACTTGGGGCACTCCCAGACGAGCTTGCCGTCGTCCTCCACGATCTGGATCTCTCCGTCGTAGCCGCACCGCTGGCAGTAGTCGCTTTTGGTGTTGAGCTCCGCGTACATGATGTTGTCATAGATGTACTGCATCACGCGGATGACGGCCTTGAGGTTGTCCTGCATGTTGGGGACCTCGACGTAGGAGATGGCGCCGCCCGGAGAGAGCCGCTGGAACTGGCTCTCGAACTTGAGCTTGTCGAAGGCGTCGATCTCCTCGGACACGTGCACGTGGTAGCTGTTCGTGATGTAGCCCTTGTCGGTCACGCCGGGGACGATCCCGAAGCGCCGCTGCAGGGCCTTGGCGAACTTGTAGGTGGTGTACTCGAGCGGCGTGCCGTAGATCGAGTAGTCGATGTCCTCGGCGTCCTTCCACTCGTTGCACTTGTCGTTCATATGCTGCATGACGGCCATCGCGAACGGCGTGCCCGCGGCGTCCGTGTGCGAGGCCCCCGTCATGTACTTGACGCACTCGTAGAGGCCGGCGTAGCCCAGGCTGATCGTGGAGTAGCCTCCGTACAGGAGCGGGTCGATGGCCTCGCCCTTCCCGAGGCGCGCGAGCGCGCCGTACTGCCACAGGATGGGCGCGGCGTCGGAGAGCGTGCCCTTCAGGCGCTCGTGGCGGCAGCGCAGGGCGCGGTGGCAGAGCTCCAGCCGCTCGTCGAAGATCTCCCAGAAGCGGTCCATGTCCTGCTTGGAGGAGAGCGCCACGTCGGGCAGGTTGATCGTGACGACGCCCTGGTTGAACCGGCCGTAGTACTTGGGCTTGCCCGGCTCGTAGTTGCCGGCGCGCGCCACGTTGCCGTAGCCGTTGCCCGTGCGGTCGGGCGTGAGGAAGCTGCGGCAGCCCATGCAGGTGTAGGTGTCCCCCTCGCCCGGCTCCTCACCGGCCGAGAGCTTGAGCTCGCGCATCTTCTTCTCCGAGATGTAATCGGGGACCATGCGCTTGGCCGTGCACTTGGCTGCGAGCTCGGTGAGGTAGAAGTAGGGCGTGCCCTCGGCGACGTTGTCCTCCTCGAGCACGTAGATGAGCTTCGGGAAGGCGGGGGTGACCCAGACGCCGGCCTCGTTCTTCACGCCCTCGTAGCGCTGGCGGAGCGTCTCCTCGATGATCATCGCGAGGTCGTGCTTCTCCGCCTCGGAGCCGGCCTCGTTCAGGTACATGAAGACGGTGACGAACGGCGCCTGGCCGTTGGTGGTCATGAGGGTGACGACCTGGTACTGGATGGTCTGGACCCCGCGGCGGATCTCATCGCGCAGGCGGGTCTCGACGACCTCGGAGACCTTCTCGGGATCGGCCTCGACCCCGAGCTCGGCGAGCTCGGCCATGACCTGGCGGCGGATCTTCTGGCGGCTCACCTCGACGAAGGGTGCGAGGTGCGTGAGGGAGATCGACTGCCCGCCGTACTGGCACGACGCGACCTGGGCGATGATCTGCGTGGCGATGTTGCAGGCGGTGGAGAAGCTGTGGGGGCGCTCGATGAGCGTGCCCGAAATCACCGTGCCGTTCTGCAGCATGTCCTCGAGGTTAACGAGATCGCAGTTGTGCATGTGCTGCGCGAAGTAGTCCGAGTCGTGGAAGTGGATGATGCCCTCGTTGTGGGCGTCGACCACCTCGGCCGGCAGCAGGACGCGCTGGGTGAGGTCCTTGGAGACCTCGCCGGCCATGTAGTCGCGCTGCACCGAGTTGACCGTGGGGTTCTTGTTGGAGTTCTCCTGCTTGACCTCCTCGTTGTTGCACTCGATGAGGGAGAGGATCTTGTCATCCGTGGTGTTCTTGGTGCGCTTGAGGCTCTGCACGTAGCGGTAGATGATGTAGCGCCGCGCCACCTCGAAGCGGCCGAGCTTCATGATCTCGTCCTCGACCAGGTCCTGGATCTCCTCGACGGACACCGTGTGGCCGGCCATCTCACAGGCCTCGGCGACGTTGTGCGCCGCGAACGAGATCTCGCGCTCGGTGAGGCGCGACCCCTCCTGGACCTCGGAGTTAGCCCCCTTGATGGCGTTGACGATCTTCTCGATATCGAACGCTGCCTCGGCACCACTGCGCTTGATGATCTTCATCGAGCACCTCTCCCTTCGTGCGATCCGACCCCCGGCGCGGCTGCGGCTGACCTGCCCGATGACCCGTATGGCATCGGGAGCTGCCACTCGCCACGATTGCTCTACGTTATATGGTGCGCCCTCGCGCGGACACAAGGCGTCGCACCCGATGCAGCTGAAGCGCTGCCTTTCTATAGTAGGCCATCTTTCGCCACCATATAAGGGAAAATATAGTCATAGTAGCACTATATATTGTGTTTCAGCAGGTACAGGCTCTGATGCATCCCCCGTCGGGCGGGGCCGGAGCGGACAGTGTTTGCAGCGCACCTCGCCCACCTGCGGACTGTTCGGGAAATGCTACGACGGACCCCCGAATTGAGCGGCCGAAAACTTCACCAATCGTCCGCAAGCGGCCGCGGGCGGCCGCAGGCGGCTACATCTTGTGGGGCGGTGGAGCTCGGTGGAGCCCAGGTCGCCAAAAGAAAACCGCCCCCGATTGCTCGGAAGCGGTTTGCGTGCTGCTGGTGGGCGTTACAAGATTTGAACTTGTGACCTCTTCCGTGTCAGGGAAGCGCTCTCCCCCTGAGCTAAACGCCCAACAGAAGCACGTGCGCACAGCGCGGAAGCAACTATACCGCATGCCGATCGAGTCTGTAAAGAGGGAAATCGAAAAACGTTGGTGAAGTCGGCGATGCGATGAGACGGGGGCCGATGCGGCATGGGCGCGGACGGCGATTCGAGGCACGACGTCCATGCGCGGGACAGTTTGACGACGGCAGCGCATATGGCAGCAGAGACCCGTCGCGAAAGAGGCGCGGGGCTTGCTTCGGCAGGCTCCGTTCCTCTTCAGTTGAAGCTGAGTTTTGCGCTCGGTTTGGTGCTCCGTTGGTGCCCCATTTGGTGCCCCATCCCGAAAACAAAACAGCCCAGAGGCTGAAACAGTACCTCTGAGCTGCTGCGTTCCTATGGAGGCGACGCCCGGATTCGAACCGGGGGTAAAGGCTTTGCAGGCCTCTGCCTTACCGCTTGGCCACGTCGCCGATGAAAAAGGCCGATTTTTCAACCGGCCCCTCACATACGATGGAGCGGACAACGGGGCTCGAACCCGCGACCCCAACCTTGGCAAGGTTGTGCTCTACCAACTGAGCCATGTCCGCTTGCGGGAAGTAATATACGCGATTCCCTGATGCGGCGCAAGGGAGAATTTGAAAAAGTTTGGATTCCTGGAGGAGAGGATCTCATCATCGCAGGTCAGGACTGGAAATGGAATCTGGGTTGGAAGCCGAGTCGCCTCGACACAACGCGGTGGGGCCCCTTCTGCCAGGTGGACAAGAACCTGAAATCCCGCTGCAGGCCATCCTGATACAAAAGTATCGCCTCCTGTACCAGTTTGAGCGCAGACCAAACAAACCTTGCGCCTCTTGTACCAGTTTTCGTGCCCCGCGGCAGTACACAGAAAATCGTCAACGCCCTCACCAGGCATTATTTTCGCTTGATGAGGCCGTGTACTGAGCCGGACGCCCAAAACTGGTACAAGAGGCGCAAGGTTTGCGCGGCCGCACCCCAAACTGGTACAAGTGGCGGTAGTTTTGCGCAGCCGCGCCCAAATCGCCGCCGATCCGTCTTGATGGGCGCAGCGGGCAGCGGGGGGCGCTACCCACCCGGGCCCCACCTGGGGCGGCGGTGGTGATGCTCCCCGCCCTGGGGCGGCGGTCAGCCGCCCCAGGGCAACCGGACGCCACGGCCTCACACGGCCGGCTGCCCTCCCGCCGCCGCGGGTGCGCGGCCGGCCCGCCGGACCCGCGCTGCGCACACCGTGCCCGTCACGAGCTCGATCGAGATCATGCAAAGGATCGCCGCGACCAAGGTGACCAGGGGCGCCGGCTCACCTGCCAGCAGTGAGACGACGCCCAGCCCCACCCCCGCCCCCGGGTCGATCGCCGTCGCCATGTCGCGCTCTCCCCGTCTATGAAGAACGGCGCGTAGAAGAGCCGGTTCAGCACGGCCGCGACGAAGCGGGGCTCCAGGTCGGGGCGCTCCTCGAGCCAGTACTGGATGAGGCTGTCATGCCCGGCGATCACGAAGGAGAGGTAGAGGTCGAACTCGTCCTCGCCAGCGAGACGTCATGCAGGCGCTCGCGAAAATGGTTGTGCATGAACACGACCGTTTTGTGGATGAACTGCGGGTCCCCATGCGGGCCATTCAGCGCGACGATCTTGGCGCGGTGCGCCGCGAGGAACTCCATGCGCTCGATCATCGCGGCGGACGGGTCGAGCTCGGACTTCCCGAAGCGAAAGCGCAGGGCGCCGTTGTCGATGACCTTGATGGATGCGAGGATGCGGTCCTCGAAGCCCTTGACGACGTCGTCCACCGAGCGGAAATGCCGGTAGAAGGTGGCGCGGGAGACCCCGGCGAGACGGCAGACGGACACGGCCGTGATCTCGGGAACGCATCGCTCGCGCATGAGCTCGAAGACGGCGTCCTCGATGCGCACGTCGACCGGGGGCCTCGCGGAGGCCGCAGCCTCATGGCGGCTCCTAGACGGCCGCGGGGTCGAGCAGCTTGATCAGGCGCACGCTCGTCCCGCAGACCCCGTCGTCGCGTCGGTGGACTTCGACGCTGTCCATCAGCATGCGCATGAGCTTGATGCCGCGGCCGCGCTCCTCGCTCGCCTCGACGTCCTCGTCGGGATCGATCTCGAAACCGCAGCCCCGGTCGCGCACCTCCACCACGACGCGGTCAATGTAGGCGCGCACGGAGAGCATGCTGCCGGCGCCGTCCGCGTGGTCGTAGGCGTTCGAGAGGGCCTCGCCGGCCGCGAGCGCCGCGTCGAAGCGCGCGTCGTCGCCCATCGCCACCTGGTCGAGTAGCTCGTAGACGCGGCGGCGGCACTCGCAGAGGTGCTCGACGCCCTCCGGCACCTGCATGGTGCGGCTCCACCGCGGCATCTCGTCGGGGGCGAGCACCGGCAACGGCGGGCGGTCGGCGGCGGTGACGTGGAGCACGTCCACGAGCTGGGCGATCTGGAAGATGCGCAGGACCTGCGGGGAGGCGTTGGCGAGCGACAGGACCGCTCCGCGGTCGAGCATCCGGCGGGTGCGGGAGAGCAGCAGCGCCAGCCCGCTCGAGTCGATGAAGTCGACGTTTTGGCAGCTGATGATTACGCGGCGCGTCTCGGCGTCCAAAAGGGCGTCGAGCTGCTCACGCAGGATCGGCACCGTGGTGATGTCGATGTCGCCCGCCGGGGCGATGACCGCTATGTCAGTCCGTTCATTCATGCCGCTATGCTTCCCCTTCGACCGCGTCTTAAACCGATGCGGCGAGCGCGGGCGACCGACGGTCACAGGAACGCCGCCAACGGCGGCATGCGCGCACCGGCGCGCCCGCACGCCTCATCGCGCGTCCGGGTGCGGGGGCGCGCCGAGCTCGAGGGCGACCATCGCCACGTCGTCGTCGAGCTCGGAGGCCGAGAACTCGTCGAGGCGCTCGAGGACCTGCTGGCAGAGGCCCTGCACGCCCGCGGCGCTCGCCTCGAGCACGATGTCGCGCAGGCGCTGCTCGCCGAAGAACCCGCCCTCGGCGTCGCGCGCCTCGATCGCGCCGTCCGTGTACATGAAGAGCACGTCGCCGGGAGCGAAGCCGAACGAACCCGAGGCGTAGCGCATGGAGTCGAAGGCGCCCACCACGCCGGACTGCACCGTCAAGAGCTCGAGCTCGCGCCCGGGGCGCACGAGCAGCGTGGGCGGGTTGCCCGCGGAGCAGTAGGTGGCGATGCCGGCGCGCAGGTCGATCTTCGCCACGAAGACCGTGACGAAGGTCTCGACGCGGGAGAAGGCCGTGAGCATGCGGTTGAGGGCGCGCACCATCGCGACGGGCGCCATGCCCTCCCAGGCGTAGGCCGTGAGCGCGGTCTTGGCCATGGCCGACATCGAGGCGGCCTCGACGCCCTTGCCCGACACGTCGCCGAGCACCATGACGGCGCGGTCGTCGGGCAGGCGGATGAGGGTGTAGAAGTCGCCGCCGACGAGCGCCTGCTTGGTGGCCGAGGAGTAGAGGGCGTCGCAGGTGATGCCCGGCACCTCGCCGAGCTGGTTGCGCATGCCGATCTGGAGCGCCTGCGCGATCTGCCGGTCCGACTCCCTCCCCCGCTCGCCGGCGTCGATGAGCTCGTAATCGCGCATCAGCCGCTCGAGGTAGTCGTACTCGACGTCGTCGATGGGCTCCTGGCTCGCATCGCGCAGCAGGAGGAACATCCGGTGCGCGGCGCCCTCGTCGGTCCGGGCGAGCGCGGTGCCGGGGGCCTCGGTGGCCTCTTCCGCCGCGGGCGCGGGCACGGTGCCGGGGCCGAGGTCCACGAACGCGCCCTGGCACGGCAAGCCGCGGTCCTTGAGCCAGCGGCCGGCCGGGGTGGCCGCGTCCACGCGGACGAGACGGCGGGATCCCTCGTCCGAGCCCTCGCCGCTCGCGCCGCCGAACGAGCTCGCGCGGCTCACGGCGCCCGCCCGCGCCGTGGGCGCCGTGGTCGAGAAGAAGAGCGACTCGATGTCACCGGGCAGCTCCACGAGGTTGCCGCCCTCGAAATCCACGAGGTAGCGGTCCTTGAGGCGGTCGTGGAGCACCGGCACCGCATGGCACAGGAGCGAGGAGCGCACCTCGCCGACGAGCGTGCGCCAGGCGAGCGCGCGGTCGGTCCCCGCCGTGAAGAGGGCGTCGCGGACGCGGTTCAAGGAGCGCGTGAGCTCGGAGGTGCGCTGGGCGCGCAGGGAGCTCACCATGCCCACGAGCTCGATCGAGAGGTAGTCGCAGATCACCTCGAGGACCCGGACGTCGCTCTCCCGCGGGGTCGTCGGCTTCATCCAGCCGAGCTCGATGACGCCGAGCACCTGCGTGCCGAAGTAGACCGGGACGGCGATGAGGGCCTTGAAGGGCGGGGCGTACTCCATGCGCAGGGGCGTCGACCGGCGCGTGTCGAGGTCGTAGAGGGTCGCCGCCCTCGACCCCTCCCCTCCCGGCACGATCGAGAACCGGCACGACTGCCCCGCGTGGAGCACGTGCGTGCCCACCCCGGCGCCGAAGGGGACGAAGTCGGGCAGGTAGCGCTTGCGATCGATCAGCGAGTCGGAGGCGCCGCGCAGCTTGAAGCCGCCGTTCTCGGTGAAGTAGATGGTGGAGCCGTCGGCGTCCAGGGTGTCCACGAGGCGGTTCAGGACCGTGTCGAGGAGCTGGGGCATGTCGCGCGAGCCGACGGTGGACATGATGATCGACAGCGTGCCCGAGAGCCGCTTGTTGGCGGCCTGCAGCTGGGCGAGGAGCCGACGGGTGCGGCGGTCGCTGGCGTACTGCTCCTCAAGGCTCTTGACCACCACGAGGAGGCGGTCGCGATGGCGGCGGCCGATCGGGAGGCGCGGCGGGAGCATCGGCAGCGCGCGCACCCGCGCGGGGATGAAGGAGCCGTCGGCGAGCTTGAGCATCAGCGTGTTGTCGGCGCCGTCGACCGTGAACGGGAGGCGGTGCCCCTGAGAGCGCTCGAAGTCGGCGCTGAACAGCAGGTCCTTGATGTCGACGCCGACCACCTGGCTGCGGGTCTCCTGCATGAGGGCGAGCAGCTGGCGGTTGACGTGGAGCACGGTGCCGTCGGGCTCGACGAGGGCCACGGCGTCGCTGGTGATCTCGACCAGGCGAGCGATCTCCGTGAGCTCCTTCTTGGACATTGCCTCCATACGAGCCTCCCTGCCATCTCGTCGGCCGGGCATCTGCCAGCGTCGAACGGTAAAATAAAAGCCTCCGAGGAGGCTCATAAGATGCGATGGTGTCGGAGGCGGGACTTGAACCCGCATGACCGCAATGTGGTCACTAGCACCTCAAGCTAGCGCGTCTGCCAATTCCGCCACTCCGACGTGGTTTCAGCAAAGAGAATACTACCCCAAATCGATCAGCGGACGCAAGGATTTTTTTGCAGAAAGTTTCTCCCCGCCGCCACCGACCGATGCCGAGCGTTCGTAATACGGCATTTTTCTCGAGTGAGAGGCCGGATTACGAACGCTCAGCATATATGAAGCGACACGGTGTCGCATACGGCGCAAGTGGGTACAGTTCCACCATATGCATCTGATTTTTGGAGGAGATCTTCTTGAGTTCCACCGCGACCGCTCAACCCCGTGAGCGCAAGGCGTCCGTCACGCGTCGGACGCTTCACTATTTCTGGGACGTGACCAGAAGGCAGATGCCCATGTTCATCGGCAACGTTCTCGCCGATCTGGGCTTCGTGTTCTTCCTCTCGTTCGCGAGCCCCTATATCATCGGGGTCATCGTCGATGCCGTGGGCCGCGGCGGAATCCGCGCCGACGAGGTCATCCCCACCTTCGGTCCGCTGATCTTGGCGCTCGTAGCCGTCAACGTGCTCGGCCAGGTCTGCAGCAAGCTCCAGGACTACACCTGCGCCCGCCTGGAGATCGCCGGCGGCTTCGAGCTCGGCCGCGAGGCCTTCGACGCGCTCTCCAACCAGTCGATGACCTTCCACACCAACCGCTTCGGCGGATCGCTCGTGAGTTCGACGCAGAAGTTCCTGGGCTCTTACACCCAGCTTGTGCACAACTTCGCCTACTCCGCCCTTCCGACGGTCGCATCGGCCGTCTTCACGATCGCGATGCTCGCCCCGCTCGTGCCCGCCTACGTGGCCGTGCTCGTCGTGATCATCGCGATCTACGTCTTCGTGGTCTACCGCCTCTACAAGAAGATCCTCCCCTACAACGCAGCGGCGAGCGCCGCGCAAAACCGCCTGTCCGGCGAGCTTTCGGATTCGATCACCAATATCCTCGCTGTGAAGACCTCCGGTCGCGAGGCGTACGAGCAGCAGATCTTCGAGGAGGCGAACGAAGAGTCCCGACGCGCCGACTCGGCACGGATGCTGCGCACGGTCAAGACCGGCGCGGTGACGAGCTCCATGATCGTGCTCATGATGACCGTCGTGGCGGTGTTCATCGCCGGCGGCACCGCGTGGTTCGGCATCTCCGCGGGCACGGTCGTGATGATGTTCACGTACACGAACTCCCTCACGATGCGCATGAACATGCTGGCCCAGACCTTCCAGACCATCAACCGCGCCCTCGGTGAGGCCTACGACCTCACGGTCGCCCTCGACGAGCCGCGCCTCGTGGCCGACAAGCCCGACGCGCCCGCGCTCGCCGTCCCCGACGGTTCGATCGACTTCGACCACGTGACGTTCCGCTACGCCGACGCCAGCGCCGAGGACACGGTCTTCGACGACTTCTCCCTCTCCATCCCCGCCGGTCAGCGCGTGGGTCTCGTGGGCCGCTCGGGTTCGGGCAAGACGACGCTCACGACCCTGCTGCTGCGCCTCGCCGACCTCTCGGGCGGCGAGATCAGGATCGACGGCCAGGACATCGCGAACGTGAACCAGGTGAGCCTGCGCCGTCGGATCGCCTACGTGCCGCAAGAGCCGCTCCTGTTCCATCGCAGCATCCGCGAGAACATCGCCTACGGCAGACCCGACGCCACCGAGGAGGAGATCGTCGAGGCGGCGCGCGAGGCGAACGCGCTCGAGTTCATCGAGAAGCTGCCCGAGGGCCTCGACACGCAGGTCGGCGAGCGCGGCGTGAAGCTGTCGGGCGGGCAGCGCCAGCGTATCGCCATCGCCCGCGCCATGCTCACCGACGCCCCGATCCTCGTGCTCGACGAGGCCACGAGCGCGCTCGACTCCGAGAGCGAGAAGCTCATCCAAGACGCGCTCTCCCAGCTCATGCGCGGGCGCACGGCCATCGTCGTGGCGCACCGCCTCTCGACCGTGGCCGAGCTCGACCGCATCGTGGTCATCCGAGACGGCGAGATCGTGGAGGACGGGCCGCACGCCGAGCTCGTGGAGGCCGGCGGCGAGTACGAGGCGCTGTGGAGCCGCCAGTCCGGCGCGTTTTTGGGCAGCGAGTGATCGACCGGGACGCTTGCGTGCGGCTCGTCCCGTGGGGCTTTTCCCACCCGAGATGCCGAGCGTTCGTAATCCGGGGTTTTGGCGGCCGGAGATGCGGTATTACGAACGCTCGGCATAGTGTGGAAGGCGCGGGTTGCGTTTTGCTCGGCTTTGTATAGGCCGATGGCGGCACTCCGAGTATGAGATGTAAAACCGCAGATCAGCGCGGTTGCGGAATTGACGGCTATGCACCTCGATGTGCATAGCCGTCATTTTGTTTTGAAAAAGCGTGCAGAGGCGTAAGAAACGCAACTGGACATCATCGATCCCGCACCTGCCGGCCGAATCGGACGCCCCGATTGCGACCGGCGACCGTCGCGATGGCGCGATCGCTGTCGCAGACACCATTTGACACGACGCGTATTATGAGACCGCCAATCACGCAAACCGAGGGAAGATGGCCCTCTTCCATTGCCTTCATGCCCTCCGGCCGGGAACAGCGTATTTCCCAGTTGAGTTTTTTACGGCTATGCACCCTTTCTTGAAACAAGTTGACGGCTATGCACCTCGATGTGCATAGCCGCCAATTCCGCAACCGCGTTGACCTGCGTTTCTTTTCCTGATACTCAGAGTGCCGCCGCAGGGATGTACACAGCCGCAAGAAACGCAACCCCCACTCCCCCGCATCATGCCGAGCGTTCGTGATTCGGGGTTTTGACGGCCGAAGATGCGGTATTACGAACGCTCGGCATATCGGGTAGGAGGCGACGGCGCGGCGGCGCGATCCTGACTTCTTGATAGCGTGGCGACACGGCACCGACACTTTGGCACTGCGCATGGAAAAGCCCCTCCGCCCATAGCGTGCGACACGGCCGCATGCGAGGGACGAAGGGGCATCTCCATCGGAACCAAGTCCGTATAGAATCTGCAGTCCGCAAAGCCCGCACCGTCATCACCACGCCCGCGAGACCGAACCACAGGCCGACATCACCGCACCCGCAGGACCGAGGCCCGCAGACCCCGGCCCACAGCGGAAACCCGTGCCACACGGCAGCGCGGCCTACAGGTCGATATGGCTCTCCTTGATCGGGAAGGCCTCCGCGAAGTGGCAGGCGCAGCGGTGGCCGGACGCCACCTCACCGAACTCGGGCTGCTTCTCGGAGCAGACGGCCTGGGCGATCGGGCAGCGCGTATGGAACCGGCAGCCGCTCGGCGGATCGATCGGCGAGGGCGGATCGCCCGCAAGGATGATGCGGCGGCGGTCGCGCTGGATGTCAGGGTCGGGCACCGGCACGGCCGAGAGCAGCGACTGCGTATACGGGTGGTGCGGCTCAGTGTAGAGGGTCTTCCAGTCGGAGACCTCCACCATCTTGCCGAGGTACATCACCGCAACGCGGTCGGAGATATGCTGCACCACCGACAGGTCGTGCGCGATGAACAGGTACGCCGTCCCGAAACGATCCTGCAGGTCTTTGAGCAGGTTCAGCACCTGCGCCTGGATGGACACGTCGAGCGCCGAGACCGGCTCGTCGCAGATGATGAGCTTCGGGCGCAGGGCGAAGGCGCGGGCGATGCCGACGCGCTGGCGCTGGCCGCCGGAGAACTCGTGCGGGTAGCGGTTGATGTGCTCGGGGTTGAGGCCCACGACATCGAGCAGCTCGCGAACGCGGTCCATGCGCTCGGCGCGGGTGCCGACGTTGTGGATGGTCATCGGCTCGGAGACGATCTCACCGATGGTCATGCGCGGGTTCAGGCTCGCGTAGGGATCCTGGAAGATGAACTGCATCTCGCGGCGCATGGCCTTGAGCTCCTTCTTGTTCATCGCCGAGATGTCGCGGCCCTCGAAGAAGACCTTGCCCGAGGTGGGGCGGTTCAGATGCATGATCGTGCGACCGGTGGTGGACTTGCCGCACCCGGACTCGCCCACGAGGCCGAAGGTCTCGCCGGGGTAGATCTCGAACGAGACGTCGTTCACGGCGGAGACGACGCTCTTCGAGAGACGGCTGCCGAAGACGCCGGAACCGGCGGGGAACTCCTTGGTGAGGTGCTCGACCTTGAGCAGGGGCTGTTTCTCAGTGGCTGCCATGGCTTTACGCCTCGCCTCCCTTCGAAGTGGACGGATCGGCCGCGAGGGGCTCGCCGAGGGCGACCTTGCTGCGCGAACGCGAGGTGTCAGGGGCGTTGGCGGCGAATGCCTCGTCGCCGGCGAAATGGCAGGCCGAGTAGTGGCCGCTGCCGAGGGCGTGCTTTTCCGGGCGCTCGTTGTGGCAGCGCTCGGTGGCGTAGGGGCAGCGCGGCGCGAAGGCGCAGCCCTTCGGCAGGTTCACGAGCGAGGGCGGGTTGCCGTGAATCGGCGTGAGGGGCTTCTTCTCGTCGACCGCCTGCTCGGGGATGGAGCGGATGAGGCCCCAGGTGTAAGGGTGGCGGCTCTCGTAGAAGATCTCGTCGGCGGAGCCGAACTCCACCGGGTGACCGGCGTACATGACCATGATCTTGTCGGCCATGTCGGCCACGACACCGAGGTCGTGCGTGATCATGACGATCGCGTTGCCGTTCTTCTCCTGCATCTCCTGCATGAGCTCGATGATCTGCGCCTGGATCGTCACGTCGAGCGCCGTGGTGGGCTCGTCGGCGATCAGGATGTCGGGGTCGCAGGCGAGCGCCATGGCGATCATGACGCGCTGGCGCATCCCGCCGGAGAACTGATGCGGGTACTCGTTCACGCGCTTCTCGGGCTCGGGGATGCCCACGAGGTCGAGCAGCTCGATGGCGGCCTTCTGCGCCTCCTCCTTGCTGTAGCCGCGGTGCAGGCGCAGGCCCTCCCCCACCTGCTTGCCGATCTTGTACACCGGGTTGAGCGAGGTCATGGGGTCCTGGAAGATCATCGCGATGTCGTTGCCACGCACATGCTGCATCTCGTCTTCGGACATGTTCAGCAGGTCGTGCCCGCGGTAGGTGACCCGGCCGCCCTCGATCTTTCCGGGAGGCATGGGGATGAGGCCCATGATGGTCATGGCCGTCACGGACTTGCCGGAGCCCGACTCGCCCACCACGCCGAGGGTCTCGCCGCGGTCGAGCGTGTAGCTCACGCCGTCGACCGCGTGGACGATGCCGTCATCGGTGTGGAAGTACATCTTGAGGTCGTCAACCTCGAGCAGGTGCTGGCCCTCGGGGACCGGCAGCGTCTTGAGGTCGACGTGGTTACTGTTCTTCTTTGCCATGGGTTTACGCATCCTTCATCTTCACGTCGAGGGCGTCACGCAGGCCGTCACCGAGCAGGGTGAAGGCGAGGACCGTCGAGAGGATGGCCAGTCCGGGCATGATCATCATCCACGGAGCGGTCGTCAGGTAGGCCTGGCCGTCCTGGATCATCGATCCCCAGGAGGGCGTGGGCGGCACGACGCCCATGCCGAGGAACGACAGCGCGCTCTCGGTCAGGATGGCGCCGCCGATGTTCATGGTCGCGTAGACCACGATCGAGGCCACGGAGTTCGGGAAGATGTGGCGCGCGATGATGCGCGTGTCGGAGGCGCCCATGGCGCGGGCGGCGTCCACGTAGTCGTTCTCCTTGACCGTGAGGATCGCCGAGCGGAACACGCGGGCGATCGAGGGCCAGCCGAGGATGCCGATGGCGATGAACACGTTCGTGAGCGAGCGCCCGATGACCGCGATCATCGACACCACGAAGAGCACGTAGGGGAAGGCCAGGAAGATGTCGGCCGCGCGCATGATGATGGTGTCCCAGATGCCGCCGTAGAAGCCGGCGAGGGCGCCCATGACGAGGCCGATGATGGTCGAGATCGCCGTGGCCATGATGCCGACGGAGAGCGACACGCGCGCGCCGTAGATCACGCGGACGAGGATGTCGCGGCCGAGGGCGTCGGTGCCGAAGGGATGCTCGCCGCCGGGGGCGAGCAGCGCGTTTTGGGCGAGCAGCGTCGAATCGGACGCCGTGGGCGATCCGAGCCACTGCTGGGCCCAAAGGTCGGCGGTGAGCGCCACGAGGACCACGAAGAGGATCCAGACGATGGCGGCGATGGCGAGCTTGTTGCGCTTCAGACGCTTGAAGGCGTCACCCCAGAGCGTGCGCGAGGGGCGGACCTCCGCGCCTCCCGAGGTCTCCGCCTTGGCAGCCATACCGGAGCGCTGCTGGGAGCTCGGCTCGATACTTGACATAGTTGCTATCCTCCCCGGACCTTAGTTCGACTTGCTCGAGCGATCGAAGCGGATCCTCGGATCGAGGAACGCGTAGCTCACGTCGACAAGCAGGTTCACGATCATGACGACCAAGACGACCAGCGTGACGCCGCCCATGACGATGGGCCAGTCGCGCGACGAGATGGCTCGGTAGATCTCGTAGCCGATGCCGGGCCAGTTGAAGACCGTCTCGGTCAGGATGGCACCGGAGAGCATCGCGCCGAAGTCGACGCCGATGTAGGTGACGACGGGGATCAGCGCGTTCTTGAGAGCGTGCTTCCAGATGATCGCGCGGTTCGACAGGCCCTTGGCCTTCGCCGTGCGGATGTAGTCCTGATTCATGACGTCGAGCAGCTGCGAGCGCATGATGCGCGCCGCGTAGGCCGTGGAGACCGACGCCAGGGTGATGGCGGGAAGGATGTAGTGCATCCAGTCCTGGTACGGCGAGCTCGCGCTGCCCGCGCCCGAGATGGGCATGACCTTGAGCATCACGCCGAAGACGAGCTGCAGGAGCATGCCGAGCCAGAAGGCCGGCACCGCCACGAGCACCGAGGTGGAGAGCGTGACGAGGATGTCCCAGAACGAGTAGCGCTTCACCGCCGAGATGATGCCGGCGCCGATGCCCACGATCGCCTCGAGGACGATGGCGCACAGCGCGAGCTTGATGGTGTAGGGGTACTTCTGGGCGAAGATCTCCGTGACGGGGAGCTTGCGCTGATACGAGCTCCCGAGGTCGCCCTTCAGGAGGTTGCCCATGTAGGTGGTGTAGCGCTCCCAGGTGCTCGTCGGGATGGGGTCGCCGTTGTCGTCGAGGACGGCGTCGCCGTTCTCATCGGCCTTCACCAGGTTGTACTTGACACGGAGCTGCAGCTCCGTCTCGGGGGGCAGCGCCTTCTCTCCGCCGATCAGCTGGATCGGGTCACCCGGCACGATGTTCTGGAGCGCGAACAGGATGAGGGTCACGCCCAGAAAGACCGGAATGAACTGGAGCACACGCTTGAGGATGTACCTTCCCATACTTCTCCCCTATCGTAGGGACATGTCAAACGGGATGCCCGCTGGACGGCGGGCATCCCGTTGCACGAACTATCAGATTATGACCGAGCGGTCATACCTGCGTTCAAATGGCCGCCCTTAGGCGCTGAGCTCCGCGGTGCCAAGCCAGGCGTGCTGCTGCGGATCGATGTAGAGGTGCTTCACGCGATCGGAGCCGGCGATGACGTGCGTGTAGAACATGATCGGGATGATCGGACAGTCCGCGGCGATCTTCGCGTCGGCCTCCTTCATCTTCTTCACACGCTCCTGGGCGTCGACGGTGCTACGGGCCTCGGTGATGAGCTGGTCGACCTCAGGGTTGCTGTACTGGGACTTGTTGTCGCCGCCGATGGAGTCGGTGTGGAACAGCGGGTAGAGGAAGTTGTCCATGATCGGGTAGTCGGCGACCCAGCCGAGGCGGCCGAACTCGTAGTTGCCGTCCGCGTACTGGTCAAGCAGCGCGCCCCACTCAGGGGTGTCGGAGCTCACGTCGACGCCGACCTTGGCGAGGTCGCCGATGATGGACTCCATGATCTCCTTGTGGCCGCCGTCCTGGTTGTAGGACAGCGTGAGGGAGATGCCGCGGGAGCCGTCCTTCATGGGAGCGACCTTGTCGAGGTACTCGTTGGCCTTGTCGACGTCGTAGGCCGCGAACTCCCAGGCGCCCTCGGTGTAGCCCTCGATGCCCGGCGGGATGATGCCGTCGGCGGGCGTGCGGGTGCCCTTGAAGAGGGTCTCGCAGATGGCCGCGCGGTTGATGGCGTAGGAGACGCCCTTGCGCAGGTCGGGGTTGTTGAAGGGCTCGGCGGCGTTGTTGAGCGTCAGGTAGTAGGTGGAGGGCTCGCCGCCGAGCAGCATGTGCTGGCCCTCGGCCATGGTGTAGCCGTCCTTGGACTCGCCGCGCTCGGACTTGGCGGCGTCGATCTGGGCCACCGGGACGTCGGTGACGTCGAGGTTGCCGGCCTGGAACTCCTTGTAGGCGGTCTCCACGTCCTTGAAGATGGCGAAGTGGATGCCGTCGAGCTTGGCCTTCTCACCGTAGTAGTCCTCGTTGCGCACGAGGTTGATCTGCTGGCCGTCCTCCCAGCTGCCGTCCATCTTGAACGGGCCGTTGCCGATCGGGGCGAGGTAGTAGGCCTTGGCGTCGGACTCGGCCGCCTCGGGCACCGGCGAGAGCGCCGGGTGGGAGGCGATGAAGGCGAAGTCGGCGTAGGGGGCGGAGAGCTTCACCACGAGGGTGGTGTCGTCCTTGGCGGTGACGCCGGTGAACTCGTCGGTATCGCCCTTGGAGAGCGCGTCATAGCCCTCGATGACGGAGAGGTGGTAGGACACCTCGCTCGGCGCGTAGGCGGTGGCGACGGCGGACTTGGGGTTCACCACGCGGGTCCAGGCGCGCTTGAAGGACTCGGCGTCAACAGGGTCGCCGTTGTGGAACTTGGCGCCCTTGACGAGGTGGAAGGTGAACTCGGTGGCGTCATCGTTGGCCTCCCAGCTCTCGGCGGCAAGGCCCTTGAGCTCCTCCTTCTCGGCGTCGTACGTGGTCAGGGCGTCGAACAGCTGCAAGCAGACCTGCGTGCCCTGAGTCTCCTGGACGTTGTAGGGGTCGATGCAGACCGGGTTGCTGATGTAGTAGTTGAGCGTGCCGCCCGCGGCAGCGCCGCCCGCGGCGGAGCCGCCTCCCGCCGGTGCGCCCTTCTGGCCGCAAGCGGCCAGGAACGCGAGCGAGCCCGCGGCGAGCGAGCCGCCCACGAACGCACGACGGGTGATCTTGGTGTCAGCCATGCCATCCTCCTTCTAGAAATGCCACCGGAAGGCGGGGCACGCCGGGCCCTCTGCCCGGCAGCACCGCAACACGGCGCCTTCCGCAACGCCGCAGCGAGGGCGCGAGGCTGGAATTCACGCCCTCGAATGAAACGTTCTTTCCACTCTATCGCACTTTAGCAAGGTGAAGGTAAAAGGTTTTACCAAACCCGCAATTTCTCTTTATTCAAGCGAAGTGCGTGCAGAGGAGAGAAGGATTAAGTTTACGGTTCGCAGTGATGTGTCAGCTATAAAAGAAATGCCGCAGGAACAATTCGACCGTTCACCCGATAAAAAAGCCGCAGCCCGAAACGGGGCTGCGGCCTCGCGCGCGATATGCGCCCGGCTCAGATGCCGACGATGCCCTGCGGGAAGAAGAACATGCACAGCACCACGCACAGACCGAAGACGGCCGCGACGATGACCGTCAGCTTGTCGAGGTTCTGCTCCATGACGCCCGTGGCCGCGCTCGCGTTGTACAGCGAGCTCGCGATCATGTCGGAGACGCCGGTGCCCTTGCCGGAGTGCATGAGCACGAGGGCGATGAGGGCGATGGCGGACAGCGCCCACACGACGAAGAGGATGTACTGGAAGGGACCCACGGGAACTCCTTTGAGGTCTTGGCATGTTGGACGATCAGTAAGTATAGACCAGTTCATGATGGGGGAAAAGGGGCGGCGGCCAGGGCATCCGACCCGGTCGGCCCCCGCGGGCGGCATCGGGCCGGTGCGGCGGCGCGATGCCGGCATCCACCGCCGCCCCGAACGAGAAGGGACGCCCCCGCGCACCGCGCGCGGGGGCGTCCCAAAGTTCCAATGCCGTGAACGGGCACGGCAGGCGATGGGATGAGACCCCTACTTCTCCCAGCCGATGTTCTCAGTGGGGATGTACATGGAGAGGCACGGGCCGTAGTTCGCGAGCCCCTTCTTCACCACCATGGTATCGGGCGACGTGTAGGTCGGGATGATGCCATAGAGCTCGAGCGCCTTCTTCTCGGTCTCGTTGCAGGTCTCGAGCTGCTTCTTGTGATCGGAGATCTGCATGACGGAGGCGAACTGCTCGTCGATCTCCTTGCTGCCGAGCTGGCTGTAGTTGCTCTCGGAGTCGCTGCCGTAGAGCTGGCCGCCGTTGTTGTAGCTCGTGGAGCTGCCGCCCCACGAGAGGGTGATCGCGTCCCAGCTGCCGCTCGCGGTGACCTTGCTGAACTCCGAGGAGGGATGCAGGTCGATCTCGACCTTGAGGCCCACGTCCTTGCCCATCTTCACGAAGGCGGCGTCGCGGTTCTTGACCGTGTTGGAGTCGCCGAAGTCGGTGAAGGCGAAGCCGGCCACGCGGCCGTCTTTCTCGTAGTAGCCGTCATCGTTCAGGGTGTAGCCCGCGCCCTCGAGCGTCTTCTTGGCCGCAGCCTTGCGGTCATCGGCGGTCTTGAGATCGCGGACGTCCGCCGGGCGGTTGTCCTCGTAGCCGTACTCCCAGGTGCCGAGGAGGATGGAGCCGCCCGGCTCGGCCTGCCAGTTCACGCCCTCGAAGGCGATGTCCATGAGAATCGAGACGTCGACGGCCTGCGCGAAGGCCTTGCGGACCGCGATGTCGGACATGTTCTCGCTCGTGCCGTTCAGGATGACGCAGCCCTTGTAGGAGCCGAAGCCGCGGCGGATCTCGGCGTTGTCCATGGAGGTGAAGTTGGAGAGGAACTCCTTGGTGCCCGTGACCAGGCTGGTTCCGTCCACCTCGCCGTTCTTGAAGGCGTTCATCTCAGCGGTGGCATCCATCTGCTTGAAGGTGACGCTGTCGAGCTTCGGCTTGTTGCCCCACCAATTCGGATTCGGGGTCAGCACCACCGAGCTCGTGTCGAAGCTGTCGATGACGTAGGGACCGCACCCCCACTCGTTGTGCGGGTTGTCGACCCAGCCGGAGTTGAAGACCTCGACATCCGCCGAGGCGGGATGCTGGATGGAGGAGACGAGGGCCTCGGTGGGATAATAGGGCTTCGAGAAGGTGATCACGGCCTGGCGGTCGCTCTCGCCCGCGACCACGGACTCGATGAGGTCATAGCCCTCGGTGGACGCCGGAGCGTAACCCTCGTTGCGCCCGCTCATGGTGGTCATGACGGTCTCCCAGGCGCGGTAGTCGATGGGGGTGCCGTCGTTGAACTGGGCCTTCTCGTTGACGTCGATCGTCACGACGACCTTGCCGTCGTCTTTCTCCTCGACCTTGTAGGAGTCGATGAAGTCCTTGTTCGCCTCCCACGTCGAGCCCGTCTTGTCGCAGTAGAACATCCAGTCCCAGTTGCGGTAGTACTGTCCGATCACGCTGTTGTCGTGCGTGTTGCCCTCGACGTGGTTGTTGTTCCAGTTGGCGACGATCTCGCCGGTGGGGAGCACCAGGCTCCCGCCGTCCTGGACCTCGTCGCGGTCCTTGAGGTTGCAGTAGACGCCGTCCTTCTCGGGCATGGGCAGCGACGCCAGATCCGTGTTGGTGGGCGTGCCGCTGGGGCCCTCGGTGCCCGCGGGAGCGGCCGAGCCCTGGGAGGCCCCTCCGCCGCAGGCCGTGAGGCCGAGACCGGCCACCACGGCCGCCGCCGTGGTGGCGATGAGCGAACGGCGCGAGAGGTTCATGCTCGTGATGTTCTTCATCGTGTTCTCCTTCTGACAATAGGATTTTCACATGCTATCGAAACGGTCGGCGCCCTGCGGGGCTCACGCGACCGGGATGCCCTCATCCGCCAAGACGAGCTCCCCGTCTCGGTAGACGTAGCGCCGGCGACCCCGCTCGAGCGGCGGATCGGGGATGGGAATCGCCGAGAGCAGGGCCCGTGTGTAGGGGTCCCTCGGGTGCTCGAAGACCTCGTCGGTGTCGCCGAACTCCACGATCTTGCCATCGTGCATGACGGCCACGGTGTCCGAGATGTGCCGGATGACGGCGAGGTCGTGCGCGACGAAGAGGTAGGACAGCTTGAGCTGGGCCTGCAGATCCTCGAGCAGGTTGATGATACCCGCCTGGATCGACACGTCGAGCGAGGCGATCGGCTCGTCGAGCAGGAGCAGCCGCGGGTTCGTGGCCAGCGCGCGTGCGATGGCGATGCGCTGGCGCTGGCCGCCGGAGAACTGCGTGGGGAAGCGATCCACGTAGTCGGCGTTGATGCCGACCAGGCGCATCAGCTCGCCGATGCGGGCGTTGATCTTCGAGCGCTCCCAGCCCTGCGCGCGCAGCGGCTCGGCGAGCACGTCGTAGATGGGCATGCGCGGATCGAGCGAGCTCATGGGATCCTGGAAGATGATCTGCAGATCGCGACGGACGGCGCGGCGCTCGGCCGAGCTTTTGAGGTCGCGCGTGTCGCGGCCGAGGACCGCGATGGTGCCCCCCTCGGGGACGACGAGGTCCATGATCTGGAGGAGCGTCGTCGACTTGCCGGAACCGGACTCGCCCACGAGCGCCAGCGTCTCCCCCTCGTGGATGGAGAAGGACACGTGGTCGACCGCGGTCACGGTGCTGTGGCGGCGTCGCCAGAAGCCGCCCTCCTTGGTCTGGAAGGTCTTCACGAGATCCGTGACCTCGAGCACCACCGGGCGCTCGGAGCGCGGCGTTCTGGCCCACGAGGGCGGGCGGGTCTCCAGTCCGGGGTACACGTCGCTGTAGGTGAGGCGGCCGTCGCGCACGCGCTCCATCTCATGGCAGGAGACGAGATGCCCCTCCTCGGGCGCGATGGCCCGCAGGCTCGGGACCTCGGCGCGGCAGGCGTCGTGGGCCATGGGGCAGCGCGGGGAGAACGGGCACCCCGCGGGGATGGCGGCGAGCGAGGGCGGGTTGCCCTTGATGGGGACGAGCCGACGGTCGATGTTCACATGCGGCTGGGGGACGGCGCCGAGGAGGCCCATCGTGTAGGGGTGCGAGGGGCGCGCGTAGAGGGTGTCCACGCTCGCGCGCTCGACGGCCTCGCCGGCGTACATCACCATGACGTCGTCGGCGATGCCGGCGACGACGCCGAGGTCGTGCGTGATGAGGACGACCGCGGCCCCGGTCTCGCGCTGCGCGACCTTCAGCACGTCCATGATCTGGGCTTGGATCGTGACGTCGAGCGCGGTGGTCGGCTCGTCGGCGATGATGATGTCGGGGTCGTTGGCGATCGCGATGGCGATCACCACGCGCTGCCGCATGCCGCCGGAGAACTCGTGCGGGAACGAGGAGAGGCGCGTCTCGGGCCTCGTGATGCCCACGAGACCGAGCAGCTCGATGCAGCGGCTCCTGACCGCGTCGGCCGACATCTCGGGGTGGTGGATCCTCAGCGCCTCGGCGATCTGGTCGCCGATGGTGAACATCGGGGTGAGCGCGGAGAGGGGGTCCTGGAACACCATGGAGATGCGCGAGCCGCGCATCTTCGACATGTCCTCGTCGCTCTTGCCCACGAGCTCCTCGCCCGCGAGGCGGACCGATCCGGAGACGCGCGCGTTGTCGTCGAGCAGGCCGATGACGGAGAGCGCGGTCACGGACTTGCCCGAGCCCGACTCGCCCACGATCGCCAGGGTGCGGCCGCGCCACAGATCGAAGTTCACGCCCCGGACGGCGCGGACGACGCCGGCCTCCGTGTTGAAGGAGACGCGCAGGTCGCGCACGGTGAGAATGGGATCGCCGGAGGGAGCCCCCTTGGGGCCGTTGGACTCGAGGAGCTCGTATCGCAGGATCTCGTCGATATCCCCGGATGCCCGCCGGCGGGCGGTGTCCACAGTTGTCATCAGAGCTCGGCCTCCTCTTCGATCTCGGCCGGCTCAGCGGAGCCGGCGGCCCTGGAATACGGGTCGAACGCGTCGCGAAGCCCATCGCCGATCAGCTGCATGCTCACGCAGAGCACGATCAGGGCGACGGAGGGGAAAACGAGCATCCACGGCATGGTGATCATGACCGACGACGCTTGGCTGAGCAGGTAGCCGAGGGAGGTGTCGGGCAGCTTGATGCCGAGCCCGAGGAAGCTGAAGGCCGTCTCGGAGTTGATGCCGCCGATCACGCCCAGGACGGTGTCGATGATGAGGATCGAGCCGAGGTTGGGGATGAGGTGGCGCACGATGATGGCGAGGGGGGACACCCCCATGTACTTCGCCGCGCGGACGTAGTCGCGCTCGCGCAGCGACAGGGTCATGGTGCGCAGGGTGCGCGCGTAGCCGATCCAGCCGAAGAGCGTGAGCCCGAAGATGAGGGCGAGCCAGCCGTCCTGGCCCGACGCCGAGCGCACGAACAGGGCGACGAGCAAAAAGCTCGGGATGACCATCAGCATGTCGATGATCCACATGCCCACGCGCTCGACCCAGCCGCGGGCGTAGGCGATGCCGACGCCTACGAGCGCCGCGATGACGGTCGTGAGGACCGAGTAGGAGACGCCGATGATGAGGGAGCGGCCGAGGCCGTGCACGACGCAGGCGAACAGGTCGAAGCCGCCGCCGTCCGTGCCGAACCAGTGCTCGGGCCCGGGGGGCAGGCCGATGGCCGTGAAATCGGGCTCGGCGTAGTCGAACCGGCAGATGAGGGGGCCGAAGAGGGCGAGCAGCACGAGCGCCGCGAAGATCGCGAGGCCGACGAGGGCGCTTCTGCTCCGGAAGAACCGGCGGCAGATGAGACCCGCGTAGCTGATGCGCTTGACCTCCCCCATCGTGTCGGCGGAAAGCTCCATATCAGCGTTCGTGGGGGGGGTCCCCTGCGTGGGATCGTTGTCGTTGACCATGGTGAAACCCCCTAGCTCATCCGGATGCGCGGATCGAGGGCCACGGCGAAGAGGTCGGCGAGCAGGGCGCCGGCGAGCGTGCAGACCCCTGAGAAGGCGGCGACCGCGACAGCCCCGTTCACATCGTTGTTGTTGATGCAGTTGATGAAGTACTCGCCCAACCCGTGGACGGCGAAGATCTTCTCGGTCATGACGGCTCCGGTGAAGATGCCGGCGATCGAGAAGGCCACGCCCACCGAGGTGGGGATCAGGCTCGCCCGCAGGGCGTGCTTGCGGATGGCCTGGCGCTTGGTGAGGCCCTTGGCGCGGGCGGTGCGGACGTAGTCGGCGTGCATCTCATCGAGCAGGTAGGTGCGCTGGTTGAGGTGGTAGCCGACGGCGGAGATGATGGTGAGCACCAGGGTGGGCAGGGTGATGTGCTGCAGGAAGTCGAGGAAGGCGAGGAAGATGTTGTCGCCGCTGTAGCTTGACAGCCCCGTGACGTAGAAGATTTTCACAGGCAGCGCGTTGTTGATGTCGATCGCGAAGAACACGATGAGGATGGCGAGCACGACCGTGGGCACCACGAGCAGGAAGGAGGCCATGCCGCTCAGGGCGCGATCCTGCCACATGTACTGGCGCTGGGCCGTGTACACGCCGAGCGACACGCCGATGACGACGGAGAGCACCGCCGAGATGGCGAGCAGCTTCACGGAGTTCCCGATGCGGCCCGCGAGCTCAGACGCGACGGGGCGGCCGGTGGGCGACACGCCCCAATCGCCCTGCACGACCCCGCCGAGCCAGCGCGTGTAGCGTTCCCAGAGGGGCGTCTTATCGTTCAGGTTCGCGGCGTCGAGCGACTGCTCGATCGACGCCTGCGGCGGACGCGGGGTGCGCGACTCGTAATTGGAACGCGCGTTGAGGAAACTGGCGGCGAGCAGGTAGGTGAGCGAGGTCGCGATGAAGATCATCACCACGTAGTTCGCCACCCTCTTCACCACGTACTTCATGTAGCTTGTCATATCCGATGGACCTTTTCAGAAATCGGGTACGTCCGAAATTCGATACATCATACCGCATCACGCCGCACGGGACGGCGCGCTACGGAAAAGAAATCTGATGTTAATATGTTAATAATCGAGGGGCAGGCGGGCGAAGCGCCCCTTTCCGCCCTCGGGGACGGAAAGGGGCGCGGGGCGTCAAAGCGTCTCGGCCGCCAGCCTGACCATGGCGACGAAATCCTCGGCGACGAGCGAGGCGCCGCCCACGAGGGCTCCGTCCACGTCGGGCTTGGACACGAGCTCGGCGATGTTGCCGGGCTTGGCCGAGCCGCCGTACAGAACGCGGATGCCGTCGGCCAGCTCGGCGCCGAAGATCTCGGCGAGCTGGGCGCGGACGGCCGCGCAGACCTCCTGGGCGTCGTCGGCCGTGGCGGTCTTGCCGGTGCCGATGGCCCAGATGGGTTCGTAGGCGACCACGAGCTGGTCGGGCGAGGTGATCTCAAGACCCTCGAGGCCGGCCTTGACCTGGGCGGTCACGTACTCGACGTAGGTGCCCGCCTCGCGGACCTCCTCGGGCTCGCCACAGCAGAAGACGGGCACGATGCCGCCCTCGACGAGCGCGCGGGCCTTCTTGGCCTGGTCCTCATCGGTCTCATGGAAGTACTCGCGGCGCTCGGAGTGGCCGATGATGCAGTACTCCACCGGCACGGACTTGAGCATGGCCACGGAGGTCTCTCCGGTGTAGGCGCCGGAGGGCTCCCAGAAGACGTTCTGGGCGCCGAGCTTCACGGGGCTCGACACGATGCCGCCGTGGCAGCCGGCGAACCTGAGGTCGACGGTCGGCGGGCAGACGAGCGCCTCGACGCCCGCGGGGATCTCGGGCAGGGCCTCGACGATCTGGGCGGCCAGCTCGGCGGCCTCGGGGAGGTCCTTGTTCATCTTCCAGTTGCCCGCGATGAGCAGGGTGCGGTTACTCTGCGTCATTGAGCGCCTCCACTCCCGGCAGGGGCTTGCCCTCGACGAGCTGCATCGACGCGCCGCCGCCCGTAGAAATGAACGTCATCTTGTCGGCCAGGCCGAACTTGTTCACGGCCGCGACGGAGTCGCCTCCGCCGATCACGGAGTCGCAATCCTGGTTGGCGGCGATGGCCTCGGCGATCGCCTTGGTGCCGTGGGCGAACTTGTCCATCTCGAACACGCCGCAAGGACCGTTCCAGAAGACGGTCTTGGCCCGGGCGATGGCGTCGGCGAAGAGCTTCTCGGACTCGGGGCCGATGTCCAGGCCCTCCCAGCCGTCCTCGATCTCGCCGGTCGCGGCGATCTTGGTGTTCGCGTTCTCGGAGAAGTCGTCGGCCACGACGTTGTCGATCGGCAGGAGGAACTCCACGCCGTTCTTCTTGGCCTTCTCGAGCATCTCGAGGGCGCGGTCGCACCAGTCCTCCTCGCACAGCGAGTTGCCGATACGGCCGCCCTGGGCCTTGGTGAAGGTGTAGGCCATGCCGCCGCCGACGATCACGGTGTCGGCGGAGTCGAGCAGGCGGTCGATGACGCCGATCTTATCGGAGACCTTGGAGCCGCCGAGGATCGCGACGAAGGGGCGCTTCGGCTCGGCGAACAGGCCGCCCAGGGTGGAGACCTCCTTCTCGAGCAAAAAGCCGGCGACGGCCGGGATGAACTCGGCCGGGCCCACGACGGAGCCCTGGGCGCGGTGCGCGGTGCCGAAGGCGTCGAGCACGAAGACGTCGCCGTAGGACGCCAGGGTCTTGGCGATCTCGGGGTCGTTCTTCTTCTCGCGCTTGTCGAAGCGGACGTTCTCGAGGACGAGCACGTGACCCGGCTCGAGGGCGTCCACGGCGGCCGCGGCGCGCTCACCGTAGGTGTCGTCGACGAAGGTGACGTCGAGACCGGAGAGCTCGGCGAGCTTGTCGGCGACCGGGGCGAGCGAGAACGCCGCCTCGGGGCCGTCGCCCTTGGGGCGGCCGAGGTGGCTCATGAGGATGACGCGGGCGTTGTGCTCCACGAGGTACTTGATCGTGGGCAGGGCGGCCTCGATGCGGGTGGTGTCGCCCACCACGCCGTCGGCCACGGGCACGTTGAAGTCGACGCGCACGAGGACGCGCTTGCCGTCGACCTCGACGTCGCGGACGGTCTTCTTGGGGAAAGCCATGTACGTTCCTTTCATAGGCGCGAGAAGGGGCGCGGGCCGCGGGGTGACCCCCGGACGCCCGCGCCCCCTCACGGCGCACCGCTACACGGTATGCATGCGAGCGAAGCTCACCTTAGGCGACAAACTTCTCGAAGTACTTGATGGTGCGGACCATCTGGGAGGTGTAGGAGTTCTCGTTGTCGTACCACGAGGTGACCTGGACGAGGGACTGGCCGTTGCCGAGGTCCTGGACCATGGTCTGGGTGGCGTCGAAGATGGAGCCGTGGGTCTCGCCGATGATGTCGCGGGAGACGATCTCGTCGGTGACGTAGCCGAAGGTCTCGGGGATGGTCTCGGCGTAGGCCTTCATCGCGGCGTTGACCTCCTCGACGGTGACCTCCTTGTCAACGACGGCGTAGAGGTTGGTGAGCGAGCCGGTGGGCGTCGGGACGCGCTGGGCGGCGCCGATGAGCTTGCCGTTGAGCTCGGGGAGCACCAGGCCGATGGCCTTGGCGGCACCGGTGGAGTTGGGGACGATGTTCTCGGAGGCGGCGCGGCTGCGACGCTTGTCGCCCTTGCGCTGCGGACCGTCGAGGGTCATCTGGTCGCCGGTGAAGGCGTGGATGGTGGTCATGATGCCGGACACGATGGGGGCGAAGTCGTTCAGACCCTTGGCCATCGGGGCGAGGCAGTTGGTGGTGCAGGAGGCGGCGGAGATGATGTTGTCCTCGGCCGTCAGCTCCTCATGGTTGACGTTGAAGACGATGGTGGGGAGGTCCTTGCCGGCCGGAGCGGAGATGACGACCTTCTTGGCGCCGGCGTTGATGTGGGCCTGGGCCTTCTCCTTGGAGGTGTAGAAGCCGGTGCACTCGAGCACGACGTCCACGTCGAGGTCGCCCCACGGCAGGTTGTTGGCGTCGGCCTCCTTGTAGATCTTGATGTTCTTGCCGTCGACGACGATGGCGTCCTCGGTGGCGGAGACCTCGTGATCGCGGGAGTAGTTGCCCTGCGTGGAGTCGTACTTCAGCAGGTACGCCAGCATGTCAGGGGAGGTGAGGTCATTGATTGCGACGATCTCGGAGCCCTCGTGGCCGAACATCTGGCGGAACGCCAGGCGGCCGATGCGCCCGAAGCCGTTGATAGCAACCTTAACTGCCATGTGTGTCTCCTTTCATGAGGCCCTGGCGAAACCCTTATCCGCCACTCAGGCCCGTAGACTAACCACTGACCTAAATATACCTTTTTTCTCGGTCGCCAATCACCTCAGGACGGCCTTTTCGTGAAGAGCTGATACTTGAAGCGTTTATGATTTCACAGGTACAAGGTGTTTTGAAGCGATTTCAACGAGACGGCCCCGCAGGTTTCCCCAGATGCCGAGCGTTCGTAATCCCCGATTTTCCAATGCAAAAAGGCCGGATTACGAACGCTCGGCATCTGGGGTGCGGAGGTGGGGACGGGTGGCGGGGCCGGTCGCGGCGCGGACGAGGGAGCGGGGCGGTCCTCCTCAGGCGCCGGAGGCGTCGTGCTCGGCGGCGATCTTCTCGAGCCGCAGCACCCGGTGGTAGAGCGCCGACTTCGACAGCGGCGGGTCGGCGAGCGCCCCGAGGTCGCGCAGCGACAGGTCGGGATGCGCCTCGCGCAGGCGGCAGAACTCCTCGAGGGCGTCGGGCAGCCCCGCGCGCAGGCCCGCGCGCTCGATGCGCTCGATGAGCGCGACCTGCGCGCCGGCGGCCCCGGCGGAGCGCCCCTGGTTCGCGAGCTCGGCGTTCACGCGGCGGTTCACGTCGTTCTTCACCGACTTCACGGCGCGGGCGTCCTCGATCTCGGCCACCGAGCGGTGCGCGCCGGTGAGCTCCAGCAGCCGCCGGATCTCCTCGGCGCTCTTGATGTAGACGGCGAAGCTCCCGCGCCGAGGGTTCACCCGCGCATGGATGCCGAGGCCGCCGATGAGGTCGGCGAGGGCATGTGCGAAGGCCTCCCCCTGCACGGCGATCTCCAGGTGGAAGTCCCCGCGCGGATCGGCCACGAAGCCGCCGGCGATGAGCGCGCCGCGGATGTAGGCGAGCCGGCAGCAGCCGCGGGCCACGATGTGGTGCGGGATGCCCGGCACGAGCCCGCCCGTGCGGTCGAGGATGCCGAGCAGGACGAGGGCCTTCTTCAGGTCAGGCTGCTCGGGCAGGGTGATGAGGTAGTTCCTGACCTTGTGCAGGACCGAGCGCCTCACCGTGAACTCCGTCTTGAGCTTCAGGATCTGGTGCGTGAGCCCGATCATCGTGCGCGCGACGGCGCCGGTCTCGGTCGCCACGGCCACCCGGTAGCGGTCGGGCCCCGTGATGGAGAGCGTGCCGCAGACGCGGGTGAGCGCGGCCAGCATGGCCAGGTTGCAGTACTCGCAGGCGGGCTCGCAGCGGGCGAGCTCGTCCCTCACCTCAGCGCTGAAGGACATCGTCGATCACCTCGGTGAGGGCCGCGGCCAAAAGCCGCCGGTCGTGGGCCGTGCACGCGTCCTCGTCGGCCATGTCGCGAAAGAGGACGGCGGGCACGCGCGCGGCGATGCGGGCGGTGGCCTCCCCGCTCACGGCGACGTCGGGGAAGAGCGCGGCGCGGGGGTCGCGCGAGGCGAACCCCGGGCGGGCGGCCGCGTCGCGCCGGTGGAAGAGCGCCACGTCAACAAGGCTGAGGAAGCCCGCGGCCTCGAGGGCGTCGAGGTAGCCCTCCGCGTCCATGCCCTCGGTCTCACCCGGCACGTCGGCCTTGGGGCACACGAAGACGCGGCGGGCGCGGGTCTCCTCGAGCGCGCGGGCGATACCGGGCACGAGCAGGTTCGGCATGAGGGAGGTGAACAGCGACCCCGGCCCGAGGACGATGAGGTCGGCCGCGCGGATGGCCTCGGCAGCCGGCTCGAACGCGCGCGCGTCGGCGGGCTCGAGCCACACGCGCTCGAGGCGGCCGGAGCCGTAGGAGAGCCTCGCCTGGCCGCTCACCCGCTCCCCCGCCGCGCTGACGCCCGCGATCGTCACCGGATCGAGCGTGGAGGGCAGGGTGCGCCCCACGCAGCCGAGCAGGCCCTCGACGGTCTCGAGGGTCGCCATGAAATCGCCGGTCTCGTCGGCCATCGCGGCGATGAGGAGGTTTCCGAGTGCGTGGTTGTCGAGGTAGGAGAAGCGGTGCTCGAGGGCGCGCGCGAGGGGGCCGCCCGGGTCGGCGGCCAGGGCGACCATGCATTTGCGCAGGTCACCGGGGGGAAGCATGCGCTCGCGCTCGCGCAGGATTCCCGACGAGCGGCCGTCGTCGGCCATCGCGACCACCGCGGTGAGCGAGATCGGCCGACCGAGGCGGCGCAGGGCGGCGATGAGCGCCGGCTGGCCGGTGCCGCCGCCGATGGAGACGACGCGCAGGGCGCCGCCGCTGGTGTTCGCGGATGCCACGGCGATCAGCTCGCGGTGTTCGCCCGCGGCAGATCGCGGTGGGAGGTGCTCACGTGGTACTGCTGGCGCTCGAGGTAGCGCGCCGTGGCCTCGGCGATCGCGACGGAGCGGTGCTGGCCGCCCGTGCAGCCGACGGCGATCGAGAGCTGGGGCTTGCCCTCGGCGATGTAGCCGGGCATGACGGCGTCGAGCAGCTGGTACCAGGCCGAGAGGAACTCGCGGGTCTTGGGGTTCTCGAGCACGAAGGAGGAGACCTTCTCATCGAGCCCGGTCAGCGGGCGCATCTCGGGGTCGTAGAAGGGGTTGGGCAGGAAGCGGACGTCGATCATGAGGTCGGCCTCCACGGGCATGCCGTGCTTGAAGCCGAAGGAGAACACGTGGACGTCCATGAGCTGCTGGTCGGAGAGCTCGGAGAACGCGGTGCGCAGCCGGTTGCGCAGGGCGTTCGTGCGCAGGCGGGAGGTGTCGATGACCATGTCGGCCTGGGCGCGCACGCTCCCCAGCTGCATGCGCTCGCGCTGGATCGCATCGGCCGTGGTCTCCCCGCCCATGGCGAGCGGGTGGCGGCGGCGGTTCTCGCTGTAGCGGCGGATGAGCACCTCGTCGGAGGCCTCGAGGAAGACGATCTTGCAGGAGAGCTCGTGGTCGCGCAGGGTGCTGATCACGTCGAGGAGCTCGTCGAACAGGCCCTGGCTCCTGAGGTCGCAGGTGACGACCAGATGGCGGCCGATACCGGCGTTGATGCCGATGAGCTCGGCGAGCTGGAGGATGAGCGAGGGCGGCAGGTTGTCGATGCAGAAGTAGCCCATGTCCTCGAACACGTGCATGGCCTGCGTGCGGCCGGAGCCGGACATGCCGGTGATGATGACGATGTCGGGCACGCGGTCGGCGAGCTCGGCCGCGGTGATGGGGTCCTCGGCGATACCTGCCATGGCGCCTCCTCGGGATGCGTTTCGATGCACCCCAGTATAGCCGAGCGTATGGCGCTCGTATGGAGCGGCCGGGCGGCAAGGCGGCACGGGGCGGGGCACCTCGCGCCCCGCGGCCCCGCACCCGCCGCCCCCGCGGCCCCGCCGATGCCGAGCGTTCGCAATACGGCATTTTCAGACGAAAAAAGGCCGAATTACGAACGCTCGGCAAACCGGTGGCGTGCCGAGCGTTCGTAATTCGGCCTCATGGCGCACGGCGACGCGGGATCGCGAACGCTCGGCGCCCGGGCGGGCTTGCGGGAGCGCCCGGGCGCTACGCGATCGCGTCGGCGAACCAGCTCGTGATCGAGGTGGGATGCGTGATCGCCGTGCCCACCACCACCGACCAGGCGCCGGCCTCGATCGCGGCCGCGGCCTCGGCGGGCGTGTGCACGCGGCCCTCGCAGACCACGGGCAAGTCGGGGAACTCGGAGGTCGCCTGGCGCAGCAGCTCGAGGTCGGGGCCGTCGGCCATCGTGCAGTCGATCGCGGCCGCGCCGTGCGAGAGCGTCGTCGAGACGAGGTCGAACCCGAGCGCGGCGGCGCGGCGGATGTCGTCGATCGTCATGCAGTCGGCCATCGTGAGCGCGCCCTCCTCCTTGAGCGCGCAAAGCGTGTCCTCGACCGTGCGCCCGTCCGGACGCGGCCGGTCCGTGGCGTCGATGGCGACGATATCGGCGCCGGCCGCCGCGCAGGCACGGGCGTGGCGCGCGGTGGGCGTGATGTAGACGCCCTCGTGGCCCTCTTTCCACAGGCCGATCACGGGCACCTCCACCCGGCCCTTGATGGCGGATATGTCGGAGAGGCCCTGGCAGCGGATGGCCGCGGCGCCGCCGAGCTCGCAGGCGCGCGCCATGCTCGCCATGATCTCGGGGCGGCGCAGGGGCTCGCCCATGTAGGCCTGGACGCTGACGATGAGCTTGCCTTTGAGCGAGGCGATGAGCGGGTTCACATCAGACATGGTCGTTCCTTTCCTCGAGGGGCGCCGCGGGCCGAGAGACCCGGACGACCCTGGTTTTCAACAGGCGGTCCACCAGCAGCTCGCGGGAGGGGTCGCGCTCCACGATGAGCCCGACCGCCACATACTCGATCAGGCTGAACACGGCGAGCGCGGGGCCCGCGGCGACGCGCAGCACGCACTCGCGCACGAACAGCTGGCCCGCACGGCGCGCGGTGCCGTCGCGGTTCTCGATCGCGATGCCGGCGACGATCGCCCCGAGCGTGCGGCCGCCGGCGCGCAAGGGCAGCCAGACCGTGAGGAGGCCCAGCGTCGCCACAGCGCACACGAGCATCAGATTTCCCTGCTGCTCGGTCGCCGGATCGAGGTAGAACACCCCGGCGCAGAAGTAGAAGAGGCTCACGAGGCCGGCGGCAAGACCCCAGTCGACGGCCCAGCCGGCAGCGCGGCGAAGCATCCCCGCGCACTCGCGCGGAGCCGGGTCCCTGCGGGACTCGACCCGCGCCTGCCGGCTCGACCCTGCGGCCTCCCCCGCGCGCGGGCGGCGGCGTCGCTTCTTTCCCATGGGCCTCCCTTCATCGAAACGGGGCCGGGCGAAGGCCCGACCCCGTCATCCTGGCGCAGACGGCGCGGGTGCTCCCCCGCCGGCGCACGGCCTACTCGTCGATGCCGAGCTCCTCGAGGACGGCCGACTTGTACAGGATGGCCTTCGCGCCGAAGACCGCCTGGATGCCGCCGTCCACGTCGAGGACGCCCGCGGCGCCGAGCTTCATGAACAGGTCGCGGTCCACCTTATTGGTGTCGTGCACGCTCACGCGCAGGCGCGTGATGCAGGCGTCCACGTCCTCGATGTTCTCAGGGCCGCCGAGCGCGGTGATGATGACCTTGGCGTCCTCGGCGAGCTCGCCCTTCTCCCCCGCGCTCTTCTGAGGAGCGGAAGCGGGCGCCGCCGCCTCGTCATCGCGGCCGGGCGTCATGATGTTGAACTTGGTGATCAGGAAACGCCAGGTGAAGTAGTACAGGCAGGCCCAGGCGGCACCGAACGGGATCTGGAGCAGCCAGTTCGTCTTCTCGTTGCCCTGCATGATGCCGAACAGGAAGAAGTCGATGAAACCGCCTGAGAAGGTGTTGCCGATGCGGATCTGCAGCAGGTCGGCCACGAGGAAGGACAGGCCGTCGAAGAAGGCGTGCAGCACGTAGAGCGGCGGGCACACGAACAGGAACATGTACTCGAGCGGCTCGGTGATGCCGGTGAGGAACGAGGTCGCGGCGACGCCGAGGAAGAGGCCGGCGAACTTGGAGCGGCGCTCCTTCGGCACGCAGTGGTACATGGCGAGGGCGGCGGCGGGCAGGCCGAACATCATCGTGGAGAAGCGGCCGGCGAAGAAGCGGGTGCCCTCGGTGAACAGACCCGTGTGGCTGGCGTCGGCGAGCTGGGCGAAGAAGATGTTCTGCGCACCCACGACCTGCTCACCGGCGATGACGGCGGTGCCGCCGAGCTCGGTGTACCAGAACATCGGGTAGATCATGTGGTGCAGGCCGATGGCGCCGCACAGGCGCATGAGGAACCCGTAGAAGAAGCTGCCGATCACGCCGGCGGCGGCGATGGCGTTGCCGGCGGCCACGAGCAGCTGCTGGAACGGCGGCCAGATCAGGTAGAAGACCGCGCCGATGGCGATGCCCGCCACGCTCGTGACGATGGGCACGAAGCGGGAGCCGCCGAAGAAGCCGAGCACCTGCGGCAGCTGGATGTTGTGGAACCGGTTGTGCAGGTTCACCGCAACGAGGCCGATCACGAGGGCGCCCACGACGCCGGTGTCGATGGCGGCGCCGTCAGGGTTGAAGATCGACAGCAGGGTCGTGGAGGTGGTGGTCATCACCAGGTAGCCCACGACGCCGGCGAGCGCCGCCACGCCCTTGTCGCGGCGGGCGAGGCCGATGCACAGGCCCACGCACAAAAGCATCGGCAGGTTCGCGAAGATGATGCTGCCGGCGGCGTTCATGACCTTGAAGACGGCCTGCAGCCAATCGACGTCGAGCATGGGGTAGGCGGCGATCGTGGCGGCGGAGCTGAAGGCGCCGCCGATGCCGAGCAGCAGGCCCGCTGCCGGCAGGATCGCGATCGGCAGCATGAACGCCTTGCCGACCTTTTGCAGAAGCTTGAACACGGGTTCTCCTTTCAAGAGGTACAGATCTGCCATGGTGCGCGGCTCGCGGACGCGCGCCCGCACCTCGCGGCGCGGACGGGCCGAGCGCGGTTACGGGGCGCCCTCCCTCCCCTCACGGCGCCGCTCGCTGCCGCGGACTCGCTCGATGTGCATGGTGAGGTACATCCACTCGTTGCGCGGCACCTCGTAGCCGTGCTCGCGCGCGACGAAGTCGACGATGGTGTCGGAGACGGCGGCCGCCGCGGGGTACTCGCGCTCCACCATGGCGATGAGCCGGCTGTCCTCGGGCAGGGACTCGGCGGCGGCGCTCGCCGGCGCGACGGCGCGCTGGGCGAAGAGCTTGAGGTGCACCATGAAGCGGTAGTACGCGAGCGACTCCTCGTCGAGGTCGAGGCCGAGCTCCTCGCGGGTGATCTGGATGGCGCGCTGGATGATGCCGGCCATCTCGGTGGTGGCCTCCATGCCCACGCCGGTGCTCGCGTTGACGAAGTGCAGGGCGATGAAGGCCGCCTCGTCCTCGGGCAGCGTCACCTTGAACACGCGCTCGATGTAGGAGACGGCGGTGAGGGCGCACTCGAACTCGTCGCGGTAGACCATGCGCGTCTCGAAGGTGAGGCGGTTGGCGATGAGCTGGCCGGCGCGGGCGCGCTCGACGGTGAAGTGGATGTGGTCGGCGAGTGCGGGGTAGATGCCGTCGTCCAGGCTGCGGCCGAGGCGCAGGCGCGCGTGCTCGACGATGTTCTGGGCGACCTCGAAGTACTCCTCGGGGATGAGGCCCGTGAGGCCGTCGAGGCGGCGGGTGAGCTCGGGGACGTGCTGGGTGAAGAGGCGCTCGACCGACGACTCCTCGAGGGTGTCGCCGCGACGGCGGCCGAAGGCGAGGCCCTTGCCCATGGCGATGCAGTCCTGGCCTGCGTCGTCCACCACGATGGCTATGTTGTTGTTGAGCACCTTTGCGATCGTCAACACAGGTACGGGACTCCTTCTGCGGTGGGGCGGCACCAAAGAAGCGGGCGACACCGAAAGCGGGGGTTTCCTAACTTTCGGTGTCGCCCGCATGACCGGTCACGATCCTCATCAAGTATGTGGCATGAGTGTAGGGGACGTGCGGGGCCGTGTCAACGTGCGGGGCGGCCGGGCGGGCGCGGTGCGGGCGGGCGGCGGCCGGCGGGCGGCGGCCCGTTGCGGGCCGGTGGATGCCGAGCGTTCGTAATTCGAGCTTTTTTCGCTGAAATATGCCGTATTGCGAACGCTCGGCAAGGGGGACACGCGCTTTGAGGCGGATGCGGTGACCCGCGCGAGCCGGCTGCCAGAAGTCCCCGCCGTGAACGGGTTTTCCGTCAGAATTCGACACTAATAATGTTATTCAACGCTCTAAACAGGCGTTTTTCTGGAGTGAAACCGAGATAATCGCGAAAAACCCGTTCACAGCGGGGACTTCTGTCACACCGACCCCCTACTGCGATGGAGGTTGGGGTTGCGAGATTGCCGGTCGGCGGGCGGAAAAGCGTGTTCCGGCGGCCTTCGCGAGATTTGAATAGACCGCCGGCAGTCTCGTCACCAGGCATGTCTGGATTCGAGCAAACTGCAGGCGGCTCGTCTTGGTCTCGTCGGCCATGCGTTCTCCTCCCGTTCGCCCCCGGCGTTTGTTCGGCGGTTCACTCCGCGTCGGGTGGGGCGTGGGCCGCCCCGTGCCTCTTCCGGGGGCGTCGGCCGTCCCCATTGCCGGCACCGATAGTCCGGGGGCCGTCGCTTTTCAGCAAAGCGGGCGGCGGATGCCTACGGGCGCACCTGCCCGGTACCGCGGACCTGGTACTTCCAGGTGGTGAGCGCCTCGGCGGCGAAGGGTCCGCGCGCGTGCAGCTTCTGCGTGGAGATGCCGATCTCCGCTCCCAGGCCGAACTCGGCTCCGTCGGTGAAGCGCGTCGAGGCGTTGGCGTACACCGCCGCGGCGTCGACCTCGGAGAGGAAGCGCTCGCACACCTCGCCGTCCTCGGCGACGATGGCCTCGGAGTGCCCCGTGCCGTAGCGGTTGACGTGCGCGATGGCCTCGTCCTCGTCGGCGACGACCTTCACGCTCATCTCGAGCGCGAGGTACTCGCGGCCCCAGTCCTCATCCGTCGCGGGAACGAAATGCGACAGCGGGCTGTCCTCGGCATCGGCGCGGCCGGCCGAGGCGGCCACGGCCGCACCGCGCGTGGCCGCGTCGCCGTGTACGAGGACGCCGGCGCGGGCGAGGTCCGAAAGCGCGAGCGGCAGGAAGTCCGGGGCGATCTCGTTGTCGACGAGCAGCGACTCGGCGGCGTTGCAGACGCCCACGCGCTGGGTCTTGGCGTTCAAGATGATCGCGCGGGCCCGGTCGAAATCGGCCGAGCGGTGCACGTAGATATGGCAGTTGCCGGTGCCGGTCTCGATGACGGGCACGAGGCTCTCGCGAACGCAGCGCTGGATGAGACCGGCGCCGCCGCGCGGGATGAGCACGTCCACGACGCCGCGCTGGGCCATGAGGGCGCCTGTGGCTGCGCGGTCGGGGGTCTCGATGATGCTCACGGCGTCGCGGGGCAGGCCGGTGGCGGCCACGGCGTCGGCGAGGACATGCGCGATGGCCGCGCAAGAACGCTCGGCGAGCGAGCCGCCGCGCAGGATGCAGGCGTTGCCGGTGCGGATGCAGATCCCCGCGGCATCGGCCGTGACGTTCGGGCGCGCCTCGTAGACCATGGCGACGAGCCCCAGGGGCACGGAGACCTTCGTGAGGTCGAGGCCGCAGCTGATCGTCCGGTGCTCGAGCACGCGGCCGACCGGGTCGGGCAGGTCGGCCAGGGCCTCGAGGCCCGCGACCATGGCCTCCATACGCTCGGGTGTGAGCAGGAGCCGGTCGAGCAGGCCGGCGTCGGTGCCCTTGGCTCGGGCGGCCTCCATGTCCCGCTCGTTGGCGGCGAGCACCTCGGCGGCGTGCTCGCGCAGGGCGGCCGCCATGCCGCGGACCGCCGCCTGGCGGACCGCATCGCTCGCGAACCCCAGCGGTCGCGACGCGGCCTTCGCCGCGCGGGCGAGCCCCTCCACATATGCTTCGATGGACTGGGTCATCGTCACCCCCGTTCAGTCGACGTGATCGTTCTTCCATGGTACCCCGAAAGCACCCGGGAGCCAGGACCGCGCGGTTCGGAAACATGGCGGTCGCCGGACCGGCGCGAGGACGTCGCTGGCGTATCATCAAGGCCCGCCGTCCCCTCAGCTTGGAGCGCCCATGACGAAACTCGCCAGCTACCACCTCCCCGGCCTCGCAGTCGAGGACCACTCGATCGACGTCCCCCTCGACTGGCGCGGACTCGAGCCGGCCGCGCTCGCCGCCAACCCGGCCCTTCGTAGCCCCGAGCCCGCGATCGCCGGCGCACCCGATACGATCAAGCTCTTCTACCGCGTGGTGACGGCACCGGAGCACGCGGGCCGGGAGCTGCCGCTTTTGGTCTTTCTCCAGGGCGGTCCCGGCGGCGCGGGCCCGCGCCTCACCTCCCCCGACAGCGACGGCTGGGTCAGGGAGGCCGTCAAGCACTTCCGCGTCGTCCTCCCCGACCAGCGGGGCACCGGACGGAGCTCGCGCGTGAGCCGGCACCTGACCGAGCGCGTCCCCGGCGCCCGCGCCCAGGCCGACTACCTCAAGCGCCACCTCGCCCGGTCGATCGTGAAGGATTTCGAGTACCTGCGCCTCACCGCCTTCGGGGGGCGCCGCTGGACCACGCTCGGCCAAAGCTACGGCGGTTTCCTCACCCTCACCTACCTGTCCTTCTATCCCGAAGGGGTCGCAGCGAGCTTCGTCTGCGGCGGCATCCCGCACCTGCCGGCGAGCGCGGAGGAGGTCTACGCTCACACCGTGCCGCGCATGGCCATGAAGACCCATCGGTTCTACGAGCGCTATCCAGGAGATCGCACGCGGGCGGCCGCCCTCGCCGACCGGCTCTCCGCAGGTGACGTGCGCCTTCCCGACGGCTCCCCACTGTCGGTTCGCCGCCTGCAGCTCATGGGGAGCGACTTCGGCATGAAGCCCAGCTTCGAGCGCATGCACAACATCCTTGACACCGCGTTTGAAGAGGGCGACGGCGCGCTTGCGGAAGGCGGGGCGGCCGCGGTCACGGACGCCTTCATCGCCGCCGCGTATGAACGGACCAGCACGGCCGCGAACCCGCTGTACTGGACGCTGCAGGAGCTCATCTACGCCGACGGGGAGCTGTCCCGGCCCCTTCGCTGGGCGGCGGCCCGCGAGCTCGCGAAGCACCCCGAGTTCTCCGAGACGGCGCGGCCCCTCATGTTCACCGGCGAGACGTGCTTGCCGTGGCTGTTCGAGGAGGATCCGCTCCTCGCACCGCTCAAGCCCGCCGTCGACCTGCTCATGGAGGACACCTCGTTCGACCCCATCTACGATGCGGACGCCCTCGCGGCGAACACGGTGCCCCTCTCGGCCGCCGTCTACTTCGATGACCTCTACGTTGACTCGGGACTGCAGCTCGACACCCTCTCCCGGGTCGGGACGAGCCGCGCCTGGGTCACCAACGAGCTCGAGCACGACGGCCTGCACGGAACCGTGGTTTTTCGCCACCTGTTCGAGGAGGCGCGGGATCGCGGCGACCTGTCGGCCCTGCTCTAGACGCGATTTTCCCATCAACAGGGGGTTCTTCAGAACAAAAAGTCGATTGTAGGGGCTTTTTTGAGCGAGTGGGAAGTAGACCCCTTATTTGCACAACATCTGAAAGATGTTTTACCAGTTGAATGCTTTATCTTGATAGAGCATACTCACCAGGTGAGAGAAAATCCCCCTACAATCGACTTTTTCCTTCCGACCGCGCCCCAGAGACCCCCGCACCAGGCCTCACGCGAAGACGATCATGTCGTCGCGGTGGATGGCGGGGTGGCCGGCGAGCTCTGAGAGCAGGCGGTTCGCCAGGATCGCCTCCTGGCGCCGCCCCGCGGCGAGCTCCAGCACCTCGGAGTCCGCCCCGGAGATGCCGCGTGCGATCACGAGGCCCGCGGGGTCGCGCACATCCAGGATGTCGCCTGCCTTGAACGTCCCCTCGACGCGGCGTATCCCGACCGGGAGCAGGGAGGATCCGCGGCCCGTGATGGCGGCGGCGGCCCCCTCGTCGACGTCGACCGTGCCGTGGGCGCTGTCGCCGAGCGCGATCCAGAGCTTGCGCGGAGTGATCTCGAAACGGCCCGCGGGCGGCTCGAAGAAGGTTCCGACCTCCTCGCCGCGCGCCAGGCGCACGAGGGCGTCGCGTTCGCCGCCCGAGCAGATCACGCTCGCGATGCCCGCCGTCATGAGGATGCGGCTCGCGCGGATCTTGGTGATCATGCCGCCCGTCCCCACCGAGCTGCTGGAGTCCCCCGCCGACGCGATGATGTCGGCGTCGATGCGTCGCACCCGCGGGATGAAGCGCGCCGTGGGCACCAGCGCGGGGTTGTCCGTGTAGAGCCCGTCGATGTCCGAGAGCACGACGCAGAGGTCGGCGGACACCAGGCAGCTCACGAGCGCCGCGAGCGTGTCGTTGTCACCGAAGCGGATCTCATCCACGGCCACCGTGTCGTTCTCGTTCACGATCGGAGTGACGCCGAGCTCGACGAGGCGCGTGAGCGCGTCGCGGGCATGGAGGTAGGAGGACCGGCGCGCCGTGTCGTGTCGCGTGAGCAGGACGAGCGAGGCGAGCAGTCCGGCGGCGCGGAACTCCTCGTCGTAGGCGGTCACGAGCGCGCTTTGCCCCACCGACGCGCAGGCCTGCAGGCTCGGCATATCCGTCGGTCGCGCCGACAGCCCCAGCTGCGGCACGCCGCAGGCGATCGCACCCGAGCTCACCACCACAAGGCGCCATCCCATGCGCTCGAGCTCGGAGGCCTGACGGGCCAGGTCGGCGATGAGCTCCCGGCGCAGCGACCGCCCCTCCACGAGCGTCGAGGAGCCGATCTTCACGACCATCGTCTTGTATGCCATCGAATGAAACCTCTTCATCTTGAACGTATCGGACGCGGCGCGCAGGACAGGTCCAGCAGGCCCCTACCGACCCCGCTTCCACGGCAGCGCCGAGGAGACCTCCGCCATGCGCTCGCGCACGAGGCGGTCGCGCAGGTTCGCGAGGCCGCGCTCGAGGCCCACGATGTAGGACTGCGGGTACAGGAAGCGCTTGTAGGCCGGATCGAGCTTGGAGAGGGCGTCGGCGCAGCGGGCCCGGGCGACCTCGAGGTCCTCGCGCTCGGCCACCGCGCGCCCGTCGCGCACGCAGGGTTCGAGCATCTCGCGGTACGCGAGCCCGGAGACCTCGGTCACGAGCGCGGGGTCGGTCACGGCGACGAGCGCGGTGCCGCGCGACTCACCCTCCCCCTCGAGATGGGCCTCGTCGTAGATCATGTCGCAAACCGGGGCGCCCGACGCGTCCAGGTAGCGCCGCACGCCCTGGATACCGGGGATCGTGCGCTTATAGGGCTGTTCGGAGAGCTTCATGACCGGGGTCCACGACTCCCCGTCGGCCTCGAGCCGGGCGCACATCTTGTACACGCCGCCGAGCGCCGGCTGGTCGTAGCAGGTGACGAGCTTGGTGCCCACGCCGAAGCTGTCCACCGGCGCCCCCTGGTTCAGCAGAGACTGGATCGTGTACTCGTCCAGGTCGTTCGACACCACGACCTTGATATAGGGCAGGCCCTCCTCGTCGAAGCGGGCGCGCGCGTAGGCCGAGAGCTTCGCGAGGTCCCCCGAGTCGATCCGGATCCCCGAGAGCCGCTCGCCGCGCGCCTCCATCTCCTTCGCGACGGTGATCGCGTTCTCGACGCCCTCGCGGACGTCGTAGGTGTCCACGAGCAGCGTGCAGTTGCGCGGCATGCTCTTCGCGTAGGCGCGGAAGGCCTCGAGCTCGGAGTCGAAGCTCATGACCCAGCTGTGCGCGTGAGTGCCGGAGACGGGGATGCCCCAGCGGCGGCCGGCGAGGACGTTCGAGGTGGAGGATGCGCCGGCGACATAGCTGGCCCGCGCGACGCTGAGGCCGCCGTCGGGCCCCTGGGCGCGGCGCAGGCCGAACTCGGCGACCGGTCGGCCCTTCGCGGCCTCGACCACCCGCGCCGTCTTGGTGGCCACAAGGGTCTGGAACCCCACGGTGTTCAGGAGCGCCGTCTCGAGCAGCAGGCAGTCGAACGTGGGGCCGACGACGCGCACGAGCGGCTCGCGGGCGAACGCGAGCTCGCCCTCGGGAATGGCGTCGATGTCCACCCGCATGCGGAAACCGCGCAGGTACTCGAGGAACGCCGGGTTGAACAGCGGGCCGCCCAGCGGCGCCGTGAGACCGGCGAGGTAGGCGATGTCCTCCGACGTGAACCGGATGCTCTCCACGAGCTCGGGGATCTCGGCGGTGCCGCACATGACGGAGAACCCGCTTCCAAAGGGGTTGTCGCGGTAGAAGACCGTGAAGCAGGCGCGCTCGTCGATCTTCCCGTTCTCCCACAGCCCCTGGGCCATGGTGAGCTCGTAGAGGTCGGTCAGGAGCGCGGCGTCCGTGGGCTTCGTCGCATCGGTGAGCGCCATATGCTGTCCTTTCCTGGTGGGCGATCCGGCAGGTGCCGCCGGCCCCTATCGGGTGACGATGTAGCAGGCGAGCAGGGCGACGCCGATGATCGCCAAGGCGATGATGATCTTCTGGGCGGGCGCCATGCCGGGTATCTCATCGGGGTCGTCGGTCTCGGGGGTCAAGACCATCCTCTGACCGAACGTGAGGTTGTCGGGGTCCACGATCGGATCGGAGCCCGCGGCGGACTCTGCGCGGGCGGTGGCGGCCGGCTGCGAAGCGGCCTTCGAGGCGGCCGGGGCATCGGCTCGGGAGGCCTCCGCCCGCTCGCGCAGGATCTCGGCGTCGAAGCGCTCCTGCTCGGAGCGGAGCGCCTCGAGCTCGGCGCGCTCGGCGCGGGCCGCCTCCTCTTCCTCGCGCCGGGCCTTCTCGGCACGCAGGGCCTCCAGCTCCTCGCGCTCGGCCTCGGTGAGCGGGACCGCGTCCTGGTCAGCCATGGGGACTCCCTCCTCGGCGGGCGCTTGTCCAGCCCGCCAGACTCGCATTGGGCAGAAGTATACTCGCAGCCGACGCGGCCTTCCCTTGAAAGCCGCAGGGCGACGCGATCGGTCTCAGGCGAGGGCGATCTCCATGGGATACGCGCTTCGCACGAAGCCCGGCGCGAGCTCCATATCGCGCGCTCCGAGATCGGCGATGCCGCAGGAGCGGTACAGCGCGAGCGCGGGAGCGTTGTTGGCGAGTACGTCGAATCGAAGCGCTTTGGCCCCGCGCGCCGCCGCGATCGCGATCGCCTCCCCCACGAGCAGCCTGCCGACGCCGGCGCCGCGCCGACTCGGGTGAACCGCGAGCAGATGGAGGACGGCGACCCGACCCGCCGGGGCTTGGACACCCCAATCGACCTCTTCATATGCCGGGGCCTGATCCCCGTTCAGCACAAAGGCGCCGGCGAGCGCCTCCTTCCCCGCATCGGCGACGAACAGCGACCCGTCAGACGCGTGGCGCGCGAGATCGGCGCGGGTGGGGTGCCAGGCCATGTCCCACTCGATATCCGCAGGGGTGCCGCGCATGGCCTCGATGGCGGCCCGGTACACCTCCGCGACCGCGGGCACGTCTTGCAACTTGGCAGCTCTGACCAGCATCTCCCACCTCTCGCCACGCTCCTCGGGACAAGGCCCGCGTCCTGTGGCGCCCATTATACGAAATCCGCGTTCCGCGTGGGCGCTCCCCCGCGATTCTCGACAGCCCGAAGGGCGCGTGCGACAATGGTTTCATTCCCACAGGCTTGCCGCCAGGCAACACAACGAAAGGAACCCTATGTCACAGGACACCATGCAGCTCGTGATCGTTCGCCACGGGGAGAGCGAGTGGAACAAGCTCAACCTCTTCACCGGCTGGACCGATGTCGAGCTCACCGATACGGGCCGCGCTGAGGCCGCCGCCGGCGGCAAGGCGCTGCGCGAGGAGGGCTTCGATTTCGACATCTGCTTCACCTCCCAGCTCAAGCGCGCCATCCACACGCTGAACATCGTGCTCGGCGAGCTGGACCGCGAGTGGCTCCCCGTCATCAAGAGCTGGAAGCTCAACGAGCGCCACTACGGTGCCCTGCAGGGTCTCAACAAGGCCGACGCCGCCGCCGAGCACGGCGACGAGCAGGTCAAGATCTGGCGCCGCAGCTTCGACGTGCAGCCGCCCGCCCTCGAGCCCGGCGACGAGCGCGATCCGCACACGCAGGAGATGTACCGCGACATCCCGTCCGACGAGCTCCCCTACACGGAGTGCCTGAAGGACTGCATCGCCCGCGCCTGGCCGTATTTCGAGGAGAACATCCTGCCTGAGATGAAGGCCGGCAAGCGCGTGCTGATCGCCGCCCACGGCAACTCCCTGCGCTCGCTTGTCATGAAGTTCGAGAAGCTGACCCCGGAGGAGATCCTCGAGGTGAACATCCCCACGGGCATCCCGTGCGTGTACACCTTCGACAAGGACATGAACGTGCTGGACAAGCGCTATATCGGCGACCCCGAGACGATCGCCGCCAAGATCGACGCCGTGGCCAACCAGGGCAAGGCCAAGTAGCCCCCTGCGATATGGGCGCGCGCGGCGGCCGGGGCTCAAGCTCCGGCCGCCGTTCTTTTAATCGATGACGCGCCTCTGCGTTGGATTTCGGCGAGGCGGAGGCCAGACGGAAGGAACGAGAAGATGAAGGCAGTGCGCAAGGTGATCCGCGCGATGATCCTTTTCGCGGTGCTCGTCGCCGTGGCGGTCGTGCTCGCGAACACGGCTCTTCGCGACACGCCGTTTGGCGAGTTCGTCCGCGGGGCGGGGAGCTCGGCGAAGATCGCCGCGGTGAACGCCGCGATCGACGCCTCGGGCATCAAGGAGCAGCTCGACGCCGACCTGCGGGGGCGCTCGGCGGATATAGCGCAGGCGACCGGGCTTCCCGAATCGCAGGTCAACCATGCGATCGACGAGCTCGACATCCCGTCTTGGAGCGCGCGGGACCTTCCCCGCGATGCTGTTGAGAGCGGGAGCTTCGAAACGACGTACCAGGGGGTTGCGGCGACGGTGACCACCTACCGGGACCCGGGCTATCTGTCGATATCAGCGGGTGGGCAGCAGGTCGCCTTCGATATCCCTGAAAGCGCGCAGATGTATGTGGGATTTTTGAACCTGATGTAACACAAACGATACAAAGCTTGAGGCATTGGCCTGGTATCTCTGTTTTGAACCGACCCCGGGTGTTTTATTGGACATTACATGATTGGTGTTGCATTTCTTGGCTCTGAAAGGGGATGGAGATGCCGCGCACATCTCTTTTCATGACGTATACCGATTTCTCAATGAAATAATTGCACTCCCCCTCTATATTGATATAGCCTAGTTGTGGTGACTGTAAGCTGAAGGGAAGAGCTATGGAGGCAAAGGACGCGCTTGACAGGATGCTCAAGGTTTCCGGACAGAGCAGAGCTGGAGTTTCCGTCAGCCTTGGACGGCATCGGAACTTCATCACGTCGAGTCTGAACCGCGAACCGTGGAATCCAACGATCCGCACGTTCACGTCTATCGCTGAGAAGTGCGGGTATCGCCTCGTGCTTGAGGGCGACACCGAGCGAATCGTGATCGATATCTAAACCTGCCGCGAACGCGGAGAGTCAGCTCTCCGCGTTTTTCATAGGCGATGCGGGTACGCCTGCGCCCAAGGGTTTCTATGCGTCGAGCAGATGGCGGGGTGGCGCGCGGAAGCGGGGATGCCGTCGCGTGCAAGCTGCGCGGCGGTTTGCGGTTCGTGCGTGAGGAGCGGCTTTCGGGGCCGACTTTTCCTCGGCCGACTGTTTCGGTTCGTGCCTCCTGTGGGGAGCGACTGGCCCCGCATCGCGTCTCGTTCACAGCATCTTGGGGCGGATAGGACCCCGCGAGCTTTTCTTTCCTGATGAGAACAGCCTACTCCGCCGTGCGGACATACCTTGCGCCCTCGAGAGCCGCATCGGCGAACGCATGGGGGAAGTTGGGCAACCGGAGCACACCGACACGCAGCCAGCGCACGGAGGAACCCGTGAAAAAAGAAAACGCCCTGAGCAGGCGCATACTCTTATGATCCCCGTTGGAGAAAGCAAAGTCAAGACTGGTATCCGGCGAGCGGCGCACTATGATGAAGGTGTTCCGCCCCCCAGCGGAGCAACTGGGTGAACCGTCGCGTTTATTTAGGGAGCCCACACAGTCGTTTCTGTTACAGGCATCCTTCGTTGTTAAGGAAGCTGGAGAGGACGATGAGGGCACCCACCTGGTATAGGTGGGTTCATTTCGTGACGCTGGGGGGCGGCTCTTCCGTGTTTCAACACTCCCCCATCACAACGCCGGCGCCGTGGGGGCGCCCAACGCCTCCGAGCGCTATAGCGTGCGCCGGACGGAAGGATATCCCATGACCTTGCTCGCGCCTGAAACGCTCTCCCGCTGCGAACTCTGCCCACGTCGCTGCCGTGCAGATCGAATGCACGGACAGGTCGGGGCATGCGGGGCTGGACCCTCGCTCACGATTGCGCGGGCGGCCCTGCACTTCTGGGAGGAGCCGCCCATCTCCGGGGAGGCTGGCTCGGGCACGATCTTCTTTTCCGGCTGCCCCCTGAAATGTGTCTTCTGCCAGAACCACGAGATCTCGACGGACGTCTTCGGGTTGGAGGTTCCCGCATCGCGTCTCGTTCAAATCATGTTGGAGCTGCAGGAGCAGGGTGCCAACAACATCAACCTCGTCACTGCCACCCACTGGGCGCATCTCCTCCCCCAGGCGATCACCGAGGCGCGCCGAGCCGGGCTTTGCATCCCCATCGTCTACAACACCAGCGGCTACGAGCTTCCCGAAGCCGTCCGCGAGCTCGGCGACCTCGTGGACGTCTGGCTCACGGACTTCAAGTACGCCGACCCCGCGCTCGGCAAGGCGTTCAGCAGGGTCAGCGACTACCCCGCGGTCGCCACCGCGGCGCTCGAGCAGATGGCTCTGGAGCTGGATCGCCGCGGTGGGATACTAGTCGAAAACGACCTGGTGAAGCGCGGAATCATCGTGCGCCACCTTGTCCTGCCGGGGCACGCTGACGATTCGCTTCGGGCGCTCGACCTCATCTGGAACACCGTCGGCGATGTGCCGGTCTCTGTGATGAACCAGTACACGCCCAATGCGCAGATGCGACGCCTCGGCGGCGACCTGGCGCGCGCCGTCACGCAAGAGGAGTACGAGCGCGTCCTCGACCATGCCGACGACCTCGGCTTCACGCATATGTTCTGGCAGGAAGGCGGTGCCGTCGACGAGAGCTTCACCCCCGCATTCGACACAACCGGCGTGCTGACCCCCGCAAGCGCCTCGCCCGGCGCAGGACCGGTTCATCCGTAGGATCGCGCCTGTCGCCCCGTTTGAGAAAACCGTTGACAGCCCATCACGGCCCGCTACAATAGAAAACCGTCCTGGGGACGTAGCTCAGCTGGGAGAGCGCTGCCGTCGCATGGCAGAGGCCGAGGGTTCGATTCCCTTCGTCTCCACCACAGGATCGTCAACGGGTCGACCTCGGTCGGCCCGTTTTTTCGTTCACGCCCCGGGGAATCGAACCCGAAAGGGCGCGGAGCCGAGCCGAGGGGCGCAAGCCCCTCGCCGGCGCAGCGCGCGAGACGCGCAGCGTCGAAGCGGGGCCGGGCGGCGCAGCCGGCCGGGGATTCCCTTCGTCTCCACCACAGGATCGTCAACGGGTCGACCTCGGTCGGCCCGTTTTTTCGTTCACGCCCGGAGGAATCGAACCCGAAAGGGCGCGGAGCCGAGCCGAGGGGCGCGAGCCCCTCGGCTCGCGCTGTCCCTTTCATGCAGCCCGCCCACGCACCGGTCGGCTCCGCACGGCTCCTGTAGAATAGAAGGGTCAAAGACCTCTCGAACATTCGGCGGTATGCGCGTGGATTTCGTGACTCCCTACATATACCTGGCGCTCGTGGCCTTCCTCACCACGCTCGCCTGCACGCCGATCGCGCGGCGCATCGCCATCAAGCTCGATGCCGTGGACTACCCCTCGAAGCGCCGGATCAACACGTCGCCGATCCCGCGCCTGGGCGGCCTCGCGGTCTTCGCCGGACTCTCCGTCGCCTGCATCCTACAGATCATCGGCACCCTTGCCTGGGGATGGCCCTCGGCCCTCGTCCCCCACCCGAGCATGGAGATCGACTATCCCCTGCTCGCCGTCTCCTTCATGATGATCTTCCTCACCGGCGCGGTCGACGACGTGGTCCAGCTCTCGCCGCGCATGAAGCTCGCCGGACAGATCGTCGCGGCCTCGGTCGCGGCGGCGAGCGGCCTGCTCATCCACGCCGTCGTGAACCCTTTTGGAACCGGCGAGATCCACCTCGGATGGTTCTCCTACCCCGTCACCGTCATCTACCTCGTCGCCTACTCCAACATCATCAACCTGATCGACGGCCTCGACGGCCTCGCCACCGGCGTCTCCGCCATCGCCGCCGCGTCCATGTTCTCCTTCGCGATCCTCGCGGGCCGCGCGGACGCCGCCGCGCTCTCCGTCGCCCTGATCGGCTCCTGTCTGGCCTTCCTGCGCTACAACTTCCACCCTGCCAGCATCTTCCTCGGCGATTCGGGAGCGCTCATGCTCGGCTTCGCGCTCGGCACCGTCTCCTTGCTGAACGTCTCCCGCGTGGCGGCGCTGACCTCCATGATCATGCCGCTCATCGTCGCAGGCGTGCCCATCCTCGACACGCTCTCCGCCATCGTGCGCCGGCGGCGCGCCCGCATCAGCATCGGCCAGGCCGACAAGGGCCACATCCACCACCGCCTGATCCAGGAGGGTTTCGATCAGAAGCAGGCCGTCCTGCTCATCTACGCCTGGACGATCCTGCTCTCCATCGGCGCCGCGACCATCAACCAGGTCGACGTGGTGCCGCGCATCGTGATCTTCCTCATCCTCCTCGCCGCGTCGATCGCCTTCGCCTTGCGCCTCCACCTCTTTGAGCCCGTGCTGCTGCACCACTACAACGAGGAGGCGTGCGAAGACGAGCTCATCACCCCCGACGACCCGTCGTTCGCCGAGGAGGAGGCCCGCTCTGTGCACCGCGGCCGCCGGCGCGGCGACAGCCACCGATAAACCCGATCAAGCCCGACAGAAGGAGCACCATGCCGAACGAGCGTAGCTATGAGACCGCCTGCAAGCGCAGCGACGAGATCCGCGCCGATCTCCCCCTCCATCCCGAGAGCTACACCATGCTCACCGGGGACCGCCCCACGGGCCGCCTGCATCTCGGCCATTACTTCGGCACGCTCAAGGGCCGCGTCGAGCTGCAGGACCTCGGGGTCAAGACGAACGTGCTCATCGCCGATTACCAGGTGATCACCGACCGCGACACCACCGAGCACATCCAGGACAACGTCTACAACCTCGTGATCGACTACCTCGCCTGCGGCATCGACCCCGCGAAGACGATGATCTACGCGCACTCCGCCGTCCCGGCCGCCAACCAGCTCATGCTCCCCTTCCTCTCGCTCGTCTCCGAGGCCGAGCTGCAGCGCAACCCCACCGTCAAGGCCGAGATGGAGGCGAGCGGGCACGAGCTCACGGGGCTGCTGCTCACCTACCCCGTCCACCAGGCCTGCGACATCCTCTTCTGCAAGGGCAACGTGGTCCCCGTCGGCCGCGACCAGCTCCCCCACATCGAGCTCACGCGCCTCATCGCCCGCAAGTTCAACAACCGCTACGGCAAGGTCTTTCCCGAGGTCGACGCCCTGCTCTCCGACACGCCGCTCCTGCCCGGCCTCGACGGCCGCAAGATGTCCAAGAGCTACGGCAACGCCATCAGCCTGTCCATGACGCCTGAGGAGACGGCCAAGCGCATCAAGAAGAGCCAGACGGACGGCGAGCGCATGATCACCTTCGACCCCGAGGGGCGGCCCGGCGTGTCCGGCCTCCTCTCCACGGCCGCCATCTGCTCGGGTCGAAGCGAGGCCGAGATCGCCGAGGAGATCGGCATGGGCGGCTCCGGCGCGCTCAAGGCCTTCGTGACCGAGGCGGTCAACACCTACCTCGAGCCGATCCGCGCGCGCCGCCAAGAGATCGAGCAGGATATGGACTACGTGAAAGACGTCCTCAACGAGGGGAACCGGCGGGCCAACGAGATCGCCGAGGCGACCCTGTGCGAGGTGCGCGAGGCCATGGGGATGGTCTACTAGCTGGAATCGACAAGGCCGGGTTCGCCCCGGCCTTTTTGGAGACACCGATGTACCGCCTGATCGCATCCGACATGGATGAGACCTTCCTCGACGCCGAGCACCGCATACCTGAGGTGAATATCCGCGCCATCCGCCGGGCCCGCGAGCACGGCGTGTTGTTCGTCCCGAGCTCGGGGCGGGCGTATGCTTCCATCATGCACAGCATCGGCGCCATCGATCCCGCACTCATGGAGGGCAGCTTCGTCATCTCGTTCAACGGGGGCTTCATCAACCGCTACGGCGACCCCGAGCCGTTTGCGAGCTGCGGGCTCACGAGCGCGGTCGCGGCGCGCCTCTACGAGGACGGGCTCCGCCGCGGGCTTTGCGTCCTGCTCAACATGCCGGACGGGACGGTCCATATCGTGGATGCCCCCGAAAGCGAGCGCCGCTACGTGCGCGCCTACCGCGGCATTGAGCTCAAGGACTCCGCGAGCCACCGCACCTTCGAGAGCCTCCGCCTGCCCACCGCGCCGGTCAAGGTCTGCTACATGAGCGATGACTTCGAGGGGCTCAAGCGCTTGGGCGAGCGTCTCGCGCCCGCGTTCTTTGAACTCGGCGTGGAGCCGACCTTCTCGTCGGGCCGCTACATGGAGCTCATGCCGGCAGGCATCAACAAGGGTGCGGGCCTTCTGCGCCTCGCCGAGATCCTCGGCATCGCACCCGAGCAGACCATCGCCGTGGGAGATTCCGCCAACGACCTCGCGATGATCGAGGCGGCGGGGCTCGGTGTCGGGGTCGCGAACGTCACCGACGACGTGCGGCCCTTCTGCGACGCCGTGCTTCGCGCGAGTGCGGACGACGGCGCGATCGCCGAGGTGGTCGAGCGGTTCATCCTGGCCTCATAGGCACCTGGCCATCGAAGCGCTGCAAAACGGGAGCGCCCCGCTCGAAACCGAGCGGGGCGCTCCTCGTACACCGTTGATCGCACAGAGGGGAGGGATGCGATTCAAACTCAACGGGAGGATAATATGTCGCCGTTTCCTCTTCCGTTGTTGAGTTAACTATAGTAAACAAATCTCCCCGCGTCCATATCGATCCGGTCCTTCACAGGGAGTCCATAAGTTACCAAAGGCTTACTCCTTCTCCCCTATCGCAAGAATCAGCCCTCCAGGCGCTCACTCGCCTCGAGCCATGCGGTCTCCAGCTCATCGAGGGCGGCCAGCGCCTCATCGACCTTCGCCTGCTGCGCCTCGAGCGCCTGGTAGTCCGTCGGGTCCACAGAGGCCATACCCTCGCGCAGCGAGTCGGCGAGATCGCGCTTCGAAGCCATCTTGCGCTCGAGCGAGGCGACCTCCCGCTTCAGGCGCTGTCGCTCAGCGTTCGAGAGCGCCGACGCAGAGGGCTCGCGGCCCTGCTGAGGGGCCGCGGCCGCGCTCGCTCCGTCCGAGGACGCCGCGGCGGCCGCCAGCCTCAGGTACTCGTCCACGCCGCCCGGCACATGACGAAGGCGGCCGTCGATGAGCGCGTATTGGTGATCCGTGACCCGCTCCATGAGGAAGCGGTCGTGCGTGACCAGGATCAGCGTGCCTGGCCATCCGTCGAGCAGGTCCTCCACGATCGCGAGCATGTCGGTGTCGAGATCGTTCCCCGGCTCATCGAGGATCAAGACGTTGGGCTCCGCGAGGATCGTGAGCAGCAGCGACAGCCGCCGCCTCTGGCCGCCCGAGAGGTCGCCGATGCGGCTCATCATCTGCTGCGTGGTGAACCCCAGGCGCTCGCAGAGCTTCTCGGGGCTCGTCTCCTTGCCATCCACCACATAGACGCGCTTGCAGGTGGAGAGCACCTCGCGTATCGTCTCGCCCTCATGCGGCGCCAGCTCCTCGAGCTGCTGCGAGAGCACGCCGAAGCGGACCGTCGAGCCGATCTTCACGCGGCCGGAGAGGGGCGCGAGCTTCCCCTGGATGACCTCGAGCAGCGTGGTCTTCCCCGCGCCGTTCGCCCCGAGGAGGCCGAAGCGGTCGCCCGGTCCGATCAGCCAGGTCGCATCCGACAGCACCGTCTTGCCGGCCCCTGCCTCGTCGCGGTACCCGGCGCTCACGTCGAGCACGTCGATGACCTTCTTGCCCAGGCGCGAGACGGCGAGGCGCTTGAGCTCGAGCTCGTCGCGCACCGGAGGCACGTCGGCGATGAGGTCGCGGGCCGCGTCCACGCGGAACTTCGGCTTGGTCGATCGGGCCTGGGCCCCGCGCGAGAGCCACGCGAGCTCCTTGCGCGCCATGTTCCGGCGCCGCTCCTCGCTCACCCGGGCCTGGCGGTCGCGCTCCACGCGCTGCAGGATGTAGGCGGAGTAGCCGCCCTCGAAGGGATCGACCTGCCCGTCATGCACCTCCCACATGGAGGTGCAGACCTCGTCGAGGAACCACCGGTCGTGCGTGACCACGAGCAAGGCCCCCGCGCCGGGTTGCCAACGCTCCTTGAGATGCCGTGCGAGCCAGTTGATCGTGCGCATGTCCAGATGGTTGGTGGGCTCATCCAGCATGAGGACGTCCCAGGTACCGATCAGGAGGCGAGCCAGGTCGACGCGGCGGCGCTGGCCGCCGGAGAGCGTGGCCACCGGGGCGTCCCAGGGCACGTCGGCGATGAGGCCGTCGAGGATCTCGCGGATGCGGGGGCTCGCCGCCCACTCGTATTCGGGCAGGTCCCCCACGACCGCGCGCTGCACGGTGGCCGCGTCGTCGAGCGCATCCCGCTGGCCGAGCACGCCCACCTGCAGGTCGCGGCGGTGTGTGACGCGGCCGTCGTCGGGCTCGACCACACCGGCGAGCACCGAGAGCAGCGTGGACTTCCCGTCCCCGTTCACGCCCACGATACCGATGCGGTCCCCTTCCGCGACGCCGAGCGTCACCTCGTCGAGGACGAGCTTGGTGGGGAATTCAAGATGAACCGAATCGGCCCCGAGAAGCACTGCCATGGTTAGACCCTTTCGTCGCTGCTGTCCCATCCTAGCAGGTTGCAGGGCCCGGGGCTCACGCCAAACCGGCCGGCCACTGGCTCGTGGGCAGATCGACCCGCCCGTCGTCCAGAAAGCGCACGCCCTCCCCCTCGAGCAGCTCGCGCTGGGCGTCCTCGCCCCCGAAGGCGAACCCTGGTGCCAGGCGGCCGTCCGCGAACACCACGCGATGGCAGGGCACCTCCCCCGGACGCGGGTTCACATGCAAGGCGAACCCCACGAAGCGCGCCTTGCGGGGCTCCCCTATGAGGTGGGCGATCTGGCCGTAGGTGGCCACCATCCCGGCAGGCACCTGCTCAACCGTCTCGTACACGCGGCTGAAGAAGCCCTCGCGGTCCGTCTCTCCCATGTTCGCCCCTTCCGGCAGCAGCGTCTCAGATGCCGGGATTGTACCCTGCCGCAGGCGCCGAGAAAACCGCGCGGCCGTGCGCCGCCAACCTGACGGGCACGCGGCCGCGCCTCGAAAGGAGCACCTGGGCGATGCGGTCCCCTAGGAGAACCGCCCGCTCAGGTAATCGTTGAGGCGCTGGCTCTTGGGCGCGTTGAAGATCTGCTCGGTCTCCCCCGTCTCGATCATCTCGCCCATGTAGAAGAAGGCGGTGCGGTTCGAGACGCGCGTCGCCTGCTCCATGTTGTGGGTCACGATGATGATCGCGCGACCGGTCGCGATGCTCTGCATGAGCTCCTCGATCGCCAGGGTGGAGATGGGGTCCAGCGCCGAGCAGGGCTCGTCGAGCAGGATCACGTCGGGCTTGAGCGCGAGGGCGCGCGCGATGCAGAGACGCTGCTGCTGGCCGCCGGAAAGCGCCTGGGCGCTCTTGTTGAGCTTGTCCTTGACCTCGTCCCAGAGCGCCGCGCCGCGCAGGCTCTCCTCGACCAGCTCGTCGAGGGCGGCCTTGTCGCGCTGGCCATGACAGCGCGGGGCGAAGGCGATGTTCTCGTAGATCGACTTCGGGAAGGGGTTCGGCTGCTGGAACACCATGCCGATCGACTTGCGCAGCTCGTAGAGGTCCTCCTCGGGCGTGTTGATATCATGCCCGCGGTAGTAGATCTCGCCGGTGATCTGGCAGCTCTTGATCTCCCGGTTCATGAGGTTCAAACAGCGCAGGTAGGTCGACTTGCCGCAACCGGACGGGCCGATGAGGGCGGTGATCTCGCCCTTGCGGAAGTTGAGCGAGGTGTCCTCGAGCGCGTGGTGGTCGCCGTACCAGACGTTCACATCCTTCGTGCGCAGGACCGGCTCCTCCAGATCGCTCTCACGGGCATCGGGGGCGGTCACGGGCTGCTCCATCGTCGCGATCATTCGCCAGTCACCTTTCTAGAGAGGGCGCGGCCGGCAAGGCGGGCGGCCACGTTGAAGATCAAAACGCAGATCATAAGCAGGGCTGCGGCGCCCCAGACAACCTGCTGGGCCTCAGGGGACCCCTCGCCGTAGATCTTGTAGATGTGCACGGCAAGCGACTCGCCCGGGCGGAAGATGTTCCATGCGCACGACGGGCTCGAGAAGTCCAGGGAGAGGAAGTTCAGCCTCACCGGGCTCGACATGCCCGAGGTGAAGAGCAGGGCGGCGGCCTCGCCGAACACGCGGCCCGCGGAGAGGACCACGCCCGTCACGATGGCCGACATCGCCGAGGGGACGAGCACGTGCACCGTGGCCTCCCAGCGCGTGAGCCCCATCGCCAGGCAGGCGTCGCGCTGGGACTGGGGAACGTCCTCGAGCGCCTGCTGGATGGCGCGGACGAGGATGGGGATGTTGAACATCGTCAGCGCCACGGCGCCCGAGATGATGGAGTACTTCCAACCGAAGCCCACGCTGAAGACCAAAAAGCCGAACATGCCGACCACGATCGAGGGGAGGCTCGAGAGCGTCTCGACGGCCGTGGAGGCGATGCGCTTGACCGGCCCGTCCGGGGCGTACTCGACCATGAAGACGGCGCCTCCAAGCGAGATGGGCACCGAGATGATCAGCGTGAGCAACAGCAGGTAGAACGAGTCGAACAGCTGATAGGCGACGCCTCCGGCCGTGCCGTTCGCGCGCGAGCGCTCCGTCAGGAAGCCCGGCTGCATGAGGGTCGATGCGCCCTCGACGAGGATGTAGCCGACCATCGCGACGACGATCAGCAGCACGAGCCCGATGATGACCGTCAGCACGCCGGTGGCGACCTTGTCCTGGGTGACGGCGCGCCGACGGAGCGCGGCGCGACGGGCGGCGTCGGAGCGCGGGTCGACCACGGACGGACCCGCTGAGGTGATGGCGGGATCGATGTCGCCGCCCATCACCGTGGGGGAATCGGTGCTCTCAGCCACGTTCCCTCGCCCCCTTTCGCCCCACGAAATGGATGAGCAGGATGAACACGAGCGACATGCCCATGAGCAGCAGGCCGAGCGACCACAGGATGTCGGACTGCGGGGAGCCGTCCGCGTAGACGGCCATGCTCGTGGTCAGCGTCGTCGTGATGGTCGAGGCGGCGTCCAGAAGCCCGGAGGGCATCAGCTCGATGCCGCCGATGACCATGCGCACCGCGAGCGTCTCGCCGAAGGCGCGGGTCATGCCGAGGATGGTGGCCGTGATCAGCGAGGGCTTGGCCGCATGCAGGGTCACGTGCCAGATCGTCTGCCACCGGGTGCACCCGAGCGCCAGCGAACCCTGACGGTAGCTGTCGGGGACGGAGCGCAGGGCGTCGATCGAGAAGGTGGTGATCGTCGGCAGGATCATGACCGCGAGCACGATGGCGCCGGGCAGGATGCCGAGCCCCGTGGCGGTGTCGAAAGCGATCTTCATGAAGGCGACGACCACGTGGAAGCCGATCAGGCCGAACACGACCGACGGGATGCCCACGAGGAGCTCCACCATCGGCTGGAAGACCCGGCGACCGAACTCGGGCTTGATCTCGACCGCGTAGATCGCCGAGCCGATCGCGATCGGCAGGGCGAAAAGCGTCGAGAGCGCCATGACGGCGAACGAGGTCACGATCAGGGGCAGGGCGCCCACGTAGGGCATACCGTTCTCGCGGGTGTTCTGCAGATCCCACTTGGTGCCTGCGAAGAACTCGAGCGGGCTCACGCCGTCTTTGAGGAATGCGGAAAGGCCCTTGCCCGCCACCATGACGATCAGGGCAACTACCACGAGTGTCACGAGCGCGACGCAGGCGCCCGTGACACTCAGACCGATTATCTCAAGACGACGCTTGGGCATCGTCTGGGCCATGTTACTTCTCCGTGACCTTACCGGTGGCGTCCTTGGTGACCTTCATCTCGGAGACCGGGATGAAGCCCTGCTTCTCAACGAGGGAGCCCTGGACCGCGTCGGAGAGCATGTAGTCGAGGAAGGCCTTGGTGGCCTCGTCGGCGTCCTTGGCGCAGTACATGTGCTCCGTCGCCCAGATCTTGAAGGAGTCGTCGAGCACGTTCTTGCTCTCGGGCGCGACGCCGCCCACCTTGATGGCGTTGAACTTGGTGTCATCGAAGTGCGAAAAATCGAGGTAGGAGATCGCGTTGTCGGTGCTCGAGATCTGGGTCTGGACGTCGCCGGACTTGTCGAGCTCGGCATCGCCCTTGAACTCGTTGGCCTCGGTGCCGAAGACGGCGGCCTCGAAGGTGGCGCGGGTGCCGGAGCCGGCCTTGCGGTTCAGGACGACGATCGCGGCGTCGTCGCCGCCGACCTCGCTCCAGTTGGTGATCTGACCGGAGAAGATCCCCTTGAGCTGCTCGAGGGAGAGATCGTCCACCGTGACGTTCTTGGAGACGACCGGGCCCATGCCGACGACGGCGACCTCGTGGTCGACGAGCTCGGCGGCCTTGTCGGCATCGAGCTTGGTCTCGGCGAAGACATCGGAGTTGCCGATGGACACGGTGCCCTCGGACACGGCCGTGAGGCCCTTGCCCGAACCGTTGCCCGAACCGGTGACGATGACGTCGGGGTTCTCATCCATGAACTGCTCGGCCGCGGCCTCGACGAGGCCCACGAAGGAGGAGGCGCCATCGAAGGTGACCTCGCCCGTGACGCTGCCGGAGGCGGCGGCGGAACCCGCGGCGGAACCCTCAGCGGCCGGGGCAGCGGCGTTGCCTCCGCATCCGGCAAGACCGAGGCCGGCGAAGGCGGCGAGACCGCCGGCGAGGCCGAGGAACTGACGACGCGAGAAAACAGAGTTGGACATGATGCTCCTTTCGAGAACAGCGCACTGCGCGCTTCGACTATGGAGCATACGGGGTCGCCGGCGGGACGCATGCCCCGCCGGCGACCTATTACCGAGCATTGACGAAGGATTACCGTCTTCAGACGGCATCTTTACGAGGCGCTTACAAATCCAGCTCGTCAAGCCGAAGGATCGCGAGGATGTAGATCTTGAGCGCCTGCTTGAGCATGAGATGAGATGGGCCCATCGCTGGGAGGATCACGCAAGATGCCGACGGCGGACGGCCAGGAGGATCAGGAGCACCAGACCGGATCCTCCTATCACCGCTGATCCGTCAAGTGCGCGCAACGCGAGCTCGGATGTCGCGTCGCCGCTCCAAGCCGCCTGCAGCAGCGATGGGTTCACCGAGTACACGACGGTCGGGGCAACGAGCAGCATCAAGCAGAGGATCGCGGCGCCTATTCTCGCTCCTTTATGGTCACGCATTGATTGCCTCCTTCTTGTCCCGCTTTAACTATAAATACGTTTTACTAGTATAAGAATAAAATTTTTTGCTATAATTTGCATTGTTATAATAATTTGTAGTATAAAGCATGTGTTTTCTCGGCGAATCGCAATATGTTGAAATTATTTCAATATGCGCGGTAGTCGGTGCCTGGGACTGCAATAAACTGATCAATCCTGCAAGAGAGGAACCAACAGGCCCTCCCACCGTGCTGGCAGCAATGGAAAACAAAGCAGAAACCCAAGATTTTACCCGCGTGTCAATTGTGAAGCGCTTTTTGCTGATTTGCACGCATCCGCGCGTCATATCAAACTGTACACCATCGGCACATGGAACACCATCGACATACACTGTCGATCCCTTCACCTGGACTTTAGAGATCCAACCAGATGAGCTGCTAAGCTGCAACTCTCTTCCATCGGGAGAGAGAAACCCACTTGAAGTAATAGTCTCGCCACTCACGTTATCGGTAACGGTAAAATGACTCTCCCCCTTCTCTAAAATGTAAACCGAACGAAATTCACCTGAAGGGTTGGGAATAGCGTATGAGAAAGGTGGGATGCTACATATTACGATGAGAACTGCCATAAAGAACGAGATGGCTTTTTTCATTATTGGGTGTCCTTCCGTATGTCGAATATGGAAATCGATCTTTGCGCCGACATCTGTCAGCGCGAAAAACAGACAGCTTAAGAACACCTGAAGCCCTACTAAATCTGATATCGACTCGCTTCACAGGGCGCCTCCATTCAACGAATCCATCAGTCGCCTGGACTATGGACGCTTGTCCGTCTCTTACCCGATTAAAAGCTAGTTTAAACAGAAGCCAACATCATGCCGTATGTCGATGTGATCGGGAAAACACCTCAACGAATCAGAGCTCCAGCTTGTCGAGTTTCAGGATCGCGAGGATGTAGATCTTGAGCGCCTGCTTGAGCAGAGCCTCCGAGGCGCACTCGTTGGGACCGTGCATGGGGCCGCCGAAGTCGGGCAGCTCAAGGCTGTTCTCCTCCGGACCGAAGGAGACGGCGCGCTCGAAGTTGCGCGCGTAGGTTCCACCACCCATGCTGAACGGCTCCGCGGCGCGACCGGTCACCTCGCGATAGGTCTCGAGCAGCGCCTGGACGGCCGGACTCTCGGCGGAAACGGAGAACGGCGGCTTCACGCGCGAGACGGCGAAGGCGGCGCCGTGATTCCCGGCAAGCGCCGTGAACGCCTCGATGAGACGCTCGGGCGTGGTGCTGTCGGGGAAGCGGATGTCGATCGTCTGCTCAAGGGCGCCCTGCTCAGTCACACGGATGGTGCCGGCGTTCAACGTGAGCGGACCGAACGCCTCGTTCGAGCTCGCCACGCCGGCGGCGGCGCCATCGGTGTCGGCGGTGAGGACGGCGAGCAGCTCCACGAAATCGCGCTCATCCGCGTGAAGCAGGTCGGGGACGGCCTCCATGGCCTCGCCCAGGTACCCGACGACGAGGCCGATCGCGTTGAGCGTGCCGGCCGGCAGCGATGCGTGGCCGCCGATGCCGCGGGCCGTGATGCGCGCCAGGCCCTCTCCCGCGGACTCGACTGAGATGCGCCCGGCATGCTCGCGCGGCGCGGGCAGCTGCGAGGCATCGATGGCGAGCTCCAAGACTGAGAGGCCCGGGATCGCGTTCGATGCCGCAGCGCCGCTCCACGAGCGGATGCGACCGCCCTCGATGGGCGCGCTCGTGAAGGCGGCCTCGAAGTTGCCCTTCTCAGCGTTGCAGACGGGGAACTCGGCGTCGGGCGTGAACAGGAAGGCGGGCTGCGGGTGCCCCGCGAGGTAGTGGTGGACATCGGTCATGCCCACCTCCTCGTCACTACCGAGAAGCGCCCGGAAGGTGTGGCGGGGCGTCATGCCCCGACGCAGCAGGTAGGCGCCCGCGTAGAGCGAGAGGACCGCCGGACCCTTGTCGTCGATCACACCGCGGCCGACGAGCCAGCCGTCCTGCCGGCGCATCGTGAACGGGTCGCCGTCCCAGCCCGGACCGGCCGGAACCACATCGACATGAGCGATCGTGGCGATCTGCTCGGCCGTCTCGCCCGGGATGTCGGCGATGCCCACATAGCCCTCATCGTCGCTCACCTCGTATCCCAGGCGCTCCGCGATCCCCAACGCGGCGTCAAGCGCTTGCCGGGCGGCGGGCCCGAAGGGGGCGTCGGGCGCGGCCGCCGTGGCATCGGCCACCGACGGGTGGCTCACGAGCTCCGAGATATCGGCGACGACGTCCTCCCAGACCTCATCGATGTATGCGTCGATACGCGCGTTCAGATCCTCTGCCATGGCGGGTCCTTTCAAAGCGAACGGTCAGAAATATGAAGCTGAGGTGCTTATACCCCGAGAATACGCACAAGGTCAGCCGCGCCGTGCGCAACGGCGACGGCACCGGCCCGCTCGTGCTCGCCGGGCGCCGCGGCCCCGGAGTACAGGCCAATGCAGGGCATCCCGAGCTCGCAGGCGCCCTCGACATCGTGCTTGCGATCGCCCACCATCACGGCCTCGGAGGCGCTCGCCCCCAGGGCATCGAGGGCCGCGGCGATTGACTCCGCCTTGCGGTAGCGCACGCCGGGCACACGGCCGCAGACGACACGGAACCGGGTGAGCCCCTGTTCGCGGACCATGGTTCGCGCCGTGTCCTCCATGCGCGAGGTGGCCACCGCGAGCACGCGGCCCGAAGCGGCAAGGGAATCAAGAAGGGCGCGCATCCCGGGAAGCGGCGGGTAGTCGTCGGGCACCACGATCTCGTCGAAGAGCGCCCGGTAGGCACCAGCGAGGGAGACCGCCTCCTCGCGACCGACCCCCGCGACGAGCATGAACCCCTCCTCGAGCGGCGGGCCCACCATGGGCAGGAGGTCCTGTGGATCGGGCTCGGGATAACCGCGCTCTGCGAGCACGCGCGAGGCGACCCGGAGGATCGCGCCCTGGGTGTCGACGACGGTGCCGTCGAGATCGAAAAGTACGACAGGACGCTCTGCCATCTCGATGATCATAGGTGTCGCAATCTGGTCGGGGCCGCACGCACACGTCTACGATAGCGCTCCCGCAGGATGATTGCGAGCGCACCCGATCCTGCTACTGCGGGTCCCCGGAATCAAGGAACTCGAACGATGTCGCGGTGTAGAGTTGGAGGCTGTCCCGATGGTTCCAGCACGTGAACTTCACGCGGTCCCCCACCTCTACCGTGCGTCCAAGTCGGTACTCAACCTCGGGTGCAATCGCAAAACCAATCACATCCGGCGCATCGTCGCCGCGCTCCCAACTCCCCACAGTCGCATCGGCGATTTCCAGCGCATCCTTACGTGACACCTTTAAGTCGTAGTGTCTGCACGGCGTCTTAGCAACCACCTCTCCCTGTACGGTAATAGGAAACACGTCACCCACCTCTCCACTACCGAGGTCTATTGGGGGCTCGAAAGGCAGGATAACGCCAAACATAACACCCGCTACAAAGACTCCAAATAAAATAAGAAAAAATCGAGTTTTAGAACACATATTAATCATGGAAGAAGATACCGTGCTTTCTTGTGTAACCGGTAAAAGAATAGTCAATGAAGACCTTGTCATTCCATCCATCGAAGACATACAGATATGAAAATTTAACACCCTGTCCTTTAGGGCCAAATCTCGCAACACCTTCAACAGCCATCGCGTGGCCTGAGTCTTCAATTCTCCCACTCACCATTGTATTAATACCTGCTGCAAAAACGCTGTGCTTACCTGCAAGAACTTGTTTTTGGAACTGCTGATATGATGGATTAGCAATAAATGTTGAGTTAATAACTCGTGCACTTCTCAATAGTGAGCGTATTTCCATATCCCATTGACTCAGCAAGTGCGATAGCCCATTCTTGTACAAGCGACGGCGATAGCTTTATTTCTCTATAGCTATTTTCCAGTGCATGCGCTTGCTCCCGAGTTAGCACTCCAGTAGCAATTAAAAACCCGACTGACTTCAAAAAAACACGCCGGTCCATTATTACTCCTCTCAATGAAGCGCATGGCTGTAGAATAAATCAGATATATACTCGATTCCTTGAGAGCTACGAACGGTTGAAATCAGAGGGCAGACGGCTGCAAGGCGCATGACATGGAAAAGGCCCCGCCCTCTTGGAGAGGGCGGGGCCTTCGCGTCGGCTATGGAACAGAGGAGCCTACTCGGAGGCCTCCTCGTCCTCCTTCTCCTCGGAGGGCAGCGGGGTGACGTCGATCTCGATGCCGAGGGTCTCGGCAGCGGACTTCATGGACAGGGAGATGCGGCGACGATCGAGGTCGATCTCCATGACCTTGACCTGCACCTTCTCGCCCACGTGGGTGACCTGGCTCGGCTGGTCGACGTGCTTGGAGGCCATCTCGGAGATGTGCACCAGGCCCTCGATGCCGTCACCGAGGTCGACGAAGGCGCCGAACGGGACGAGCTTGGTGACGGTGCCCTCGACGATGGCGCCGACGGGGTACTTCTTCACCAGCGCGCGCCACGGATCCTCGGTGGTCTGCTTGAGACCGAGCGAGATGCGCTCGCGGTTGAGATCCACGTCCAGGACCTCGACCTCGACCTCCTGGCCGACCTTGACGACCTCGGAGGGGTGGTTGACGTGGTTCCAGGAGAGCTCGGAGATGTGGATGAGGCCGTCGATGCCGCCCAGATCCACGAAGGCGCCGAAGTCCACGATGGAGGAGACGGTGCCCTTGAGGCGCATGCCGCTCTTGAGCTTGGAGAGGATCTCGGAGCGCTCGGCCTTGCGGGACTCCTCGAGCACCACACGGCGGGAGAGCACGACGTTGTTGCGGTTGCGATCCATCTCGATGACGCGGGCCTCGATGGAGGTGCCGAGGTAGGACGTGAGGTCCTTCACGCGGCGCAGGTCGACGAGGGAGGCGGGCAGGAAGCCGCGCAGGCCGATATCGAGGATGAGACCGCCCTTGACGACCTCGATGACCTCGCCCTCGACGTTCTCGCCGGCGTTGAACTTCTCCTCGATGCGGTTCCAGGCGCGCTCGTACTCGGCACGCTTCTTGGAGAGCACGAGGCGGCCGTCCTTGTCCTCCTTCTGAAGGACGAGGGCCTCGATGGCGTCACCGAGGTTGACCAGGTCGGACGGATCGGCATCCTTGCGGATGGAGAGCTCGCGAACGGGAATGACGCCCTCGGACTTGAACCCGATGTCGACGAGGATCTCATCGCGCTCGATCTTGACGACGTGGCCGTTGACCAGGTCGCCCTCATCGAAGTCGGTGATGGTGCCGTCGATCAGGTTGTTCATCTCCTCCTCGTTGACGTCATCAAGGGAGAAGATGGACGAGTTCTGAATCTCACTCAAAGGTGGACCCCTTTCGAACTACGGGGCCCCGATTGCGATACTCTCGGGGGCCGACAGATACGGTAGCGACTGCGTCCACAGTCACATGTTGTTAGACTACGTTGAAACGCCCTCGATTTCAAGGGAGAACTTCCAAGTTTTACGCGAGCGGGCGAACGGTATCCGCGCACGAAGCGCTATGCTTTTCACCGGATGGGAAACGGGCGCCGCGAGGGGGTTCATGGCCGTGTTGAGAGCTGTCGTCTTCGACATGGACGAGACGTTGCTGAGCATCAACCTCGCCGCGTTCATCGCCGTGCTCGCCCGCGACGAGTCCGCGCTGCTCGCCGAGGCGGGCCGCCGGAGCACCTGGACCATGGTCGCGGCCTACACCCGTGCGCTCCTCGAGGTGAACCAGCCCGGGCACGACGGAACGCGCACCAACCGCGAGATCTTCGACGCGGCCATCGAGCGCCGCAGCGGCGTGGTCCTCGCCGACCCGGTGGTCCGCGACATGATCGAGTGCTACGAGCGCGAGGTCCTCCCGAACCGCAACGACCGCATCATCGACGCGGACCCGATGCCCGGCGGCATCCGAGCGGTGGAGGCGGCGCTGTCACGCGGCCTCCGGGTGGCGCTCCTCACGAATCCCAGCTTCTCCGAGACCTGCATCCGTTGCCGCATGCGCTGGGGCGGCCTCGAAGATCTGCCCTTCGAGCTCGTGACCACGCTGGAGAACAGCCGCCACTGCAAGCCCGATGCGGCCTACTACCGCGAGAGCCTCTCCGAGCTCGGCCTCTCCCCCGACGAGGTCCTCATGGTGGGCAACGACCCGAAGCGCGACTTCCCCGAACCGGACTGCGGCCTCAAGACGGCGTATGTCGGGGACGGGGCGCCGGCGCGGGCGATGTGGGCGGGGACGATGGAGCGTTTCGGCGAGAGGTTCGATGAGGTTGTTGAGGCGTTTGAGGGGGACTGATCCCAGGCGCTATCGGCCGCGGGGCCCGTCCCCCTGGGGTGTGTTCGCCTTCGGCTCAGAACACCCCAGGGGGACGGGCCCCGCGGCCTGCTGACTGCAAATTCCCCCGCCACCACATACGTGAAAGGTGGGAAAGACGGTGCGCCGCCCCGAGGGGCGGCGCGCTTTTTACTCGAAGAAGAGCTCGATCTCGCGGAGGGCGTTCTCGGGGCTGTCGGAACCGTGGATCGCATTGGAGTTCACGTTCAGCGCGAAGTCGCCGCGGATCGTGCCCGGAGCCGCCTCGAGCGGGTCGGTGGCGCCCATGAGGGAGCGCATCTTCGCCACGGCCGAGGGGCCGGACACGACCATCTTCACCACGGGGCCGCTCGTGATGAAGTCGATCAGCTCCTGGTAGAAGGGCTTGTCGGCGAGGTGCTCGTAGTTCGCGGCAGCCTGCTCGGGCGTCACCTCGGCGAGTTCCATGCGCTCGATCACAAGACCGCTGCGCTCGATACGGGTGATGATCTCCCCCATGTGGCGGGCGCGGACGGCGTCCGGTTTGATCATGGAGTAGGTGCGTTCGATTGCTGCCATGGCTGTCCTTTCGATAGTCGGCATTCCGGCCATCTTAGCAGACCTCTTCGCAGATGCGGAGATGCCGCACGGAGCCGCGGGGGCTCGCATCACATCCCCTTGAGGATGGCCTCCTCCTCGATGAGCGTGGATCGCACGAGCTTGGCCTGCTGCTCCACAGCCTCGGGGGCCGTGCCGCCCTCGGTCATGCGCGCGGCGACGATGCTCGGGATGTCGAGCGCGCCCACGATGTCGGCGCCGAACAGGTCGCTCGCCTCCTTGAAGTCCTCGAGCGTGAGGTCGGCGAGGTCGCAGCCGCGGTGCTCGCAGGTGAGCACCAGGTGCCCCACCACCGCATGGGCCTCCCGGAAGGGCATACCGCGCTTCGCAAGGTAGTCGGCGATGTCCGTGGCAGCCAGGTACCCCGTGCCGCAGGCCTTGAGCATCACGTCCTCGTTGAAGGTGGCCGTGGAGACCATGCCCGCCATCACCTCGAGGCTCCGCGTGAGCGTGTCCGCGGTGTCGAGCATGCCCTCCTTGTCCTCCTGCAGGTCCTTGTTGTAGGCGAGGGGGAGCCCCTTCATCGTCACGAGCATCTGGACGAGGTTGCCGTACACGCGACCGGTCTTGCCGCGGATCAGCTCGGCGAAATCGGGGTTCTTCTTCTGAGGCATGATGCTCGACCCCGTGGAGAAGGCGTCGGACAGCGTCACGAACCCGAACTCGGAGCTGCTCCACAGCACGATCTCCTCGGCCAGACGCGAGAGGTGCATCGCGCAGACGGATCCCGCGTACTGCAGGTCGAGGAGGAAGTCGCGGTCGGACACGGCGTCGAGCGAGTTGGGGATCACGGCGGAGAATCCGAGCGCGTGCGCCGACATCCAGCGGTCGAGCGGATAGCTCGTGCCCGCGAGCGCCGCCGCGCCCAAAGGCGAGGCGTCCGCGGCGGCGTACGCCTCATGGAGCCGGTGGAAGTCGCGGTGGAGCATCCAGGCGTAGGCGAGCAGGTGGTGCGAGAGCAGCACGGGCTGCGCATGCTGCAGGTGGGTGTAACCCGGCAGGATCGCCGCGGGATGCGCGTCGGCGGCTGAGATCAGCGCCTCCCGAAGCCCGGTGACCGCCGTCATCATGTCGCGGCAGAGTCGCTTCGCCGCGAGCCTGGTGTCGGTTGCCACTTGGTCGTTTCTCGAACGCCCGGTGTGGAGCCGCTTGCCGGCGTCGCCGATCCGGCGCGTCAGCTCGCTCTCGATCGCCATGTGGATGTCCTCGTCGCGGATGTCGAAGGTGAAGCTCCCCTCCTCGATCTCGCGCTCGATCTCATCGAGGCCCGCACAGATCTGATCGCAGTCGTCTTGGCTGATGATGCCCTGCACGGCGATCATCCGGGCATGGGCCTTGGATCCCGCGATGTCCTCACGGTACAGATGGCGATCGACCGGCAGCGACGCGCCGAACTCCTGGGTCCGCTCGGCGACACCCGCCTCGAACCGTCCTCCCCATAGTGCCATGTCCGCATATCCTTCCTGTCACGCGGCGGTCTCCGCCGGCAGTGGCCGTGAACGCTTCTTAATATGTGCAATGGATGTGATCGGGACGGTCAGTCCTGGTTACCGGGCGGCCGCGTGGATCAGTCCGGCCACGGGAGCCGGCACGGACGCGGGCGCGTGCTCGGCCGGAGCGGCGGCCGCCTTGCCTGCGACGCCCTGCTTGATCGCCCAGGTCTTCAGCGAGAGGGCCTGGATGTTGATGAAGCCCTTGGCGTCGTTCTGGTCGAAGGCCTCGTCGTTGTCGTAGGTGGCGAGGTTCAGGTCGTAAAGCGACACGGCGCTCTTGCGGCCCACCACCACGCAGGAGCCCTTGTAGAACTTGAGCTTGACCTCGCCGGTCACGTGCTGCTGGGTCTGGGCCATGAAGGCGTCGAAGGCCTGCTTGAGCGGGCTGAACCACTGGCCGTTGTAGACGAGGTCGGCCCAGGCCTGCTCGAGCTCGAGCTTGTAGTGCAGCACGGACCGCTCGAGCGTGAGGTCCTCGAGGGCCTTGTGGGCGTTGATGAGCGCGAGGCCGGCCGGGACCTCGTAGCACTCCCGGGACTTGAGGCCCACGTAGCGGTTCTCGATCATGTCGATCCGGCCGTACCCGTTCTCACCGGCGATCTTGTTGAGCTTGCCGATGAGCTCGGCCATGGGGAGCTGCTCGCCGTCCAGGCTCACCGGGACGCCGCCCTCGAAGCCGATCACCGTGTAGGTGGGGACGTCTGGAGCGTCCTCCGGTGCCACGGTCATCGTCCAGATGTCCGCCGGCGGCTCGGCCCAGGGGTCCTCGAGGACGCCCGCCTCGATCGCCCGGCCCCACAGGTTGTCGTCGATGGAGTAGGGCTTCTCGATGCTCGCGCCCACGGGCACGCCGTGCTTCTTCGCGTAGGCGATCTCGTCGGGCCGCATGCCGAGGTCCCACTCGCGCACCGGCGCGATCACCTTGAGCGAGGGGTCCAGCGCGAGGATGGAGGTCTCGAAGCGCACCTGGTCGTTGCCCTTGCCCGTGCAGCCATGGGCCACGCAGGTGGCGCCGTGCTTATGGGCGGCGGCCACGAGGTGCGCCGAGATCAGAGGCCGGGAGAGGGCGGAGAGCAGCGGGTACTTGTTCTCGTACATGGCGTTCGCCGCGATCGCGCAGGTGAGGTAGTCCTGGCAGAACTCCTCCTCCATGTCGACGACCTCGCAGGCGACGACGCCTAAGGAGCAGGCCTTCTCCTTGATCTTCTCGAGACCGTCGTGCTCCTGGCCGACGTTGCCGAGGACGGCAACGACGTCGAGGTTCTTCTCCTCCTGGAGCCACTTCACGCAGACGGAGGTGTCGAGGCCGCCGGAGTACGCGAGGACGACCTTCTCCTTGGCGGCCGTCTGGTTGGATGCTGACTTGCTCATGGGATGTCCTTTCACTGCTGGTGAGGGTGTCCGAATGAGCCCACGGGGCGCGACGGCGCGCCCGATGATGTTCGCGATGAGGAAGGTTCGACGGACATAAAAAATGGTCCGTCGGGAAATCCTCGACGAACCAAACGTGGACCCGGTGAAGGCCGATGCCTTCGCGAAACTGGGCGACGTTATCGTCGTCGAGAAATCGCGCGGCGGCGTCGGTCGGCGCTATCGGCAGCGTTCTGGCAGAGAAGGATGGCCTGGGCCATCATGCTCTCGTATGTAGCCAGCTCGTGCTGCAAGGCTGCTCCCAACCGATCTTCGTCCGTGCGGTGCGCGATGCGGCACAGACCGCAATCGCATTGGGAGCCATCATACGCGAAGTCGACGCCGGCGCAAGCGGGAATGGGGAATGTTGCGGAAATATTTCGGAGGTGGGGCGCTGCGGGACGCCGGCTCCGGGCGGCGGCGCCAGCCCCACCGGAATGGGGGGGGGTCGGTCTGACAGAAAGCCCCTGCGTGAACGTTCGCAGCGGGGACTTTTGGCATCCAAAGCCCCATTCGACCTGTTTTGCATATCTCTATATAGGCATTTTAGTGTTAGAAGTTGGATCTCGGCATGATAAGTCGTTCACAGCGGGGACTTCTGTCAAACCGACCCCCTCCTTATGCCCGAGCACTAACACATGCGCGATACCGACCCGGGTGGCGTTCACGCACCGGTCGACCGCGCACACGTTGCAAGCCACCTCGCAATCCAGACGACCGGCAATCGGTTAACGCGCGACACGCCCGCCCGCCATATCACGCATCCGGTGCGTCCGCGGCACGGCACATCGGCAGCAAACAGCGCCCCTGATATGAAAATGCCATGCAGGACGGGTCTCCCGAACGGGCTCGCATACACTTATGCAGCTGCTACATGCCCGAATGGGAAGGACCCACCCGATGCTCCCGCGCTTCGAAACCGACACCGACCTCGCCTCCGTGAAGCTCATCGCGAGCGACATGGACCTGACGCTCCTCGCCGACGACGGGACCATGCCGCCCCGCATGTTCGAGCGCATCCGCGCCCTCGAGGAGGCCGGCGTCACCTTCTGCGCCGCGAGCGGACGCCCCAGCTACACGTTGAAGGACATGTTCCGCGAGGTCGAGCCCCACATGGCCCTCCTCTCCGACAACGGCGCCGCCGTCTTTAACCGCGCCCGGCTCATCTCCAAGAGCCTGATCGACACGGAGGCCTACCGCGAGCTCATCGAGTTCACCGCCCGCGACGGGCGCGGCTGCCCCTGCGTGTGCGGCATCGAGCGCTGCTACTTACGCCACGGGGACGAGCGCTTCGACGACTACTTCGGCACCTTCTACACGAACCGCGTCTACCTCGACGACTTCTCGTCCCTCGAGGGCGACGTGAACAAGTACACGGTCTTCTTCCCCGACAGCGATTCCGAGGAGATCTACCGGAGCACCTACGGACCCGCCTGGGGCGATCGATTCAGCGTGACGAACGCGGGCAAGCACTGGATCGACATCATGAACCCGGGTGTCGACAAGGGCTCCGGTCTGCGCGCGCTCTGCCGCGAGCTCGGCATCGGGACGGACCAGGCGCTCGCGCTCGGCGACACCTACAACGACATCCAGATGCTCGAGGCCGCCGGCCACGCCTACGTGGTGGCGAACGCCGAGGAGCACATGCACGCCCACGCCACCCACCTCGCACCCTCCAACAACGATCGAGGGGTGGCGCAGGTGATCGACGCCGTCCTCGCCGCCGCCGGCCGGCCCCTCTAGGCCGCCTGCCCCGGCCGTTCTAGGAGCCGCGCCCCCGTACCGTCCGAGACAGCCGCCGCAGACGTTCAAAAAAGGGCCGCTTCCCCTCTAGACGCGCCCGCGACCCTTGCCTAGAATGCCGAGAACACTATCATGGCAGTACCTCGCGCCACACCCGCCGGCACGGTTGGTGTGGCGCACCCGCGTTCTCGGACAGTGAGGGGCGTATGAAAGAACAGAATGGGCGCGAGATCGCCGCAGCCGTGAACGAGGGATCGGCCCGGAAGCGGAAGTCCGCCCACCACGCCATCCCCTTCTCGATCGGCATGGTGCTCGTGACGCTCGGCGTGGTGTACGGCGATATCGGCACGAGCCCGATGTACGTCATGAAGGCGATCGTCAGCGGCAACGGCGGGCTGGCCACGGTGAACGACGAGCTCGTCCTCGGCGCCCTCTCGCTCGTGATCTGGACGCTCACGCTCGTGACCACCGTGAAGTACGTGCTCATCGCCATGCGCGCCGACAACGGCGGCGAGGGCGGCATCTTCGCCCTCTACAGCCTCGTGCGGCGCTACAGCAAGTGGCTCATCCTGCCGGCCATGATCGGCGGCGCGACGCTTCTGGCCGACGGCGTCCTCACCCCGGCGGTGACCGTGACCACGGCCATCGAGGGCCTGCGCACGATCGAGCTCGGCCAGGCGCTCATCGGCAGCGACCAGGGCAAGGTCGTCTTCATCACGATCGCGATCATCTGCGCCCTCTTCCTCGCCCAGCGCGCCGGCACCTCCAACATCGGGCGCGCCTTCGGCCCGGTCATGACGATCTGGTTCACCTTCCTGGGCGCCGCCGGCGTATACAACGTGCTTGCCACCGGCAACCTCGGGATCCTGCGGGCGCTGAACCCCGTGTACGGCGTCATGTTCCTGCTCTCCCCCACCAACCACGCCGGGGCGATGATCTTGGGCTCGGTCTTCCTCGCCACCACCGGCGCCGAGGCCCTCTACTCCGACATGGGGCATGTGGGCAAGGCGAACATCTACGCCTCCTGGCCCTTCGTGAAGGCCTGCCTCATCCTCAACTACCTCGGTCAGGGCGCCTGGCTGCTCAGCAACTCCGGCAACATCGAGCTGCAGGGCATGCAGGACCTGAACCCCTTCTTCGAGATGCTCCCCGAGGCCGCGCGCCCCTTCGCGGTCATCCTCTCGACGGTGGCGGCCATCATCGCCTCCCAGGCCCTCATCACCGGCTCCTTCACGATCGTGTCCGAGGCCGCCCGCCTGAACCTCATGCCTCACCTGAAGATCAACTACCCGAGCGACACCAAGGGCCAGCTCTACATCCCGCTCGTCAACACCATCATGTGGATCGGCTGCGTGGGCGTGGTGCTGCTCTTCCAGACCTCCTCGCACATGGAGGCCGCCTACGGGCTCGCCATCACGCTCACGATGCTCATGACGAGCATCCTGCTGTTCGTCTTCCTGTCGAGCCGCCTCAAGCACCGGGTGCGCGGCGTGGTGTTCCTCCTCTTCTTCGGTGCGATCGAGATCGGCTTCTTCCTGTCGAGCCTCACGAAGTTCTTCCACGGCGGCTACGTCACGCTGCTCATGTCGCTCGTGCTCCTCACGATCATGCTCGTGTGGCGCCGCGGCACGGCGATCGAGCGCACGCAGACCGTCATGCTCCCCATCAAGGACTACGTGGGCCAGCTCTCGCAGCTGCGCGCCGACGAGCGCTACCCCCTGCTCGCCGACAACCTCGTGTTCCTGCTGAACCGTTCCTCCAAGGGCAACGTGGACCGCGACGTCCTCTACTCGATCCTCGACAAGTACCCCAAGCGGGCACGGGCCTACTGGTTCTTGCACGTCATGGTGACCGACGAGCCGCACACGCGCCTGTACTACGTCGATTCCGTGGGCACGGACTTCGTCTTCCATGTGACGGTGAAGCTCGGCTTCAAGGAGAACCAGCGCGTGAACTCCTACCTCCGCCAGATCGTGAGCGACCTCATGGCCAGCGGCGAGCTCCCCCCGCAGGAGCACGATTACTCCGTGTACGACGAACCGTCGAGTGTGGGCGATTTCCGCTTCTGCATGCTCCGCAAGGCCCTCACGCCCGAGTCAGACCTGCTGCATATCGACCACTACGTGATGACGCTGAAGTACGCGATCCGCCGGATCTGCGGCTCCCCCCAGCAGTGGTTCGGCCTTGAGAACTCCTCGACCCTCATCGAGTACGTCCCGCTCTTCGTGCGGCGCCGTCAGGCGAGCCACCTCGACCGCGTGTGCGCGGTGGTGCCCACGGCCGTGGCGTCCGTGGCGAACGAGGCCGTCGATGACGCGGCGGCCGGAGCCGATCCGACTGCCGCCGAGCCCCTGCCCGAGGACATCGACCTCGAGGAGGACGAGGCCGAGGACGAGGCCGACGAGGACCTGTTCTCGGAGGGCCTGCCCAGCTCCGTCGAGGAGGGCGAGTAGGCGCGGTCACCGGGTCATATCGATAGCGAAAAGGCGGGGCCGTCGCAGCCCCGCCTTTTTCATGACAGCTTCGCAGGGTGCGAAGCCTACTTCGCCTCCGCCCAGGTCACGCCCGTGGAGGCCTCGGCGATGAGCGGGACCTTGAGTTCGACGACCCCCTCCATGGTCTCGCGGACCATCGCCGAGAGGCGCTCGACCTCGGCCTCGGGGCACTCGAAATCGAGCTCGTCGTGCACCTGCAAGATCATGCGGGCCGTGAAGCCCTCATCCTCCAAGCGGTGCGCCACCCGGATCATCGCGAGCTTGATGATGTCGGCCGCGGTGCCCTGCATGGGGTGGTTCATCGCCGTGCGCTCGCCGAAGTGGCGCATGTTGACGTTGCGCTGCCGAAGCTCGGGGATGGGGCGGCGGCGGCCGAACATCGTCTCCGCGTAGCCCGTCTTCTTAGCGGACGCCACGATCTCGTCCAGATACGTCCGGACCCCGGGGTACGCCTCGAAGTAGCGGTCGATCATCTCGCGCGCCTCGGCCTGCGGGATATCGAGGGTCTGAGAGAGCCCGTAGGCCTGCTGGCCGTAGACGATGCCGAAGTTCACCGCCTTGGCGCGGCTGCGGAGCTCGGGCGTGACCTCGTCGACGGGCACCCCGAAGACGCGGGCCGCGGTCTCGGCATGGAAGTCCTCCCCCTCCTTGAAGGCCGCGACGAGATGCGGGTCGCCCGAGAGGTGGGCGAGCAGGCGCAGCTCGATCTGGCTGTAGTCGACCGCGAGGAAGACCGAGCCCTCACCGGCCGAGAACGCCGTCTTGACCGTGTGGCCGAGCTCGGAGCGCGTCGGGATGTTCTGCAGGTTGGGGTTGGAGCTCGACAGGCGTCCGGTGGCGGCGATGGTCTGGTTGTAGGTGGTGTGGACGCGGCCGTCGCCGCGGCGGAGCGGCCCCAGGGTGTCGAGGTAGGTCGACTTGATCTTGGTCTTCTCGCGGTACTCCAGGATGAGGCGGACGAACTCGTTGTCGTGCGCGAGCTCCTCGAGGACCTTCGCGTTCGTGGAGTAGTAGCCGCGCTGGGTCTTCTTGAGGCCGCGCGTGGGCAGGCCCATCTGGTCGAACAGGATGCGCGAGAGCTGCATGGGGCTCGAGATGTTGAACGTGGGGTCGCCCGCGATGTCGCGGATACGGACCGCGAGGTCCTCGATCTGGCCGCCGAGCCGCTCCCCGAGGGCGGAGAGCCGGTCGGGATCGACGTGCATGCCGGTGCGCTCCATCTGCACGAGCACGGGCACGAGGGGCATCTCGATCTCAGAGAACACGCGCTCGGCGCCGTGGTCGGCGAGCGCGCGGGAGAGCGGCTCGCGGGCGGCGCGGGCGACGAGGGCGGAGAGCGCCGACGCGGGCAGGGCGTCCTTCGCGGCGCCCTTCTCCCCCTCGGACAGAGGCAGCGGCGCGCCCAGGTAGGCGTCGGCGATGTAGGCCTCGCCGAAATCGGAGCGGGCCGAATCGAGCAGGTAGGCCGCGATCGCCGTGTCGAACAGGCGGGTCGGGTCCGCCCCCAGCGGGTCGAGGCGCGCGGGCAGCGACGAATCGGCCGGCGCGAGGCCGCGCAGGAGCGCCTTGGTGTCGGCCGAGGCGACCCTCCCCTCCTCGATCAGGCGCGCCAGGACGCCGTTCACCAGGCCGTCGGAGAGATCGAAGCCGGGGGCCTCGAGATCGGTCGAGGACGCCTCCGCGGGTTCCTCGATGAGCGCGAGCGCCTCATCCGTGGCCATCCACAGCAGGCGCGCCGGGCCGAAGAGCGCCCCCGGATCCGCATCCTCGACGAGGGCGGCGCCGATCCACTGCCCGGCCCCGAGCGCGCGGGAGACCTCCCCGAGCACATCTGCGACCCCCTCGCCCGAAGCCGCGTGGGCCCGGATCACGCGCGCGGGAAGGGTGAGCGCGGCCGCCTCGGGGACGGCGGCCGCGGCCCCCTCGCCGAGCAGCGCGACGAAGCGGTTCCGCATCGCGTTGATGCCCACCTCCCCCAGCGCGTCGGCGACCGACGCGGCATCGTAGGACGGGAACGCCGCGCCCTCGAAGTCCACCTCGATCGGCGCGTTCGTGAGGATCGTCGCGACCTTGCGCGAGAGCAGGGCGTCGTCGATGTGCGCGCGCAGGTTCTCGCCCATCTTGCCCTTGACCTCGCCGGCGTGCGCGATGACCTCGTCCAGGCTCCCGTACTGGGAGATGAGGGCCGCGGCCTTCTTGGGGCCGATGCCGGGGACACCGGGGATGTTGTCCGAGGAGTCGCCCTTGAGGCCGTAGAAGTCGGGAACGAGCTCGGGCGTGATGCCGCCGTAGAGGTCCTCGACGGTCTCGGGGGTCATGACCTGCACGTCCGAGAGGCCCTTCTTGGTGCCGACGATGCGCACGTGCTCGGTTGAGAGCTGGTACATGTCGCGGTCCCCGGTGATGAGCAGGACGTCGAGGCCGGCCTCCTCGCCGAGGCGCGCCACGGTGCCGAGGATGTCGTCGCCCTCCCAGCCGGCGGCCTCGAGGATGGGCACCGAGAGCTTTCCGAGCAGCTCCTTGACCATGGGGAACTGCTGGCGAAGGTCGGGGTCCATGGGGGGGCGCTGCGCCTTGTACTGGGGGAGCATGTCCATGCGGACCTGGGGCTTGCCCTTGTCGAAGGCGCAGGCCACGGCATCGGGATGGAAGGCGTCAATCATCTTCAGGAACATGTTGAGGAAGCCGAAGACGGCGTTGGTGGGGCGCCCGTCCGGCGCCGTCATGGTGGGCGGCACGGCGTGGAACGCGCGGTGCATGAGGGAGTTGCCGTCGATGACGGCGATGGTGCGGCGGCTGGGGGCGGTGTCTGCCATGGGAACCTCGCTTAGGCGGGACGGATCATGTTGACTACAGTGTAGGTCAGCGCGCGGACACGGCGGCCGCGGGCCGCGAAGCCCCCTGAAACCTCCCGGAGCGGCCCGGGCCCTCGGTCCGCATCCCGTGATACCATGGCCCAAGCAGTCAACCCACCGTCAAGGAGGAGCCATGGAGCGCCCGAACGCCTGGAAGAAGTTCAGCCCCGAGCAGCTCGAGGAGGTCGAGGAGCTCGCGCGCGCCTACCGCGCCTTCATCAGCGAGAACAAGACCGAGCGCGAGTGCGTGACCGCCTCGGTGGCGCTCGCCGAGGCCGCCGGCTACGTCGAGCTCGGCGCCTGCGTCGAGCAGGGCCGCGCGCTCAAGCCCGGGGACCGCGTCTACGCCGTCTCGCACAAGAAGACCCTCATGCTCGCCCAGATCGGCACCGCCCCCATCGAGCAGGGCATGAACATCCTCGGCGCTCACATCGACAGCCCGCGCCTCGACCTCAAGCAGAACCCGCTCTATGAGTCGGACGGCCTGGCCTACCTCGACACCCACTACTACGGCGGCGTCAAGGCCTACCACTGGGTCGCCACCCCGCTCGCCCTGCACGGCGTGGTCTGCAAGAAGGACGGGTCGGTCGTCGAGGTGCGCATCGGCGAGGACGCCGCGGACCCGGTCTTTTGCATCTCCGACCTCCTCATCCACCTCGCCCAGGACCAGATGAAGAAGCCCGCCGCCGAGGCCGTCGAGCATGAGAACCTCGACGTCATCATCGGGGGGCGCCCCGTCGCCATCGAGGGGGACGAGGATCAGAAGGACCCGGTCAAGAAGCTCTTCTGCGACCTCATCGCCGAGCGCTACGGCATCGACGAGGAGGACTTCCTCTCCGCCGAGATCGAGGTCGTCCCGGCCGGCCCGGCCCGCGACATGGGCCTCGACCGCTCGATGATCCTCGGGTACGGGCACGACGACCGCGTCTGCTCCTACCCCTCGCTCAAGGCCATCCTCGACGCCGAGACCGCCGAGCGCACCTCCATCTGCCTGCTCGTCGACAAGGAGGAGATCGGCTCGGTGGGCGCCACCGGCATGACGAGCCGCTTCTTCGAGAACACCGTGGCCGAGATCATGGAGCTCGCCGGCGAGGGCGGGCAGCTGGCGCTGCGCCGCGCGCTCGCCGCCTCGCGCATGCTCTCGAGCGACGTCTCCGCCGGCTTCGATCCGCTCTACGCCGACCGCTTCGAGAAGCGCAACAGCGCCTACCTCGGCCATGGCCTCTGCTTCAACAAGTACACCGGCTCCGGCGGCAAGTCGGGCTCAAACGACGCCAACGCCGAGTACATGGCCCTCGTGCGCGACATCATGGACGAGGCCGGCGTGGCCTTCCAGACCTGCGAGCTCGGCCGCGTCAACGCGGGCGGCGGCGGAACCATCGCCTACATCCTCGCCGAGTACGGCATGGACGTCATCGACTCCGGCGTGCCCGTGCTCTCGATGCACTCGCTGTGGGAGGTCGCCGACAAGGCCGACATCTACGAGGCCTACCGCGGGTACCGCGCGTTCCTCGCCCGCGCCTAAGGGAACCCGTCCCAACCGATCCAAAGGCGGCGCCCTTTGCGCCGCGCCCGTGAAGGAGGAGCCATGCGCCCCATGCGCTTAAGGAAGCGCGAGGTGACCGATGCTGCGGAGAAGGTCCACGGCCTCACGCGCCTGATGGCGCACGCCGCGCCGGGAGCACCCACCGCCTTCACCGAGCAGGGCGTCGCGCGCACGGACGTCTGGCGCGTGGACGTCACCTCCCTGACGGGCAAGCAACGGAGCCCCCGGTGAGCGCCGGCGGGCTTCGGGTCATCATCTCCCCGGCCAAGAAGATGATCGAGGGCACCGAGAGCTTCGCCGTGCGCGGCGTGCCGGCCTTCCCTGAGAAGACCGCCCGCTTGCTCGAGGTTCTCTCGCAGATGGACGCCGGCGAGCTGCAGGGGCTCTGGAAGGTGAGTGACCGCCTGCTCGGGCCCTGCCTGGAGACGCTCGGTCGGCTCAAGGGGCACGGCATCCCCGTCGATGAGGACGACCTCGCCGACCCCGCCATCTCCGGCCGCGTGTCGCCGGCGATCTTCTCCTATGTGGGGCTGCAGTACCAGAGCATGGCCCCCGCCGTCATGGACGAGGCCGCGCTCGTCTGGATTCACGACCACCTGCGGGTGCTCTCGGGCTTCTACGGGTGCGTGCGGCCCTTCGACGCCGTGCTCCCCTACCGCCTCGAGATGGGCGCGCACCTGGCGGTCGACGGGGCGGCGGACCTCTACGCGTACTGGGGCGCCTCGATCGCCGCGGCCGTCTGCGAGCCGCTCGACGGCGCACCGGTCACCCAGGTCGTGAACCTCGCGAGCGCCGAGTACTCCCGCGCCGTCCTGCCCCATCTGGCACCGGGCGTCCAAGCGACCACCTGCATCTTCGGGGAGCTCATCCGCAACGGCAAGCCGGTGCAGCGGGCGACGGCGAGCAAGACCGCCCGCGGCTCGATGGTGCGGTGGATGGCCGAGCGCGGCGTCGAGGACGCCTCGGAGCTCGAGGCGTTCGACGTGGGCTACCGCCTCGCGCCCGGACTCTCCGCCTACCGTACGGACGGCAGCGCCGAGACGCTCGTGTTCATGCACGAGGGCGCGGGAGCCTAGGGGTCGCGAGCGGGGGCGTCCCGTCGTTCGCTGCGGTGTGGGGCAGGGCGTAAAACGGGATGGCCTCCTCGCAGAAGCCGTAGGTCGAGCCGAGCAGGGCGAAGACCGCCATCACGGCCGCGATCAGCAGGTTCTCCCAACCGTGGAGCGCACGCACGAGCGCGGCGATGCCGGCGTCGAGCGCCCCCAGGTGATAGCAGGGTGTATGAGGAGACCATCGCCTTCTGCCTCTTCGAATCCTGCTTCGCGCCTTCCTCCGCTGCCATGCGAACCTCCTGGAAACACACGTTGACGCGTTGACCATCCTAGCAGAAGTTATGCATAGCGGGAGAGATTTAATGCATCAACGGTCCCCTTCGGCCTGTGTGCGGTCGCGCAGGGCACCTCTTAGAGGTAGCGTCTCCAGTCGTCCTCGTCCTCGTCCCGCGCGGCGGCAGCCTCGGCCTCCCGGGCCTTCGCGGCGCGCGCAGCGGCCTCGGCATACGACTCGCCGTTGCGCTCCGGGAAGGTGGAGAACGCGTGCTCGAAGACGGCGAGATGCTCGTCGTAGCGCGTGCGCGGCACCGCGAAGACCACCTCGCGGGCCGCGTGGCCGCCGCGGGCGAGCTCGGCGCGAAACGCCTCGGCAACCTCGCCGGCATCCCATCCGAAGACGCCGCAGCCGAACGCGCCGAGGATGAGCTTCTCGTGCCCGAGGTCGTCGGAGATGGCGAGGATGAGACGGACGCGCTCGGTGAGGGCGCGGGAGAGGGCGGCGCGGTCCACGCGGTACTCCTCGCGGGCCCGGCGGGCGTTGGGGGCCGCGGCGACGATCACGTCGGCGTAGGCGTGCACCTTGCCGCGCGAGAAGCGGACGGCCGGCACCGCGAGCGCGCGGTTGCGGTACAGCTCGCAGTTGATGTTGCGACGGCGGTTCTCGCCGTACCAGGACTTCTGGGTGACGAGGACGTTGTAGAGGAAGGACTCAGCGCACAGCGCCTCCTCCTGGGCCCAGGCGCCGCGCTCGTATCCCCCGCCGGGGTGCACGAAGGAGGCGAAGTCCAAGACGGCCAGGTCGCAGAACTGGGCGCGCCCGCGACCGCGCGCGATGACGGCGGCGACGCTGTCCTCGGCCACCACGGTCACGGTCGGGAGCTCTGGCGCCGGGGCGGCGGGCGGCTCGGCCGCGGCCTCTGCCTCCTGCACGGGCGCCTCCTCAACCGAGGCCGATTCGTCGACCGCGGCGGGCGCGGGCTCGGGGATGTCCGGTGCCGCGGCCCTCACCTTGGGGATGCCGTCATACACCTTGACGCCCGCCACCGACGCCTCGATCTCGCGGCCGAAGCGCGCGGCCATCTCGGCGATGTGGCGCTCGGCCTCGCGGGCCCGCTGCTCGCGGCGACCGCCTCCCCTGCCGCCCCTGTCCTGCGTGCGCCTGCGATCCTCGGCCATGGTCGTCCTCCTTGCTCGGAACCGGATGCCCCGATGGTAGCACGGCGCCGCGGCCGGCGGGTTCAGGCTCCGTCGAGCACGTCGCGAACGAGGGCGGCCATGAGCCCCACCGCGCCATCGGAGTCGTTCAGGCAGGGGACGTAGACGAACTCGCGCGCCGCGCCATCGGACGGGAACGCCGCGCGCGCCCGCTCGGAGAGCTCGCGCTCCACGTCGTAGAGGGTCTCGAGGCAGTCGATCGAGAAGCCCGGGCAGATGAGGATCAGGCGCCCCTCGGTGCGCGCGGCCTCCTCCCCGACCGCCTCCGCCGTGAACGGCCCGTGCCAGAGGCGCCCGTCGCTGAAGGGCGACTGGTACGAGAGCGTCCAACGGTCCCGCGAAAGCCCGAGCCGTCGGGCCAAGGCGGCGCAGGTGGCCTCGACCTGGGCGGGATAGGTGTCGCCCGCCTCGATATCCGGCTGGGGGACGGCGTGGAAGCTGAACATGACGCGGTCGCGCTCCGGGTCGACGGCGAGCGCCGAGAGGCTCGCGTGCAGCGCCGAGAGATAGGCCTCATGCGCGCCGTAGGACTCGACGACATCGAGGTCCGGGTCCCAACCGAGGGCCCCGAGGGCGCCTCGCACCCGGCGCAGGACCGATCCGGTGGTGCACCGGGCGCTTTGCGGGTACAGCGGGATCAGCACGACCCGCCCGCAGCCCGCATCGCGCAGCTGCGAAAGGACGGTCGCGAGGGCGGGTTCGCCGTAGCTCATCGCCGCGCGGACCAGCGGCGGGACGGATCCCTTGGCAGCCGCGGCGGCGCCGAGCCGCGCCTCGACGCGCCCGGCGAGGCGCTCGGCCGTCGACACGAGCGGGGAGCCGTCCTCGCCCCAGATGAGCCGGTACTTCGCCGCAGAGCGCCGCTTGCGCGACGGCAGGATGAAAAGGTGCAGGATGAGCCACCATGGGAGCGCCGGCATCGGCCTGACGCAAGGGTCCATCAGGAACTCGGCGAGATAGGACTTGACGGCCGCGGGCTCCGGCGCCGACGGCGAGCCGGTGTTCACCAACAGCACCCCGACGCGCTCCTTGTGACCCATGAACCGCTCCCCTCTCCGCCGTCATATCCGCGCCCCGCCGTCCGGAGTCGGGCGACGGGGCCGGCCCGTCGCGAACCCCTCGAACGCGCGGCCGGAAGAGATGATACCGCAGGCGCGCGGAACCTACGCGATATGGCCGAGGAAGTCCCGCGTCCGCTCGGACCGCGGATGGTCGAAGACCTGCTCCGGCGTGCCCTCCTCCACGATGACCCCGCCGTCCATGAAGACCACGCGGTCGGCCACCTCGCGCGCGAAGCCCATCTCGTGGGTCACGACGATCATGGTCATGCCCTGGCGCGCGAGGTCGCGCATGACGCCCAGCACGTCGCGGACGAGCTCGGGGTCGAGCGCGCTCGTGGCCTCGTCGAACAGCATCACGCTCGGTTTCATCGCGAGCGCGCGGGCGATGGCCACGCGCTGCTGCTGGCCGCCGGAGAGCTGGGAGGGCATGAAGTCGATGCGGTCGGCGAGCCCCACCTTCTCGAGCTCGGCGACGGCCACCTGCTCGGCCTGCTCGCGGCTGCGCTTCAGGACCTTCTGCTGCGCGATCATGACGTTGCGCTTGACCGACAGATGGGGGAAGAGGTTGAACTGCTGGAACACCATGCCGAGCCGCTGGCGGACGGCGTTGATGTCCGTCCCCTTGGCGGTGATGTCCTCCCCCTCGAACAGGATCGCGCCGGCGCTCGGCTCCTCGAGGCGGTTGATGCAGCGAAGCATCGTGGACTTACCGGAGCCGGACGGACCCAGGATCACCACGACCTCGCCGCGGCGGACATCGAAGTCGACCCCGCGCAGGACCACGTTGTCGCCGTAGCTCTTCTGAAGCCCCTGGATGCTGACGATCGGATCCGCGGCGGCCGCCGCGCCCGTCTTGCTCATCTCACTCATGGCCCCTCCTTACAGGCTCGAGATCTGGTCGGGCGTGGCGCCCACGACAGCCGGCTTCCCGCTCTTCGGCGCTCGCGCGGAGCCGCCGCGCAGACGCGCCTCGAGACGTCCCACCACATGGGCGAGCGGCAGGGTCACCACGAGGTAGAACAGGGCGGCCACCACATAGGGGGTGATGGAGCCCGTCGTGGCGACGATGGTCTTCGCGTACATGACGATCTCCATGACGCCGACGGCCGCAAGCAGCGAGGTGTCCTTGTACAGGAGGATGAACTCGCTCGTGAGGGTCGGGATGACGTTGCGGAAGGTCTGCGGGATGATGATCGAGACCATGGTCTGGACGCCGGTCATGCCGAGAGAGCGGGCGGCCTCGCCCTGGCCCGCGGGCACCGCCTGGATGCCGGCGCGGAAGATCTCGCAGAGGTAGGCGGCCGAGTTCATGGCCATGACGATGATGCCGAGCGGGTAGTTGTCGATATTCAGGCCGGCGAGAGGCAGGCCGAAGAACGCGATGTAGATCTGCAGGAAGGCCGGCGTGCCCCGGATCAGGTTCACGTAGAGGCTCGCGATGAGCCGCAGCAGGCGCGACTTGGAGATGCGCATGAGCGCGAGCAGGAAGCCCACCGGGATGGCGAGCGGGAAGGCCACGACGACGATCGCGAGCGCCATGAGGAATCCGGAGAAGATGACCGGCAGGCTCGTGACCACGAGCAGCGGGTTCAGGAAGAGGCGGAGGAACCGGTTGGCGTTCCACGCCTGGACCCAGGGCTGGTCCTCGAGGTGGCTCTCGAGCTGCTCGGTCAGGGAGGTCTCGCGCACCTGGACCGCCGGGAGCGCCGGGGCCTCCTCGGTGCCTCCGTCGGCAAGATCGTAGGTGGCGCTCGCCTGCATCGACCCGCCCGAGGCCGGGAACTGGACCCCGTAGAGCTCGAAGCGCAGGTAGGTTCCGGCCGGGGCGGGCTCGGGGAAGCGCACGCGCAGGGACTCGCCGTCCTCCTTGTAGGACGCCCTCACGAAGGTGCGGTCCATCAGGTCGGTGCCGGAGAGCAGCGTCACCCGGGCATCCTCGGTGGTGTAGGTGGTTCCCGCGGGCAGGGTCAGGGTGAAGCCGGTCAGGGCCTCGTCGGGCGCGGCCTGCACCTCCCAGGTGAGGCGGGTGTCCACGCCGCCCACGACGTCGCTCCCCGAATCGGTGTTGGGCTGCGCGCTCAGCTTCTTCACCTCGAGGGCCGAGGCGGGCGCGGGAAGGACGGCGCCGAGCACGGCGAGAAGGCAGGCGATCGCGAGGCAGAGGACGCGGCGTCGGATGCCCGGGGCCCTCAGCATCCCAGCGTCGTGTCCTTTGACCTGCATCTGTGAGTTCACGTCTGTCTCCTTCGCTCATGCCCTGGCGGGCCTTTTTCACGTCAAAGCCGCCGGGCCCCGTACGGGGCCCGGCGGCAGGGCGGGCGCCGAACCTACTTGATGTTGTACTGCTCCATGAGAGCGTCGACGGTGCCGTCGTCCTCGAGCTCGTCGAGCGCGTCGTCGATGGCGTCCTTGAGGGCGGCGTTGTCCTTGCCGATGGCGATCGCGTACTCCTCGCCGGTCGAGACGAGCTTCACCACCTGCTCGTTATCGAAGGTGTCCGCCGTCAGCTGCGCCGCGACGGAGCGGTTCGTCACGAGCGCGGAGGCCTGCCCGGCCTGGAGCGCGGAGAAGCAGTCGGTCGCGTTCTTGAAGGGCACGAGCGTCGCCTCGGGGAAGTTCTCCTTCGCGAACGCCTCGGCGGTGGAGCCCGACTGGACGGCGATCTTGACGTCGCCCGCGTTCAGGGCGTCGGCGTAGTTGTCGGCCGTGATCTCGGCGCTGTCCTTCATCGTGACGATCGCCTGGTCATCGATGTAATAGGAGTCGGAGAAGGAGACCTCCTTCTTGCGATCGGGCGTCACGGTGATCGCCGCGATGCCCACGTCGTACTTCGTGCCGGTGGCGACACCCGGAACGATCGTGTCGAAATCGACGTTCTGGATATCGACCGTGAGGTCCAGCTTCTCGGCGATCTTGGTGATCAGATCGAGGTCGAAGCCCTTGTAGGCGCCGTCCTCCACATACTCGAACGGCTCGTACTCTGCCGAGGTGCCAACCGTGAGCTTGCCGTCAGCGACGAGCGCGTAGCTGCCGGCGTCGGTGGCGTCGTCCGAGCCCGCCTGCGTCGCCGGCGCCTGCCCGCCGCAACCCGTGAGCGCGAGCGCGGCGACGACCGCGAGTCCAGCGATGCCTGTGCCGATCTTCTTGAATCCCTTCATGTCCTGCCCCTTCCGATTTCCCATTGCAAAATTCTGGGTGGAATATAACGAGATTGATTATGCTCATTCATGGATTGAGATGCAAATGATTCTTTGTGAATGTTTCAAATTTGTATCACTATCGCGATACAGTGCAGCTTTTTCATCGTGTTTATCGCCATATCATCACCTAGTTTGATATTATAATAACTATAATTCCTATACATGCAAGTTTTGAACCAAGAGACGACGCCGGGGATATCGGCGGCAAGCATGGCAGCACTGTTGAAGCCCCCAACGTGGCGCAGGGCGGCAGTTCGTTGAACATAATCCTCGTATGCACGCGTTGTTATCGTGCCGACCTATTCGAAGCACACGCATTAAGAGCCCGAGGGACCATTTTCCATGCTCTGAGCCGGCACCCACCAGTGAACGCCCGGGAATTGCGAGCCCTCGCCTGAAACCTTCGCCAAAGTATCGCGAGTTGTACTACTTTTGACCGGCGGACGAAAAAACTCGCACCTCTTGTACCAGTTTTTCGATATGGCTCGAGTAGCAAGCGTCAGCGCACAGCTCTGACCTGCGAGTTCTTTCTTGAGAAATCGGCCTCTACTTCTCGTGTCGCTAAAAACTGGTACAAGTCGAGCAAGGTTTTATTCCTGCCGCCCGAAACCGGTACAAGAGGGATGAGTTTTGCCCCGCGATGCGAAGTCTCTGTGGAGTGGGCTCGGTTAGAACCTCGGAGCGCCGCGAATGCCACCGTGCCAGCAGCAGCTAGCCGGCAAGACCGCGCAGCAGTTCGATCTCGCGGGCGTAGCCCGCGAGATCGTCATGGGGCGTCTCCAAGATGAAAGGCAGATCGCGCAGGGCGGGGTGGGACACGATCCGTTGGAACACCGCGATGCCCCCACCCAGCTCCTTCGAGCCGAGATACCCCTCGCCGATGCGCGCGTGCCAGTCCTTCGCCGCACCGCAGGGGTTCTTGGAGTCGTTGATATGGATCGCACGCAAACGGTCGAGACCGACGATGCGGTCGAACTCGGCGAGCACCCCGTCCAAATCATGGATGAGGTCGTAGCCGGCATCATGGACATGGCAGGTGTCGAGGCAGACCCCAAGGCGGCCGGAAAGCGCGGGGGACGCCGAAGAGACCCGGTCGATGATGGTGGCGAGCTCTTCGAAACGGCCCCCGACCTCGGTTCCCTTGCCCGACATCGTCTCGAGCAGAACCGTGGTGCGCTGGCCCTCGAACATCACCTCGGTGAGGGTCTCGACGATGAGCTCGATACCGCGCTCGAGGCCTTGGCCCACATGCGCCCCCGGATGGAAGTTGTAGTAGTTGCCGGGAAGCGCCTCGAGCCGGCGCAGGTCTTCGGCCATCGCCTCGTGCGCGAACTCGCGGGCGCGGTCTTTGGCCGAGCAGGCGTTGTAGGTGTACGGGACGTGAGCGACCAGCGGGCCGAAGCCGCAAGACGAAAGCGTCGCGGTGAGGCCGGCGACGTCATCGGGATCGAGGGCGCGGATGCTCCCTCCGCGCGGGTTGCGCGTGAAGAACGCGAACGTGTCCGCGCCTATGGAGAGCGCCGCCTCCCCCATCGCGGTATAGCCCTTGGCGGAAGAGAGGTGGCAGCCGATGGTGAGCATGAGGAGGTCCTTTGGGATCGGTGACAGCATATCCATGGTACCCAAACCCCCGCGCGGTCCGAATTGGCGCGGGTCGCACCTCGCGATCCAGGCGCTACTCCTCCGCGGGGCGCTGCCGCAGGCGCTTGATCTCGGAGCGCCGGTGCTTGCCGGCGAGCCGCCGTTCGCGCGAGCCCCGCGTGGGCTTGGTGGCCCGCCGGGGCGTGGGCGGGACAGCGCGGCGTTCGAGGATCTCGCGCAGCTTGCGAAGGGCGCGGCGGCGGTTCTGCCACTGGCTGCGCGATTCGCGCGCCGTGACCGAGATGCCCGTGGGCCCATGGGTGAGACGGACCGCCGAGTCGGTGGTGTTCACGCCCTGCCCGCCCGGCCCCGAGGCGCGAAACACCTGGAGCTCGCACTCACGCGCAAGCTCATCGAGGGGCAGCGCCGCAAAGGCCGCGTACTCGCGATATGTCAGATGACCGGTGTCCATAACTCCATCCTACCTCGGCGAGGGTCCGGGCCAGCCTAAAAGGCACCCGCCATCGAGACCCCAGATCCCCCGGCAGCCGGCCTAAGGAAAGAGCCTTTCGGGACGCATCCCGAAAGGCCCTCATCCGGACTTGAGCCCGCAGCTCGCCGGGCCGCAACCGAGGCGGCAAGCCTAGTTGTCCAGCAGCCTCTGGCGCGCCTTGTCGCGCTCGAGCAGCGGGCCGAGGAAAGCGCCCGTGTAGCTCGCCTCGCACTTCGCCACCTGCTCCGGCGTGCCCGAGACGACCACGGTGCCGCCGCCGGACCCGCCCTCGGGGCCCATATCGATCAGACGGTCGGCGACCTTGATCACATCGAGGTTGTGCTCGATCACGAGGACCGTGTTCCCGGCGTCGACCAGACGCTGCAGCACGTCGATCAGCTGCCTCACGTCATCGAAATGCAGGCCCGTGGTGGGCTCGTCCAGGATGTAGAAGGTCTTGCCGGTCTGCTTGCGGTGCAGCTCCTTGGCGAGCTTCACGCGCTGCGCCTCGCCGCCGGAGAGCGTCGTGGCGGGCTGGCCCAGGCGCACGTAGCCGAGGCCCACATCGAACAGCGTCTGCAGCTTGCGCTTGATCTGCGGGATGTTGCCGAAGAACCCGAGCGCCTCCGTGACGCTCATGTCGAGCACATCCGAGATGGACTTGCCGCGGTAGGTGACCTCCAAGGTCTCGCGGTTGTAGCGCTTGCCGCCGCAGACCTCGCAGGGCACGTAGAGATCGGGCAGGAAGTGCATCTCAATCTTGATCTGGCCGTCGCCCTTGCAGGCCTCGCAGCGGCCGCCGGAGACGTTGAAGGAGAAGCGACCCGGGGAGTAGCCGCGCGCCTTGGACTCCGGCACGCTCGCGAACAGCGCGCGCAGGTCATCCCACAGGCCGATGTAGGTTGCCGGGTTGGACCGCGGGGTGCGGCCGATGGGCGACTGATCGATATCGATGACCTTGTCGATGTGCTCGAGGCCGTCGAGCTTCTTGTACTTGCCGACCGGGCGCCCGGACCGATGGATGGCGTTGGTGAGCGCCGGCGCGATGGTGTCGGTGACGAGGCTCGACTTGCCCGAGCCCGAGACGCCGGTCACCACGGTGAACGTGCCGAACTCGATCTTCGCGGAGACGTTCTTGAGGTTGTTGCAGGTCGCACCCGTGATCTTCAGGGCCCCGCGTCCGGGTTTGCGGCGCTTCTCGGGCACGCGGATCATCTGCTTGCCGATGAGGTAGCGCCCGGTGAGCGACTCGGGGCAGGCCATGATCTCCTCGGGCGTGCCCGCGCACACCACGCGGCCGCCGTGCTCGCCGGCGCCCGGGCCCATGTCGACCACGTAGTCCGCCGCGCGGATCGTGTCCTCGTCGTGCTCGACCACGATGACGGTGTTGCCGATGTCGCGCAGGCGCTCGAGCGTGGCGATGAGCCGCTCGTTGTCGCGCTGGTGCAAGCCGATGGACGGCTCGTCGAGAATGTAGAGGACCCCCATGAGGCCGGCGCCGATCTGCGTGGCGAGGCGGATGCGCTGGGCCTCGCCACCGGAGAGCGTGGCGGAGGCGCGGTCGAGCGTGAGGTAGTCCAGGCCGACATCGACCAGGAAGCGCAGGCGCTCGATGATCTCCTTCACGATGCGGCCGCCGATGAACTGCTGGCGCTCGGTGAGCTCGAGCGCCTCGAAGAACGCGAGGCTCTCGCGGCAGGAGAGGCAGCACACCTCGTAGATCGACTTGCCGCCAACCGTGACCGCGAGCATCTCGGGGCGCAGGCGCGCACCGTGGCAGGAGCCGCAGGGCTCCTCGCGGATGTACTTCTCGAGCTTGGCCTTCGTGCTCTCGTTGGTGCTCTCGATGAAGCGCTCGTAGAGGATGTTGCGCACGCCCGAGTACTTGGTGAACCAATGGGTGTCGCGGCCGTCCTGCGTGTGGTAGTCGACGCGGATCTTCTTCTCGCCGAGGCCGTCGAGGAAGATGCGCCGCACGCGCGCCGGAAGGTCCTTCCATGGGGTGTCGGGATCCACCCCCAGGTGCACGCAGAGGGCGCGGAAGATCTGCGGGTAGTAGTTCGACTTGCCGAAGAAGCTCCCGAACACGCCCTCGCTGACCGCCAGCTCGGGGTTCTCGATGAGCGCCTCGGCGTCCACGATCTTCTTGAAGCCCAGGCCGTCGCACTCGGGGCAGGCGCCGTAGGGGGCGTTGAAGGAGAAGTCGCGCGGCTGGAGGTCGTCGATGGAGTGGCCGTGCTCCGGGCAGGCGAGCGCGAGGGAGTACTGCAGCAGATCACCCTCGGCGCCCTCGGGGGCGTCGCGCTCGGGCAGCAGGTAGACGGCCACGTTGCCGTGGGCGAGCTTGGTGGCCTGCTCCACGGACTCCGCGATGCGGCCCAGCGAGTCGGGGCGGATCACGATGCGGTCCACCACCACCTCGATGGTGTGCTTGAACTTCTTGTCAAGCTCGATGGGGTCATCGAGCTGACGCACCTCGCCGTCGACCCGCACGCGCGAGAATCCCTCGCGGCGCAGGTCCTCGAACAGCTTGGTGAACTCCCCCTTGCGACCCACGACCACGGACGCGAGCATGAACGCGCGGTGCCCCTCCCCCGCCTCGAGGATCTTGTCGGCCACCTGGTCGGTGGTCTGGCGCTCGATGACGCGGCCGCACTCCGGGCAGTGCGGGGTGCCCACGCGGGCGAAGAGCAGGCGGAGGTAGTCGTAGATCTCCGTGACGGTGCCCACCGTGGAGCGCGGGTTCTTCGAGGTGGTCTTCTGGTCGATGGACACGGCCGGCGAGAGGCCGTCGATGGAATCGAGGTCGGGCTTGTCCATCTGGCCGAGGAACTGGCGGGCGTAGCTCGAGAGCGACTCGACGTAGCGCCGCTGCCCCTCGGCGTAGATGGTGTCGAAGGCCAGCGAGCTCTTGCCCGAGCCCGAAAGGCCCGTGATGACGGAGAGCTTGCCGCGCGGCAGCGTGACATCGACGTCTTGCAGGTTGTGCTCGCGGGCGCCGCGGATGACGATGGAAGGTGATTCTGGCATGTGCTCGTTCTCCTCGTGGCATGATCGCCCTATCTCTTTTTCTTGCTGAGTGAGTCTACCCCATCGTGCGGACACATGTTCGCATGGTGAAAACCACCACGGGAAGCGCAAGCCTTGTTCGCGTACGTGAGCGGCCGCAGCCTCCTCCGTGGTGAGGGCCGCCATGGTGAAAACCTTGCACAACGTTGACAATCGGCGGCGCCTTGGAGGAAGCTAAGGGAGTTGCGACAACTGCACCCAGCAGGGCTTTTTGATAGGAACCCACATGCCCGAATCGACCCCGACAACGCACGCCGCCATCCCCCTGTTCGCGCTCGCCGCACTCATCGCCTGCGTGTGCCTCTCCGTGTTCTGGACGCTGCGCCGCCCGAAGCGCGCCGCCGCGGCAGACGGCCTCGGGATCCATGCGCACGCGGCGGCCGCCGTGGAGGAGCCCGTCGCGCCCGCCTGGAAGCGCCTGCGGCCCGGCATGCTCCTCTGGCCGATGCCCTTCGCCGGGACCCTCATCTTCCTGAGCGTCTGGATCGGCCAGGGTCTCGTGGACGCTGAGGCCGACGGGCTCGACATCGGCCTCATATCCGCGGGCATCGCGGCGCTCGGCGCGCTGACGCTGCTGCGCGGCCCCGTGCTCGCCCGCCTGGGCTCCCTGCCGCTCCCGATACGCCTGCCCGTCGAGATCCTGCGCGACCTGGCCCTCCTCACGGCCGTCGCCTTCATCGGCGCCTGGGTGATCGAGCTGCCGTGGAACGAGAACCTCGGGAACATCCCGGTCTATGCCTACCATATCGCCCTGATCGTGATCGGGGCCGCCCTGCTCGCCGCCTACCTCCTCGGTCAGCGCACCGGCATCCTCTGCTGCCTGGTGCCCGTCGCCTGCTTCGGATTCGGCGTCGCCCAGCATTTCGTGATCCAATTCAAGGGCGCGGCGATCCTCCCCAGCGATCTGCTCTCCATCGGCGCGGCGGCCGAGGTCGGGGGCAGCTATGTGCTCATGCTCACCGAGCTCATCCTCCAGGGCCTGCTCGCCACGTGCGTCTGCCTGTGCCTGCTGTCGTTCGTGAGCCCGGCGGCGTTTCGCGGCACGCCGCTCTACATCGCCTCCAACGCCGTCGCGAACCTCGCCCTCGCCGTGGTCGTCATGTTCGGCATCCATCACGCCTATCTCAATGTCAGCCTCGAGCGCGACCTCGGCATCTCATACGACCGCTGGCAGCCCATCACCACCTTCACCAACATCGGGTTCGTCCCCTCGTTCCTCGCCATCATGCAGGACCTCGCGATCCCCGTGCCCGACGGATACGACGATGCGCAGGCTGCGGACACCGAGGCCGCGTATGCGGCGGCCTTCGATGCCACCGAGGGCGCGAACGAGGGGCGGATGGCGGCCACCGCCCAGTTCGACGACGCCAAGCCCGCGGTCATCGCGATCATGAACGAGTCGTTCGCCGACCTCTCCCTGTACGACGCCGTCCGCGAGGCGGGCTACACCGGCCCCGCCTTCTACAACAGCATCCCCGACGCCCTCGTCCGGGGTCGCCTCATGACGCCTGTCGCCGGCGGCGGGACCGCCAACACCGAGTTCGAGTTCCTGACCGGCAACTCGTCGGCGTTCATCGGACCGGGCAAGGTGCACTACCAGCTCTACCAGCTCTCCGGCATCGAGAGCCTGGCCAAGCAGTTCAAGGGGCTGGGATACGACACCACGGCCATCCACCCGCAGAACCCGAACAACTACCACCGCCTGAGCATCTATCGCGACCTGGGCTTCGACACCTTCCTGCACGAGAAGGACTTCGAGGGCGCCTCCACCTACCACGGCTGGTACTCGGACATGGCGACCTACGAGAAGATCATCGAGCGCCTCCGCGAGGACCCCGACCCGCAGTTCTTCTTCGATCTCACGATGCAGAACCACGGCGGCTACGCCCTGGGCACCGTGCCCGATGAGGACCTGCCCGGCATCCGTCCGGCCGGGATCGAGGACGAGACGCTGATCGGCGAGCTCAACACCTACCTCGCCTGCGTCAACAAATCGGACGAGGCGCTCGCATGGCTCCTCGGCGAGCTTCAGGGCATCGGGCGGCCGGTGATCGTCGTCTTCTTCGGCGACCATCAGCCGAACGTGGGCGGAAGGCTCAATGACGCACTCCATGCCGGCGAGGAGAGCGAGCTCGAGCACGTCCAGCGCTACCACCAGTCCACCTACCTCGTGTGGGCGAACTACGATGTGGCCGGGCGCGAGCAGGTGAGCTGGAACACCGAGATCGGGGCGAACGCGCTGGCCGCCCTCACCCTCGACCTCGCCGGCGCGCCGCTCACCGACCGGCAGAAATCCACCCTCGCCACGCGCGACCAGGTGACCTCGCTCAACCTCAACGGCTACCTCGGCGCCGACGGGCTTCGCTACGCGCTCGACGCCGAGAGCCCCTACAAGCCGACCATCGATGCCCTGCAGCAGATCCAGTACCTGGAGTTCGCCCGGAAGCTGCGGTAGGCGAGCGCATCGAGAGCGCCGAAAGGGGCCGGGCGGAAGCCGTCCGGCCCCTTTCTCATATCACCCCTGCATGATCGCCGTCGCCACGCGGATGCCGTCCGTGGCCGCGGACATGATGCCGCCCGCGTACCCCGCCCCCTCCCCGCAGGGGTAGAGGCCGGGGGTGCTCACCGAGACGCAGGAGCGGTCGCGCACGACCGAGATCGGCGAGCTCGAGCGCGACTCCACGCCCGTGAGCACGGCGTCGGCCGCCTCGAAGGCGCGAAGCCGGTGCGCCAGCTGCGGGATCCCCTGCCGCATGGTGTTCACGATGTAACCCGGCAGCGCGTCCTCGATGCTGCCCCACGCGACCCCGCGCGGATACGTGGGGGCCACGCCGCCGGCCCCGTTGCTCGGCCGACCCGCGAGGAAGTCCCCGACCAGCTGGGCGGGCGCCTTATACGCGCCTCCACCCAGCTCGAAGGCGCGCCGCTCGCAGGCGCGCTGGAGCTCGACACCCGCGAGGACGTCATCCCCCGGCAGATCGGCCGGGTTCACGTTCACGAGCAGCGCCGCGTTGGCGTTCTCCCCCGCCCGCGCATGGAGGCTCGCCCCGTTGGTGACCGCCCCTCCCGGCTCGCTCGCCGCCGCCACCACCTCGCCGCCCGGGCACATGCAAAACGTGAAGAGCGAACGGCCGCCGTCCAGGTGCGCGACCAGCTTGTAGGGCGCGGCCCCGAGCGAGGGATGTCCCGCGGCGGACCCGTATTGGGCGCGGTCGACATCGGCCTGCCGGTGCTCGATGCGCGCCCCCATCGCGAACGTCTTGCGGGCGAGCTCGATGCCGCGGCGCTTGAGGAGCGAGAAGACGTCGCGGGCCGAGTGGCCGCAGGCGAGCACGAGGCCGCGGCAGGCGATGCGTTCCTCGGCCGCCGCGCCGGACTGCACGCGGATAGCGCTCACGGCGCCCGTCGCGTCGCGCTCGATGTCCGTGAGCCGGCAGCGGAACCTCACCTCGCCGCCGCGCTCGCGGATGCGCGCGACGATGTGCGTGACGACATCGGGAAGGATGTCGGAGCCGACATGGGGCTTGGCCTCCCAGAGGATCTCGCGCGGCGCACCGGCGGCTGCGAGCGTCTCGAGGATGAGGCGGTGCGCGGGGTTCTTGGTGCCGGTGGTGAGCTTGCCGTCGGAGAAGGTGCCGGCGCCGCCGAGGCCGAACTGGATGTTGCTCTCGACGTCGAGCTCACCCGTGGCGTTGAAGCGCTCGACCGCGGACGTACGGCGGGCGGCATCGTCACCGCGCTCGATGAGCAGGGGCTCAAGGCCCGCCTCGGCCAGGGCGAGCGCCGCGAACAGGCCCGCGCAGCCGGCCCCGACGACGACCGGCGGGAGGCGGGCGGCGGGCGCAAAGGATCGCGGCCAGCTGGGGACCACGGGGTCGAGGGCGCGCACGCGGCGGGCGTCGCGGGCGGAAAGCGCCCCGAGGACGCGGCGCTCGGGCGCGTTGCCTGCGAGCTCGATGCGGACCGAGGCCGTGAAATGCACGTCGGCTTTCTTGCGGGCGTCGACGGACACGCGATAAAGCTCGATGCGGGCGAGGTCAGCCTCGCGAAGGCCGAGGGTCCGGGCCGCATCGCGGCGGGCCGCCGCCGTGAGCGCCTCCTCAGAGCCGCCCTTGCCCAGAGGGATCCGGATGTCCGAGACTTCGATCATATGCGTCTCCTTCCATGCGGCGGGACGGGGGCGGCAGGGCGGTGCCGACGGCGGGGGCACCGGAGCGGTGGGGTTGCGCGGGCACCGGGGCCCGCCGGCGGCCCCAGCGGTGCCGGCACCGTCGCGCGCCGGCGGCCCCAGCGGCGCTGCCCCTCCCGCGTGTATTCACATCCCGTATTCTCACGGTTTTCAGCCCGCTTCTCTTCGAAACCGTGAGAATGCGGGAAACGAATGAACAAGCCGGCGCAAACGGTCCGCCGACGGGCTGACCGCCGGCCCGCGGCCAGAACGTCACCAGACGTTGTACCGCGCGTTCTCCGTGGACCAGTGGACGTCGCGCACATAGGCCTCGAGTCCGGTGGCGTCCCTTGACTCGAAGAGCTCCAACATGCGGGCGTGCTCGCGATTCGCCTTGGCCAGGACCTCGTAGACCGCCTCGGGCTCGAGCTCGCTGTAGCCCGGCTTCATGAAGGCGCGGTCCTGCTCCTCGAGCAGCTGCGCCAAGCGCCTGTTGCCGCAGCGCTCCTGGTACATGCGGTGGAACTCCCGTTGGAAGCCGTCGTAGCGCTCGAGCATGCGGCTGCGGATCGCCAGGTCCATGGAATCGAGCAGGAACCGCATGTGGCGCAGGTCCTCCTCGCTGAGGTTGGGCACGGCGAGGGCCGCCGCGTGGCCGTCCAGGGGCCCGATGACCTCGTACAGCTCCCGGGCGGACTCATGCGAGATGCCGCGCACCCGAAAGCCGCGGCGCGGGATGTTCTCGAGGTAGCCCTCGCTCGCGAGCTGGATCAGCGCCTCTCGGACCGGCGTGCGGGAGACGCCCAGGGCCTCGCAGATCATCGGCTCGGGAACGCGGTCGCCCGCGGAGAGCTCGTCTTGGGCGATCTTCCGCGAGATATAATCGTATACGAGATCCTTCAAGGGTCGATATGAATCAGAACGCAACGACCATCGCCCTCCCACCCATCGCATCGGCTCCTCAGTTGACCAGGATTCTACCATGTCTCGCACGCGGCTGCTCCTGCATGTGGACGCCAACCGGGGTCAAAGCCGTCGCCCGCACCCAAGAACCCGCGCCCGGCAGCAGAAGCGTCCGTTCGCCGCCCCGAATTGACCCTTGGCCGGAACAGTTGGCCCAATCTCCCGTTCACGCTAAATCGTATACGAAATACGATTAGACTGTACCCAGGGCAAGCGACGAGCTGTTCGCGCACTTCGAGAAAGGAAGCATCATGGCCTCGTTCACGCACACCATCGTCCGCCGTCCCTCCCGATCCCTCGTCGACGGCATCACGAGCGCCCCCGAACTCGGCAAGCCCGACTTCGAGCTCGCGCTCAAGCAGCACAGCACCTATATCGACGCCCTGCTCGAATGCGGTGTGGACGTCACGGTCCTGCCGCCCCTCGAGCAGTACCCCGACAGCGTCTTCGTCGAGGACCCGGCCGTCATCACACGCTGCGGCGCCATCGTCACCAACCCGGGCGCCGCGTCCCGCAACGGGGAGAAGGACGAGATCGAGCCCGTCTTGCACCGCTTCTTCGATGAGGAGCACATCAAGCGCATCGAGGCACCCGGGACCCTCGACGGCGGCGACGTCATGATGGTCGGCGACCACTTCTACGTCGGCCGCTCCGCGCGCACCAACGAGGAGGGCATCCGCCAGTTCTTCAGCATCCTCGAGGGCTGGGGGCTCAGCGGCTCCGAGGTGCCGCTCGAGCTCGTCTTGCATCTCAAGACCGGCGTCAACTACATCGAGAACAACACCATGCTGGTCTCGGGAGAGTTCATCGAGAAACCCGACTTCGCCGACTACACCAAGATCGTCGTGCCACAGGAGGAGGCCTACGGGGCCAACTGCATCTGGGTCAACGGGACGGTGATCGTCGCCGAGGGCTACCCCACCGTCTTGAAGGCGGTCCAGGACGCCGGCTACAAGACCGTCGTGGTGGACACCAGCGAGTACCGCAAGCTCGACGGCGGCCTCTCATGCATGTCGCTTCGCTTCTGATGGCCGACCGCGCCCCCGCATCACATCAAAACGTGCCGGCCCCGTGCTCCCCGCCCGGCGGCCCGCATGCGATCCGTCCATAGTTCCACCCTGTCGCGGCGCCCATCGTGCGGTTGGGCGCCGCTTCTTGAAATGAGGGCGTTATGAACGACACACAGGCAACGAAAGACCATGAGCGCGACGCGGTCATCAACCCCCGCGGGCTCAACCTGCTGCAGCTCACGATGATGGTCATCACCTCGACGATCTGCGCGGGCATCTTCTCCTTATGCGGCGACCTCGCCGCAGGCGGGGCCAACACCGGGGCCGTGCTCACCGGCTGGGCCGTCTGCTTCATCGGCGTCTACACACTCATGAGCGCCTTCCGGGGCCTCTCGCAGGCGCGTCCCGACCTGACCGGGGGGATCTACGCCTACGCGGCCGCCGGCTTCGGCGACTTCATCGGCTTCAACTCCGCATGGGGCTACTGGATCAGCGCCTGCTTCTCGAACGTGAGCTTCGCGATCCTGCTCTTCGGGTCGCTGGGCTATTTCTTCCCGGTCTTCGGGGCCGGCAACAACCTCGTCTCCTTCGTCTGCGCCTCCGTCGCCATCTGGGGCTGCTCCATCTTGGTGTCGCGGGGCGTCAGGGAGGCCGTCAGCCTCAACACCGTCGTGACCATCGCCAAGCTCGTGCCCCTGGTGCTGTTCGTGGTCGCCATCGTCGTGCTCGGCAGGTTCGATCCCGAGATCTTCTTCGCGAACTTCTGGGGCGAGGCCGCCGGCCCCGACTTCTGGACGCAGTTCGTCTCGACCATGATCGCGCTCGTGTGGGTTTTCACCGGCATCGAGGGGGCGGTCGTCATCTCCGGCAAGGCGAAGTACGTGCGTGACGTCGGCCGTGCGACGTCCATCGGGTTCGTCTCGGTCTTCCTTTTGTACCTGCTGATCTCGATCCTCAGCATGGGCGTCGTCCCCCGCGAGGCGATGGCGGAGCTGGCCGCGCCCTCGCTGGCGGGGATCTTGGAGGCCGCCATCGGCCCTATCGGTGCCGGGATCGTGAACTTCGGCGTGGTGCTCTCGCTCGCCGGGGCGCTGATCGGCTACGTGGTGATCGCAGCCGAGACCCCCTATGAGGCGGCGGTCCAGGGGACCTTCCCCAAGTTCTTCGCGAAGACCAACAAGCACGGCGCGCCCGCGGTGACGATATTCCTCAGCGCGGCGATCATGCAGCTCTTTTTGATCTTGGCGGTCGTCTCGGCCGGCACCTACCAGTTCTTCTACACCTGCGCCGTCAACACGATCCTGATCCCCTATGTGTGCTCGGCCGCCTACTACATGATCATCGGATGGAAGAACCGCCACCTTGAGAGCCCGCTCGCCCCGGCGCGCGCGAGCGTCGTCTTGTTCGGGACCCTCGCGTTCATCTACACGCTGTTCCTGGTGTACACCACCGGGCTGGAGGGCGTGATGGTCACGACGGTCACCTTCGCGCCGGGCCTGATCGTGTACGCCCTGGGCGAGCGCGAACGCGGCAAGCCGATCCTGCCGCACGCCTGGGACAAGATCATCGCGGCGGCCATCGTGGTGCTGGCGGTCATCTCGGTCTACCTCCAGGTCACCGGTATCGCGCCGGTGGTGTAGGGGGCGGGCAGCGGGCGGCGCGGCGCAGCGCGGGCGGGCGCGGGCTCACAGCGGGCGCTCGCTCCCACGCCAGCGCCTGCGTCGGCGGCCTCGCCGCGGTTGCGCGCTCCCCTCAGCCCCGCGGTGCCGCCCGCATCGCCGCGGCGACTGCCCGCGGCCCGCAACTGTCGTTCACATCCCGTTTTCTCACGGTTCTCGGCGCAACTCTCTTCGAAACTGTGAGAAACGGGAAACGAATGAGGGGCAGCTCCGCCGACACATCCCTCACGGATCCTCGGCCAGCGCGGCAGGACGTATCAGCGGAAGGTCGCACAGGCTGCCCGTCGCGCGCAGCCACGCCCTCCACCATGCGCGCGACGCCTCCGCGCTCCTCGGAATGCCCGCCGCCTCGAGGAGCCTGATCAGGCGGGCGGGGACGAGCAGGTCGTCATAGGTGTACCGAAGCACCGGGTACCCCAAAAGCGTCAGACGCGATTCGCGCTGGCGCTCCTCGAGAAACACCTCCGTCGTGGTCCTGCCCTGCAAGAGCTCGACGCTACGGTACTTCTCCTTGCCGTCGAGCTCGCCGATGATCCTGCCGCCCGACGGCAGCAGCCAGAACTGGTCGACGCGGAAGCAGCGGGAGGGATCTACGGGGTCCACCAGCTCGACTTGAAGGTCGGGGATGAGGAATCCCTCCTCGATCATGAGGCCGCGCGCGTAGGACTCTCCCCCGTTCTCCGCGCGCGCGTCCACATGGGAGGCGATCAGCATGGCACGGCGAATCCCCGGGCGATGAGCGCCCGTCCCCTGCAGCAAGCGCCCCAGCTCATGCGCGGGCATCCCGGTATGCCGGAGCACGGCGTCGGCGACGGCGAGCCCCAAAGAGAACGGGGCGACGCGCAGGCAATCGGCCGCGCAAGCCCAAAACGGCGCGACCCGGCATCCCGAAGCCGGCTCCGATTCTGCAAAGGACGCCCTCCGAAAGCGGAGGTGAGGACCCGCCTGCGGGATCGACCCTCTTGCGACCGCCACCTGCAGGGGAAAGACCAGCGCATACGGCACCTCAACGCCGTGCGCGAGAAGGCCCGCCGCCCCGGTGAACGTCCAGCCCGGGTGCCTTCCGGCACAGGATCGCATAAGATGCAGGGCGCGGTCGCAGGGAGACAACGCGCCCCAATGGGCAGGCCGCGTGAAAAGTCCCGGGATGGGCTCGGCGAGCTCGTGCCTGTCGGCAAGACGGCGGGCCGCCATGTGGTCGGCGGGCGACGCGGGATCGATCAGACGCCTGTCTCGCTCCGCCCGTTCCGACATCGCCTCCAAGCGCCTGATGGCCCTGCCGCCCATATGCCCTCCCTCGCGCCGCGTGAGGAAAACGATAGCGAGCGAGGCTTCCTCGCACAAGGTGTCACCGCTCCTTACCTGCGGTTATGCCAGAAAAAAGTTCGGTGGGCACGTCGTCTGAGCGGTATTCCGAAAAACATGGCCGCGAATCTTAAAATGGGGTCGCCAGGTGCCCGGCCGCGATGCGAGATGTGCGGGATGACCGCCCTGCATCGCGCGGGACCCCCGTTAGATGACCGTTTTCTCACGAAAAAGGGCGTGGGGCCACGGTGAAACGTTAGAAAACGGTCTCGCAATGGGGTGGATGGGCGAAGGGCCGGGCGGCGGAGCACGGAGGCTGCCGCGTTGCCACGGCCCGGTTCGTCCCTGCCGCGCCTCAGCCGACGCGCGGCGCCGTCACCGCCGGCATCTCCGCGAATCAGCCCGTCCACGCGCCCCCGCCGCGCTCTCCGCGCATCGACGCGCCACCGCCGCAACCGTCCTACCGTGCGCCCAGCGCCGTCTCGGCGGCGGAGGATCCGGCGATGAGGCCGGTCGTCCACGCCCAGGCGAGGTTGTAGCCCCCGCAGTCCGCATCCATATCGAGCGCCTCACCGCAGGCGAACAGGCCCTCGCCCACCGAAAGCGTCCCGGCATCGACGGCCGCAAGCGGGATCCCGCCGCGACGCACCTGAGCCTGGCCGCGCTCAGCGAGGCCGGACACCGTGAGGGGCACCGCGCGGCACGCACGCGCGACGGATGCGAGCGAGCCGTCCGCGAGCGCGAGCACCAGCTCGGCGAGGGGTTTCACGAGCAGGCCGTCGAACCAGGCCGCACGCGGGTGCGCGTCCGCCAGGGCGCCGAGGCGCTCCTCGCGACGGCGAAGATGGCCCAGCAGCCCCTCCTCGTCAAAACCGGGCAGCAGATCGAGCTCGATCACGTCCCCGGCGCGCACCCGGCGCGAGAGGTCGAAGGACACGATGCCCGAGATGCCGTAGGAGCGCAGCAGCACCTCGCCCTCCTCGCGAAAGATCCGCTCGCCTGCGCGCACGAGGGTTAGCGCCCCCTCGACGCGCATGCCGTCCACCCGCGAGAGCGCCCCGGCGCCCAGGCCCGCGACCTCGCAGGCGATCGGACACAGCACCGGCTCCTCGTCCACATGCGCAAGGTTGAAAAGCCCGCAGACCGCAACGGAGGAGCCGCCGGGCGCGAGCACCGCAGCGTGCGCGAGAAGCGTCCGCTCGCGGCGCGGTGCGGCCGAAAGCGCTCGTCGGGCGCGGCGGGCGTCCCCCTCGTAGCGGACCGGGCGCGCCGGGGCGGACACGTCGATGCGCCAGCCGGCATCCCCGCGCTCAGCGCGCAGCACCTCCGCCCCGCAGACGACCTCCACCCCGCGCCGGGCCGCCTCGGCGAGAAGGGCGTCGCGCACGCTCGCCGCGCGGCGCGTCACCGGGTACAGCCGGCCCTCAACCTCGGCGGTCACCAGGCCCACGGAGTCGAAGAAGCATGCGAGCAGGTCCTCCGGGTTCTCGCCGAGGACGCGCCGGGCCCAGGCGGGATCGCGGTAGCGGGCGGGGTCGAGCCGGGCGTTGGAGACGTTGCACCGGCCGTTTCCCGTGGCGAGGATGGGCAGGCCGGCCGCGACGTCGCGCTCGAGCACGAGCGTCCGCGCACCGGCGCGGCCCGCGGCGATGGCGGCCGCGAGGCCCGACGCCCCACCGCCGACCACGATGACATCGAACCTCTCAGCGCGCTCGTCCACACCCGCCCCTTCCAGCAAGCGGGCGGCCGCCGAGAGGCAGCCGCCCTGCATGATCGGTATCTCACAGCCTACCTGAGCGACCGGGCGCCGCGCACGTGAAACGCGCATTTCCCGCCGCTGCCGCCCAGGTCGCCCGAAGCCCTACTCCGAGCGATCACCCTCATGCGGTGCCACGGCAGACACCGCCGCGACCGCATCGGCCAAGAAGCCCTGGGGAAGCTTCGACTCGAACGTGCCGGCGTCGGCCGCCGCCGCGAGCGCTGGGTCGATGGGCAGCCGGCCGAGCACCTCGAGCCCGTGCTCGGCGGCCACGGCATCGAGCTTGCTCTCGCCGAAGACCTCGATCTTCTTGCCGCAATCGGGGCAGCTCACATAGCTCATGTTCTCGACGACGCCCAAGATGGGCACACCCATCTTCTCGGCCATGTTCACCCCCTTGGCTACGATCATGCTGACGAGGTCCTGCGGGCTCGTCACGATCACGATGCCGTCGACCGGCAGGGACTGGAAGACCGTGAGCGCCACGTCGCCCGTGCCCGGGGGCATGTCGACGAGCAGGTAGTCGAGCGGCCCCCAGCTCGTGCCCGACCAGAACTGGCGGATGGCCCCGGCGATCATAGGCGCGCGCCAGAGCACCGGGTCGGTCTCGTTGGCGAGCATGAGGTTGCTCGACATGACCTTGACGCCGTGCTCGGACACCTCGGGCAGCAGCAGGTTGCCGATACCGCCCACGCGCCTGCCGCTCATCCCGAACATCTTCGGGATCGACGGGCCCGTGATGTCGGCGTCGAGGATGCCGACACGGCCGCCGCCGCGCGAGAGCTCCGTGGCGAGCGCGCCCGTGACGAGCGACTTGCCCACGCCGCCTTTACCCGACAGCACCGCGATCACGCGCTTGACCTCGGATAGCTTATTCTCCTCAAACTGCTCGACCGAGGCCTTGGCCCCGGGAACCGCATGCTCGCACCCCATGGCACGTCCTTTCTGCCTGCGCACGGGCCGGCTGCCCGCGCAAGACCCCATTGTACCCACAACGAAACGGGCCGCCCCGAAAGGCGACCCGCTGCCGTGATATTCGATGCCCGCGTGGACGCTACACGGCCGCCTCCGCCTTCGCGGCGCGGCGGGAGGCGAAGAAGCGCCTCGGCGCCCCGATGGACTCCTCGATCGAGCCGACGCCGGAAAGCGACACGGCGCCGTAGGCGAAGCCGAACGCCGCGAGGTAGAGCGTGAGCGACGCCAGTCCCTGAGCGGCCGCGTGCCCGGCGAAGTCCATGATGTTCACGAACGAGACGATCCAAGTGGCCGCCGCGAGCGCGAGCGCCACGAGCCAGTTGCCCCGACCCGTGCGCTCCATCTCAAAGGAGACGAACATGACGTAGAAGGCCAGGAAGATCCCGATGAACGCGAAGGTCTGGGAGAACACGCGGATGTCGTAGGGGAAGAAGAGCTCCCAGAAGCCGGCCACGAACATGACGGCGGCGAGTGCCGGCTCCGTCCAGCTGAGCACCCAGCCGGAGGTGGAGGCAAATGATGCGATGAGGCCGGTGGCGCCGAGGAAGATCCCGATCCAGGGAAGCTGCGCGAGGATTCCGGGCAGGCCCTCCTCGGGCGTGATCATGAACGTCCCCTCGCCGCCCGTGGCGGGCGTGACGTAGATGTAGGCGGCGTACAGGAGGCAGAACGCCGCCATGATGACCAGGTTCCACTTCACCCGTCCGAGTTTTCCCATCAGATCCTTCATGGCGATCGCCCCTCCACTCGCTTCGCGCGGCCGACGGATCGGCCGGTCTTTGATTCCCCAGTATAGCAGCCCCATGCACACGCGATGCAGTGCACGGGATAAAACTGCGTCTGGGAAAGCAGCTTCCAGCCGCACCCGCGCCTAGTGCTTCATGTGCGGCGTGAACCCCCGGCGCTGGCGCTGCCCGGCGAAGGCCGACCCCTTGCGCGCATCGCGCTTGAGCGCGGCGATGACCTCGTCCTCCGTGGACCCCTGGGAGAGCGCGCGCAGGTGCACGACGGCATCGCGCAGGCGCGCGGCCTCCTCGAAGTCCATGGCCTCCGAGGCGCTGCGCATGTCGTCCTCCATCTGCATGATGATGCGCTCGAGCTCGTCGGCCGGCAGGTCCGCGAGCTCCTCGGCGAGGCGCTGCCCGCCCGAGACGCCCACCTCGGGCGCGGTCTCGGCGCCCTCGCCCTCCGCGGGCGTGAAGAAGGCCCCGTGTCCCAGGCTGTCGCCGCGAGAGCGGTCGCGCTTCCCCACGGTCTCGGAGGCCTCGGCGATGAAGCTCGAGATGTCGTTGATGGCCTTGCGGACCGTCGTGGGCCGGATACCGTGCTCCTCGTTGAACGCCTCCTGGATAAAGCGGCGGCGCGCCGTCTCGTCGATGGCCTCGCGCATGGAGTCGGTGACGGTGTCGGCGTACATGACGACCTGGCCCTGGGCGTTGCGCGCCGCGCGGCCGATCGTCTGGATGAGCGAGCGGCGGTTGCGCAGGAAGCCCTCCTTGTCGGCGTCGAGGATCGCCACGAGCGAGACCTCGGGCAGATCCAGGCCCTCGCGCAGCAGGTTGATGCCCACGAGCACGTCGATCTTGCCGCGCCGCAAGTCACGCAGGATCTCGACGCGGTCCATCGTGGCGGTGTCGGAGTGCATGTAGTTGACCTTGACGCCGGCGTCGAGCAGGTGGTCGGTGAGGTCCTCGGCCATGCGCTTGGTGAGGGTCGTCACGAGCACGCGCTCGTGCCTGGCCGTGCGCTCGCGCACCTCGTCCAACAGGTCGTCGATCTGGCCGCGGACAGGGCGCACGTCGATCTTGGGGTCGAGCAGGCCCGTGGGGCGGATGATCTGCTCAACCTCCTTCTGCGACACCCGCAGCTCGTAGTCGCCGGGTGTGGCGCTCACGTAGATGAACTGCGGGATGCGCGCCTCGAACTCGTCGAAGCGCAGCGGGCGGTTGTCGAGGGCGGAGGGGAGGCGGAACCCGTGCTCAACGAGGGTCACCTTGCGCGAGCGGTCCCCCTCGTGCATGCCGCGGATCTGGGGCACCGTGACATGGCTCTCGTCGATGATGCAGAGCATATCCTTGGGGAAGTAGTCGATGAGCGTGAACGGGGGCTCGCCGGGGCGGCGGCCGTCCAGGTGGCGCGAGTAGTTCTCGATGCCGGTGCAGAAGCCCATGGTCTCCAGCAGCTCGAGATCGTAGTCGGTGCGCTGCTGGAGGCGCTGTGCCTCGAGGAGCTTGTCGTTGGCGCGCAGCTCGGCCACGCGCTCCTCGAGCTCCTCCTCGATGGTCTTGAGCGCGGCGGTGACCTTGGGCTTCTCCGTCACGTAGTGGGAGGCCGGCCACACGGGCACGGCGTCGTACTCGCGGGTGATCTCGCCGGTCACCTCGTCGATCTCGGCGATGAGCTCGACCTCGTCGCCGAAGAACTCGAAGCGCAGCGGATGCTCGGCGTAGGGCGGGAAGACGTCCACCACGTCCCCGCGCACCCGGAAGGTGCCGCGGGAGAGCTCGTAGTCGTTGCGGTCGTACTGGATGTCGATGAGCGTGTGGATGAAGTCGTCGCGCTCGAGCGGGACCTTCTTGTCGACGTTGGGAGCGAGGCCCGCGTAGTCCTCGGGGCTGCCGATGCCGTAGATGCACGAGACCGAGGCCACCACGATCACGTCGCGCCGCGAGAGCAGGCTCGCGGTGGCCTGGTGCCGCAGCATCTCGACCTCCTCGTTGATGGAGGAGTCCTTCTCGATGTAGGTGTCTGACTGCGGGACGTAGGCCTCGGGCTGGTAGTAGTCGTAGTAGGAGACGAAGTAGACGACGGCGTTGTGGGGGAAGAACTCCTTGAGCTCGCTCGCGAGCTGGGCGGCGAGCGTCTTGTTGGGCGCCATGACGAGCGTGGGCTTGCCGAGCGCCTCGATGGTCTTGGCCATCGTGAAGGTCTTGCCCGAGCCCGTCACGCCGAGGAGCACCTGGTAACGGTCCCCCTCCTTCACGCCCTGGACGAGGGCATCGATCGCCTGGGGCTGGTCTCCGGCGGGCTGATAGGGCGAGACGACCTCGAAGGCCGCCGGAGCTCCCGTCTGGCCGAACCTCCTCAGCTCACCGCCGACGCGCTCCACCTCGAAATGCTCCATGACACGCTCTCCCCCATCTCGGACACACCCACCTCGTATCGTACACATGTTCCCCCTCAAGCGTCAACGGGGGCACGGGCCTACGAGAAGGCCGCGGGGTAGATCTGCCGGTAGCGCTCGTGGGCGTTGTTGACGCGCACGAGGTAGGCCTGGGTCTCCGGGAAGGTGATCGCGTTGTGCAGCGCCGTGTCCTCCCGGGCCCAGTCGTCCACGTTGCCCATGCCGGCGTTGTAGGCCGCGATGGCGCGGTCGGTGGCGCCGTTGAAATAGGTGCCCAGATAGGACAGGTAGGCGCAGCCGAACTCGATGTTGGTCGCCGGGTCCTCGAGGTTCTCCGCCGAGAAGGAGCCGCCGTCCACGAGCCCCTTCGTGACCATGTCCTGGGCCGTCTCGGGCATGAGCTGCATGAGTCCGCGGGCACCGCGGTGCGACAGGGCATCCGGGTCCCAGCCCGACTCCGTGCGGATGACGGCGGCCACGAGGTAGGGATCGACGTTGTGCCGGGCGGCCGAGGTGGTGATCTCGTCCTCGTACTTCAGCGGGTAGATCGAGGCGAACAGCAGGCCCGGCGCGTAGGAGTAGGCCGCGGCGATGAGCCCCATCACGAGGACGGCGAGCAACGGCAGCATCCGGTACCAGGCAAGGAAGCGCACGCGGGCGCGCGGCGCGGGCGCCGCCGGCCGCCTAGCCACGGGTCTCCCCCGGCACCGCCGCACCGAGCTCCACACCGAGCGCGGCGAGGGCGCGGTCGAGTTCGATAAAGAGGCTGTCGGCGGCCGCGGTGTTGTCGATCACGACGTCGGCGAGGGCGGCGAGGTCCTCCTCGGCGGGCTGCACGCCGGCGCGGCGGTCGAAGTCGGCGCCGTCCATGCCGCGCTCGATCGCGCGGGCGCGGCGCACCTCGAGAGGGGCCGTGATCGCGATGACGGCATCGGCGAGGCCGAAGGCGGCCTCGAAGCCGCGCGGCGCCGAGACCTCCACCACCGTGCAGGGGGCCTGCGGCATCGAGGCCGAGCAGCCCACCCCGGGCACGAGCATGTCGGCGAGGCGGCCGATGAGGATCGGGTGCACGAGCGCGTTCAGCCGCTCGACGTCCGCGGGCGAGGCGAAGGCGCGGCGGGCGAGGAGGTCGCGCCGCACCATGCCGTCGGCGTCCAGCACGTCCCAACCGAACTCCTCGGCGATCTGCTGCACGAGAGGGGTTCCGGGCTGGTAGAGGGAGCGCGCGAGCTCGTCGAGGTCGATGCGGCGCGCGCCGCGGCCCTCGAGGTGCCGGGCCGCCGCGGACTTCCCCGACGCGATGTTGCCTATGATGAAGATCGTTTTCATAACGAACCATTCTTCCCGAGGGGCGGCCCCGCCGCAAGCGCGACACGGCATCTACGCCTATACACCACGACCGGGCGTCGCCGGCCGGGGCCGCGAACGCGCCCGACCCGAGCCCCGGTCGCGCACGGCGAGCGAGCGGATGAGGGCCACCAGGCAGCACGCGAGCGAGGCCGCGGCGATGACCGCGCCGACGGCGCCCACCCAGCCGATGCCCCAACCGCTCACGACCACGCCGCCCAGGGCCGTACCCGAGCCGATACCGAGGTTGAAGATCCCCGAGAAGATAGACATGGCCACCGAGGAGGTGTCGGCATCGGTGGCGCGGATGACCTCGGACTGAAAGGCGATGCTGAAGACCGTGGCGCACACGCCCCACAGCACGCAGACCGCCGCCTCGGTGAGGCCGAAGGAGGAGCCGATGTCGGTCAGCAGGCCGATCGGCATGAACTCGGAGGTGTTGAAGATGGAGGCGGAGAACGTGAGCCCGATGAGCGGCGGCCGCCCTTGAGCTCCATGCGCTCCTCGCTGCGCTTCGACATGCGGTCCTCCGTCCTCGCCCGTTTGAATCGGTTGGCGATTACACCGCCGCACCCGGATGCGCCAGGGCGCCACGCCGCTTCGCAGGCCATCCATCTCACCCGAACACCTGTTTGCGTCGATGCTATACTGAGGGGATCGACGGCTCGGTGACGGGAGGGGGGAAGCATGGACGACGGCCGGCCGCGGGCGCGGCGCCTGATCGACGCCATCGTGGGCAGCGAGGCGATCCGCGAGAGCTCGCATTTCTCGGAGCGCATCGCGAACGGGGAGCCGATCCTCACGACGGGCCGGCAGATGGCGAGCTACCTGCCCGAGCGCTACACCGAGATGCGCTCCATCTCGCGGTTCCAGCTCGGTGCGGACGGCCGCGGGCGCTGGCTGCCCGAGGCGGAGCACTTCCACCAGCAGGCCCTCTTCATGCAGGACTGGGAGGACGACTGCCCCTACCGCGGAACCTTCAAGAGCTACTACCCCACCTACAACGCCATGAGCGACCGCCAGCTGCGCGGCTACTTCACCTGGCGGGCCCGCGTGCGGGCGGGCGATGTGGAGGAGACCTCCCCCTCCTTCGCCTTCGTCTACGTCTACGAGCTGCTCTCGGGCGTGGGCGTGGGCGTCGCCGAGGAGGGCTTCCGGCAGCTGCGGTGGTTCTGGCGCGCCTGGCAGGCCATCTCAGACGACCTCGACCGCCACATGCCGGTCTGGCTCCTCGACTACTGCGTCTACCACGGGCTCGATCCCGAGCTCGTCGCAGATCTCGGCGCCGTGGCGCACGAGCGCGCGCTCGGCGAGCTCATCGCGTCCACTGAGAAGGCGGTGGCGCTGCTGCCCGCGCGCGGCGCCGGGCGCAAGGCGGACGGCGTGCCGCCGCTCGGGGACGAGCTCGAGGAGCGCCTCTTCCGCACCCTCGACGGGCTCTCGAGCTACCGGATCGCCCGCAGCCGCCTCGCCGCCGAGCACGGCGCCGACCTCCGCCATGTGGCCTGCGCCGTCTACCTCAGGCTCTTCGAGCACCATCGCGCCCATCGCAAGCTCGGGCTCATCGAGGGCATGTTCGGCCAGGTGATGGAGCTCCCCTACACGATGTTCGCCTCGGCGATGTTCTTCGACCCGCACGCCCATGCCGACACGGTGTACGAGGTCGGGCCCCTCAGGCGCTACCGCTGCCAAGACGGCCTGTGGACCTGCGCGCGCCCGCACGGCAAAGGCGGGCGGTCCGGCGAGCTCGGCCGCGCCCTGCGCGCCGTCGACCAGCGCCTGCGCGACGCCCTCGGCTTCCCCCGCCCCCTGAAGGAGGACGAGGGGCTGCCCAAGTACCTCGCCCGCATCATCGACGCGGAGGTGGCGGCCCGCCTTGCCTGGTCCGAGGCGAGGCGCCCCGTGGTGCTCGACATCGACCTCGGCCGGCTCTCCGGCATCCGCAGCGCCGCGGCCGAGACCCGCGAGGCCCTGCTCATCGACGAGGAACGCGAGGACGGCTCAGACGAGGGGGCCGGGGCGCGGGAGGCATCCCCTGCACCGCCGGAGGAGCGGGCGGGCGACGGGTCGGGGGCGGTCGGCGCCGACGGCGGCGGGCAGGCGGCAGGAGGCCTGCTCGGACCCGCGCACGCGGGAGGTGCGGATCCGCGGAGCGCGGTGTCTCCCGGCCGCGCCGATGCGGGGCGCACCCGGGATCCAGCTGCCGGGCCCGCCTGGACCCCGGCGGGCCCGGCCGCGCCGACAGGCGACGAGGGCGGCACCGCCCTCGCAGAAGACGCGGACACCGCGCTCTCCCCCGCCCTGGCCTCGTACCTGCGCGCCCTGCTCGCGCACGATGCCGCGGCGGCCGAGGCCGCCCTCAAAGAGGGGGCGCTGACGGAGGACCTCGCGGTCGACGCCGTCAACGAGGCCCTCTTCGACCTGCTCGGGGACACCGCCCTCGAGTTCGGCCCCGAGGGCCCCGCAGCCATCGAGGATTACCGTGAAGACCTGGAAAGGATCGTGAACGATGCCGACTGACCGCACGCCCGCGGCGCCCCGCGTCCCCAAGCGCGTGGCCGCGACCGTCCTGAACTCCCTCAAGGGCGGCGTGGTGCCGCGCATCGGCCTGCCCTACATCACCGTGGGCCGCGAGTTTGAGATCCGCGCCCTGCTCACCGACCTCGACCTGATCCGCGAAGGCGGGGCGAGCTTCCGGTTCCTCGTGGGCCGCTACGGCGCCGGCAAGAGCTTCCTGTTGCAGACGATCCGCACCCATGCCATGGGCGAGGGCTACGTGGTGGCCGACGCCGACCTCTCCCCCGAGCGCCGCCTCCAGGGCGGTCAGGGGCAGGGGCTCGCCACCTACCGGGAGCTGATCCGCAACCTCTCCACCAAGACGCGGCCGGAGGGCGGGGCGCTCAGCCTCGTGCTCGACCGCTGGGTGGCCGCCGCACCCGAGCGAGCGGGCGCCGAGGAGGCCGTGTCGGGCCTCACCGAGCTCGTGCACGGGTTCGACTTCTCCCGCATGCTCCTGCGCTACTGGGAGGCCTCCCAGGAGGGCGACGACGAGACCCGCTCCGCCGTGCTGCGCTGGCTGCGCGGCGAGTACCGCACGCGCACCGAGGCCAAGGGGGACCTCGGCGTGTCGGTCATCATCGGCGACGGCGACTGGTACGACTACGTGAAGCTCTTCGCCGCCTTCCTCGTGTCCGCCGGCTACCGGGGCCTGCTCGTCCTCATCGACGAGCTCGTGAACCTCTTCAAGATCCCCAACGCCGTCACGCGCCAGTACAACTACGAGAAGATCCTCACGATGTACAACGACACCCTGCAGGGGAAGGCCCGCCACCTCGGCATCATCATGGGCGGCACCCCCACCTCCATCGAGGACCGCCGACGCGGCGTCTTCTCCTACGAGGCGTTGCGCAGCCGACTCACCCAGGGGCGCTTCGCCACCGAGGACATGCGGGACATGCTCGCGCCCATCATCCGCCTTCATCCGCTCACCCACGAGGAGCTGCTCGTGCTCATCGAGAAGCTCGCCGAGATCCACGCGGGCTACTTCGGCTACGCGGTGCACCTCACCGAGCAGGACCTCGTGGCGTTTCTGCAGATCGAGTTCTCGCGCGTCGGCGCCGACACGCACCTCACGCCGCGCGAGGTGATCCGCGACTTCATCGAGCTGCTGGACATCATGTACCAAAACCCTGAGGCGGCCATGGAGGAGCTTCTGCGCGGGCAGGTGGCCGGCGACGCGGGCGGGCAGGACGGCGTGGGCAGGCAGGGCCCCTCGTCGGGCACGGCCACAGGGACGCGCGACTTCGCCGAGTTCACCCTGTAGGCGAACGGGCTATCGAGCGGCGGCGTCCTCGCGCGCCGGATGCGCGAGGCGGCGCATGATGCCCCTGACGAGGAGCAGGAGCAGCAAGATCCCCACCTCCACGAGCACGATGGCGCCGCCGGGGCGCAGGCCCGCGTAGAAGGAGAGGGTGAGGCCCGCGAGCGACGACACGGCGCCCACCGCGCAGGCCACGACGACGCTCTGGCGCCAGCTCCGGGCGACGGCGAGCGCCGCGGCCACGGGCACCGTCATCATCGAGCTCACGATCAGCGAGCCCACGGTCCGCGACGCGATGGAGATCGTGAGGGCGCACACGAGCACGAAGGCGGCGTTCACGAGCCCCGTGCGCACGCCCGCGAGCCGTGCGGCGCGCTCGTCCAGGGCGACCCAGAAGAGCTCCCGGGCGAGAAGGGCGCAAAAGAGGATGACCGCGGCGCCGACCCCGACGACCACGGCGAGCTCGGCGTCGCCCACCGTCACGATGCTTCCGAACAAAAAGCTCGAGAACGTCGCCGAGTTGGGGACGAACCCCGAGAGCACGCCGGCGAGGCCGATGCCCGCGGCCATGATGACGGCCACGGCCAGATCTGCCCGGGCGGGCATGGCGCGGCGGATCCCCTCGATGCAGAACGCCGAGGTCACGCAGGCGGCGACGGCACCGGCGACCGGGTTGAGGCCGGCGATGAGCCCCGCCGCCACACCGGCAAGCGAGGCGTGCCCGAGGGCGTCGCCGATCATCGAGAGGCGCTTGAGCACCACCGTGACGCCCACGAGGGGCACCGCGATGCCGATGACGAGACCGGCCGCGAGGGCGCGCTGCATGAAGGCGTAGTGGAGCATCTCAGGCATGGGTCTCCTTAAGATCCCGCGCCGTGGCGTGGGCGTGGGCCGGACCGGGAACGGCGGGCACGAGGCGCCCCGCCTCCAAGCGGTGGAGCGTGGCGTCCAGGCCAGCGAGCCGCTCGAGGTCATGGGTGACGAGCAGCACCGCGAGCTCGGGACGGGCGCGGCGCAGATCGGCCAGAAGCTCCTCGAAGCTGCGCGCGGCCCGGGCGTCGAGGCCGCTCGTGGGCTCGTCGAGGACGAGCAGGCCGGGCTCGCAGACGAGCGCCCGCGCGAGCAGCACGCGCTGGAACTGCCCACCCGACAGCTCGCCGATCATACGCCGCTCGAACCCGGCGAGATCAACCGCGGTAAGGGCCCGATCGACCGCGGGGGCGGTGCGGGAGCGCGCGCGGAAGCGCGGCAGCGAGGGGCGGCGGGCGTAGAGGTTCGCCTCCACCACCTCCCGCACCGAGGCGGGGAAGCGCTCGTAGGGAACGTCGGTGCGCTGCGGGACGTATCCCACCCGGCCCCAGTCGCGAAAGCGAACGGGGTCGGCACCGAAGATACGCACCTGGCCGCTTTTCGGCCTCAATTCGCCCAGGATGAGCCGGAGGAGGGTGGACTTGCCGGCGCCGTTCTCGCCCGTGACGACAGCGAGCTCGCCGGCACGCACGGTGAGCGAGGCGCCCTCGAGGATCGCCTCGCGTCCGTGCGCGTACGCGACCCCCGTGGCCTCAATGACCGTCTCGCGATGCTCCATCCCGCTCTACCCTCGCCGTGAGGTCGACAAACCCGCCATGTCAGCCGAGCGCGGCGACGAGGGCCTTCAGGTTCTGGCGCATGAGGGAGAGGTAGTCCTCGCCGGCGCTCTCCTGCTCCTGCGTGAGCCCCTCGATGGGGTTCAGGACCTGGCAGGAGGCGCCCGTGGCGTCCGCGATCGCCTGGGCGACCTTCGGGCTCACGAGCTCCTCGGTGAAGATGGTCTTGATGCCGCTCTCCTTCACGAGATCGATGATCTCGGCCATGGTCCTCGCATCGGGCTCGCCCTCGGCGTCGATGCCCGTGATGGCACGCTGCGTGAGGCCGTAGGCGTCGCAGAGATAGCCGAAGGCCGCATGGCTCACGACGATCGTCTTGTTGGGCAGCGGCTCCAGCGCGGTGCGGAACTCCTGATCGAGCTCATCGAAGGCGCGGGCGTGCTCCTCGTAGGCGGCATCGAACTGCTCGGTGTGCTCGGGGTCCACGGCGGCCAGGCCGTCGCGGATGGCGGCGAGCTCCATCTTCGCGTTGGCGGGCGCGAGCCACACATGGGGGTCGTGGCCATCGTGATCGTGATCGTGGTGGTCATGGTCATCGTGATCGTGGTCATCGTGATCGTGGTCATCGTGATCATGGTCATCGTGATCGTGGTCATCGTGATCGTGATCGTGGTCATCGTGATCGTGATCGTGGTCGTGCTCGCCAACGAGGAGCTCGATGCCCTTCGAGGCCTCGACGACCTTGGCGGTGTCGAGGTCGGAGACGACGTCCTCGACCCAGTGCTCCATGCCGGCCCCGTTGTACACGAAGAGGTCGGCGGCTTTCAGGTCTTCGATATCGCGTGGGCTCGGCTCCCAATCGTGGGGCTCGGTGCCCGCGGGCACGAGGTCGGTCACACTCACGAGGTCACCGCCGACCTTCTTGGCGAAATCGCCCATGACGTAGAAGCTCGCGACGACCTTGATGCCGGTATCCGAGCCGGCGTCCGAGCCGGCAGGCGCGGCAGGGCCGGAACCCGCGCAGCCGGCGAGGAGGGCGCCGCCCGCGGCGGCGAGACCGGCGGCGAGAACCTGGCGGCGAGAGGGATGGGACAGGTTGGGGGTGTTGGCATCGCTCATTTGTGGCGCTCCTTCTTGCTCGTCTCAGTGGGCGCGGCGGCGTGGGCGGAGGACTCGCGGCAGTCGGGGCAGACGCCGTGGAGGACGGTGTGCGCGGGATCGATGGCGAAGCCGTGCTCGACGAGCACGTGCTCCGCGAACGCCCCCAGGCTGCTGCAGCTCAAGGGCAGCACACGGCCGCAGCGGTCGCACCTGAGCTGTCCCTCGACGTCCTCAGGGTCAACCGCCGGCGCGAGGCGGTACTGGGCCGCCCCGCCGCGGATGTCGGCAACCTTGAGCATGTCCCCCTCGGAGACCATCCGCTCGAGCGTGCGGTAGACCGTCGTGCGGCCGACCTCCATGCCGTGGGCACGCAGCAGCTGCCCCACCATGTCGACGCTCAGGAAGGTGTCCTCGTGGTCCGCCATGACAGCGAGGATCGATTGCCGTTGCCTGGTGTCATACGAACCCCGCGCCATCTCCGCTCCCATCTGAGAATTGGATTTCAATTTCAGATTGAGACTATACCACGCCCTGAGTGCCCGCGCAAGACGGCCCGCCGCCAGGATGGGGGCTCCCTCACGCCCGCGGGATGCCCAGGCGCTCCGCAAGGTCGGGGTTCACGGTGACGAGATCGTCCACCGAGAGCTCGCTGATGCGCTCATGGCCCATCACCCGGCAGAACATCTTGAGATCGTCGAAGGTCGCCCGGTAGAAGTTCTCCACGCGCTGCGCGGCGGCGTCCCAGCCCCTCCTTTCGCGGAGCTCCGGATCTTGCGTGGCGATGCCCACGGGACACATGCCGCTGCCGCAGATGCGGTACTGCTGGCAGCCGAGGGCCATGAGCGAGGCCGATGCGAGCGCCACCGCGTCGGCGCCGAGCGCGAGCGCCTTGACGACATCGGAGGCCACGCGGAGACCCCCGGTGATGACGAGGCTCGCTCGCGAGCCGAGCGCATCGAGGCGCCGGCGGGCGCGCACGAGGGCGTACATGGTGGGCACCGATGCCGCGTCGCGCAGCATCACGGGGGAGGCGCCGGTCGCCCCGCCGCGCCCGTCGATCGTGATGAAGTCAGCGCCGGCGGCGTGGGCCCGGTCGATATCGCGCTCGATGTGCCCGGCGGCCAGCTTGATGCCAACGGGCGCCCCGCCGCTGCGCTCGCGCATCTCATCGACGAGGGCGCGCAGATCCTCGACGGACTCGACCCCCGGGAAGGTGGAGGGCGACACGATGTCCTCCCCCGGCTGCCGGCCGCGGATGCGGGCGATCTCCTCGGTGACCTTCTTTCCGGGGAGGTGGCCGCCCATGCCCGGCTTGGTTCCCTGGCCGATCTTGATCTCGATCGCGTCAGCGGCGCGCAGGCTCTCGTCGCTCACGGAGTAGCGCAGCGGCGCGATCTCGAAGATGTAGCGCGTTGAGGCCTCGCGCTCCGCGGGGAGGATACCGCCCTCACCCGAGCACATGGCCGTGCCGACCGCGGAGGCGCCGCGGGCGAGGGCTACCTTGGCCTCGGCGGAGAGCGCACCGAAGGACATATGGGACACGAACACCGGCCCCTCGAGCGTGAGCGGGCGCGCGGCGGACCCGCCGATCGTGCAGCTGATATCCACCTCGGCGTCCTCGGCGAGCGGCATCGGGTCGAGCTGGGCGCCGAGGACGAGGATGTCCTCCCATGCGGGCAGCGGCAGCGTGGTGGCCATCGCGCCGTCCGGGGCGCGCCCGTTCTCGGCGAGCTCGTGGATGGTCGACAGATGGCGGATCGACGGATCAAAGCGACGGAGCTCGGCGGGGATGGCGAGCGGGCCCTCCTCGGCCTCGCCGGAGGGCTCAGCGGACGCCTCCTCCTCCAGTGGGATGAACTGCGCGGCCGGCGTGCCGCACATCGGGCAGGCGTCGAGCTCGGAGAGCGGGGCGCCCTCCGCCTCCTCGTCGTAGACCCAACCGCACATAGGACATTGGTACCTCGTCATAGCTGCTCCCCTCTTGTGTCGACACCCATAGCGTAACGCTGCGGAACCTCGTTGCCTCCGAGTTTTCGGCGATAGGCGTCATCCGATTCGGAATCGGCTGGCCTCCTCCCCGCTCCTGTGCTAATATAGAACACGTGTTCGTAGTATACCATACGTTGGAGGTGAAGATGGGGGTCTTCGATCGGTACGCGCCCTTCGTGCAAGATTTCATCTACAGCAACGGCTGGGAGAGCCTCCGGAGCATCCAGGTCGCCGCCGCCGAGGCCGTCTTCGAGAGCGATGACAACATCCTGCTCACCGCCTCCACCGCCTCCGGCAAGACCGAGGCCGCCTTCTTCCCCATCCTCACCGAGTTCTGGGAGCGCCCGCCCGCGAGCGTGGGGGCGCTTTACATCGGCCCGCTCAAGGCCCTCATCAACGATCAGTTCCTGCGCCTGAACGATCTCTGCGAGGAAGCCCGCATCCCCGTTTGGCACTGGCACGGCGACGTCTCGGCCTCGCATAAGGCGCGCCTGCTCAAGCGGCCGAGCGGCATCCTCCAGATCACGCCCGAGTCGCTCGAGGCCCTCCTGCTGCACCGGCACAGCGCCGTGCCCCGCCTCTTCTGCGACCTGCGCTACGTGGTGATAGACGAGGTCCATTCGCTGCTGCGCGGCGACCGCGGGGGTCAGGCCCTGTGCCTCATCGAGCGGCTCTCACACATGGCCGGGGTCAACCCCCGCCGCATCGGGCTCTCCGCCACCGTCGGCGACCCGGTGCGCACCGGCGCCTTCCTCTCCCGGGGCACGGGGCGCGGCTGCGTGATCCCCCGCTTCGAGGCTGAGGGCCGGCGCACCTGGCGCCTCTCCATGGAGCATTTCTACATCAGCGGCCCGCAGGCGCCCGAGCGGGCGGCAGCGGGCGGAGGGCCCGTGGCCGCCGATGTGGTTTCCGTTGAGCGCGTGGACGGCGCGCCCTCCGTCGACGACCTGCTCAAGCAGGCGTACGCCGAGGGCGATGGGACGCGGCCGCTCGCGCCCCGGGGAGCGGGGGCCGGGGCACAAGACGCGCATCCCGCGACACCGAAGGAGGGCCAGCCGAGCCCGGAGCCCGTCGACATCCCCGCGGCCGATGACGCCGCCCTGCTCTCACCCACCGACGCCGCGCCGCGCGACGCCGATCCGGGCATCGGCTACATCTTCGAGCGCACGCGCGGGGCCAAGTGCCTCGTGTTCTCGAACTCGCGCGAGGAGGCTGAGGCCGTCTGCTCCATGTTGCGCAGCTACTGCGAGGCCAACCACGAGCCCGACCGCTTCCTCATCCACCACGGCAACATCTCGTCGAGCTTTCGGGAAGCAGCCGAGGAGCTCATGCGGGATCCTGATCGTCTCGACACCACGGTCACCACGGCAACCCTCGAGCTCGGCATCGACATCGGCCGGCTCGAGCGCGCCTTCCAGATCGATGCGCCCTTCACGGTCTCAAGCTTCCTGCAGCGCATGGGGCGCACCGGGCGGCGCGGGCGCCCTCCCGAGATGCACTTCGTCATGCGCGAGGAGCAGCCCGAGCCGCGCTCGCTCCTACCTGAGACCATCCCCTGGAAGCTCCTGCAGGGCATCGCCCTCGTCCAGCTCTACCTCGAAGAGCGCTGGGTGGAGCCGCCCGAGCTCGACCGCCTGCCCTACAGCCTGCTGTACCACCAGATCATGGCGATCCTGGCGAGCACCGGGGAGCTCTCGCCCGCCGAGCTCGCAGGCCGCGTGCTCAACCTGAGCTACTTCCATCGCGTATCGGCCGATGACCTGAGGACGCTCCTGCGCCACCTGATCGAGACCGATCAGATCGAGCAGACCGAGAGCGGCGGCCTCATCGTGGGGCTCGCCGGCGAGCGCGTCACCAACTCGTTCAAGTTCTACGCCGTGTTCCAGGAGAACGAGGAGTTCACCGTGCGCTCCGAGAGCGCCGAGCTCGGCACCATCGTGAACCCGCCGCCGGCGGGAGAGCGCATCGCCATCGCCGGGCACTGCTGGGTGGTCGAGGAGGTCGACTGGAAGCGGCACCTGGTTTACTGCACGCAGGTCAAAGGCCGGGTCCCCGCCTATTTCGGCGATGTCGCCGGATCGGTGGACACGCACGTCCTCGAGCGGATGCAGCGCGCGCTGGCCGAGCACGCGGCGTACCCCTACCTGCTCGGCAACGCCCGGGCGCGGCTCGCCCACGCACGGCACGTCGCGGCGAACGCGCGCATCAGCGGGGCGGGGTCCTGCCCGCTCATCAATATCGGGGGAGACTCCTGGGCGCTCTTCCCTTGGCTCGGGAGCTACGCCTTCCTCGCGCTGGAGCGCCTCATCAAGATCAGATGCGGGCGTCGGCTGGGGCTGCGCGCGCTCGACCCCTCGCGGCCCTACTTCATGCAGCTGCGCCTCTCGCCCGAGATCGGGCCGCAGGAGTTCTTCGAGATCCTCGCCGAGGAAGCCGAGAGACCCTTCGACCCCATCGAGCTCCTCTACCCCACCGAGGTGCCCTACTTCGACAAATACGACACCATGCTTCCCGAGAAACTCGTGAGGAAGGGCTTCGCCGAGGCCGTCCTCGATATCGAGGGCATGCGGGCACGCGCCCTCGAATGGCGGGACCGCTTCTGCGGGTGAGTCCCCGCAACCAAAAAGGCCCGCGCCCCCTCGGGACGCGGGCCTCAGGGCACAGCGACGGCACCGGGCAGCGGCTGGCGCGTGCCTTCGCCCTTATGCGCCGAGGATCGCCTTCAGGTCCTCCTCCGGCGTGGAGGTCGGGTGGATGTCGTAGTTCTCCACCAGCGCGTTCAGGATGTTCGGGCTCACGAAGGCCGGCAGGGTCGGGCCGAGGTAGATGCCCTTGATCCCAAGGTGCAGCAGGGTGAGCAGGATCGCCACGGCCTTCTGCTCGTACCAGGAGAGCACAAGGGTCAGCGGCAGCTCGTTCACGCTGCAATCGAAGGCCTCGGCGAGCGCGAGGGCCACCACGAGCGCGCTGTAGGCGTCGTTGCACTGGCCCATGTCGAGGATGCGGGGGATCCCGCCGATCGTCCCGAGGTCCATGTCGTTGAAGCGGAACTTGCCGCAGGCGAGGGTGAGGATGAGCGAGTCCTCAGGGGCGTTCGCTACGAAATCGGTGTAGTAGTTGCGGCCGGGGCGGGCGCCGTCGCAGCCGCCCACGAGGAAGATGTGCTTCACGGCACCGGTCTTCACGGCCTCGATGACCTGGTCGGCGACGCCGAGCACGGTGTCGTGCCCAAAGCCGGTCGTGACGGTGGCGCCGCCGTTGATGCCCGTGAACTCCTGGCGCTCGGCGTAGCCGCCGAGCTTAAGCGCGCACTCGATTACGGCCGAGAAGTCCTTGGTGCCGTCCTCGGCGGTGTCGATATGGGCGAGCCCGGGGTACTCCACGACGCTCGTGGTGAACACGCGGTCCTCATAGCTGGGCTTCGGCTTCATGAGGCAGTTGGTGGTGAAGAGCACGGGGGCCGGCATACCGTCGAACTCCTTGCGCTGGTTCTGCCAGGCGGTGCCGAAGTTGCCCTTGAGCTGCGGATGGCGGCGCAGCTCCGGGTAGCCGTGCGCGGGGAGCATCTCACCGTGCGTGTAGATGTTCACGCCGCGGCCGTCGGTCTGCTCGAGCAGCTGCTTCAGGTCCTTGAGGTCGTGACCGGAGACCACGATGAAGGGACCGGGCTCCACGGCGAGCGGGACCTCGGCGGGCTCGGGCTTTCCGAAGGACTCCGTGTTGGCCTGGTCGAGCAGCTTCATGCAGGTGAAGTTCGCCTCGCCCACGGCGAGCGCCTCGGTCAGGAGCGTCTCGACGGTGCCGTCGGCGCCGATCGCGCGCAGCGAGCGGTAGAAGTGGGCCGCGAGCTCGTCGTCGGTGTAGCCCTGCACGATCGCGTGGTGGGCGTAGGCGGCCATGCCGCGCAGGCCGAACAGGATCAGCGACTTCACGGAGCGGATGTCCTCATCGGGCTCGCCCCAGAGCTCGGCGAGGTCGTACTCGGCCGGGGCCTCGCCGCCGGCGAGCTCGCGCGCCGCCTCGCGCACGCGCCCGGTGACCCGGCGGACGGCCTCGGGATCGAAGTCGACGTTGGTGACGCAGGTGAAAAGCCCCTCGTACAGCAGCTCATCAAGGGCCGCACCGGTTTTCTTGCCCTCAGCCGCGCGGGCGAGGCCGATGAGGGCCGAGGTGAGCTCGTCCTGCTCGGCGGAGGTCTCGGCGTCCTTGCCGCACACGCCGGCGGCGGCCGTGCATCCCGAGCAGTTCGCGGTCTGCTCGCACTGGAAACAGAACATCTTGGTATCAAGCTTGATCATGGGTTCCCCTCTCACGCTCGCGAGCGCTCGAGTCGCGCTCTCTTAGCGCGATTGTACAAACCGGGTGATCCGTTGTATGTTGTTCTTACAACGTTTTGATGCTTTTCGAAGGAAAGCTGATTTGCCCCTGATGGGAGGCTAACATGCCCCTTGATCTCTCCGCGATCGCCGACCAGGTTGCCGGGACCGCGATATTCCACGGCATCACGCCGGAGGACACCGTCGCCGTGCTGCGCTGCATGCGCGCCCGCGTGCGGACCTTCGAGGACGGCGAGGCCATCTTCCGCATGGGCGAGGCCACGAGCGTCTTCGGGCTCGTCCTGGCCGGCGGGGTGCGCATCGAGCGGACGGACGCCTGGGGCAGCGTGTCGGTCCTCGGGTTCGTGCGCGCCGGCGAGGTGTTCGGTGAGAGCTACGCCTGCGCCCCGGGAACCCCGTTGCTCGTCGACGCCCTCGCCGCCGAGCAGACCGCCGTGCTCCTTCTCGACGTCAACTGCGTGCTCAGCATCTGCAGCGAGCGCTGCCCCTACCATGCGAAGCTGATCTCGAACCTGCTCGCAACCTCCGCGCGCAAGAACATCGGGCTCTCGCGGCGCGCCTTCCACACGAGCCCCAAATCCATCCGCGGCAAGCTGCTGTCCTACTTGAGCTCCGAGGCGGCGCGGGCGGGCGGTCGCCGGTTCACCATCCCCTTCAACCGCCAGCAGCTCGCCGACTACCTGGGCGTCGACCGGTGCGCGCTCTCAACCGAGCTGACCCGCATGCAGCGCGACGGGCTGCTGAGCACCAACCGCAGCGAGTTCGAGCTCTTCACCGACGGCGGGAACGAGGCCTAGGGGCGCGCTGCGGCGTCGTGGATCGGCATACCCGGGAAGGACGCGTCGTATGCGATCGCGCCCGGGAAGCTCGCCGCGCGATCCGTGGCGACGATCAGGTAGTTCCCCTCGCCGCCCCAGGCCTCGTCGCTCGCGTCGACCACGTGCACATGGTTGAACACCTCGCGCACGGTGGCGACCTCGTCGCGCAGGAAGCTGAGGTCGCGTCCGCCGTCCGCGCTCACGACGTTGACCAGGTAGGTCCCGCCCGGCGCCAGGCGGGACGCCGCGGCGCGGACGGCCTCGACCGTGGCGAGCTCAGGCGCCGGGGCGCCTCCCGCGAACGCGTCGTTGATGATGGCGTCATAGCGGGGCAGGGCGATCTCGCCGTCCTTGAGCGGGCGCAGCGCGCAGCCGGCCCCGTCCGAGATGAAACCCGGCCGACGCCTGCGGGCCGGGGCCTCGCTTGCCGGCTGGGCAGAGGAGGGCAGGACCTCGCCGACGCCGCGCTCGAGCAGCGCCCTCCCCTCCCCGAAAATCACGCGCAACTCGTTGCCGCGCGCCGTCGCCGGGTCCGAAAGACGGCGCTCGAGCTCGTCGAGGAAGAACCAGCGCCGCGCCGTGCGCACGAGCGACGCATCGATCTCGACCACGTCCAACTTCACATCATCGGCGGTCGTGAGCAGGTGCTTGGGGTACGAGAAGCCGCCGCCCCCGATCATGAGGACGGTCGAGGGGCGCGGCTGAGGCGCCGGCTCCGCCTCGAAGAGCACGTCGAAGCCCCGGTAATATGAGAAGACGGGCTCGAAGCGCCGCTCGCCGAGGTAGCTGGCGCTCTGGTAGACGCCGCCCTGGCTCAGCACCCGCACGCGCTCCCCGTCCTCGCTTAAGACCATGTGCACGCGGGCGAGCCCGCTGCGGGTCCTGACCACCTGCGGGCAGCGGCGGCGGCCGATCCCCACGGCGGCGGCCCCCAGCAGCGCCCCGGCGGCGAGGGCGCCCGCCGTGAGCGCCGTGTCCCTGTTCTTCGACGAACGCATCGCGTCCTCACAGTTCTCGTTGCTGGTACAGGCCATGGTCCCCGAAACCGAGGGACCGGTAGTACGCGCGCGTCCCAACCGAGGAGATCACGTTGAGCCTCCGGTAGCCCTCCTCACGGGCGATCTCGACGGCCCGGCCCACGAGCCGGCGGCCGAGCCCCAGATGCTGGGCCGCGCGCCCGCCCTCGCCGAGCCGCGCCACCGCGCCGTACACGTGCACCTCCCGGATCATCGCCTCGTCGGGCCCGATCGGCAGGTCCTCCGCAAGATCGCGCATAGCGCGCGCGTCGGGGAGCGAGAGCCGAAGGAACCCGGCGATCCGCCCGGCGGGATCGACCCACTCCAGGAAGCGCTCCTCGGAGACGGCGGTCACGTAGGCGTGGTCCCGCAGCTCAAGGCCGTCGATGTCGACATCGGCGGTGCCCACCTCCCGATAGCGGATCTCGCGCACCGCACCGCCCGAGCCCGCGATGCGCTCCTCAACGAGCTGGCGCAGGTTGGGTTTCTTGTTGCCCGCACGGATGTCGTCGGATGAGAAGTCGCGGATCATGCGGGATATGCGGCAGAACGACGGCGTCGCGAGGATGTCGTCGGCGAGGAGCGCGAGCAGCTCCTCCTCCGGATACGGCACCCAGCTGCCGTCCTCGTAGCAGGCGCGCAGGCGGGCGCTCTCGATGAGGGCGCACGGGTAGAGCTTCACCTCATCGGGCAGGAAGGCGGGGTCGGTCATGAGGCGGCGATAGTCGGCGCGGTCGGCGTCGGGGGTCGAGCCGAGCAGGTTCAGCATCTGGTGGGCGTGGATCTTGAAGCCGAACAGGCGCAGCAGGGCGAACGCCCGCTCGATCTGAGCCACCTTGGCATGGCGCCGATTGAGATCGAGAACGCGCTGGTCAAGACTCTGGACGCCCATCTGGACCTTGGTGGCGCCGAGCCGGCGGATGCGCGTGAGCGCCGCGGCGCTCACGGCGTCGGGCCGGGTCTCGATCACGAGGCCGACGACGCGATGGGATGAGGACTCGTTCTCCCGGTGGAGTCGCTCAAGGTCGTCCCAGGCGGCCGACTGCTGCGAGGAGAGCAGGACATGCGGCGCGCTCGCGGCGTAAAGGCCGCGGACGGCGGCGTTGTAGCCAGCGCGGCCGGCATCGACCTCCGCCTGCGCTACCCCGGAGAACGCCGCGTGCGCCCGTTCCCCCTCGGGGAATCCGTGGGCGCGGTACCAGGCGATGCGCTCTGGAACGCCGTCCGGAAGCCGATCACCCGCACCCTCGGAGGCCTTCGCCGCCCGGGAATTGAACCCGGGGTGGACGGCGGCGTCGTTCAGGGCGCGGAACAGCTCGGATACGAACCAGATCTGATACGCCTCGGGGTAGTCGGACCAGGTGCCCCCGAGCACGATCAGCTCGATCTTGTCGGTCGCGTGGCCCATCTGCGAGAGCGCGGTGAGCCTGGCCGCGACCTGCAGGTAGGGGTCGAACCAGTTCTGCTCGGCGCGCTCGCAGGCGGGTTCGCCGTGCAGGTAGCTCTTGGGCATGCGGATGTCGTTGGGGCAGAAAAGGCAGTCTCCCGAGCAGGGCCAGGGCTTGGTGATCACCGTGATGGTGGCCACGCCCGACGCCGTGCGGCGGGGCTTCATGCGAAGCGCCGCGAGCAGCCGGCGCTCGATATCGGGCGAGATGTCCCACGCGGCCCAGCGGTCCGGCTCCTCCTGCTTGACCCTGAGGTAGAAGGGCATGAGCCGGCGCTTCGCGTACTGTCGCTTGTCGCCGCCGTCGCGACGCAGCTGGGCATGGATGATCCTCACGAGGTCGCGGTCGTCGACCGCCTCCCCCGCCCGCAGCACCTCCACGATGTCCCTGATGATCTCATCCATAGCGCGCATTGTACCGCAGCCACCTCGGGGCGCAGGCGGCTGGCGTTTCTGCGGTGAGATCGAGCTCGTATCCGGCTTCCGAAGCGTATCATTTCGCGCGCTTGGACAAAAATGACGTTAGTCGGTGTTTTTCAGGCCCCGTAGCGGCGAAAACCGCCTCCGAGTCGAGACGAAGCAGCGCATAACATTACGATTATCGGTATAATGTTGCTTTATTCTTGTCCTTGAGGGAGCGGAGCACGGCCGAAGGGGCTTTGAAATACCGACTAACGTCATTTTTGTCCACGAAGCGCTACCGAAAGGTTTCGCAAGACTGCCAAGGGCTGAAATCGCATAATTTTGATTGATCGAACTGCAAATGCGCGTGCGTTCCGCCCCGCCGGCGGGCCTCACACCTCCGTCGGCGGCGCGAATGGGCCTCAACGCGCATCAGATCTTCTCGAAGCCGGGGCCGAAAACCCCAGCGCCGCGCTCGATCCAGCGCCGAACACGGACGCGCCCGACCAGGGCCCGCCGCATACCCGCGCTGGGCCCGGCGCCCCATTCCGAACTCGGCGCACCACTGCCCGAGCCCCCCCATGTCGTAGGATGGTGCAGACCTACAAGGAGGTGCCGTGCGCCTTGAAACCGTCCGCGCCCTGATCGCGCTCAACAACCGATTCTACGCGGAGAACGCCGCGACCTTCTCATCGACGCGCAACGCGCCCTGGCAGGGCTGGCATGAGGTCCTGTGCATCGCCCGCGAGCAGGGTGCGTTGCGCTCTCCCGCATCCTCCAAACGCGTGCTCGACCTGGCGGCCGGAAACCTGCGTTTCGAGCGCTTCCTCGCAGAAGAGGTCCACGACCCCGAGCTCGCAGTGACAGCCGTCGACAACTGCCCCGACCTGCTCGACGGCGCCCGCCTAGAAGGCCTCCGCTGCACACACGTCGAGCTCGACGTCATAGACGCCCTGCTCGCGGGCGGGCGCCTCCCCGCCGCGGGGGCGGACCTCGCGGTCTGCTTCGGCTTCGCGCACCACGTCCCCACCGCCGCGCTCCGAGCCCGTCTCGTCCGCGCGTTGGTCGACGCCGTCCGGCCGGGCGGCGTCATCGCGCTCTCCTTCTGGCAGTTCATGGACGACCCGCGCCTCGCGCGGCAGGCGGCGCGGGTCGAGGCCAGAGCCCCCGCCGGCCTCGACCTCGCCGACCTCGAACCCGGAGATCACCTGCTAGGATGGCAGGGCAGCCTGGCCACAGCCCGGTACTGCCACCACATCGACGAGCTGGAGATCGACTCCCTCGTCCGAGACCTGAAAGGCGTCAGGGAGCTCGCGCGCTTCTTTGCCGACGGCGCCTCGGGCCGGCTCAACCGCTACCTCATCTTGCAACAGGACTAGCCGCTGCCGCCGCACCCGATGCCTCGCGTACAATGGGGCGGCCCGAACCTCAATCTCGCAAGGAGCCCCATGCACGCCCGCAGCCCGAAGAACTTCGTCCTCGAGGAGCGCCTTGAGCGCTACGCCGACGCCATCGAAGTGGCACCGGAAGGGTATCGCGGCATCTGGGCGCAGGCGTGCGCGCCTGCCGGAGCGGCCCCGTTCATCAGCGTCCACCTCGACCTCGGCTGCGGCAAGGGGACCTATCTCGTCAAGGCCGCCCGCCGCGACCCGCGCACCCTCTATATCGGCGTGGACTCCGAGCCCGTCTGCATCGCCTACGCCGCCCAAGCCGTCTGCGAGGGCGGCGTGCGAAACGCCCTTGTGATCCCCGGCCGGGCCGACGACCTCGCGCGCCTGTTCGCCCCCGGGGAGCTTGCCGCCATCACCTTGAGCTTCCCGACCCCGCACCCCCGCAAGAAGCAGGCGCCGCTCCGCGTCACGCAAGTCGAGCGGCTCCTCGAGTACCGCGCCATCCTGATGCCCGGCGGGACCCTCACCCTGCGCACGGACAGCCGACCCTTCCTCGACTTCTCGATCACCCAGCTCGAGGGGTCGGGCTGGCGCACGCTCTGGACCTCGGAGGACGTCCGCGCCGACCACCCCGAGATGCCCGAGAGCGAGTACGAGCGGAAGCTGACCGCCGAGGGCGCCCGCGTGCTCGGCATCGCGGCCACCCCCGGCCCCGAGCCCACGACGGAGCAGATCGCCGCCGCGCGCTCCGTGCCCCAGAGCCTCTTCGAGTACCTGCCCGACGACCTCTACGAGGGCTCCTACATCCCCCACGGGATGTCCTGGGCCGTGGAGACGTTCCGCAACCGCCGGGCGAACGCCGAGCGCCGAGCCGACCAGGAGCAGGGCGCGGGCGGCAACGCCTGACGCGCATGTGAGGGCCGACTCCTCGACGACCGTCACGTCGTCGACGCCCAGGTGGCGCCCGCGGCGCACCTGGGCTAGGCAAAGCTTCTCCGCCCGCTTCGCGGCGCGGCGTTCCGCGGCCTCACTGCGGGGCTTGCGCTCCGTCGCCTTCCCCTTCCGATCTGAGCGCATGTCATGTTGCTGTGCTTGCTGCTCCATCATCGCCTCTTTCCAATTCCCAAACTCGCTCTCAGATTCAGATGCAAATGCACCTATCCCGGCGTGCCGACTTTCTTCTCGCGTTATTCTGATATCCCGTTTTTTCGCGATTCGATCCTCGTTTACTATCTTATTCGTGCAAAAAAGCCGCTATTCCGAAATACCGGATGCATGACCGCGAAGCCGGTATGATGGTGCAAACGAGACCGAGAGGATGCCCATGCCAACTATCCAAGACCCCTTCGCCCACGGCTCGCTCGGAGCGCTATCCCCCAGCTGGTGGGAGCCGGAGGACGGCGGGGCGCCCGAACCCTGGCTCTCGACGGAGGCGGCCTACGAGCGTTTCCTCGCCTGGGTCGAGGCGCGGGACATCACGCCGTGGCCCCATCAGGAGGACGCCCTCTTCTCGCTCGCAGCCGGGTCGAACGTCGTCCTCGGCACGCCCACCGGGTCGGGCAAGTCCCTCGTGGCGATCGGCATGATGTTCATGGGCATGGCGAGCGGGCGCCGCGGCTACTACACCGCGCCCATCAAGGCGCTCGTCTCAGAGAAGTTCTTCGCCCTTGTGGAGATCTTCGGCCGCGACAACGTGGGCATGATCACCGGCGACTCCCATATCAACACCCAAGCACCCATCATCTGCTGCACCGCCGAGATCCTCGCCAACCAGGCCCTCGGCGAGGGCGAGGGGGCCGACGTGGGCGTGGTGGCGATGGACGAGTTCCACTTCTTCTCAGACCCCGACCGCGGCTGGGCCTGGCAGGTGCCGCTACTCACCCTGCCGCGCGCGCAGTTTCTGCTCATGAGCGCCACGCTGGGGGACATGACGGCGATCTCGGGCGCGCTCGCCGAGCGGACCGGCCGCGAGGTCGAGCAGATCGTCGACGCGCCCCGCCCGGTGCCCCTCTCCTACGAGTACGTGAAGACCGCGCTCGAGGCCACGGTCGAGCTGGCGCTGCGCGAGGGCGACTCCCCCATCTACATCGTGCACTTCTCCCAGGACGCCGCCCTGGGCAGCGCGCGGTCGCTCGCGAGCTACGGCGTCGCCACCAAGGGGCAGCGCGAGGCGATCAAGGAGGCCATCAAGCACGAGCGCTTCACGACGGCCTTCGGCAAGACGCTCAAGCACCTCATCTCCGCCGGCGTGGGCCTCCATCACGCGGGCCTCCTCCCCCGCTACCGCCTGCTCGTCGAGAAGCTCGCCCAGCAGGGGCTTCTGCCGGTCATCTGCGGCACGGACACCCTGGGCGTGGGCATCAACGTGCCCATCCACACGGTGCTGCTCACAGGGCTCACCAAGTTCGACGGCTACAAGCAGCGGCGGCTCCGCTCGCGCGAGTTCCACCAGATCGCCGGCCGCGCCGGACGCTCGGGCTTCGACACCGAGGGCGTGGTCATCGCCGAGGCGCCCGAGTACGAGATCGAGAACCACAAGGCCGAGCTCAAAGCCGCCGGCGACCCCAAGAAGATGAAGCGGCTCAAGAAGAAGCGCCCGCCCGAGGGGTTCGTGACCTGGAACGAGGGGACGTTCACCCGGCTCATCGAATCCGAGCCCGAGACGCTGAAGCCGCGTCTGCGCATCACGCACTCCATGGTCCTCGCCGAGGTCGAGCAGGGCGGCGACGCCTGGGCGCGCGTGCTCGAGCTCATCGAGCGCTCGCTGCAGACGCCGGAGCAGAAGGCCGCGCTCAAGGCCCGCGCGGCCGAGATCCTCGCCACCCTCATCGACGCCGGCGTGGTGTTGCGCGAGGTCGAGGACGGGGCGGGCGACCCCAGTGCGGGCGGGGCCGCGGCGCCTGAGGCCGAGGCCGCCCCCGAAGCGGATGCTGCCGCCGTAGCCGAGGCCGAGGCCGCTCCTGAGGACGCCGCACCTTCCCTCCTCTCCGACACGCGCCCGGCGACCTACACGCTCACCGTGGACCTCCCCGAGGACTTCGCCCTCGACCAGCCGCTCTCCCCCTTCCTGCTCGCGGCCCTCGAGCTCCTCGATCCGGAGTCGGAGACCTACGCCCTCGATCTCATCTCCTACGTGGAGTCCACGCTCGAGGATCCCAAGCAGGTGCTCCGCGCCCAGGAGCGCCGCGCCCGCGACCAGGCGATGGCCGAGATGAAAGCCGAGGGCGTGGAGTACGAGGAGCGCCTGGAGCGACTGCAGGAGGTCAGCTACCCGCGCCCGCTCGAGGACGAGCTCGATGCCGCCTTCGCCCTCTACTGCGCGAAGGTCCCCTGGGCGAGCGACTACGAGCTCTCGCCCAAGAGCGTGCTGCGCGACATGCTGGAGACGGGCTGCGACTTCAAGAGCTACATCGCCCAGTACAAGATCGAGCGCTGCGAGGGGATCCTTTTACGATACCTCGCCGAGGCTTTCCGTGCGCTCGACCGCACGGTTCCCGTCGCGCGCCGCACCGAGCAGCTGAACGACATCGTGGCGTGGCTCGGGCTCATCGTGCGCTCCGTCGACTCGAGCCTCGTGGACGAGTGGTCGCGCGCCGGGGAGGTCGAGGCGCCTGCCTCGCCGCTCGCCGCCGAGGCCGTCGTGCGCGACCGGCGTGGGCTCACGCTGCTCGTGCGCAACGCCCTCTTCCAGCGCGTGCGCCTGGCCGCCCGAGACCGCGCCGACGAGCTCGGGGCGCTCGACGAGGACTGGGGCATGGGCGAGCGGCGCTGGCGGCGCGTGCTCGACGCCTTCTATGAGGAGCACGAGGAGCTGCTCACCGATGCCGACGCGCGCTCGACGGCGTACTTCTCGGTCGACGAGTCCGACGAGGATGCCGAGCACATCTGGCACGTGCAGCAGGTCTTCGCCGACGTCGAGGGCGATCACGACTTCAGCATCATGGCCGACGTGGACCTCGACGCCACCCAGGACGGCGACGGGGTCGTCTTCACCCGGTACCGTGCCGGCGTGATCGAGGACCTGCTCGAAGAAGGGCGCTAGGGGCGGGGCCGCGAGGCGCGCACGGGTCCGATTGCGGACTGGGGCGGAGCGTGCCCGCGCGCGATCACGTGACGCCCATGTGATGCCCCCAGCCAACCAGGGGCACCGTACCGCTCACTTGAGTGACCGTATTCTCACGGAATTGAGGGGCGCACGGCTGTTTTTCGTGAGAAAACGGTCGCTGAGCGAGGGCGCTTGGGAGACGACGGGGGCGGCCGGCTGTTTTTCGTGAGGAAACGGTCATCGAATGGCGCGAAGGGGCCGTGCCGCGGTCGTCAGATGGGGCGTGGCGCAGCCGCCGGACGCGGCCGCCGCGGTCGCGCCAGCAGCCGACATCCGCACCGCTCAGAGCCGCACGCGGACGGCGCCGCCCTCGATCTCCCAACGGATGCATGTCGTGGCGGCCAGAAAACGCGCATCGTGGCTCACGAGCACGAGCGCGCCGGGAAAGGCGGCGAGTGCCCGCTCGAGGGCCTCCACAGAATGCAGGTCCAGATGGTTCGTCGGCTCGTCCATGATGATGAGGGCCGGACCGTCAAGCATCCCGGTGGCAATCATGAGCTTGCGAAGCTCCCCGGGGCTCGCCTCGGCACCGGCCCGGATCCGATCGGGGTCCGAGTTCAGCTGCGCGACCGTTGAAAGCACCTGCCCGCGCTCCTCGTCCGTGAGCGCCCGCACCCGCGCGAGCACGCGCTCGCGCGAGGCCGCGTCAAGCTCCTGGGGCAGGTCGATCACCGGCAGCGCGGGATCGAGGCCGCGGCGCAGGGCGCGCAGGAGCGTGGACTTCCCCGCCCCGTTGGGTCCCGTGAGCGCCACATGGTCGGTGTTCCCCACGAAAAGCTCCGGGTGCGCGAGCACGCCCTCGCCGCAAGGGATCTCCCCCTCCGCGAGATGCGCCACCACCGGACGCCGCGCCGGGCGCGCGGTGAGCCAGAGATCGCCGTCGTAGCGCTTTGAGACCCGTGCGGCGGCCAAGCGCTCCTCTGCGGCCGTCACCCGGGCGCCCATCTGCGCCGAGAGCCTGCCGCGTGCGCCGTCCTGCCCCGTGTAGATCGCGAGGTTGATCCGTGCGATCGCACTGTGATCCGCCGGATCGATCCGGCGCTTCGAGCGACGGGCGTCGGCGCGCGCCGCCTCGTGGGCGCGGCGGTCCTGCTCGGCGGAAAGGCGCGCGAGCTCGGACTTCGCCCGACTGCGCTCGGCAGCGGCCGCGGCCCGCTCGCCGGCAGCCGCGTCACTTGCCCGCGTGTAGCCGCCCGAGCGCACGCGGACGCACCCGTCCTCAAACGAGACGCAGCGCCGGACGAGCGCATCGAGCAGGTCGCGGTCGTGTGAGATCAGGATGCCGATGCCGCCAAACGATTTGAGAGCGCTCAGAAGCTCGGCACGCGTGCGGGTGTCGAGATGGTTCGTCGGCTCATCGAGGACGAGCACGTCCGGGCGCGTCCAGAGTGCGCAAACCACCTGCAGCTTCTTCTGCTCCCCGCTCGACAGCTCGCCATAGCGCCAGGCCATGTCGTCCCCGATGCCGAGCGCGCCCTTGAGCGCGCGGGCCTCGCGGTCCCAGGCGATGGCGAAGTCGGGAAGGGAGGGCGGCGGATTCTCGGTTCCCTGCTCGCAGAGGGCGCAGACGAGCCCTTGGGTCACCGAGCCTACGTCAGGCGCGATCTCGCCTGCGACGATGCGCGCGAGCGTGGTCTTGCCGCACCCGTTGTCACCGAGCACACCGGTCCAGCCGTCCGGGAACGTGAGGGTCAGGTCGTTGAGTATGGGATCGGTCGCCCCGGGATAGGTGTAGGCGACGTCTGACAGCATGAGCTGCATGCGCGAACCTCCTCGTGATCAGGGCGTCGGGAATCGACGCCCGTGTGCAGCGGGCCGGGCGATGCCTGGCCACGCGGATGATCGGATTGAGGGGTTAGAGACGCATGTGCTCGCATTCCTTCCGGACGGCGGGACGCCCTCGCATCGGCTCCTGGCGACGGGAGCGGGCGTGACAACAGTATAGGTGAGGCGCTGGGAAACGCAAGGAGGAGACGGGTGGAGAGCGCGTGGGTGCCGGTCAGGAGACGAGGCCGGACGTGTGACGGTGCCGGGCGCGGGCGCATAGCGGGACCGGGCGCGTGAGGTGCCGGGCGGAAGTGCGGGCTGCGGTGGGCGTCGAGGATGTCGTCTGAACCGGACGGCCGATGCCGGAAGCCAGCGCCCCCGTTCAATGACCGTTTTCTCACGGAATCGAGGGGCGCGCAGCTGTTTTTCGTGAGGAAACGGTCGATGAACGGGAGCGCTTGGGGGACGACGGGCGTGGCCGCGCCGAGCCCGACCGCCATGAAAAAGGACCCCGACGCCGTGCGCCGGGGCCCGAAGCCGTCAAGAGGCAGCGTATGCGAGCAAACCCTTAGTAGCGGTTGCGCCCGCCACCGAAGCCGCCGCGGTTGCCACCGCGGTCACCGTAGCCGCCGCGCGAGCCGCGGTCGTCACGGCCGCCGCCGAAGCCGCCACGGCCCCCGCGGTCGCCGCCGAAGCCGCCGCGGTTGCCACCGCGATCGCGGTCCCCGTAGCCGCCGCGCCCGCCGCGGTCCCCGCCGAAGCCGCCGCGCCCGCCGCGGTCCCCGCCGAAGCCGCCACGGCCCCCGCGGTCGCCGCCGCGTCCGCCGAAGCCGCCGCGGTCGGAGTGCCCGCCGCGAGAGCCGCCGAAGCCCATGCGCGGGGCGCCGAACTTGCCGTGGCTGCGATCGTTGTCCCGCCGGTCGCCAACGCGTCTACCGCGACCGCCGCGGTCGTCACGGCCGCCGCGCTCGTCATCGAGGCCCATGGCCACGAGCGGATCGATGACCTTGTCGAGCTGCGCGAACAGCGCCTCGATCTCCTCGTTGGCAAGACCGGGCACGAGCGGCTCGTCCTTCTTGACGATGTCGCTCACGTGGTCGAGGGCGTCCTCGCTCGCGAAGACGACGACCTTGCGCATGTCGTTCTCCTCGTTCTCGATGCGGCCCACGAGGTCGGCCTTCTCGGCGTCGGCCAGAAGGGCGTCGAGCTCGCGCAGGCGCACACCCAGAAGGTCGGACATCTCCTTCTGCTCCATCTTGGGCTTGAGCTCAAGCAGCTTGATGGCGCGGATGAGCTCGTTCACCTTGCTCGCCTGGTCCTCGGCGGCGCGCTCGAGGGCGACGCGGCGGCGGAACAGGAGGTTCTCGGTGCGCTTGGTTTTGTTGATGAGATCTTCGTTCAGGTTCTTCTGGGGAACCTCGGCCTCCTCCTCATCGGAATCAGCCTCGGCGTCGACGGCCTCCACGGCCTCGCCGCCCTCGGTCTCCTCGGCCACCGGGGCCTCGGACTCGGGCTCCGCCTCGGCCACCTCGGCCACCGGCGAGGTCTCCACCTCCGCGGCCTCGTTCTCGGACACGTTCACGTTCTCGATATCCTCGGACATGTCGTCCTCCTTCTGTGCCGGGCACGGCACCTTCACCGGCGCTTCCGCGCCTCATCACCGGGAATTTCCTACTGTGATCATCCATGTCATTCGTATCGACCCCTCCCGGGGCCTCCCGGCCGGCTGATAACTGTATCTCCCCCGGCACCCCTTCCATACCGACTATTTCCAGTCCGGGGAAATTCACGGCGCCCACACAACCGCGATTCCCAGAAGTTCAACGATAGTTCAATTGCGGGCGTGATAGCATCTCTTCATCTTGAACTTTGAACAACATGTTGAACTTAAGGAGGTCAGCATGGGTCTCAACAGCTTCGCGAAGAGACTGCGCAACGTCATGGACGACCGGGGCTTCAAGCAGGTCGACCTTGTGAACGCTGCCGCCGCGCAGGGCAAAAAACTCGGGAAGAGCCAGCTCAGCCAGTATGTGAGCGGAAAGACGCTCCCGCGGGAGGATGCGATGGAGACGCTGTCGTCGCTGCTCGGCGTGAGCGCCTCCTGGCTCGCCGAGGGCGACGCGCCCGCCGCCGGCACCGCCTCGCCCGCGACCCCGGCCGCGCCCGCGCCCAAACCCGCACCGTCCGGCAACCCCGTCCCGAAAAGCCCCCACATGCGCCAGTTCAAGAAATCGTCCAAGCTCGACAACGTCCTCTACGATGTCCGCGGCCCGGTGGTGGACGAGGCCGCCCGCATGGAATCCGAGGGCGTGCGCGTCCTCAAGCTCAACATCGGCAACCCCGCGCCCTTCGGGTTCCGCACGCCCGACGAGGTCGTCCAGGACATGCGCCAGCAGCTCCCGGATTGCGAGGGGTACTCCGATTCGCGCGGCCTCTTCTCGGCCCGCAAGGCCATCATGCAGTACGCCCAGCTCAACCACCTGCCCAACGTCGGACTCGACGACATCTACACCGGCAACGGCGTCTCCGAGCTCATCAACCTGTGCATGCAGGCCATCATCGAGACCGGCGACGAGATCTTGATCCCGAGCCCCGACTACCCGCTGTGGACGGCCTGCGCCACGCTCGCCGGCGGCGTGCCCGTGCACTACCTCTGCGACGAGGAGGCCGAGTGGAACCCCGATATCGACGACATCCGCAAGAAGATCACGCCGCGCACCAAGGCCATCGTCATCATCAACCCCAACAACCCCACGGGCGCCGTCTACTCGCGTGAGATCCTCGAGGAGATCGTCGAGATCGCCCGCCAGCACCAGCTCATGATCCTCTCCGACGAGATCTACGACCGCCTCATCATGGACGGCTACACGCACACGCCCATCGCGAGCCTCGCCCCCGACCTGTTCTGCATCACGTTCTCCGGCCTCTCGAAAAGCCATATGATCGCCGGCTACCGCATCGGGTGGATGATCATGTCGGGCAACAAGCGCTGCGCGCGCGACCTCATCGAGGGCATCAACATGCTCTCCAACATGCGCCTGTGCTCCAACGTCCCGGCGCAGTCGATCGTGCAGACCGCGCTCGGCGGCCATCAGAGCGTGAACGGCTACCTCGTGCCGGGAGGGCGCGTCTTCGACCAGCGCGAACTCGTCTACGAGGCGCTGAACCAGATCCCGGGCATCACCGCCGTGAAGCCCAAGGCGGCGTTCTACATCTTCCCGAAAATCGATGTGAAGAAGTTCAACATCACCGACGACGAGCAGTTCGCCCTCGACCTGCTCCACGACAAGCACGTGCTGCTCGTGCCCGGCAAGGGCTTCAACTGGCACAAGCCCGACCACTTCCGCGTGGTCTACCTGCCCCGGCGCCGCGTGCTGACCGAGTGCATGGAGGACATCGCCGACTTCCTGTCCACCTACCGCCAGGCCTGAGGGCGGCGGCGAGACGCCCCGCATGAGACGGGCCCCGGCACCCATCGCCGGGGCCCGTCGCGTTGCCGGGATGGGAGACCCGTGGCCGCCGAGGCGCCCGAGCCGCTAGATCACGTAGTCGTAGCCGCGCGGGCTCGCCACGAGGTCGGCGATCGTGATGCCGTCGAGATAGCCGCTGATCATGCGATCGAGCTCCCGCCACATCTCGATGGTGGGGCACTCCGCCGCGCGACTGCAGCCGTCGCCGTCGCCCTCCAGGCACGACACCGGGGCGAGCGTCCCCTCGGTGAGGCGCAGCACCTGACCCACGGTGAACTGATCGGGCGACTTCGTGAGGCAGTACCCCCCGCCCTTGCCGCGCATGCCCGACAGCAGGCCGTTGCGCACGAGCGTGGAGAGGATGTTCTCGAGGTACTTCTCCGAGACGTCTTGGCGGCGCGCGATCTCCTTCAGGGGGATGCGGCCGGAGGCCTGATGCTCCGCGAGATCGATCATGACGCGCAGCGCGTAGCGCCCTTTGGTGGAGACCAGCATGGCCCCTCCTTCCGTTTGATTTTCCAATATCCTATCAGAGTTCAGGGTTATTTACCCCGAAAGCCGGGCGGCGATGCGCGCTGCCGCTCGCCTGCACAAGGCGGCCGCCCAGGCCGCTTCTCCGTTCCGACACATTTCTAAAATCATATTGACAGACTATGATTTCGGTGATGTACTGTCCCTAGTTAACTCCTATTACCCTTTAGGTTAGTATGAATTAACATTCACCTGAAACGGCTATCGCCGAAACGTCCTACGGAGGCAATCATGAGCAAGGTTTACACGTCCATTGACCAGCTGATCGGCCGCACCCCCCTGCTGGAGCTCTCCCATATCGAGCAGGAGCAGGGCCTGAAGGCCCGCGTCCTCGTCAAGCTCGAGTACTTCAACCCCGCCGGGTCCGTGAAGGACCGCATCGCCAAGGCCATGCTCGACGACGCCGAGGCCGCCGGAACGATCCGCCCGAACGACGGCTACACCATCATCGAGCCCACGAGCGGCAACACCGGCGTGGGCCTGTCCAGCGTGGCGACCGCCCGCGGCTACCGCGTGATCATCACCATGCCTGAGACCATGAGCGTCGAGCGTCGCCAGCTCATGCAGGCCTACGGCGCCGAGCTCGTGCTCACGCCGGGCGCCGAGGGCATGAAGGGCGCCATCGCCAAAGCGAAGGAGCTCGCCGAGAGCATCGAGAAGAGCTTCATCCCCGGTCAGTTCGACAACGCGGCGAACCCCGCCGCGCACGAGCAGACCACCGGCCCTGAGATCTGGGAGGACACCGACGGCGAGGTCGACGTCTTCGTGGCCGGCATCGGCACGGGCGGCACCATCACCGGCGTGGGCCACTACCTCAAGCAGCGAAACGCCGACGTCAAGGTCGTGGCCGTGGAGCCCGCCGCGTCGCCCGTCTTGTCCGCCGGGCACGCCGGCCCGCACAAGATCCAGGGCATCGGCGCCGGCTTCGTGCCCGAGGTGCTCGACACCGAGGTTTACGACGAGATCCTGACCGTCGAGAACGACGACGCCTTCGCCACCGGCCGCCTCGTGGGCCACAAGGAGGGCGTGCTCGTGGGCATCTCCTCCGGCGCCGCCGTCTGGGCCGCCATCGAGCTCGCCAAGCGCCCGGAGAACGAGGGCAAGACCATCGTCGCGCTCCTGGCCGACACCGGCGAGCGCTACCTGTCGACGCCGCTGTTCGCCGAGTAACGCCGGACAAGCCGTCCCGACGCCCTTGATAGCGCCGGGACGCACCTTCGCAAAGCGCCGCCGGGCCCCTCCGGCGGCGCACTTTTTCCCCGATGAAGATGGCGCGCCCGCCCTCCTTACTGGCCCCGACCGCCGGCACCGAGTTGAGGCGCGGGCCGGCATCTTCTAGAATTGCGCTGCTTTCACTGAAAGGGGTGCGACGTGGCTTCCAAGGGCCGGGTGCTGGTGGCGATGAGCGGCGGGGTCGATTCGAGCGTGACGGCCCACCTGCTGAATCAGCAGGGATACGAGTGCTCGGGCGCCACGATGCGCCTCACCTGCTCGCGCTCCTTCGACGACGCGGGTGCGCGCAGCTGCTGCTCGCTGGCCGACATCGCCGACGCCGAGGCCGTCTGCGACCGGCTCGGCATTCCCTTCCAGGTGCTCGACATGCGAGAGATCTTCGAACGCACCGTCATCGACAAGTTCGTCAGCACCTACGAGGACGGGCGGACCCCGAACCCCTGCATCGACTGCAACCGCTACCTGAAGTTCGGCTCCCTGCTCGACTACGCGCTCAAGCACGGGTTCGACTACGTGGCGACCGGGCATTACGCGCGGATCGCCCCGCTCGATGCGCGGGCCGCCGAGGCGGGCGGGGCAGCCGGTGACCTCCTGCGCCGCCTCAGGTCGGACGCCGGGCCGGACGGGGCCCTCGCCCTCGCCGTCGGCGTCGATCCCGCAAAGGACCAGAGCTACGTGCTCTACGCGCTCACCCAGGACCACCTCGCCCACACGCTGCTGCCGCTCGGCGGGCTTGTGAAGGAGCGCGACGTGCGCCGCATCGCCGCCGAGGAGGGCCTCGTCAACGCCGAGAAGCGCGACAGCCAGGGCATCTGCTTCGTGCCCGACGGCGACTTCGCCGGGTTTATCGAGCAGCGCCGCGGGCAGCTGCTTCCCGAGGGCGACATCGTGGACGGCGCCGGCCGCGTGCTCGGCCGCCACGAGGGGGCGCTGCGCTACACCGTCGGACAGCGGCGGGGGCTCGGCGTGGCGATGCTGCACCCCATGTACGTCACGGGCGTGGATGTGGACGCGAACACGGTGACGCTCGGCGAGGAGGCCGACCTCATGGCTGAGGGGCTCGTCGCCGACGACTGGATCTGGAGCGCGCCCGCGGGCGCGATACGGGAGCTCCTCGACGAGGACGCCCGCCGCCGCGGCGAAGGCGTTGTCGTGAGTGCGCGGATCCGCTACCGCCAAAAACCCCAGATGGCACGTTTGAGCTGGGAAGATGCAGGCAGCGTGGATTTCCGCAGGGAGGAGCGCGTGCGCGTGACGTTCGCCGAGCCCCAGCGCGCGATCGCCCCCGGCCAGGCCGTCGTCGTCTACGCGGGCGACGTCGTGCTCGGCGGCGGCACCACCGTGGCCGCCCTGCGGTAGGCGGGGCGGCTCCGGGCGAGAGCCGGACCGAACCGGGCATCTGGGCCAGGCGAGCACGGCGGCCTGAGCCGGTCGCGCATCGGCGGCGGTCGCGGGCGGCGGCCGGCGCGGCGGTCAACGCCGGCCGTGCTGTGAAGCCCGCCAGCGCTCGGAAGCTCGATATCGCGTTTTCGGACGAAATAAGGTCGATTCCGCGCCCAAAACGTTCGAAAACGCGATATCGAGTTGAAACGGCGACGGTTGCAGGGGCACGGGCTCCAATCGGCCGCCAGAGTGGGAGCGGAAGGGCCCGTGGCAGCAGGAACTCGACGAGCCGACGGCTTGCGGAGGGCCCCGTGACAGCAAGGGCTCGGAGGAGCCCTTGCCCCCGCGCACGGACGGCATGGCCCGGCTGCCACCCGGTCGCAGCCAGGCGCCGCCAATCCGCGCCCCGGCACTCAATCCCCTCCTCCTCTTTCTCTCCCTCGCTTGAATACCCCCTGGGGGTGGGGGTATCATCTCTACCGTGAACAAGAGAAAGGGAGCATCATGGCTCATGAGAAATTCGACGTCACGGGCATGACCTGCGCCTCCTGCCAGGCGCACGTCGACCGCGCCGTCCGCCGCCTCGACGGCGTCTCCGAAGTCGCCGTCAACCTGCTCTCCGGTTCCATGGCAGTCGACTACGACGAGTCGCGCGTCTCGCCCGACGACATCGTGACCGCCGTCGACCGCGCGGGCTACGGCGTCTCGCTGCCCGACGCCGCCGGCGAGGGCGCCGGCACCGAGCACGGCACCGCGCCTGCCCGCCTCGACTCCCCCACCAAGAAGCTCGAGGCCGCGGCGGCGTCCATGAGAAGCCGCCTCATCGTCTCGCTCATCTTCGAGATCCCCCTCTTCTACCTCGGCATGGGCCATATGCTCGGCTGGCCGCTTCCCGCCGTCCTCACCGACCACGCCCACAGCATGACGCTCGCGCTCACGATGCTTCTGCTCACCATCCCCATCGCCTTCGCCAACCGCGCCTACTTCATCAACGGCTTCAAGTCGCTCATCTACGGCGCACCCAACATGGACGCCCTCGTGGCGATCGGCGCGGCGGCGAGCATCGCGTGGTCCGTCTACGCCATGTACGCCATGGCCGACCAGCTGGCCGTCGGCGCCGTCCACGAGGCCTCGATGACGGCGATGGACAACCTCTACCTCGAGGCCGCTGGCACGATCCTCGCGCTCGTGACCGTGGGCAAGTACCTCGAGACCCGCAGCAAGTCCAAGACCGGCGGCGCCATCGAGCAGCTGATCGACCTCGCCCCGAAGGAGGCGACCCTCGTGGCCGAGGACGGCAGCGAGACCGTCGTTCCCGCCGACTCGATCCAGCTCGGCCAGGTCGTCCGCGTGCGTCCCGGCGAATCCGTCCCCGTCGACGGCGTCGTGCTCGACGGCCTCTCCGCGGTCGATGAGTCGGCGCTCACCGGCGAGAGCATCCCGGTGGAGAAGAAGGCCGGCGACACCGTCTCGGCCGCGACGGTCAACCGCGCGGGCACCTTCACCTTCCGCGCCACCCGCGTGGGCGCCGACACGAACCTCGCGAAGATCATCCAGCTCGTGGAGGACGCGAACGCCACGAAGGCGCCGATCTCCCGCCTCGCCGACCAGGTGGCCGCCGTCTTCGTTCCCATCGTGATCGGCATCGCGATCGTCACCTTCGTCGCCTGGCTCGCGATCACCGGCAACGCCAACGAGGCGCTCACGGCGGCCGTGGCCGTGCTCGTGATCAGCTGCCCTTGCGCCCTCGGTCTCGCCACGCCCGTGGCGATCATGGCGGGCACCGGCAAGGGCGCTGAGATGGGGATCCTCTTCAAGAGCGCCGAGGCGCTCGAGACGCTTCGCGGGGTGGGCACCGTCATCCTCGACAAGACGGGCACCGTGACCGCCGGCGCGCCGCGCGTGACCGACGTCATCCCCGCCACGCGGCCCGACGGCTCCGCGACGATCAGCGAGAAAGCCCTGGTGAAGCTCGCCGCCGCGCTCGAGCGGAGCAGCGAGCATCCGCTCGCTGAGGCGATCATGGCCTACGCCGACGAGCGCGACATCATCGCCCGCCCGGTGGAGGACTTCCGCGCCATCCCGGGCCGCGGCGTGGCCGCTCGCGAGGGTGCCAACGAGATCGCCGCCGGCAACGCGGCCCTCATGGCCGAGCTCGGCATCGACATCGACGCCGAGCTGCGCGAGTCCTTCGCCCATGAGGGGAAGACGCCGCTGTTCTTCGCCAAGAACGGCGCGCATGTGGGCACGATCGCTGCCGCCGACGAGGTGAAGCCCACGAGCGCGGCCGCCATCGGCGCCCTGCGCGGACTCGGCGTCGAGGTGCGGATGCTCACCGGCGACAACCGCACCACCGCTGAGGCCATCGCCCGCGAGGTGGGCCTCGCGCCCGCGTACGTGATCGCCGACGTCATGCCCGCCGACAAGGAGCGCCACGTGCGTGAGCTCCAGGACGCCGGGCAGAAGGTCGCCATGGTGGGCGACGGCGTGAACGACTCGCCCGCGCTCGCCCGCGCCGACGTGGGCCTGGCGATCGGCACCGGCGCCGACATCGCCAAGGAGGGCGCCGACGTGATCCTCATGAGGAGCGACCTCGCCGACGTCGCCCGCGCCATCGAGCTCTCCGGCGCGGTGATCCGCAACATCAAGCAGGACCTGTTCTGGGCGCTGATCTACAACGCGATCGGCATCCCGCTGGCTGCGGGCGTGTTCTTCCCCTTCACCGGCTGGCAGCTGAACCCGATGTTCGGTGCCGCTGCTATGAGCCTGTCGAGCATCTGCGTGGTGGCGAACGCCCTGCGCCTGCGCGGCTTCAAACCGCGTGCGGCGCGCTAAGATGGCACCACCGGGCGCGCTCCCCGCGCGGCCCGTCTTGCGATATATCCCCCGCGCCCAGGCCGCGCACCGAGAAAGGATCGAGCTATGAAATACATCATCGAGACCGAGGGCCTGCACTGCGGCCACTGCGACGCGTCCGTCGAGTCCGCCCTCCTGAAGGTGGCCGGCGTGACCGGCGCCGACTCCGACCACGAGGCCCAGACCGTCGAGGTCGAGGCCGACGGGAACATCTCCGAGGACGCGCTCAAGGCCGCCGTCGAGAGCGCCGGTGACTTCCGCGCGCTCTCCGTCACGGCCGCGTGAGCTGAGACGCCGGACCGCTTGAACCTGGGGAGGGATGCGCCATGATGGCAGACCACGACAAGACCCTGCGTCTGCTCAAGACCGCCCGCGGGCAGATCGACGGGATCATGCGCATGGTGGAGGACGACCGCTACTGCATCGACATCTCCACCCAGCTCATGGCAACTGAGTCGATGCTCGCCCGCATCAACGCCGACGTGCTCAAAGCCCATATCGAGGGCTGCGTGCGCCAGGCGGCGGAGATGGGTTCCGAAGATGAGAAAGCCGAGAAGCTCGCCGAGATCGAGCGCGTGATCGACAAGCTGGCGCGATAACCGGGCGCCAGCGCCCAGGGTGCCTTTGCGCCCGCCCTGTGAACCCGGCCGTATCTGCGCGCGCCTGCGCCGGATGCGGCCGGGTTCGGGTATAACGGGGTCATTCGTCACACGATTGGAGACATCGATGAACGAGTTCATGAAAGACCGCTACGGGGCCGATGACCTCACCACCACGCTCGGCATCACCGGGATGATCCTCGCCCTTGCGGGCAACCTCTTCCAGCTCAGCGCCCTGCTGTGGATCGGCCTCGCGCTCGCCGTCGTCGCGCTCGCCCGGGCGTTCTCGAAAAACCAGACAGCCCGCGTCCGTGAGAACGAGGCCTTCCACCGGTTCGCGGCGCGCATCCCCGTGATCGGGCCGCTCGTGGCCAAAAGCGCCTCAGCTGGCAGCGGGGCCCGCAGCAAGACCGACTTCAAGCGCCAGGCCCGCACCGCGCGCACCATGTGGCGAGACCGCAAAACGAAGTCCTTCATGAAATGCCCCACCTGCGGGGCCACGCTCGCCGTGCCCAAAGGCAAGGGCAAGATGATCGTCACCTGCCCCAAATGCCGCACCAAGATGGAGGCGCGCTCCTGACCCCTCCCCTCCCGCAGCCGACGCCAGCCCCTCACGACCGCCCGCCAGAAAGCGAGATCCACCATGACCGAGACCGGCCCCGCACCCGCCGTCCTCGAAGAGACGTTCTCTCTGCCCTCGTCCGACGACACCTCGCAGGTGCACGGACGGCTGTGGGAGCCCGCATCAGCGTCCCCGCGCGGCATCGTGCAGCTCGTGCACGGGATGTCCGAGCACATCGCACGCTACGACCCCCTCGCACGGCGCCTCGCCGAGGCTGGGTTCGCCGTCATCGGCCATGACCATGTCGGCCACGGCAAGACCTCCCCGCGCGAGCGCCACGGCATGATACCGGCGCGCGACGGCGCGGACATCCTCGTCAGCGACGTGCACCGGGTCCGTGATCTCGCAAACGAGCGCTTCCCCGGCCTCCCCCACGTGATCTTCGGGCACTCCATGGGCAGCTTCGTCACCCGTTGCGAGATCGGTCGAGCCGGTGAGGGGCTCGCAGGCGCCGTCATCTGCGGGACCGGTCAGATCCCCGGAGCGCTCACCGGCACGGGCCGCATCGCGGCCCGTGCGATCGCAGCCGTCGGCGGCGAGGACCGGCACAGCGCCCTGCTGCAAAAGCTCGCCCTCGGCAACAGCAATGCACGGATCGACCATCCCCGCACCGAGGTGGACTGGCTTTCGGCCAACGAGGCGAACGTCGACGCCTACCTCGCGGATACGGACTGCGGGGCGCAGTTCTCGGCAGGGGGATTCGCCACGCTCTTCTCGGTGGCGCACGAGGCGTGCGCGCGCTCGACCTTCGAGTCGATTCCGAACGATCTTCCTCTTCTGTTCATCGCCGGCAGCGACGACCCCATCGGCTCTTACGGGGACGGCGTCCGGACGGCCGCCGACCGCGCTAGGCGGTCGGGCGCGGCAGACGTCTCGTGCACCATCTACCCCGGGATGCGGCACGAGATCTTGAACGAGGTCGAGGGCGAACGGGTCATGGACGACGTGCTCTCCTGGCTGGAGGCTCGAATCGCGTAGCGGGCATCAGAATATGTGCTCAGCCGCGTGCTGCGCAGGTTGAAAACGGCCCCGAAAGGGGCCGTTTTCCATAACGGGGCGCGAGTCTGGACAAAAATGACGCTAGTCGGTATTTCATCGACAGCTATAGACATTTATAGCTATGCAAATCTGTCCGGTTGAAGGCATCCAGCCCTCCCGGCAGCCCGCTATGCCGCTCATTACATATAAATAGTTGTCCTGTCATGGAACTGAATTACCGACTAACGTCATTTTTGTCCACGAAGCGCAAACCAAACGAAAAAAAGGGGCCCCGGATCGCTCCGGAGCCCCTTGCGGCGAGCATTCCGCCCAGCCGTTAGCCGTTCTGACGACGGCGGCGCACGCCGCCTGCAAGGGCGATGAGCCCTAGGGCGCCGACCGCGGCCACGAGGGCAGCGCCTGCCGCGTCCCCCGTCCACGGAAGACGGCGGCTCCCCTTGCCGGCCTTCTTGACCGCATCCGGCTTCGGCGTATGGAGGTTGGTCACGGTGGCGTTGCCCGCGATGGACTTGCCGTCCTTGAGTACGGCCTTCACCGACGTGACCGCGGAGAAGTCCGTGACCTTGCCGGCGGTGACCCAAGAGCCGTCGCGCATGGAGGAGGGGTCGGCGCCCTGCGGCGTCATCTGGTAGAAGAAGGAGAACAGGTCGTTGACCTCGGCCGGGTTGACCGACTCGAGGCTCTTCGTGAGCCCCGTGACGAACTTCGACCCGCGGTCGACGTAGGAGCCCCTGCCGTCCTCGACGATCGCATGGTCGCCCTTGTAGGGAAGCGCGTCGATGAGGCTGAGCTTGGCCGCGCTCTCGCGGGAGCAGTTCGCGGCGGACAGACGGTACATGAGGGCGTCGCCCAGGTCGGCGCCTGCGGGCGCGGACGGCCGGGAAGACCATCGCTCAGACACAACGTCGCTCGATGGGGCATATATCATAGGGACGCATATGAAGGCCGCTGCGCTTGCTGATGGGAGCACGCCATGGACGATACGAATAAAACCACCCCGGGGACGTCCTCGCCCGACGCGCCCTCGCCGCTCACCCCCACCTTTCTCACCCGCGAGGAGTACGAGAACATGGGGGACGACCCCGAGCCGCTGCCGAAGGGCTTCGAGGTCATCGACGGCACGGGTGTGTTTCCCCGCGTCGAGGAGGATGAGCCCCAAGAGGACCCGGCCGCCGACGCGGGCGAGGAGGGGGCCGTGGCCGCTGTGCGCTCCTTCTTCTCCCAGGGAGCCCATGCGGTGCGGCAGGTGAGCGCCGCGAAGAAGGCGCACGAGACCGCCCGGTCCGAGCTCTCCGAGCTCGAGGAGGCCATGTCCGAGCGCACCGCGGAGCTCGAGCACCGTCGCGACATCACGGCCCGCTTCGATGAGATCATCGCCACCGAGACCGCCCGGAAGCAGACCGCTAACGAGGACGCCGTGAAGGCGGACGCGACGGCGAAGGAGCTCGCGGACGAGATCAGCGGCCTCAAAGACGAACTGCAGCAGATGAAGGACGCCGACACCCAGACCGAGCGCCGGCTCAAGGCGGCCGTCGAGGCGGCCGAGGCCAAGGAGGCGAGCGCCCGGGAGTCCGGCTCCCGCCTGCAGCGCCGCCTGGACGACGCCCGCCGCAACCTCGAACGCGCCGAGTCCGAGCGCGAGACCGGGATCAGGGCCGCCGAGGCCGCCATCAAGACCGCTGAGGAGCGCCTGCAGACCCTGCGCGGCGAGTTCACCGAGATCCAGCGGAACCCCTCCGCCAACTCGGCCGCCTACTCCGTGCGCCTCTCCGAGCTCGAGCAGGAGATCTCCGACGCCCGCGAGGGGCTGCGCACCGCCGAGGCCGACCTGCCGCGTGTGACCGGCGAGGTCGAGCAGACGCTCACCACGGCCCGCGCCCTCGTCGTCGAGGCGGAGAAGCCTATCGACGCGGCGAAGACGGCCTTCCGTGCCATCACCGAGGAGGCCGACGCCGCCCGCGACGAGCTCGACCGCGCCAAGCTCGACGCCCAGGGCCGCCAGCGCGACCTGCGGGAGCACATCGCCTCCCAGGAGAAGCGGCGGCGCGAGCAGGTCCAGGCCGCCGAGGACGCGCGGGAAACGGCGAGCGAGGCCGAGGCCGCGATCGCCGAGGCGACCGACATCCACGACCACCCGGAGCTCATCGAGGAGCTCGAGCGCCGGCTCTCTGCCGACGAGGGGCTGCGCGCCCAGAAGCAGGCCGAGGTCGAGGCGCTCGCCGACACCGAGCGCACCGTGCGCGAGAGCACGAGGGGCTCGCGCGTGCGCTTCATCGGGGCGATCGCGGGCGCGGTGGCCGTCGTCGTGCTCATCGTGGTGCTGTGGATGGTGTTCTCGCGGCCGTAACGGCACCGCCGCGGCCGGGTGCGCTGCGGCCGATCCCATCGGCCGGCCGAGCGCGCCCTTCGGGTGTGGCTTCGCAAACACCCTGCGGGCACGCCCCGCCGACCTGGGGTGACGGATGGGGCGGCCGCCAACATAACCAAGGGGAAAATGGTGCCCTGGGCGCTGCCCGGGGCATTTTGTTAACCTCGCATCCCGTTTTCTCACGAAAACAGAGCGACCCGTCCGCAAAACCGTGAGAAAACGGGATACCAACGCGGCAGCGGCAGCGACCGCGGCCAGCGGCAGCAGCGACGGCGACAGCCCCCCCATCGACCCGTAGCCGATGGCCGCAGGCGGGTCGGGACCGCATCCGCAGGGCGTTCGCGAAGCCGCGCCCGAAGGATGCGGTCCCGACCCGCCGTACGGGAGCCCGAGGCTACTCGATCAGCATCGCGTCGCCGAAGCTCAGGAAGCGGTAGCGCTCGCGCACGGCCTCCTCGTAGGCATCCATGATCTTCTCGCGGCCGGCGAGCGCCGAGACGAGCATCATGAGGGTCGAGCGCGGCACGTGGTAGTTCGTGATCAGGGCGTCCACCACGTGGTAGGTCGACCCCGGCATGAGGTAGAGCTGGGTCGTCGCATCCTCGCGCACCACGATGTCGCCGCGGCCGCGCACGTCCGCGCCGTCCGCGCGCCCCTCGAACCCGCGCGCCACCACGGGCACCTCGGCCACCGGCGCCTCCGCGTCGAAGGCGCTCTCGAGCGAGCGCACCGCCGTCGTCCCCACCGCGATCACCCGGCGCCCGGCTGCCTTCGCGGCATGCACGGCGTCGACCACCTCGGCCGGCACATGGTAGCGCTCGGTGTGCATGACGTGCTCGGTGGGGTCGTCCTCCTCCACGAGGCGGAAGGTGTCGATACCCACCTCGAGCTCGACGGTCGCCCAACCCACGCCTTTCGCGCGGATCCGTTCGATGAGCTCGGGCGTGAAGTGCAGGCCCGCCGTCGGCGCGGCGGCGGAGTGCTCCTCACGCATGGCGTAGACGGTCTGGTACTTCTCGGGGTCGCCCTCGTACTCGGTGATATAGGGCGGCAACGGCACGTGCCCCGCCGCATGGATCGCGGCGTCGAGCGTGAGCGGCTCCCCGTCGGCGCCCTCCCCCACCGGTTCGAAACGCACGAGGCGCCCGCCCTTGCTCTCGGGCACGAAGTCGACGATCTCGCCGGTGAGCACCACCGGTGCGCTCGCGGGCGCATGCAGGCCGCCCGCGCGGTACTCCACCACCGCGCCCGGCTTCAGGCGCTTCCCGGGGTTCACAAGGCACTCCCAGACGTGGCCCATCGCGTCGATGTCCTCCCGGCGCCGCAGCAGGAGCGTCTCGGAGACGCCGCCGGTCTCGGCCTTCCTCCCCACGAGGCGCGCCGGCATGACGCGCGTGCGGTTCGCCACGAGCAGGTCGCCCGGCTCGAGGTAGTCGATGATGTCTGAGAAGACCCGGTGCTCCACGCTGCCCCCGTGCGCGAGCGGGGCACCGGCGGCGCCGTCCTCGCGATGGAGCACGAGCAGGCGGCAGCTGTCCCGCGGCTCGGCGGGGGCCTGGGCGATCAGCTCGTCGGGCAGGTTGTAATCAAAATCATCGGTGCGCATGGCGCCCTCCTTGTCAGCAATCGATCTCAAACGTCCGCGCCGCCGCGGCGCGCCTGCGCGCTCACGCGGCTGGACGGGGCGGTCGCACTCAGCCCCCGAGCTGCTTGAACCCGTAGCCGATGGCCTCGTTCACGTCGGTGATCATGAGGATCGCTGCCGGGTCGTACTCCTGGACGATCGTCTTCACGATGCTCACCTCGCTCACGCTCATGATGAGCATCAGGACGGGCCGCTCCTTTTGCGTGTAGGCACCGCGGGCGAGCAGCTCGGTGCAGCCGCGGTCCATGTCGACGAGGATCGCGCGCTCGATGTCGCGGTAGGAGTCGGAGATGATGAAGGCCGCGCGCTGGCGGTTGCCGCCGTCCACCACGGCGTTCACGACGAAGCCCATGAGCACCATGGAGATGGCGGCGTAAAGCGCCTGCTCGAGCGAGAACACCGGCGCACTCGCCGCGCAGACGGCCACGTCGATGGCCATGACGGTGCTGCCCACCGGCAGCGAGGTGCGCCGCGAGATGATCTGTCCGATGGTGTCCGAGCCGCCCGTGTTCGCACCGCACCGAAACACCAGCCCGTAGCCGATACCGGAGATGATGCCGCCCCACAGCGAGGCGAGCATGAGGTCCCCACCGCCGAGCGGCACCACGAAGGGCGAGAACAGGTCGGTGAAGAAGCCGAGGAGCACGAACCCGGTGACGGTCTGCACGGCGTAACGCACGCCGCCGGCCCTCACCACGAGCAGGAGCAGCAAGTTGTTCATCACGATCGTCTGGATGCCCACGGGGAGCATGAAGCCGTTCCTGACCGCGAGCTCGGAGGTGATGGTGGCCAGGCCGGTGAGCCCGCCGGCGGCGAGGCCGTTGGGGATCAGGAAGGCGTCGGTGGCGAACGCCGCGATCGCGCAGCCGGCCATGATGAGCGGCAGGTCGCGGATGAAGCGCGACCGGATGATGCGGTCGATGTCGATGCTGCGTCGCGGCACGTCTCCCCCTATCGTGTCAGGCGCCCTCAAGCGGGGCGCCACTCGCGCCGGGCGCGGCAGCGGCCAAGGGCGGACGGGGCGAGAGCCCGTGCCCGCTCACAGCCGACCGGCGCCCTCGCTATGCGTCTTCGTTCAGGTCTTCCTCCGACGGCACGTACTCGGTGCGGCCGGTGGACCAGCGGTGGTAGCCCACCACGAACGGGTCGAGGTCGCCGTCGTCGAGCACCGCGTCCACGTTGCCGGTCTCCACGCCGGAGCGCAGGTCCTTGACCATCTGGTACGGGTAGAGCACGTAGCTCCTGATCTGGTTGCCGAAGCCCGCCGCCTGCTTGGGGCCGCGGATGGCGTCGAGGGTCTCCTCGCGCTTCTCGAGCTCAAGCTCGTAGAGGCGCGCCTTCAGGATCTGCATGCACGCCGCCTTGTTCTGGATCTGGCTGCGCTCGTTTTGGCAGGTGACGACGATGCCCGTGGGCAGGTGCGTGATGCGCACCGCGGAGTCGGTGGTGTTCACGCCCTGGCCGCCCGGGCCGCTCGCATGGTAGACGTCCACGCGGATGTCGTCGGGCGCGACCTCGATCTCGATGTCGTCGGGCAGGACCGGGATGACCTCAACGCCGGCGAACGATGTCTGGCGACGCTTCTTGGCGTCGGTGGGCGAGATGCGCACGAGCCGGTGCACGCCGGCCTCGGCGCGGAGCATGCCGAAGGCGTCCTTGCCCTCGACCGTGAAGGTGGCGCGGTCGATGCCGATGGCTTCGGCGGCCGGGCAGTCGTTGACCGTGACCTTCCAGCCGCGGCGCTCGCAGTACTTGAGGTACATCTTGAACAGCATGAACGCCCAGTCCTGGGCCTCGAGACCGCCCTGACCGGGCTTGATCGTGACGATCGCGCTGCCGTGATCGAACTCGCCGGTGAACCAGCTCGAGAGCTCCATGTCGTCGATCGAGCGCGTGAGGGAGGCGACGGTGCCGGCGGCCTCGGCGGCCAACTCGTCGGCGTCGGAGCCCTCCATCTCGGCGGCGAGCTCGAAGGCGGCGCGGGCGTCCGCCAGGCGGGCGCGGGCGCCCTCGACGGCCGCCACGTCCTCCTTGCAGCGGGAGAGCTCCTCCATCACCGTGCGGGCCGCGGCGGCGTCGTCCCAGAAGCCGGGCTCGGCGCTGCGCCGCTCGAGCTCGGCGATGCGGTCGCGCTTCTCATCGACGTGGAGGTACTGCTCGACCTCGCCCAGGCGCTCGGCGAGGGCGTCGAGGTCGGCCTCCGTGATCGAGGGGGTGCCGGTGTCGGGTTGCTGCGTCATGAGCGTGCCTGCCCGTGGCAGTTCTTGAACTTCTTGCCGCTGCCGCAGGGGCAGGGGTCGTTGCGGCCCACGTTGGCGTAGGCGTCGCCGCTCTCGGCCTTCACGTAGGTGCGCACGCCGGAACCGGCCCGGCCGTCCTCGCCCTGGGGCGCGCGGCCGGCGGCGTTCGCGGCGCTCGCCGCCTCGCGGCGCAGCGTCGAGGAGCCGGAGTCGCCGTCGACCTGCTCGGGACCCGAGAAGGAGGCCCCGCGCAGCGCCTGGGGCTCCGCGGTCTCGGCCGCGGCCTTGGGCGCCTGGCGCACCTCGATGCGCAGGATCGTGCGGAGGTAGTCCTCGTACATGGTGTCCACGAGGAGCTGGAAGGCGTGGAAGGCCTCGCTCTTGTACTCGACGAGCGGGTCGCGCTGGCCGAAGCCGCGCAGCCCGATGCCCTGCTTGAGGTAGTCCATCTCCTGCAGGTAGTTCATCCAGCGGGTGTCGATCACGCGGAGCATGACCTGGCGGTTGAGCTCGCGCATGAGCTCGTCGCCCACGCTCTCGGCCTTCGCGGCGTAGACCTCGTCCACATAGGCGAGCACCTCGTCGCAGAGCTCCTCGTAGCCCTTGTCCTCGGGCACGGGCGCATCCGAGCGGCCCGTGAGCTCGACGATCCACTTGTGCAGGCCCTCGAGGTCGCGCTCGCCTCCGCGGGAGTCCGCCGGGACGAACTCGGCCACGCACCGGTGCACCGTGTCGCGGGTGACCTCGTCGATGTGCTCGGAGAGGTCCTTGCCGTCGAGGATCTTGTTGCGCTCGGCGTAGATGACCTGGCGCTGCTTGTTCATGACGTCGTCGTACTCGAGCACGTTCTTGCGCATGGAGAAGTTGATGCTCTCGACCTTGCGCTGGGCGCCCTCGACGCTCTTGGAGATGATCTTGTGCTGGATCGGCATGTCGTCGGGCATGTCGGCGTTGAGCATCATGTTGGAGACGCGCTCCATGCGGTCTCCGCCGAACAGGCGCATGAGGTCGTCTTCGAGGGAGAGGTAGAACTGGGTCTCACCCGGGTCGCCCTGACGGCCGGCGCGGCCGCGGAGCTGGTTGTCGATGCGGCGGGACTCGTGGCGCTCGGTGCCGATGACCGTGAGGCCGCCCGCTGCGAGGACCTGCTCGCGCTCCGCCTTGCACTGGGCGCGGGCGCGCTCCTCGGCGGCGCCGAGCTCGGTCGCCATGGCCGCGAGGGTCTCGGCGTCGGCCTCGATGCCGAGCTCGGCGAGCTCCGCGGGCGTCAGGCGCGCGGGGTTGCCGAGCTGCAGGATCTGGCTTACGACCACGGGCTCGAGGCCGAAGTCGTGCGCCATGACCTGCTCGCGGGCGAGCTCGTCGGGGTTGCCGCCGAGCAGGATGTCCGTGCCGCGGCCGGCCATGTTGGTGGCGATGGTGACGGCGCCCAGGCGGCCGGCCTGCGCGACGATGTGCGCCTCGCGCTCGTGGAGCTTGGCGTTCAGGATCTGGTGCTTGATGCCGCGCTTGTCGAGCAGGCGGGAGAGGCGCTCGGAGCTCTCGATGGAGACGGTGCCCACGAGCACGGGCTGGCCCGCCTCGTGGCGGGAGGCGACCTCGGCGGCCACGGCGTCGAACTTGGCGGCCTCGGTGCGGTAGACGAGGTCCTCGTGGTCGTGGCGGGCGACGGGGCGGTTGGGCGGGATCACCGTGACCGGGAGCTTGTAGATCTCGCGGAACTCGGCGTCCTCGGTGAGGGCGGTACCGGTCATGCCGGAGAGCTTCTCATAGAGGCGGAAGTAGTTCTGCAGCGTGATGGTGGCGAGCGTCTGGTTCTCCTCGCGCACGAGCACGCCCTCTTTGGCCTCGATGGCCTGGTGGAGGCCCTCGGAGTAGCGGCGGCCCTCCATGATGCGGCCCGTGAACTCATCGACGATCTTGACCTCGCCGCCGGCCACGACGTACTGCTTGTCGCGGTGGAACATGTACTGGGCCTTGAGCGCCTGCTGCAGGTGGTTCACGAGCTGGCCGGAGAGGTCGGCGTAGATGTCCTCGATACCCAGGCGCTGCTCGATCTTCTTGAGGCCGCGCTCGGTGGCGGCGATCGTGTGCTTGGCCTCGTCCATCACGAAATCGCCCGTGGGCTCCACGGGGGCGCCGCCGGCGAGCATGTCGAAGGGGGTCTCCTCGCCGCGCTCGAGCCCGCGGACGGCGCGGGCGAAGTCCTTGTAGGTGGCGGCGCTCTTGGTCCCGGCGCCGGAGATGATGAGCGGGGTGCGGGCCTCGTCGATGAGGATCGAGTCGACCTCGTCCACGATGGCGTAGGCGTGCCCGCGCTGGATGCGCTGCTCGGCGCGGACGACCATGTTGTCGCGCAGGTAGTCGAAGCCGAACTCGGAGTTGGTGCCGTAGGTGACGTCGGCCTCGTAGGCGGGGCGCTTCTGGTCGAGCGGCATGTTGTTCTGCAGCAGGCCCACGCTCATGCCGAGGAAGCGGTAGATCTGGCCCATCCACTCGGAGTCGCGCTTGGCGAGGTAGTCGTTCACGGTGACGACGTGGACGCCCTTGCCGGGGATGGCGTTCAGGTAGCCGGCGAGCGTGGAGACGAGGGTCTTGCCCTCGCCGGTCTTCATCTCGGCGATCTGGCCGGCGTTCAGGGCCATGGCGCCGATGAGCTGCACGTCGAAGTGACGCAGCCCGATGGTGCGCTTGGAGGCCTCTCGCACGGTGGCGAAGGCCTCGGGGAGGAGGTCCTCCAGGGACTCGCCGGCGGCGAAGCGCTCGCGGAACTGCGCGGTCATGCCGAGGAGCTCCTCGTCGCTGAGCTCCTCGAACCTCGGCTCCAAGGCGTTGACCTTCTCGACTGTGCGCTGGTAGCGCTTGAGATCTTTGTCAGCGCCGAAGGACAGCAGTTTAGAAACGAATCCCATGTGGTTTCCTTACCCGGTAGACACCCAACTCAACCCACTCTAGCGGCTCGCGGGCGGCGCCTTGCGCAGGATGTATGTGCGCACGGAGAAACCACGGTCGAGCAGCCGCGTTGCGCAAGCGGCGGGGCCGGCGGGCAGCGGCGAGAGGGGCGTTTGCGCAAGCGGCGGGGCCGGCGGGCAGCGGCGAGCCGGGCTCGCGGCGAAAAAAAAACGCCCCGCGGCCGGTGTGCGGCTCGCGGGGCGTCTCGGGTGCGCTCTTCAGGCGTGCGCCGTTACTCGGCAGCGGCCTCGGTGGCCTCCTCGGCGGAGGCGGCGTCCTCAGCGGTCTCGGCAGCGGCGGTCTCAGCCTCGGCCTCGGCCTTCGCGGCCTCAGCGGCGGCCTTCTTCTCGTACTCGGCGGCGCGCTTGGCCTTCTCGGCGGCCTTCGCCTCGCGCTCGGCGGCCTTCTTGGCAGCGGCCTCCTCGGCGGCCTTCTGGCGCTCGGCCTTCTTGGCGGCCTCGCGCTCGAGGGCGGCCTGGGCGGCGCCGCCGAACTTGTCGGCGAAGCGCTGGACGCGTCCACCGGTGTCGACGAACTTCTGCTGGCCCGTGTAGAACGGGTGGCACTCGTTGCAGAGCTCGACGGTGATCTCGGGCTTGGTCGAGCGGGTCTTGAAGGTGTTACCGCAGCTGCAGCGCACCGTGCACTCGACGTAGTCGGGGTGGATTCCAGGCTTCATGGTAAGGCTCCTCTTCGTTCGCGCCCTGGTTACCGACCAGGACTCAGGGGCGCCTTGGTTTCCGACCAAGGCAATTCAGGGCAGTTGGTTAGTCTATCACAGCCCCCGCGGCCCCGCACCCGTGCGCACAATACCTCGACATCGCTGCAATACCGGCGTCACGCACGGCGCCTTAGATCGTGCGGGCACTGCGGTACCGGTACAATGGAGCGGTCGCATGAAGATGCCCTGAGCCTTGAGACCCCGCCGGGATCGGACCGGATGCGGGGGCCGGCGCCGCAGGGCGCCGCGTGCATCGCCATGCGCCGCACAGGACCCAACAGAGCAATCGGAGGACCCATGGCCGCCACTGAATCCAACCGCATCGTCATCACCGTCCTCGGCAAGAACCGTGCGGGCATCGTCGCCGCCGTGGCGAAGATCCTGGGCGAGGCGGCCGTGGACATCCGCGACATCACCCAGAGCATCATCGAGGACATCTTCACGATGACGATGATCGCCGACATGTCGGCGTCCGGCCTCGATTTCAGCGAGCTCCAGGAGCGCCTCGCCGAGGCCGGCGACGAGGTGGGCGTCGCGGTGCAGATGCAGCGCGAGGACGTCTTCAACTTCATGTACCGCCTCTAAGGGCGCGCTTCGGGCTGCGGGAGACGAGGACCCCCGCAGCCCCTTCCCGCACGGCCGGACGAGGGAGTCACCATGGCATACACCGCACAGAACATCTTGTACCGCTTCGACGACGCGCTCAGCCGCCTGGTCGTCGACTACGAGGCCAGCCGCCAGATCGGACCGGAGAGCGAGCGCCTCTACCGCGGCGCCTCGATGGAGTCGTTCGACGAGGCCTACTTCGAGTCGCACAACGTGAAGCGAGGCCTGCGCAACAGCGACGGGTCGGGCGTGGTGGCCGGCCTCACGCACATCTCGAACGTCCACGGCTACGACAAGGTGGACGGGCGCGTGGTCCCCGACGAGGGGAGGCTGACGCTTCGCGGCTACGACATAGCCGACCTCATCACCCATGCCCAGGCGGAGGACCGCTTCGGCTACGAGGAGGTGGCCTACCTGCTGCTCACCGGCTCCCTCCCCCGCCAAGACGAGCTCGCCGACTTCTGCGACCGCCTGGGCGCCAACCGCCAGATGTCCAAGGGGTATGTGGAGGAGTTCCCGAGCAGCACGCTCTCCACGAGCATCATGAACGTGCTCGCGCGCGCCGTGCTTTTGCTCTACGCCTTCGACGCCGAGCCCGACGACACCTCCCCCGAGCACGAGATCGACATCGCGGTCTCACTGCTCTCGCGCCTGCCGCGCATCGCCGCGATCGCCCACGCCGCAGCCTCGGCCCACCAGGAGGGCCGGCGCGCCGTGGTGTCCACGCCCGACACAAGCCTCTCCACGGCCGAGACGATCCTGCAGATCCTGCGCGGCGAGGACGGGGAGTTCACCCATGAGGAGGCCATGCTCCTCGACGTCATGCTCATGCTCCACGCCGAGCACGGCGGCGGCAACAACTCGACCTTCACCTGCCGCGTGCTCTCGAGCTCGGCGACGGACGCCTACTCGGCCTACGCCGCCGCGATCGGCTCGCTCAAGGGCCCGCGCCACGGCGGCGCGAACGCCAAGGTCGTCCACATGCACGAGGACATCCGCGAGCACGTGGGCCGCTGGGATGACGACGACGAGGTGGCCGCGTACCTCGCGAGGATCCTGCGCCGCGAGGCCTTCGACGGCACGGGGCTGATCTACGGCATGGGGCACGCCGTCTACACGCTCTCCGACCCGCGCGCGAGCCTGTGCCGCCGCTATGCCGCGGCGCTCGCCGAGGACAAGGGCCTGGGCGAGGAGTTCCACCTGATCGAGCGCATCGAGCGCCTGGCGCCCGAGGTCATGCGCGACGTGCAGGGCATCAAGAAGCCCATCTGCGCGAACATCGACCTGTACACGGGCTTCATCTACCAGATGCTGGACATCCCCGAGACGCTCTTCACGCCGCTGTTCGCCGTGGCCCGCACCGCCGGCTGGGCCGCGCATCGCATGGAGGAGCTCTTCGGTGCCCGGCGGATCATCCGGCCGGCGTACTACTCGATGATGGACGAGATGGAGTACCGCCCGATCAGCGAGCGGTAGGGCGCCGGTGCCGAGCGTTCAGATGCCGAGCGTTCGTAATTCGACCTTTTTCTTGCGCTTTATGCCGTATTACGAACGGTCGGCATAGTGCGCGGGGGAGCTTGGCGGCGAGGCCTCACGCGCTGAGGGCCGCGATCCGCTCCATCATGACCGCGGCGACGCCATCCTCATCGTTGCTCGCGCAGACCGTGTCGGCCGCCTCGCGCACCTCGGGTTCCGCGTTCGCCATAGCGACCCCGAGGCCGGCGGCGCGCAGCATCTCGATGTCATTGAAGTTGTCCCCGAATGCCACCGCGTCGGCAGCGTCCATGCCCAGCTCGCGGCAGAGCCACGTCATCGCGGCGCCCTTTGAGACGCCCGCCTCCATGACCTCGATGTTCATCGGATACGAGCGCGTGACCTCGATGCCCTCCATGTCGGCGAGCGCCGCCGTGATCGCATCGCGCTCGGCGGGGTCCTTCCAGTACATCGCGATCCGCTCGAGGGTGCCCACGCGCGCGAGCGTCTCGGGAGGCTCCTCATCGACCGGCGTGCGCGAGCGCGTCATGCTCTCAAGGATGTGCGGGTCGTCCACGTACTCGCTGAGGCGGGAGAAGAGATCGCGGCGCAGGTAGCACCTGCCGTCGGCGAAGATGTCATAGGTCACGTCGAAGCGGCGGGCGATCTCCCAGACGGCAAGCGCCTTCTCGCGAGAGAGCGGCCAGCTCGCAAGCGTGCGGGCGCGACCGATGCTCGCCGGCTCGTCCGGGTCGAGCTCGAGCACCACGGCCCCGTTGGATGAGACGGCATGGCGCACGGTGTTGTGCGCGAGGACCTCCGAGGGGATTCCCTCGGCCGAGCGGCCCGTGCAGGGAACGAACTCCACGCCCGCTGCCGCCGCGGCATCGAGCGCGCGTGCGCTCGCATCGCTCACCGCCTTGGTGCTCGTCAGGAATGTGCCGTCCATATCTGAGAAGAAGATCATGATGCCCCCGGGACGTATCGACAGGATTGCTCTGCACGAAGGATACCAGTGCAGAGCAAGACGTTCAGGGCGCACCGGTGCGAGAGCGCGGCCGGGCGCGGAAGAGGCCGACGTGACTCCGTTCGAGATGCCGGTCGAGATGCCGAGCGTTCGTAATACGGCATTTTTACGCGATGAAAGGGCGGATTGCGAACGCTCGGCATAAGGCCTGGCCGGCGCCGGGGCGCACTGGGGCAGACAGGGGGTCGGTCTGACAGAAGTCCCCGCTGTGAACGTGCATGGCGGGGACTTCTGGCTCCAGGGCGGTCCGAGCGCTCCTTTTGAATATCTCTGATTGGGCGAATCGGAGCCTAAGAGCGCGTTCTCGCGCGGACACCCGTTCACGGCGGGGACTTCTGTCAGACCGACCCCCTCCGTCGCAGGCACGCTGAGACCTTCCCACGCTATTCTTCGCGCACAGCGTGAACGCAGACGCCCATCGCATCAAGGCGCCGTCGCTCCTCAGGGCTGAATACCCGCGTTGTGATCACCTCTGTGTAAGCGGAGAGCGCATTCACTTTCATGAGCGCCTTCCGGTTGAATTTCGACGAATCTGCCACGAGGTAGCCTCGCTCGGCATTCGCCAGCACCGTCTGCTTGAGCGTCACCTTCTCCATCGTAGGCGTCAAAACACTGAAATCAGAGCTGATCGAGGCCACACCTAGAAACGCGCAATCGAACTGGATGTATCCGAGCATCTGGTTCGCGAACATGCCCACGACGCTCCCGGTCTCAGGCTGGATGCGCCCACCGCAGCACATCACCTCGGCCTCGGAGCACTGCGAGAGGACGAAGGCGATCTTGATGTCATCGGTCACGACGGTGAGCCCGGGAACGTCGAGCAGCAGCCGCGCGATCTCGAACGTCGTGGTCCCAGCATCCAGGAACACCGTGTTACCCGGCTTCACGAGCGCCGCGGCGGCCGCCGCGATCGCGCGCTTCTCCCCCACGTGCTCGACGGCCTTGCGCTCATAGCCCTCCTCGCGCCCGAGCACGGCCGCGCCGTGCACCCGGGTGAGGGCCCCGCATTCCTCGAGCTCAGCAAGGTCGCGGCGGATGGTCATAGGACTCACCTGCAGAAGCTCCGCCAGTCGCTGCACCGGCATCCGCCTGCCCTCGGCGACGAGGCGCACGATCTCCTCTTTCCGGCTCCTCGCGAACTCGCTCACAGCGGCGCTCCCCTCCAACGGCGACGGGGCCGGTTCGCCACCGGCCCCGACAACAACTTATGGTCTGCAGTGTAGCAGGACGGGCCGGTGCACGGCCTCACGCCCGAACGCCGGCCCGAACCCGCGCGCCTCGACTCAGCGCGCGGCGAAGTTCGGCGCGTACTTGGCCGCGAGCAGGATCGCCTCGACCATGCTCACCTCGCTCGCGATGTTCTTCCCGGCGATGTCCATGGCCGTGCCGTGGTCGACCGAGGTGCGCAGGATCGGCATGCCGTTCGTGATCGCGATGGTCCGCTCGAAGTCGAGCGTCTTCGTGGCTATGTGCCCCTGGTCGTGGTAGAGCGAGAGCACGCTCGTGTAGCGCCCCTGAAGCGCCAGGTGGAACACCGAGTCGGCACCGATCGGCCCCACCACGTCGTACCCCTCGGCCCGCAGCTTCTCAACGGCCGGGTAGATCGCGCGGAGCTCCTCGTCGCCGAAGAGCCCGTGCTCGCCGCTGTGCGGGTTCAGGCCGGCGATCGCCATCGTGCCCTTCTCGACCCCGAGGCGCTCGAGCGCCTCCGTGCACCGGTGCACGTAATCAATCACGCGCTCCTCGGTGACCATGTCGCAGGCGCGGCGGAGCGACACGTGCCGCGAGAGGAAGAACACGCGGAGCCCCCGCACCTCGAACATCGTGAGCGGGTCCGAGGTACCCGTGAGCGCACCGAAGATCTCGGTGTGGCCGATGTAGGGCACGCCGGCCGCCTTCAGCGCCTCCTTGTTGATGGGCGTCGTCGCGACGGCATCGACCTCGCGGGCGTTCGCGAGCGCGATGCTCCTCTCGATGTAGTCGAAGGCCGCCTGGCCGCACATGGCGCTGACCTCGCCCATCTTGAAGCGCGCCATATCGATGTTCGCGAGGTCGATGAGGTTCAGGATCCCCTCCTCCCATCGGGCCTCAGCGGGGCTGGCGACGACGTTGACCGTGAGCGGGGCACCGGTGATCTCGATCGCCTGCCGGACGATACCGGCGTCACCGACGACCAGGCAGTTCGCGACGTGAGAGACCTCCTCGCTCGCGACAGATTTGACGGCGATCTCGGGGCCGATGCCGGCGGGGTCCCCCAGCGGGATGGCGATGACGGGTTTCATGCGTTCCTCCTTGTCTGCCGGACCGCCCCGCGGCCCGGCGGCACGTCTGCCGTGCCCTTGTTAGATGAAGATGTCCATGACGATCAGCGTGGCGAGTGCCACGAAGCCGACAAGCGTGGTGGTGACCGACCAGACCCGCATCTGCTCCGAGGTGTCATCGACGCCGATGGTCTCGTTGATGACCCAGAAGTACGAGTCGTTGAAATGCGAGAACGGGATCGCGCCGACGCAGGCGGCAAGGGCGGCGAGGGCGGGGTCGAGACCCAGGGCCCCAACCATCGGGGCCACCACGGAGGCCGCCGTCATCATGGCGACCGAGCCGGAGCCCTGGGCCACGCGGAGCAGGAGCGCGATCAGGAAGGGCAGCAGGATCGGCGGGATCGGGGTCGCAACGATGCTCGAGGCGATGTAGTCACCGAGCCCGCTCACCTGGATGATGCGGCCGAGTGCGCCGCCCGCGCCCACGAGGAGCATGAGCTTGCCGCTCGCCTTCAGACCCTCCTCCATCGCACCGAGCGTCTCGGCGGTCGAGAAGGAGCGGGTGAGGCCGAAGATCGCCACGAGCAGGCCGAGCGCGAGCGCGAAGACGGGCTGGCCGGCGAGGTCGGTGACGGGTGTGGAGATGCCCGCCTGGGCGAGGACCGTCTTCAACAGGATGAGCAGGATCGCCGAGAGGATCGGGGCGAAGCAGAGCGGGGCTGAGAGGCGCGGGGCGGCGAGCTGGGCGATATCCGAGGTGCCCTCGCCGGAGAGCTCCCGAGCCTGGGCATCGGCCACCGCGCGGTCGCGCGTCCAGCCCTCATCACCGGTCGGGACCTGGTAGATGCGGTCTCCGAGCCATTTCGCGTAGATCACGCCGGCGATGATGAGGGGTATCGAGACGATCGTGCCGTAGAGCATGAAGGTGCCGATGTTGACGTTCAGAATCCCGGCCACGCCGATGGGCCCCGCCGCCGGCGGCACGAGCGAGTGGCTCGCCACGAGCCCGACGGCGAGCGCGATGCCGAGGGTCGCCACCGACTTCGCCGAACGGCGCGAGAGGGCCTTCATGAGCGGTGCCAGGATGATGAAGCCCGACGTGCAGAAGATCGACAGCGAGGTCACGAACCCGGAGAGCGCGAGCGCCTCGGGCTCCCGGTCCTTGCCGAAGAGCTTGATGAAGGTGTTCGCCATGACGTTCGTCGCGCCCGAGATCTCAAGCAGCTTTCCGAGCATGACGCCGAAGCCGATGATGATGCCGATGCTCGAGAGCGAGTTGCCGAAGCCCTGGGTGATCGCGTCCATCGTGTCGTCCACGGCCATGCCGCCGGCGAGCCCGATGAAGATCGAGCAGAGGATCACCGCGAGGAACACATGCACTTTGGTCTTCGTGATGAGCAGCACGAGCGCCACGAGCCCGACGATGAGGGCCAGAAGCATGCGGATGCCGTCGTCCATATTCCATCTCCTTCTCTATGCTGGGGTCCACGGCCTCGCCGTGCCCTAGCTGATCTTCTCCTTGAGGTAGTCCACGCACTGGAAGAGCGTGTCATCGCGGCCCACGAGGCCGCCCTTGGTGATGACGGGCATCTCATGACGGACGCCGCCGGCGAGGTGCGAGTAGATGGCGAGCGGGATGACCTCGTTCTTCACGTCGAAACCGGAGATGCCGAGGCGGGTGCAGATCGCCACGGAGACGTCGCCGCCCGAGGCGTACAGCCCGCCGATGCGCTGCCCGGCGCGGACGAGGATGCGCTCGGCCGCCTCGGCGAGGCTCTCGGTGATCGCGAGCGCGCGCTCGCGGCGGTCGAGGCCGGCGGTTGCGGGGACCTTCGAGAAGTCGAGGAGGTCGGCGGTGGACTCGGTCGTGGTGATGGCGAGGATCTGCTTTTCATCGGCAGCGCCGACGATTGCGGCGACGAGGCGGTCGATCTCGGCGGCGCGCTCGGCGGGGTCGAAGAATCGGGCGACGTCCGCCTTGATGACGAAGGGATCATCCTTCTCGCGGAGGTAGGCGATCTGCTTCTGGGTGAGCTCGGTGGCCGAGCCCACCACGCAGAGAATGGATTGGTCGGTCTCGTACTTCGCGCGATTGAAGGTGTAGTCGGCGAGCGCCGCCGTGAAGGCGCCGGGGTCGATCGCGACGATCTTCTCGCCGCTCGCCGCGCAGCAGGCCGCGATGGCCTTGATATCGCGCTCGGTGGCCGCGTCGACGACGATGACGCGGTGCGCGCGGCACTCCTTTTGCAGTCGCTCCATGAGCCTGAGCGATGAGCCCACGACGCACTCGAGGCCGATGTAGCCGACCTCGTGTTTCGACTGCTGCCGGACGATCTCGGTGACGCGCGAGCTCCTCATGGGGTTGATGGGGTCGCGCGACACCTCGGTGAGCTGCAGCGGCACGCCGTTCACGAGGAGGATGTCGCCGATGCAGCTGCGCCCGGAGCCCGGGAAGGAGGCCACCACGACGGCCGTGTACTCCTCACCGAGGTAGTCGAGGATGGCGTCGATCTCCGCGCCCACGTTGCCGCGGAGCGTCGAGTCGATGCGCTTGCTGAACAGGATCGCCGGGTCGCGCGGGAACAGCGACGCGGCGTCCTGGATGGCGGTGTAGGCGTCCTCAGCGCTCATGGCGCGGCTATCGGTGCTCACGCAGAGCGTATTGAAGGCAGCGAAGTCCTCCATGCGGTCGCGCCTGATGACGGTGCCGACATGGAAGCCGTCCTGCGCGAGGATGGCGCCGGTGTCGTTCGCACCGGTGAGGTCGTCGGCGATGATAACGGTTCTGAGCATCTGTATTCCCCTCTTGTCCCGACGGCGTCAGGGCACGTTCCTGCCTGGTTCGTCGAGTGCCAGTCTAGTCCGCGGTGAGGGGCGGCGCGGAAAGTGTTCGCCTTCGGTTGCGCATGCGGAGCTGCATGGGCAAAGCGAACAAAATGCTCTGCACGGGGAGGAGGCTGTTGATGCCGAGCGTTCGTAATACGGCATTTTTACGCGATAAAAGGGCGGATTACGAACGCTCGGCATAAGGCCTGGCCGGCGCCGGGGCGCACTGGAGCAGACCGTGCCAGGCGCCGTCCGCGTCGCGGTAGGAGAGCACGCCGTCGGCGACGGTGTCGCCCCCCTCGCCTGCACGTATGTGAAGGTGCGGGCATGCTTGGTCTCGGCGAAGGACACCTGCACCCAGGCGCCCGCCGGCGTGGAGTCGCTCGCGGCGTTCTACAGCCACACGAAGGTCTGCGGGTCGCCGTCGGCCACCGCCTCGATGCCGTCATGCGCCGCCCAGCGCGTGGGCACCATGTTGTCGCTCGTGGTGACCGTGGCCCCCTCGGCGGGCTGGCCGGCGTCGGACGCCTTCACGTAATCTCCCATGGAGTAGAGCGTGGGCATCACGACGACGAGGCCGACGTAGGCGTCCTTCTTCATGCCGAGGTAGTCGAGCTTGTGCTTCGTCATCGACTCCGCGCGCGGTCTCGGCCTCGGCGAGCTTGGCCCGCGCCGTCTCCGCGTCGCCGGCGAGCTTGGCCTTCGCCGCGTCCGCATAGGCCACGCCCAGGCGCGCCATATCGTCCCAAGCGCCCACGAAGGGCTCCATCTGGGCGAAGAGGTTCTCATCGCCCGCGCCGGCGCGGTAGTCGGCCGCCGCGGCGCCGAGGGCCTCGTAGATCGCGCGCACCCGATCGAGCTCGGCGGCCGTGATCGTGCCGGCCGGGAGCTTCTCCCGGGCGGCGCCGAGCGTGGAGGCGATATCGGCACCGGCCAGCTCGAACTCGGACTCGTGGTTCTTCCACCACTTGTTCGACAGGTCGTAATCGGGGTCGTTGATGGGGCCGTCGATGCCGCCGTCGCGATGCGCCCGCATGTTGGCGGAGAGAGCGCGCAGGCCGTCGGAAGCGGCGTTGGCGACCGGCGAGTTGTGCTCGATGTAGGAGAACGAGTCCATCCAGGCCTCATCGCCCTCGGCCTCGGAGGTCCAGAGGTTCCATGAGTAATCGGCCATCATGAAGATACCCTGCTTGGAGGGTTCGGACTGCTGCATCGGGTTCAGCATGATGCCGTCGAGGTCGCCGGGCACCACGTCGCTTCTCAGGAAGGTGTTGTGCCCGCCCATCGTGAGCCAGTCGAACGAGAAGTTGCGGGCCATGTCCGTGCAGGGCCAGTTGATCCACAGGAACGGCACGCGGCCGGTGTTGCCCTTGAACTGCTGGGCGTAGCCGTGGTTCGCAATGCCGAAGGTGCGCCCACCGGTCATGACCACCTGCACGTTCTCGGGCATCTTCTGGTACCAGGCCTCGCCGCCGCCGGTGTAGCTCCACAGCGCCGGGCAGCAGAGGATCGTGTCTTTGAGACCCGGGTAGCGGGCCCCCCGTCCTCGCCCTGCTCCGCCTGGAGCTCGTGGATCCAGGCGGTCAGGTCGTTCAGCACGCGCAGGTAGGTGCTCTCGCTGCCGTAGATCTTGCCCCAGTCGCGGGAGTCGTCGGCCAGAAGCGCGATCTGGCGCACGCCGGCGTCGATCGTCTGCAGGTACTTCGCCTTCAGAACCTTGAGATCCTCCTGGTAGTGCTTTTCGGTGTCAAACCGGAACGGGCTTCGCGCATCCCCCTCGTCGTGGAAGGGCGCGAGCGCGTACACGAAGCGGACCTTGGACTTGTTGCCGGCCTCGGCCTGCGGGGCGAGCTCGCCAGCCACCTCGTCGGCCGTGTAGAGCTCACGCCAGTGGGCGCGGTGCTTGGGGTCGTCCTTCGGCGCGTACACGTAGGCGTTGAGCTTGTAGTAGCCGCCCCAGGTCATGAGGTTCACGCGGTCCTCGACGCTCCAGGGGTTGCCGTAGTAGCCCTCGATGAAGCCGCGCGAGACCACGTCCGCGTGGTCTTGCACCGTGAAGCCCTGGATGGTGAGGCCGTTCACCTGCTGCAGGATCTGGTAGAGCGTGGTGAGGCCGTAGAAGGCGTCGGTGTCGCGGCCGAGCACGAGCAGGGTGTCGGGCGCGTCGGGGGCGCCCTTGATCGAGGCGAGCAGGTAGGCGTCCGTCTTGGTGAAGAGGTCGGCCCCGTAGCTCAGGCGCCCTGCGGCGGAGAGCTCGCGCGCGAAAGCGTCGACCGGGCCGTTCGAGCCGGCGACGCCCACGAGGACGTTCAGCTGGCGGGCCGCGCCGGACACCGCCGCGGCGTCCTTCCCGGTGATCTGCTTGAGGGCGAGCGCCTCATCGAGGCAGGCCCGGATGTCGGCGTCGATGCCGTCCTCCACGACCACGTTGGCCTCGCGGCGCATGATCCAGCCCTCGCCCGTGTAGCCGATCGTGTGGACCGAGGGGTAGATCTGGTACTCACCCGCCGCCGCGTGCGCGGGCCGGGGCGCGATCGCAGCCAGAGCCGCCATCAGGGCGCAGACGAGGGCGAGCACCCCCTTCCACCGGATCCTCAAACCATGTGGCTTCCCCATTGCGCTCCTCTCCCCATGATGCGGCAGAACGTCCCCATGGGACATGGGATGAGCATAGGGGGCGGTGCGGACAGATCCGCGCGCCCGCGCTTACGCCAGGGCGTCGAGGATCTTGCGCATCTCCGCCTGGACGGCCTGCTCGTGGTTGTAGCCCACCACGCGGTCCGCCACGGCCTTGAGCGCCGGGCGCCCGTTCGCCATCGCGCAGCCGGTGCCCACGAAGCGGATGATCTCGTAGTCGTTCATCGAGTCGCCGAAGGCCATGACCTCCTCGCGTGCGATCCCGTAATGCTCCATGAGCTGCTGGATGCCCGAAGCCTTGGAGATCCCGGGCTGCATGCAGTCGATGTAGTAGCCGCCCGACGGCGCGAAGGTGAAGAGGCTGCCAAGCTCGCGCTGGAGCACGTAGGCGTTGTCCATCACGTTGCCGTCGTCGCAGAAGATCGTGGCCTTCAAGATGTTGATCTCGGGACTCGGCAGCTCGTAGATGCGCTCGGCGTTCGGGAGGTCCTTATCGACCTCGCGGACGAACTTGTCCTCGTCGTCGAGGAGGAACGAGCGGGTGCGGTCGAAGAGCGCGAGGTGCATGTTGGGGAACATCTCCGCGGTGGCCGCCAGGCGCTTGATCGCCAGGTGGGAGTAGACCTCGCGATCGATCTGCTCGCCGTCGGCGTAGACCTGGGCGCCGTTGGAGGCGACGAAGTCCATCTGGTCCTTGATGGGCGCGAAGAACTCGCAGAGGCGGTCGAAGCGGCGGCCCGAGGAGGCGGCGAAGTGGACGCCCTTCTCCTTGAGCGCGAGGATGAGGCCGTAGGTCTCCTCGGGGACCTCGCTGTTCTCGTTCAGCAGGGTGCCGTCCATGTCCGATGCGATCAGTTTGATCATGTGACTCCTTCGTCAACGGGGGCTGTGAACAAGCATACCCCGCGCGCGGCGCGGCCCACACGGCGCGGCGAAAGGGGGCGGGGAATCCTTACATGGAGACGGAGACGGAGGCGCCGACGGAGACGGCGACGGCGATGCCGAGCGTTCGCAATACGGCATTTTTAGCGTCAAAAAGCCCGAATCACGAACGCTCGGCATCCAGCTGGCGGGCCGAGCGTTCGTGATGCGGCGTTTTTCCGGGAGAAAAGGGCGGATTGCGAACGCTCGGAATCATCCGCCCCGCGGCCCTTACTTGAAGTAGGCCACACCGCTCTCGAACAGCGGCATCCCCGTGTCGCCCGGCACGTTCTTGTAGAGGTTCTCCCCGCGGCGCTCCACGTGCCCCATCTTGCCGAGCACGCGGCCGTCCGGGCTCGTGATGCCCTCGATCGCGAGGACCGAGCCGTTCGGGTTCACGTCGAGCCCCATACCGGGCTCCCCGGCCTCGTCCACGTACTGCGTGGAGATCTGGCCGTCGGCGATGAGCTGGCCGAGCACCTCTTCGCTCGCCACGAACCGCCCCTCGCCGTGGCTGATCGCCACCGTGTGGACATCCCCCACCGCGGCCTGGGAGAGCCACGGCGACAGGTCGCTCGCCACGCGCGTGCGCACGAGGCGGCTCTGGTGGCGGCCGATGGTGTTGAAGGTGAGCGTCGGGGCCTCGGGAGTGGCGTCCACGATGTCGCCGTAGGGCACGAGACCGAGCTTCACGAGCGCCTGGAAGCCGTTGCAGATGCCGAGCATGAGGCCGTCACGGGCCTGGAGCAGGTCGCGCACGGCCTCGGTCACCTCGGGCGCGCGGAAGAAGGCCGTGATGAACTTCGCCGAGCCGTCGGGCTCGTCGCCGCCGGAGAAGCCGCCCGGGATCATGACGATCTGGCTCTCGCGGATGCGGCGGGCGAGCTCGGCGGTGCTCTCGGCCACGGCCTCGGGCGTGAGGTTGTTGATCACGAAGGTGTCCACCGCGGCACCGGCCGCCGTGAAGGCGCGCGCGGAGTCGTACTCGCAGTTGTTGCCCGGGAAGACCGGGATGATGACGCGTGGGCGGGCGAAGCGCTCGCCGCCGTTGACGGCCCGGACACGGCCCTCGTCGGCCGCGCGGTAGGACACCGTCTCAACGGGCGCGGGCGCGTCGGCGTCGTCGAGGGAGCGGTAGGGGTACACGCCCTCGATCCCGTGCTCCCAGGCCTCCTGCAGCTCGGCGAGGTCGAGGACCTCCCCGGCGATCGAGAGCTCGTACGCCTCGGCCGTGACCCCCACCTCGCGCACCGTGACGCCCTCGGCCGCGGGCAGCACCGCGCCGTCGGCGAGCTCCACGATGAAGCTGCCGTAGGCGTGCTCGAACAGCGGCAGGTCAACGACGGCGAGCGTGGCGCCGATTCGGTTGCCAACGCACATCTTGAAGAGCGCCTCGGCCGCGCCGCCGAAGCCCGGCGTGGAGACGGCGAGGGCGGCGCCCTCACGCACAAGCCCCTCGACCAGGGAGAACGCGGCCAGCTGGCCCTTGGCCTCAGGGAGCAGGCCCCCCTCGCGGCGTGCGGGCTCCACGAACAGGAGGCGGTGCCCGGCGCCCTTGAGCTCCGGCGAGACGATCCGCGCCGCCTGGCCCGTGGCCACGGCGAAGGAGATGAGCGTCGGGGGCACGTCGAGGTCCTCGAAGCTGCCGCTCATGGAGTCCTTGCCGCCGATCGCGCCGGCGCCGAGGTCGACCTGGGCCATGAGGGCGCCGAGCACGGCCGCCATCGGCTTGCCCCAGCGCTCGGGCACGTCGCGCAGGCGCTCGAAGTACTCCTGGAACGAGAGGTAGGTGCGCTCGTGCTCGAAACCGGTGGCGACGAGGCGGGCGAGGCTCTCCACCACGGAGAGGTAGGCGCCCGCGAACTGGTCGGCCTCCATGAGGTAGGGGTTGAAGCCCCAGGCCATGCCCGACACCGTGGTGGTCTCGCCCGTGACCGGGAACTTCGCGACCATCGCCTGGGCGGGCGTGAGCTGGTGCGCGCCGCCGTGCGGCATGAGCACCGTCGCCGCGCCGATCGTGGAGTCGAACCGCTCGGAGAGGCCCTTGTTCGAGGCCACGTTCAGATCGGACACGAGCGCGCGGAAGCCCTCGGCAAGCGTCCGCGCGTCGGCGCCGGGGACCGCCGGCATCCCGCCCGCGCCCTGCTCGACCACGTGCACGTCCTGGCTCTTCGGCGCGCCGTTGCTGGCCAAAAACTCGCGGGAGAGGTCCACGATCACGTCGCCGTCCCAGGCCATGCGCACCCGGGCCTCATGGGTGACCTCGGCGATGACCGTCGCCTCGAGGTTCTCCTCGGCGGCGTAGGCCATGAACTCGTCGACGTCGCCCTCGGCCACGGCCACGGCCATGCGCTCCTGGCTCTCGGAGATCGCGAGCTCGGTGCCGTCCAGGCCGTCGTACTTCTTGGTGACCTGGTCGAGGTCGATGTAGAGGCCGTCGGCGAGCTCGCCCACGGCCACGCTCACGCCGCCCGCGCCGAAATCGTTGCAGCGCTTGATGAGTCGGCAGGCGTCCTTGCGCCGGAACAGCCGCTGGAGCTTGCGCTCCACGGGGGCGTTGCCCTTCTGGACCTCGGCGCCGGAGGTCTCGATGGACTCGACGTTTTGCGTCTTGGAGGAGCCGGTGGCGCCGCCGATGCCGTCGCGGCCGGTGCGGCCGCCGAGCAGGATGATCTTGTCGCCGGGGGCGGGCACCTCGCGGCGCACGTGGCTGGCGGGCGCGGCGCCCACGACGGCGCCGACCTCCATGCGCTTCGCCACGTAGCCGGGGTGGTAGACCTCGCTGACCTGGCCGGTCGCCAGCCCGATCTGGTTGCCGTAGCTCGAGTAGCCCGCGGCCGCCGTGGTCACGAGCTTGCGCTGCGGGAGCTTGCCGGGAAGCGTCTCGGCAACCGGGGCCGTGGGGTCGGCCGCACCGGTCACGCGCATGGCCTGGTAGACGTAGGAGCGCCCGGAGAGCGGGTCGCGGATCGCGCCACCGATGCAGGTGGCCGCGCCGCCGAAGGGCTCGATCTCGGTGGGGTGGTTGTGCGTCTCGTTCTTGAAGAGGAAGAGCCACTCCTCGTCCTCGCCGTCAACATCCACCGTGCAGCGGACCGTGCAGGCGTTGATCTCCTCCGACTCATCGAGGTTCTTGAGGGTGCCCTGCGCCTTCAGGTACTTCGCGCCGATCGTGCCCATGTCCATGAGGCAGACGGGCTTGCGCTCGCGGTCGAGCTCGCGGCGCATCTCGAGGTAGCGCTCGAAGGCGGCGCGGACGAGCCCGTCGTCGATGCGGACGTTCGTGAGCTCGGTGCCGAAGGTGGTGTGGCGGCAGTGGTCGGACCAGTAGGTGTCGATGACGCGGATCTCGGTGATCGTGGGGTCGCGGCCCTCGTCCTCGAAATAGCGCTGGCAGAAGGCGATGTCCGCCTCGTCCATCGCGAGCCCGCGGTCGGCGATGAGCGCGGCGAGGCCGGCCTCGTCGAGCGCGCGGAAGCCCTCGAGCACCTCGACCGGCTCGGGCGCGGGCACCTCCTGCGCGAGCGTCTCGGGCAGCTCGAGCGAGGCGATCCGGGCCTCGATGGGGTTCACCACGTAGCGGCGGATGGCCTCGACGTCGGCGTCGGTGAGCCCGCCCTCGAGCAGGTAGACCTTGGCGGAGCGCACAAGCGGCCGCTCTCCTTGGGAGATGAGCTGGACGCACTCGGCCGCCGAGTCGGCGCGCTGGTCGAACTGGCCGGGCAGGAACTCCACGGCGAAGCGCAGGCGCTCCTCGGCCGCGCGGGGCAGCTCGAAGGAGACGGTGTCGACCTGCGGCTCGGAGAAGACCGTGGGCACGCAGCGCTCGAACAGCGCCTCGTCGATGCCCTCCACGTCGTAGCGGTTCACGATCCGGATGCCGGCGAGCGCGTGGATGCCGAGGATGTCGCGGAGCTCTGCGGCGAGCCCGGCGGCCTCCACGTCGAACCCGGGTTTCTTCTCCACGTACACACGAGAGACCATCTTTCCTGCCCTTCTGCGGGAGCGCGTTGCGCGGGGTGCATAGCGTCCCTATGATACGACGGGCCGGGCGCGGCAGCGCTCCCGGACGGGCGCGAAACGGCGCCTTAAGAAACGAACACGAGGTTCACGAGGACGAGGTAGACGGCCGTGCTGCCGAAGACGGCCGTGAGCATGGAGGCGACGATGAACTCGGCCGACCCCGCGAAGATCGCGACGGACATCAAGGTGGGCATCCACCACGGGAGCCCTAACAGGACGGCGAAGATCCCGCAGGTGATCCCCGTGAGGAGGAAGCCCGCCAGGATGGGGACCGTGAGCGGGAAGGCGGCGACAAGGGCGGGGACGGCCGGGTGGGCGCCGGGCCGCGGGCGCGTCGCACGGGGCATCGCACTCCCCTTCTTCCCGAGGTGCATGGCGGGTTCCGTCTGGCGAACCAGTCTAGCACCCGTCGGACGCGCCGCCCGCGTGGAGGTTTCGTCGAGGTGGGACGTGAGCGCTTGGCGGGGAGAAGGTGCCACCTGCCGTTGTGAGATGCGGGGCAGGAAGCGTTCAGATGCAGTTGAGATGCCCCTGCTAGGGTGCGGCCACACCCCGATGAAAGGAGCACCCGTGGCCCTCTACTTCCCCTCCGCCCGCCTCGCGATCGAGATCGTCGACGACCCCGAATCGTCCCCGGTCGAGCAAGACGCCTTCCCCGGGCTCACCGTGATCGGGCTCACCCGCGACGACCTCGCCGACCCGGGGATCATGAGGCACCTTCCGTCGCGCACCGACGCCACCTCGGGGTGCGGCGCGCCGGCCCGGCGCCGTGCTGCCATCGAACCGTAGCAGCGGGCGGCATTGCGAGGCGGGAACATGGTCGGGCCCGGCCCCCTCATCAACGTGGGGCCCATCGTCGCGGGCGGGGTCGCGGGCCCCGTCGGCGGCGCCCTCATCACCGAGCGCGTCCGCGACGCCCTCGTGCGGGCCACCGCCGTGTGCATCCTGTTCGTGGGGCTCGCCGGCGCGCTCGAGCAGATGCTCCGCGTCGACGGGGCGAAGCTCGCGAGCGGGGCTCCCCGCGGATCTTCGCGTCGCTTTCCTGGGGCGCCGTCATAGGCGTGAGCGGCGGCGGGTGCGGGGCGCACGGTCGGCTGCGGGGCGCACGTGCCGATGCCGAGCCGGCCGATGCCGAGCGTTCGTAATTCGGCATTAAACGCGTTTATTTTGCCGAATTACGAACGCTCGGCATCGGGGATGCGCGTCGGTGGGGCATGCGGATCCGAAGCTCGAGATTTCTCCGCACGTTGCAAGCGAACGGCGTGCGGGCGTAGAAAAATTGAGGTTGGGATACATCGGATGACGTGGCGGAGAAAGAATGCCGGGTCGGAAGCGTCATGTTTATTGAGCTTGGGAGCATCGGGATCCCAAACTCGATAAATGCGACGTTTTTCAGGTCCCAACCTCAGTTTTTCGACGCAAGCCGCTCACCGGCAGGCGCTGGTCACACGGGCGACGCCGGCCACGACCAGAGTCGCCCGCTCACGCAACGCTGCCGGCCGCAGCCGCAGCCAGCCCGCCCCCGCCCGGACCAGCCACGCAGCCGCCGGCCCTACTGCACGCCGACGAAGAGCACGCCCGAGGTGGCACCCGGCATGCGGCGCGCCGGGGCCCGTCCGGCGCGCACGGCCGCCGCGGCACGCGTCGCCTGGGCGAGGGCGCGCTCGAGCTCGGTGTCGTCCATGAGCGTCCCGTCCACCATGAATCGGGTCACGCCCGCGGCGACGAGCTTGCCCATCTGCGGCGTGAGGTCGATGAGCCCGTCCTCATAGAGATGGGAGCGGCCGTGGACGTCGGTGCGCACGGGCAAGATCTTGCCGTCGATGTTTTTGAGCGAGAGCCTCCGCCGGCGCAGCCCGCAGCGGGGGCAGTCATGGATGCACTTCCCCGCCGCCATGAGGATGCAGTGCTCGCTCGTCATGACGCGCGGCCGTCCGATGGCCACGACGCCCACCGCGCCCGCCACCATCGGCGCCACGCGCTCGATCTCACAGAGGGTGAGCTCGGGCGTGAGCCAGAACCCGGCAGCGCCCGCACACGAGAGCGCGGCGGCGGCCGCCACGTTGTGCATGGGGATGCAGGGCCGGATCTCGGCCCGCGCGCCTCGCTCGGCAGCCAGCGCGAGCTCGGAGATGTTGCCCACGGCGACCGGCGCGCCCGGGAGCACCCAGCGGTCCAGGCGCTCGCGGTCGCCCTCGCGGCAGACCTCGTCGAGGATGGGAACGACCCCGGCGGCGACGGCCTCCTCAGGCGCGATGCCCGCTTCGTCGAGCGCGTCGGTTGCCAGGTAGAACCGCGTGGCGCCGGCCGCGCGGGCGGTATCGACAGCCTCCCAGCCGCCCGCGATCGCGCAGATCTCGGGCGTGGCGACGGAGCCGGCGGCGTCACCGCCAAGCACCCCCGCGGCCGCCGGGACGGAGCCTCCCGCACCCAGCGCCCCGTCCGTGCCGGCCTCCACCCGGGCCACGGCCGCCCGAGCCCGGTCGAGCACCGCCACGACCCCGGCGTCCTCCCCCGCCTTCGCGCTCGCAGCCGTCACGGCCGTCTCGGTAAACGCCGGCAGCGCTGCCACGGCCTCCCCGCGCGCGGCCACCGGGGCGAGGATCGCCTCCTCCAGCAGCTCGCAGGCGCGGGCCCGCACGCGGTGGACGGCCGAGAAGCCCATCCCCACGCCCTCGTCGAGCTCCACCTCGAAGCTCTCGGCGAGAAACGGCGACGCGCCCATCCGCCCCACGTGCTCGATCAGGTCATCGCGCCCCACCGGCCGCGTGCGCGCACACTCCACCGTGAACCCCTCGGCCACGGCAGTGAGGGAGGGGCCGTCCGTGCAGGTGAGCGCCACTGAGAACGGCTCGCCCACGCGGGCGCGCACGGCCACCCGCACCGGGCGACGCCGCGGCTGGTCCCGCTTGAGCGCGGCCGCGGCCGTCTCGATCGCCCGCTGGCTCCTGATCACGCGCACCCGCGCCCCGGCGGGCACCGCGCGCGGGATCCTCACCTCGATCTCGTCGCCCGCCGCCGCATCGGCCTCGGCGGTGAACGTGAGGTAGCGGTCGAACTCGTCGTCGTGGCGCAGCTCGATGAGGTCACCCGCCCCGATGGGCTCCGTGAGCGCGAGCCGCGCCACCGCGAGCTTGTTGCGGCGGTCCTCGGGATGAAGCTTCCGCTTGAGCCCCGAGCCGACGGTGCGGCTCTCGAGCACCTCGCCCACCACCTGGCCGCGGTTGTTCGACCGCTCGTAGCTCATCATCTCGTCGCCCGACTCGCCGCGCTGGTATGCCGTCGTGAAATCGCGGTTGAACGCGCGCTTGAGCTGACGCGCCCGTGCGCGGCGCTCTTCGGGTGCCACCGAGCGCGCGGCCAGGATGTCGTCGAGCTCACGGCGGTAGGCGTCCACCACGGCGTACACGTAGTCGGGGGCCTTCATGCGGCCCTCGATCTTCAGCGCCCCGGCGCCGGCGGCCACGAGCTCCCCGAGCATCTCGGCGGTGCTGGTGTCTCGCGGGCACAGCGCCCGCTCGCGGCCGGGCGCTGAGATGCTCCTCCCCCGCTCGTCGAGCAGCTCGTAGGGGAGCCGGCAGGGCTGGGCGCACATGCCGCGGTTCGCCGAGCGGCCGGCGCAGGCGAAGCTCGAGAGCAGGCAGACGCCCGAGTACGAGAAGCAGATCGAGCCGTGCGCGAACACCTCGAGTTCCACGCCGGTTTCGGCGATCTGGGCGATCTCGGCCACCGAGAGCTCGCGGGAGAGCGTCACGCGGTCGGCCCCGAGCGCCGCGCAGAAGCGCGTGCCGCGCGCGTCGTGGATGTTCGCCTGGGTGGAGATGTGCGTCTCGACGCCGGGCATGAGGCGGCGGATCTCGAAGAACAGGCCCCAGTCCTGGATGATGAAGGCGTCGGCACCGAGCGCCGCGCAGCGGCGGACGAGCTCGAGCGCGTCGGCCATCTCCTCGTCCTTGATGACGATGTTCACGGTCACGTAGACCCGCGCGCCGGCCAGGTGCGCGATCCGGCAGGCCTCGGCGAAGGACTCGTCGGTGAAGTTCTCGGCCTTGCGGCGGGCGTTGAAGGAGCCCATCCCGCAGTAGATGGCGTCGGCGCCCGCGGCGAGGGCGGCGAAGAAGGGGTCGGGGGACCCGGCGGGCGCGAGGAGCTCGGGGGCGGCGTGTGAGGCGCGTGACGGCATGCGTGACCTTTCGTCTGATTGAGCGCACCCGATTATACGTGCGCCTCCCGCGCGTATCCGAATCCCCATACGTGATACAGTTTTCAACAGGTCAAACGTATCGAGGCACATCATGAGGAAGGCAGACCATGCCGAAGACCATCGCCCAGCGCATACAGGACGCCAGCCGCCGGCGCAGCCAGGCCGATGTCACCGCGGGCATCCAAAAGATCGCCGCCGAGTTCGAGCCCTACATCATCAAGCAGCGGCGGCACTTCCACCGCCACCCCGAGCCGAGCCTCGCCGAGATCCGCACCACGCAAGACATCGCCGGACAGCTCGATGCCATGAACATCCCCTACGAGCAGCCGCTCGAGACGGGGCTGGTCGCCACGCTCCGCGGCACCGCGCCCGACGCCTACGGGGCGGACGGCGGGCCGCGCCGGCGGATCCTCCTGCGCGCCGACATCGACGCGCTCCCCGTGCTCGAGCGCACCGGCGAGGAGTTCGCGAGCGTGAACGAGGGGCTCATGCACGCCTGCGGCCACGATTGCCACATCGCCATGATGCTCGGCGCCCTGCAGATCCTCCGCCATATGACCGACGACCTGCACGGCGAGGTGCGCATCGTGTTCCAGCCCTCCGAGGAGAACGGCCAGGGTGCGAAGATGATGGTGGCCGCCGGGGCGGCCGAGGGCGTGGACGGCGCCTTCGCGATGCACATCTGGAGCGAGGTGGACGCCGGCCTCGTGAGCTGCGAGGCGGGTCCGCGCATGGCGAACACGGACTGGTTCCGCGTCGACATCACGGGCACGAGCTGCCACGGCGCGATGCCGCAGCGCGGGGCCGACGCCGTGATGGCTGCCACGGCGATCGTCAACTCGCTGCAGACGATCGTCAGCCGCGACCTCTCGCCCTACGAGCCCGCGGTGGTGACCGTGGGCGAGATCCACGGCGGCACGGCGCGCAACGTCATCGCCGGGTCTGCCCACCTCACCGGGACCGTGCGCACCTACAGCGACCGCGCGCACGAGCTCATGCCCGGGCTCATCGAGCGCATCGCCACGCATACGGCGGCCGCGCTGGGCGCCGAGGCCGCGCTCTCCGAGTACACGATCGCCAACTACAAGGTGGAGAACGACCCCGCCTCGAGTGCGCGCTGCACGGCCGCGGTGGAGAAGGTGCTCGGGCCCGGGGCCGTCGGGCGCTACCAGGGCACCATGTCCGGCGAGGACTTCAGCGCCTTCCTCGCCGAGGTTCCCGGCGTGCTCGCCTTCGTGGGCACGCGCAACCCCGCCATCGGCGCCACCTTCGCCCAGCACAGCTGCTACTACAAGGTGGACGAGTCCGTGCTCGCGAAGGGATCCATGCTCGCGGCGCAGTACGCGGTGGACTTCCTCGCGGAATAGGGCCGGCACCGGGGGGTGTCGGTGCCCCGGGCGGCCGCGGCGACGCCGGGGCGAATGGCCGCGCCGACGCCGGAACCCCGGGAGCCGTGGGCCTCCCCGGGGCGTCCTCAGGAGCGTCGGCTCCCTAGAGCACGCGCGCCTCGAGGCGGGACAGGGCCTCCTCGAGGCGCGCCGCAGGCAGGGCGAGGTTCATCCGGATATGGTGCGACCCGTGGAAGGGGCGGCCGTCCTGCCAGCCCACTCCCACGCGCCAGCCCGCGCGCAGCAGCTCGTCGACCGAGCAGCCGTGGCGCTCGCACCACGCGCCCGCATCAAGCCACAGCATGTAGGTGCCCTCGGGCGCGGCGGCGTCGATGCCGCAGTCGCGCTCGCGGAAGAAGGCCGCCGCGCGGTCCGTGTTCTTTGCGATGACCACGTTGAGCTCGTCGAGCCATGCCGCCCCCTCGTCGGTGTAGGCGCCCATGAGGGCGTGCATCGACAGGACGTTCGCGCCGTTGTAATGCGATTTGGAAGACCGGGACACCACGCGGTCGCGCAGGACGTCGTCGTAGATGACGTGGTAGCTGCCCACGAGGCCCGCCAGGTTGAACGTCTTGCTGAGCGCGTAGAGGGCCACGGTGCGCGACCGGGCGTCCTCGCTCACCGACTGGGTGGGCGTGTGCACGCATCCGGGGCGGACGATATCCGCCCAGATCTCGTCGGCGACGACCGTGCAACCGTGCGCGGCGTAGACCTCAAGGGCGCGCTCGACCTCGACGCGCTCCCACACGCGGCCGGTGGGATTGTGCGGAGAGCAGAAGACGGCCACGTGGGTCCGGGTCTTTTCGAGGCGGCGGGACATGTCCTCGTAGTCCATGCGCCAGATGCCGTCGCGGTCGCGCACGAGCGGCGAGAGCTCGATATGGAAGCCGGCGTTCGACAGCGCCTTCGTGAAACCGATATAGGTGGGGCTGTGCAGCAGCACGGTGTCGCCGGGGGCCGCGACAGCCGAGACGGCCGATACGAGGCCGCCGAGGACGCCGTTCTCATATCCGATGTGCTGGGGCAACAGCCCCTCGACCCCGTGTCGGCGGCGCTGCCAGTCGATGATGGCGCCGTAGTACTCGGGGCGGATCTCAAAGTAGCCGAACGACGGGTGGGCCAGGCGGTCTGCGATCGCCTTCGTGATGCAGGGTGCCACGGGGAAGCTCATGTCGGCGATCCACATGGGGATCGGATCGAAGCCGGCCTCCGGCGGCTCGGGCGCCCCGGGGGCCGTGCCGAGACCGTCGACGGCAACCGCATCACGGCCCCCGCGGTCGAGGATGCTGGTGAAGTCAAAAGACATGGGTCCTCCTCTTGGTTGGTCACTCCGATTGTATCGGGTGCGGAGCGCCGGGTGCGCGGGCCTCGCGGAAGGCCCCATATTCCCCGCGGGCGGAGCGGGCCGCGTGCAGGCGGTGGGATGTGGGGGGCGGAGCCGGCGCGGCGGCGGGCCGGGACGGGTCCGGCAGAGCTGAATGCGGCGTGCCGGGACGAACCCGGCGAAGCTGGGGCACCGGGTGCGCGGGCGAGGGCGGGCGGCATGCAGGGCGGGGCGCGGGCTCAGGGGCGAAGGGCAGACCAAGAGCAGGCGGGGACGCTCAGGCAGCAGGGTTGAGGGCAAACGTCAGGATGCATCCGAAGCGGGATTCGGAGATGCGCGCAAGCAACGGGAAACGAGGCGGGAGCGGAACCGACAGGATAACAGGATGCGGAGCGGCGGCCGCTCGGGTTCGGTTGCGCTTTTTCCGGCTATGCATTGTTTTTCTGAACAAGATTGCGACTGTGTACAGCGCCGTGCATAGCCGCAAGAATTGCAACCGCGCTCACCTGCGGTTTTCGAGTTGATACTTCAGGTGCGCTCCGTCCGAAGTGCATAGTCGTAAGAAATGCAACTCACTGCACACTCACCGTCTATGAAGGGGTGCCAGGCTCGCCGAAATCAGCGTTGAACTCCGGTGCGGCGGGCAGCAGACGGCGCCGGTTCGGACCAAGTTGCATTTCTTACGACTATGTACCCCTCGGCGGGCCCACTTCAAATAGCAGAAGCAAACTGCCAGGTAAACCACGTTGCTGAAATGACGGTTCTGCACTGCCCTGCGCATAGCCGTCAGATTGTTTGGAAATTCCGTACAAAGTCGAAAGAAATGCAACCCGACAGTCAGCCGCAACCGGCCGCAGCCCGTCGGCCCGCAGCCCGGCGCAGCTCGACAGCCGGCCGCAACCTGCGGCGACCCGATAACCCGTCGCAGCCGGCCGCAATCGGTCCCGGCCCGCCTCGGCACGCCGCAGTCCGCCGCAACCGGCCAGCAAACAACCGGCGGGCAGACCGCACGCCGACCCCGGCCAAAGCGCCGCGCCCCGTCCCGCCGGCCCCAGCCAAAGCGCAAACAAGCATATATGTTTCTTCGCGCGGGTGTGCCGATGCGGACGTCCGCGCGGGCAGGTACTATAGGAAACCAAGAACCGGCGCCGTCCATGGGAGGAACCCCTATGTCAGAAACACCGCTCACCCGCCTGATCGACGCCGCCGAGGGGCGCGCGGCCGCCGACACCCTCTTCGTGAACGCGAGGATCGTCGACGTCTACGGCCAGCGCATCGTGCCCGGCCAGGTCGCGGTCAAAGACGGCGTCATCGTCGGCGTCCTCTTCGGCGACCGCGAGCCCGACCGGGCGGCCGGCTACGAGGCCGAGCGCATCATCGACTGCGAGGGCCGCTACCTCGCACCCGGCTTCATCGATGCCCACCTCCACATCGAGAGCTCGAACGTGCGGCCCGCGGAGTACGCGCGCATGGCCCTCGCCCGCGGCACCACCACGGCGATCGCCGACTCGCACGAGATCGCCAACGTCTGCGGAGCCGACGGCCTCGCCTTCATGATCGAGGACGGCCGCCGCGCCCCGATGTCGCTGAAGTTCATGATGCCCTCCTGCGTTCCCGCCCTGCCCGACGAGCAGGCCGGCGCCGAGATCTCGGCCGCCGACATGCGGGCCTTCATCGAGGAGCACCCTGGGGACATCTTCGGCCTCGGCGAGATGATGAACCTTCCCGGCGTCTTCTCCGCCGACTCCGAGACCTGCGCGCGCATCGACACCGCCGCGGCGACCGCCTCGGGGCTCACCGACGGCCACGCGCCGCTCGTCACCGGGCGCGACCTCAACGCCTACACGGCAGCCGGGGTCATCGCCGACCACGAGTCGACCGTCCCCGAGGAGGCGCTCGACAAGCTCTCGCGCGGCATGTACGTGATGCTGCGCGAGGGGACCTGCAGCCATGACCTCTCGAACCTCGCCCCGCTCATCCTCGATAACCCGGCGCGCGCCCGCCGCTGCTGCTTCGCCACAGACGACCGCGCGCCCTCCGACGCGCTCGCCGAGGGCATGATCGACAACGCCTGCCGCGCGGCCGTCGAGGCCGGCATCGACCCGGTGGTCGCGATCCAGATGGCGAGCCTCACGGCGGCCGAGCTCTTCGGTCTCGACCACGGAAAGGCCGCGACGGACCCGCGCGAGCGGCGCGGTGCCATCGCACCCGGCAAGCGGGCGGACCTACTCGTCCTTGACGACCTCTCCTTCAAGCGCGCACCGTACCGGGTCTTCGCAGCCGGCGCGCTCGTGGCCGAGGACGGCCGCTTCGTGGGCGAGATCGAGTCGGCAAACGAGGATGTTCAGCGCCTGGAGCAGCGGCTTCTCGCCTCCGTCGCCCTGCCCGAGCTCGATCGCGCGGTGTTCGACTACGCCTTCGAGCCCGGCGAGGCCGTGATCGACGTGATCCCCGGGAACGCCATCAACCGGATCGCGCGGCCCGAGACGGCCGACGGCCTCCGCCGCATCATGCTGATCGAGCGTCACGGCCGCGGCGTCGCGGCCCAGCAGGCGGGCGTCGACGGCGACGACGCGGCGGGCATGGGGCTCGTGGGCAAGCACATCGGCCGCAGTTGGGTGCGCAGGTTCACGATCACCGGCGGCGCCATGGCATCGAGCATCGGGCACGACTCGCACAACATCTGCGTTGTGGGCGACAACCCCGACGACATGCTCGCCGCCGTTCAAGCCGTGGGCCAGGGAGGATTCGTCCTCGTGCGGGGCGGCGAGGTCGTAGCGAGAATCGCCCTCCCTCTCGGCGGCCTCATGTCGGACGGGACGGCCGAGGAGGTCGCGGCCGAGCACGACGCCTTCATGCGCGAGGGCCGGGCGATGGGAATCGAGCCGCCGCTCGATCCGATCATGGGCATGATCTTCCTACCGCTACCGGTGATCCCCACGGTGAGGATTCGGCCGGAGGGGTTGTTCGACGTGAGGACGTTCACGTACGTGAGCTAACGGGTCGATCGCGGCCCCGCCGCCCTCCGCTCGCAAAACGGCGCGAACGCGTGGTGGATGGGACCGACCGTGGGCCCGCCGCCGTCCGCGTCCCCCAGTCGCGTGGCTTCGCGAACGCTTTGGGGGAACGCGGGCAGCGGCCCCACTGCGGGGAGCACCTTTCGGCACTCATATTGAAATGAAAAGAGATGGTGACCTCGGGCGGTGCCCGAGGCCGTTTTAATCCGCGGTCGGCCCGTAGGTGCCGTCCACCAGGGCCGCCGCCAGCTCGTCGTCGACCCCGTCCGGGACCCCCCGCTCCTCGTACCGCTGGACCTCGCGCATCGTGATGAGCCCGTTTTGCTCGTACACCACGCAAACAGGGTCCATGAAGCCCTCGTTCTGCACGTAGTACGTCGCCCCGCGGTATGAGAACGACTCGTCGACCCGCATACCCATGGCGACCGCGAACCTCCCGGCGAGCACCAGGCACACGAAGCCCACGATCGCGAACGCGAACGCGATGGTCGCGGGCACCTTCCACCGCGCACGGCGGACCCAGCGCACGGCGGACATGAGCGTCCGGATGCCGGCCGCGAGCATCACGAACCACCCACCGACAAGCATGACGTTGTTCGCGATCGGGATGAAGGGGAACGAGGCCGCGAGGCCCATCGACGCGACGCCCGCGAGGGCCGCGAGCATAATGGCGACCTCGATCATCCGGCGCCGCTGCGACCCCCTGGTCATATCTCCCCCTCCTTAGGCGAGGCGCGCGAACTTGCGCTTGCCCACCTGGAGGACGGTGCCGGCCTTGAGCAGCCCGGCGTCCACGTTGTAGCCCTTGGGCGCCACGGCCTCGCCGTCGATCTTGACCCCGCCGCCGTCGATCAGGCGACGCGCCTCGCCCGCGGACGGCGCGAGCCCGGCGTCCTTGAGCACGCCGGCGAGGTAGACCGTGCCGTCCTCGCCCGGCGAGAGGTCAACCGCGACCTCGGCGATGTCCTCGGGCAGCTCGTTTTGCTTGAACACGCGGTCGAAGGCGGCCTCGGCCTCCGCGCCGGCGCCCGCGCCGTGGTAGGTGTCGCACAGGTCGCGGCCGAGGGCGCGCTTGAGCTCATAGGGGTTCGCCGCGCCGTCGGCGAGCGCCGCGTCGATGGCGTCCACCTCGTCGGGCGTCTTGGAGCTCGCCAGGCGGTAGTACTTGCCGATCATCTCGTCGGGGATCGACATGGTCTTGCCGAACATCTCCGCGGGCTCGTCGGTGAGCCCGATGTAGTTGCCGTAGGACTTGCTCATCTTCCGCACGCCGTCCGTGCCCTCGAGCAGCGGCATCGTGAGCGCGACCTGGGGCTCCATGCCCATCTTCTCCATGAGCTCGCGACCGGCGAGCAGGTTGAAGAGCTGGTCGGTGCCGCCCATCTCCACGTCCGCCTCGATCTCGACGGAATCCAGAGCCTGCATCACCGGATACAGGAACTCGTGGAGCGCGATGGGGGTCTGGCTCTGGTAGCGCTTCGTGAAGTCGTCGCGCTCGAGGATGCGCGCGACGGTGAACTTGCTCGCCACCTTGAGCAGGCCCTTGAGGTCGAGCGAGAGGATCCAGTCGCCGTTGCGCACGATCGTGGTGCGCTCGGGATCCAGGATCTTCATGGCCTGCTCGACGTAGGTCTGGGCGTTGGCCTCCACCTGCTCCTGGGAGAGCTGGGGGCGCGTGGTGTTCTTGCCCGACGGGTCGCCGATCATCGCCGTGCCGTTGCCGATGATGAGGGTGACCCGGTGGCCGAGGTCTTGGAACTGGCGCATCTTGCGCAGGGGGACGGCGTGGCCCAGGTGCAGGTCGGGCGAGGTGGGATCGACGCCGAGCTTGATGTTCAACGGGGTCCCGCGCTCGAGCTTCTTCCTGAGATCGGCCTCGGGCACGATCTGCGCCGCGCCGGACGTGATGATGCGCATCTGCTCGTCAACGGATAGCAATGCTCTGTCCTCCTCGAGAAGGGTAGCGCCCTCGCCGGGGACGGACCCGGGCGGTGCTTTGTGGATAACTTTTCCAGTGTAGCCGAGATGGGCGGGGCGCGGAGGAAGAGTTCGGGCGGGACGGGGCGACCTCGGCCCATGGGCCGGTATTGGGGGCGCCGCCGGGCGGGCGGCGGGGAGGACGCGAGGCACGGGTTGAGGCGCGGAGGTGCGGGGTGCGAACGGAGCCCCCGGGCACGGGCTCAATGGGCCCGTCACGGACGACGTGAAGCCAGAAGTCCCCGCTGTGAACGATGCCCACGCGCCCATACCCGCATGTTGGACACCAATACATATAAAGAGATATTCATTTTGGCGCGATCAGGCCGAGAAACGCCAGAACTCCCCTCCGTGAACGTTCACAGCGGGGACTTCTGTCAAACCGACCCCTCATGCGAACGGGATCCCGCCTCGCGCGCCCGAAGCCGCGCCCGCGCCGCCCTCCCCCGCGCCCGCCCCGTGTTTTCTCCCCGCAGCCGCCCGATAGCGCGCGCTGAGCCTGCGAGCTTGCGTTATCGTATTGGTATCTATCGTGTTTCGCACCCTCTTGGAGGTACGCATGGGTCCACGCGAGCGCCACGCGCGCAAGCACGCCAAGACGCACACCATCCCCGTGATCCTCGCCTCGATCCTGGGCTTCCTGCTCATCGCCGGTGTGGCCTTCGGGGTCGGCATGGTCGCCAACGTGAACCGCTGGCTCTCCGACTTGCCTGACTACACGGACACCAACCAGTACCTGGTGAGCGAGCCCACCGAGGTCCTGGACGCGAACGGCAACAAGATCGCGAGCCTCTACGTCCAGAACCGCGAGACCATCACGATCGACAAGGTGTCCCCCCAGGTGCTCAAGGGCACCGTCGCCACCGAGGACGAGCGTTTCTACGAGCACGGCGGCGTCGACCCCATCGGCATCGCCCGCGCCGCGCTCATGCAGCTCGCCGGCCGCTCCGAGGGCGCCTCGACCATCACCCAGCAGCTCGTGCGCAACACCATCCTCTCCGAGGAGCAGTTCGACATCACCATCGAGCGCAAGGTCCGCGAGGCCTTCATCGCGATGAAGATGGAGGAGATCTTCTCCAAAGACGAGATCCTCATGATGTACCTCAACACCATCTACTACGGTCACGGCGCCTACGGCATCGAAGCGGCCTCCGAGACCTACCTCTCCAAGCCCGCGAGCGACCTCACGCTCGCCGAGGCCGCGCTGCTCGTGGGTCTGCCCAACGCCCCGAGCCGCTACGACCCCACCGTGAATCCCGACCTCGCCCTGCAGCGCCGCAACACCGTCCTCAACCGCATGCTCACCAACGGCTACATCACGCAGGAGGAGCATGACGCCGCCGAGGCCGAGCCCCTCGCCCTGAACGTCAGCGAGACCCCCACCAACGGCACGCTCGCCTTCCCCTACTTCGTGGATTACGTGAAGAGCCTCCTGCAAGAGGAGTTCACCACGGACATGATCTTCAAGGGCGGCCTCACGGTGAAGACCACGATCGATCCCACGCTGCAGACCCAGGCCGAGGAGGCCGCGATCGGCCAGCTCGAGGCCAAGGGCGCCGACAACCTGGACGTCGGCCTCATAGCGATCGACCCCAAGACCGGCTACATCAAGGCGATGGTCGGCGGCCGCAACTACAACGACGCCGCCGGGGCGCACACGAACCACACGCTCACGCGACGCTCCTCGGGTTCGTCGTTCAAGGGCATCACCCTCGCCGCGGCGGTGCACGCGGGCATGAACCCCAACATCATCTTGAACTGCACCTCGCCCCGGACCTTCACGATCACGGGCACGACCTTCACCGTGCAGAACTACGGCAACATCAACTACGGCATGCGCTCCCTCGCCCAGGCGACCGCCGTGTCGTCCAACACCGGTTACGTCGCCGTGCAGGAGGCGATCGGCTACGACGCGGTGGAGAAGATGAGCGGCGACCTCGGCATCGACACCACCGACGAGGCCGCCGAGTACCGCGGCCAGCCGAGCCTGACGCTCGGCACCGCCTTCCTCACCCCGCTCGAGATGGCCGAGGCCTACGCCACCTTCGCCAACGGCGGCCAGCACCGCGACGCCGTGGCCATCACGGAGATCGTCTCGCGCACCGGCGAGACGCTCTACAAGCACGAGGGCAAGCCCGAGCAGGTGCTCACCGCCGGCGAGGCCGCCGCGGTGACCGACGTGCTCGAGGGCGTGTTCTCCTACGGCGGCACCGCGGCCGGCTACGCACCCAACATCAACCAGCCGGTGGCCGGCAAGACCGGTACGGCCGGAACCGCGAACACCACCTCCGACCTCTGGTTCGTGGGGTACACGCCGCAGCTGTGCACCGCGGTCTGGACGGGCCGCTCGGGGTCGAACGGCCGCGTGGGGTACCGCACCTCCGACCTCCCGCTGCCGATCTTCAGGAACTTCATGACGGCCGCCCTCTCCGGCGTCGCCCGCGAGGAGTTCCCCACCGGTGACGCCCCCACCTACCAGCCGAACAGCAACTGGAAGCTCTCCGGCATCACGTATGACAGCGGACGCGGTGACGAGGAGGAGGTCGTCGAGGAGACGGAGGAGACGACCGACACCGGGAGCGCCGCCGAGGTCGACCCCGACGCCGACTACCCCGAGGAGGTCGACCCCGGCGCCGACTACCCCGAGGAGGTCACGCCCGACCCCGAGACCGGAGGGGATCCGGGCGCCGAGGAGGGCGGCGAGCACCTGCCCGAGGAGGAGGTCGCACCCTAAGAGCGCAGCGCGCGTCTTGCGATACGAGAACGGATCCGCTCAGCGCGAGCGGGTCCGTTTTTCTTCCGGCGCCTTCGACATCCCCCGTGGGTGCCACGGCGTCCCCGGCGCATGCGGCACCGGCATGGAGTTTTCTTTTGGCGTCTTTGGTATCCGCGGGGACACCGCGGCGTCTCCCGCGCAAGCGACCGGCATGGAAAAGGGGCGCACCCGGATGGCGGGCGCGCCCCTTGCGCGTTCGATGGGACCGGCGTCGCAGCGGGCCTACCGGCTCGGGCGGGACCTCAGGTAGTACCAGACCAAAAGGCCGACCAGCGCGATCGGCAGCAGGAGGACGAGCGCGATCAGAAGGATGTGAAAGAACGCGACCATCAACGGCGCACGTTCCTCAGCTTGCCGATCATGCCCTCGAAGCGCTCGCCGTCCTCCGGGGAGCGGGTGACCACCAGGATGGTGTCGTTGCCCGCGAGCGAGCCCATGACATCGGGGAGCGCCGCGCCGTCGATCGCGGCCGCTATGCCCGAGGCCGTGCCGGGCTGGGCCTTGACGATCACGAGGTTGTCCGTGCGCTGCACGCCGATGACGAGCTCGGACACCATGCGCTGCAGATGCAGGTCCTCGGCGAGCACGTAGACGCCCTCGGGGAGCTTGCGCAGGCCCATGTCGGCGATGTCACGAGAGACCGTCGCCTGGGTGCAGTTGAAGCCGCACTCCTTGAGCTCGTCCACGAGCATGCGCTGCGTGCGCACGTTCATATTGCGGACGATGCCGCGAATCGCATCCTGTCGGTTGTTGCGCCTTTTTGCCATCTGCGTCACCTTTCAGACACGTGAATATCCATCACAGCATAGCGATATTTCCTCGCCTTGTGAATATCCACCCGAATATTTACCCAGCTGAACGAGAACAAGCCTACAGCGCTTGCGTTCTTTAGCTCCTGCATATTTCAGCGAATCTGAATGCGCCCCGGCGCGATACCCGTATTCAGTATGAGGCGGCCAGGGGACGGATGTGGGAGAGCTGCGCGAGCACCCGGTTGAGCGCACCGCGGAGCCTCGCACTCATATAGCAGGCGGAGGCGTTGCCCCGGGCGATGGAGGTGAACATGAGGCCGAGCTCCGCGTGGGCGGAACGAAGCGCCTCGACGGAGGCGCGGGTGGAGGAGGCGTCGATCATGTCCTGCACGCGCTGGCGACGCTCGATCGAGGACAGCCGCCCCGGCCCCGTGCAGGCGTTCTCCACGCAGCGGGCGACGCCCATCAGGTGATGGAGGTGCAGGGCCTCGCGGCACGCCGGGTCTTCCGCCAGGCCCCATGCCGAGAAGCGCTCGAGCAGCATCCCATGCGCGCGCTCGCAGCGGTCGAACAGGGCGGGGTCGAAACCGGCGGGTCGGTCCGCGGGATGGGTGTGGCAGGAGGTGGTCTCGAGGACCGCGATGCGATCCGCGTGCCCGAGCAGGGCGGGCAGCAGGCACGAGGCCTCGAACACGGCGGGCTCCTCCCCCGCCGCCCGCTCCCAGAGCGCGCGGTCGAACAGGACGCCGTAGGGCGCATCGACGACGCCCGTGGAAAGCAGGTCGGCCACGGAGCGGCCCATGTCGGCCCCCTCAGCGCGGGCGCTGGCGTGCGCAGGGCAACCCGCATCGCCGGAGACAGGGATCACGAGCGGCGCGGAGGCTTCAGAAGCGGCGACGAGGGCCTCTTCGAGAAACGAGGGGGCGAGCCAGTCGGCCTGGCGGAGCAGCAGGAGGCGCTCGCCGCGGGAGGAGTCGAGGGCCCCGGCGAGCCCGGCGTCGGGACGGGCGCCTTCGGCCGACAGCACCTCAAGGCGGAAATCGTGCTCGGCGAGACGCTGGAGCAGCTCATGGGTGTGGTCGGCGGAGCCGAGATCGGCGACGATCACCTCGATGTCGCGCAGGGTCTGGGCCAACGCGCTCTCGACGCAGCGCGTGATCTCATCCTCGCCGTTTTGAACGGCCAGGAGCACGGAGACCTGCGGCCGTCTTTGAGCCCGATGCGCCACGTGAATGCCACTCCTTCCTCAGTTGTCTGCATGGTATCCCAACAAAACGGAGGCAATCAGCGACCGCGACGGGGGCACATCAAGAACAGAGAGCCAACACGCCCTCGTCATACGACACACTCATAAAGCACAAACCCTGTGCGGGCGCGGTCGGGCCGGCCGCGGTGCGGTCGCGGGCGGCGAGGACCGAGGAGATCCAGTCGGGGTCGCGCCGGCCGGCGCCGACCTCCACCAGGCTGCCGACGATCGTGCGGACCATCGAATGCAGGAAGGCGTTGCCGGTGATCGTGAAGGCCGTGAGCTCCTCCCCCATCGGGCGCTCCGAGGCGAAGGACACCGCGTGGACGTTGCGGCAGGTGGGCTTGTCCACCGCCGAGGCCGCCTTGCAGAAGCTCTTGAAATCGTGCTCTCCGATAAGATGCGCAGCGGCGCGCTCCATCGCGGCCACGTCGAGGGCGCCCCGGTGCCACCACACGCGGTCGCGGGTGAGGACGGGACGGGCCTCGCCCGTGGCGATGCGGTAGGTGTAGGTGCGCGCGCGGGCGTCGAAGCGCGCGGAGAACCCCGGCGCGGCGTGGTAGACGGCGACGGCGGCCATATCGTCGGGGAGCAGGGCGGGAAGCGCGCGCATCCAGCGGCGCGCGGGGATCTCGAGCTCGGCGGCCGCGGCCGGGAGGCTCACGTACTGGGAGACCGCATGGACGCCGGCGTCGGTGCGGCCGGCGCAGGTGAGCTCGACCGGGCGGCGGAGGAAGGTCTCGAGGGCGCGGCGCAGCTCGCCCGCCACCGTGCGCTGGCCAGGCTGCTCGGCGTAACCGGAGAACGCGGCGCCGTCGTAGGAGAGGCGGATGACCAGGACGCCCGGCGCGGCGGGGGCGGCGGTTGCCGAGGCGGCGGACGAGATGGCTGAGGGGGTGTCGGACATGGCGGGGCCCTTCTGGATCCGAGGCGTCAGGATGCCGTCGCCGCGATGACGAGGGCGAGCGCGCAGGCGGCGAGGCCGGCGGCGAGCACCATGGTATCGCGGGACGAGAGGGAGCGGGGCGGAACCTGGACGACGTCGGGGTCGAAGGACCGGGCGGCCATGGCCTCCCCCAGCCGGTCGGCGCGGCGCATGAGCCCGAGCACCACGGGCACCACGATGGCCGCGCGGGCGCGGGCGCGGGACGCCAGCGACCCCTCGTCGAAGCGGGCGCCCCGGGCGCGCTGGGCGAGCTCGATGCGGCGCATCTCGTCCGCGACCGCGGGGATCGATGTGAGGGCGATGGAGAGCGACGTGCCCATGGCCCCCACCGGTGCGCCCGCAAGGGAGAGCGGTCTCAGCAGGCGCACGACGCCTTGGGACAGGTCGGGCACCGGCGTCGTCGCCGCTATGCAGGCGGCGAGGCCGAAGAGGATCCCGAGCCGCGCGATGGCGAGGACCGACCGGGCGGCGCGGGGGCCGTCGACCCCCACCGGCCCGACGACGGGCATCGGCGCCGTCCCGTCGCAGGAGACGAGGTTGGCGAGCAGGATGACAAGGGCGAGGGACGCGAGCGCGCCGAGTGGGAGCGGCGGGCGCGAGGCGGATCGCCGGCGGCGGGCAAGCGGCCACAGCCCCGCGAGGACGAGGGCGGCCAGGCCCACGACCGGCAGCGAGGGGGTCGCGAAAAGCGTCGCCACGGCTGCGAGGAAGAGGATGATCTCCACGCGGGCGTCGAGCGGGGGCGGGGCGGGGGCCGGGCCGGGCTCCCGGGGCCCCGCGGGCTGCTCCAGCCACGCGGGGCGTGCGCCCTCCTCATCGGCGGGCACCGCCTCCGCCGGACCGCCGAGCGTCAGCGGACGCGGGAGGCCGGCGAGCGCCCAGGGCCCCTCATCATCGACGCGGATCGCCGAGCGCTCGCCGTGCCAGACGAGCTCGCCTCCGCGCAGCAGGGCGATAGACGATGCGTCCTCGAGCCATTCGTCGAGGTCATGGGAGATCACGAGCACGGGAGCGCCGGCCTTGGCAAGGTCGCGCACCAGCCGGTGGCACTCGGCACGACCCGCCGCGTCCAGGCCGGCCGTGGGCTCGTCGAAGACGTACGCGCCCGGCTCGAGGGCCGCGACCGACGCGAGACCCACCCGGCGCTGCTGGCCGCCGGAGAGCTCGAAGGGATGCCGGTCGAGCAGCTCCCCGTCAAGCCCCGTCGAGCGCGCCGCGGTGCGCACCCGGACGTCCACCTCCGCGGCGCCCAACCCAACCGAGCGCGGGCCGAATGCGATCTCGTCGTCGACGCGCTCAAGGAAAAGCTGGGCCTCAGGGCGCTGGGCGGCCAGGCCCACCGCACCCGCGTGCGCCGGCTCGCCGTTGACCAGCGCCGTGCCTGTCGGGGGTTCGAGCAGACCGGCAGCGAGGGCGGCAAGCGTCGACTTGCCGGAGCCCGACGTGCCGGCGAGCAGCAGGATCTCGCCGGGGGCGACGGAGAGGCTGACGTCGTCGATGGCGGGATGCGCGGCGCCGGGGTAGGTGTAGGTGACGCCGGTGAGCGAGAGGCCGCCTGCGGACGCGGGTGCCTGAGCGGATGCGGGCGTCGGCGCAGGGACCCGGGCCGGCGCAGATGCCGGCGCATCCGCCGATGTGCGAGCACGGTCCGCCGCGGGCATCTTCGCATCCGCAGTCGCTCGGGGCCGGGCCGCCGCGGGGGCCAGTGCATCCGCAGCCGCGCGACCCCGGTCCTCCGACGGCGACGGCGTGCCCCGGCCCGCGGCCCGCACCTCGAACGCTGTGTCGCCTGAGCGCTCCGCCGCGCACCCGTCCACCGGATCCAACGGAGCCCCCAGACCGGCAGCCACAGCGCGGGAGAGCGCATCGCCCCCGGTCAGGCTCTCCCAGAGCGCGCGCTGCCCGCACACGAGCGCGCGCGGGGATCCCTCCCAGAGCGTGCGCCCCGCCTCCAAGGCCACGATCCTGTCGGCAGCGGCCAGATCGACGGGATCGTGCGTGATCATGAGGACACCGGCCCCCGATTCCGCCGCGAGCCGCCGCGCGAGGGCGCGCACCTGGCCGCGAAGGTCGGCGTCGAGCATCGCCCCGACCTCATCGAGCACGAGGTAGGCGGGCTCCATCGCGAGCGCTCCCGCGAAGGCCACGCGCACGAGCTCGCCCCCGGAAAGCTCGTCCACCCGCCGCTCTCCGGCATCGGGGATCCCCGCCCGCGCCAGGGCGGATCGCACGCGCCGCGCCACCTCGTCCTCGGCGAGGCGGAGGTTCCGGGGCCCGAAGGCCACCTCGTCGCCCACCACCATCGCCACGATCTGATCTGCGGGGTCCTGCGGCACGAAACCGACGCGGCGGCGCACCTCGGCACGGGCGTCCGCGGCCGCGGCCGGGTCGAGGCCGTCGATCCGCACCGTGCCGGCCTCGACGAGCAGGGACCCGGCCACCACGCGGCCGAGCGTCGACTTGCCCGACCCGTTCGCCCCCGCGAGCGCCACGAGCTCCCCCGGGGCCACCGCAAGCGACGCCCCCGCGAGCGCAGCCGCCCCGCCGCGCGCCAGGTGCGCGCCTCGCACCTCGATCATATGGCCCCACCCCCTCGACGCGTGAGACGACGAGGCCCGGACGCCCCGCCGCCCGCCAACTGCGGACAAGCGGACGGCGCCCGGGCCCCGTGCCGTTTGCTGCGACCGTTACTTGCCGTAGACCTCGTGGACGTGCTTCGCGATGCCGGCGGCGTCCAGCCCGTAGTGCGCGAGCAGCTCGGAGGCCGCCGCTGACTGGCCGAAGGTCGTCATGCCCATGCGGCTCACGCGCACCGGGAGCTTCTCGCCCAGAAGCTCGGCCACGGCGGAACCCATGCCGCCGTAGATGCTGTGCTCCTCGACGGTCACGACGAGGCCCGTCTTCTCGGCGGAGGGCACGATGACGTCCTCGGCGAGCGGCTTCACGCTCATGACGTCGATGACCTCGGCGCAGATGCCGTCCGCGGCGAGGATGTCCGCCGCGGCGAGCGCCTGGGCCACCTCGACGCCGCACGCGGCGAGCGTGACGTCGGTGCCCTCGCGCAGCACCCGCGCGAACTCGGGTCCCTCGAGCGTGAGGCCGTCGCCGTAGACCTCGGGCAGGCCCTCGCGGCCGAGGCGGATGTAGAAGGGGCCGGGGACCTTGGCGGCGAGGCGGATGGCGGCCTTCGCGCTCTCGTAGTCGGCCGGGACGAGGACGCGCATGTGCGGGAGCGTGCGCATGAGGGCGATGTCCTCGAGCGCCTGGTGGGTCTCGCCGTCAGCGCCCACGGTGATGCCGGCGTGCGTGGGGCAGACCTTAACATTGAGGTTGCTCACGCAGACGGTGTTGCGGATCTGCTCCCAGCAGCGGCCCGCGCCGAAGACGGCGAAGGAACCGGTGAAGACCGTGCGGCCGGTGAGCGCGAGGCCCGCGGCCACGCCGATCATGTTCTGCTCGGCGATGCCGACGTCGACCATGCGGTCGGGGTGGGCGGCGGCGAGCTTCGCGGTGGTGGTGGAACCCGCGAGGTCGGCGTCGACCGCCATGACGTCGAGGCCCTCCTCCACGAGCTCGACCAGGGTCTCGCCGAACGCGGCGCGTGTTGCCTTAGCCATGGGTTAAGCCTCCTTCACCGCGGCGGCGAGCCGCTCGCCTACGGCATCGATCTCTTTGAGGGCGGCAGCGGCCTGCTCGGCGTCGGGAGCGTTGCCGTGCCACTTGCACTGGTCCTCCATGAAGGAGACGCCTTTGCCCTTGATGGTCTTGGCGATGATGGCCACGGGGCCCTCCTCGTGGGCGACGGCCTCCTCGAGGGCCGCGCGGATGTCCGGGACGCTGTGCCCGTCGGTCTCGATGACGTGCCACTTGAACGCCTTGAACTTGTCGGCGAGCGGCTGGATGTCGTTGATGTCGCTCACATGGCCGTCGATCTGGAGGTTGTTGTTGTCGACGACGGCGACGAGGTTGTTGAGCCCGTGGTTGCCGGCGAACATCAGGGCCTCCCAGTTCTGACCCTCCTGGAGCTCGCCGTCGCCCGTGAGCGCGAAGACGCGGCGCGGCGCGGCGCCTGTGGCCTTGGCGTCAAGCTGGAAGCCGAGCGCGATGCCCGCGGACACGGAGAGGCCCTGGCCGAGCGAACCGGTGCAGACCTCGACGCCCGGGCACATGTTGCTGTCGGGGTGGCCCTGCAGGCGGGAGCCGAGCTTGCGCAGGGTGAGGAGCTCATCCTTCGTGAGATAGCCCACCTGGGCGAGGACGGCGTAGAAGCCCGGGGCGATGTGGCCCTTGGAGAGCACGAAGCGGTCGCGCTCGGGGTTCTCGGGATCGGCGGGATCGTAGCCCATGACGCCCGAGAAATAGAGGGTCGCGAGGATGTCGGCCGCGGAGAGCGATCCGCCCGGGTGACCGGTGCCGGATGCCTCGAGCATCGTGATGATGTCGTGGCGCATATGGTTGGCGATGAGGGCGATCTCATCGTCCGTGCGCGCACACGCGCTTCTGAGCGACTCAGTTGTCATGGTGGTCCCTTCGCATCGTCCAGCTCCATAGACAACACCCATTGTATCAAGGACGGCCTGATGACGCCGGGTGGATGCCGCCGCACAGCCCATCTTCACGGCAGACGGCCGGGGACGGGTCACCGGCGGACGCGGCGCGGGCCGGGTGCGGGGCGCGGGCCGGGTGCGGGGCGCGGGCCGGGTTGCAGGGGCATGACGCGGCGAGATCCGTGGGAAGGCGCGAAAAGAGCCGGGGCACGCAGCCAAAAGAAGCCGTGCGATGCAACGAGGGCGGGAAGCCCAAGGCACCGCGAACCGGAAAAGATGCGATGTGTCTGCCAACAGGCGGCGAATTGGGTGCCTGACCACCAAGCCAGTTGCGTTTTTGACGGCTTTGCACGTTCAAAAGCGGACACTTGGAGTATTGATGATAAAACGCAGGTCATCACGGTTGCAAATATGACGGCTCTGCATAGGCGTGTACAAAGCCGTCATATTGTTGCAGGAAAACGTGCATAGCCGTCAAAAACGCAACCAGATTTTACGAGCTTCAAAGCAATCAGCTCCCGCGGGCGGGCATCCACCGGTTGAGCGGTTGCTTGTGCGGACACTCGCTGAGCACGGGCGTTCGCTGGGCGCGGGAGCCTGCTTCGTGCGGGCATGCGCTTCGTATGCTCGCTCTCGTGTGGGCGCTCGCTACGTGCGGACGTTCGCCGCACGTGGGCGTGCACGGACACGCACTACGCGCGAACTCGCACGGTTCGCGGGCGCTCGCTACGCGCGGGCATACGTTACGTGTGGGCACTCGCTGCGTTCGAACCTGCACGGTGCGCGGGTACTCACTGAGTGCAACCCCCGCTCACCCTAGCGGCTTCCAACCCGCGCAACACCGACCTCCGCGCATCCGCAGTTGCAAATACTGCGGCTTTGTACCTTTTCGGCAAACAAATTGACGGCTTTGCACATGCCAGTGCAAAGCCGTCAAAATCGCAACCGCAATGACCTGCGGATTTATGATCGATACTCAAAGTGCCCGGCGTTCGCTATACACAGCCGCAAGAAACGCAACTGCCGCCGTCGCACCGCACGAACTGGGGCTCCGCCGTGCATCCGCCGGACGGCCCCGCCGCGCCAGCGACGCCGATCCGAACCCACGTCACAAGCCCCCGGCGACCGCGCCCTACAACCCCAGGCCGCGCCCCGTCGCCACCATGTAGAACAGGTAGGCGTTCGCAGCGTTCAGAATCACAGCCGTGATGATGCCGTTGCGGAGGAACCGCTCGTAAGTCATGCGTACCATGGCATCCGACTCATCCTCGTGCGCGCGGGCCTGCCGGCTCGCGCTGCCCGCCGTCGCGAGGCTCAGCAGGGCGCAGAGCACCGGCAGCACCAGGAGCTCGTAGCGGCTCCCCATGCGCAGCACCTCGCCGTCAGATGCGATCTTCATCGGCACGCTATCCGCGAACCCCGGCACCATCACCACGGCCACGACCAGCGGAATGAACGCCAGCACCGCAAGCGCGATGCACATGATGCCGCCGCGCGTCCCATATCGAAACATCCGGGTCCTCCCTTACACGTTGAAACGGAAGTGGACGACGTCGCCGTCGGCCATCACGTAGTCCTTGCCCTCCATGCGGAGCTTGCCGGCGGCCTTCGCGCCCTGCTCCCCACCGAGCTCGACGTAGTCCTCGTAAGCGATGACCTCGGCCTTGATGAAGCCACGCTCGAAGTCGGTGTGGATCACGCCGGCAGCCTGCGGCGCCGTGGCTCCCTCGCGCACGGTCCAGGCGCGGACCTCCATCTCGCCGGCCGTGAAGAAACTCTGGAGCCCCAGCAGCTTGTAGGCGGCCTGGGCGAGCGTCTCCAGGCCCGAGTGCTCGAGGCCGAGGTCGGCCAGGTACTCGGCGGCCTCCTCGGGCTCGAGCTCCGAGAGCTCGGCCTCCACCTTGGCGCAGATGGGAATCGGGGTGACGCCGCCGATGGGAGCGGGCTCGGCGGCGAGCTCGTCCTCGTCGACGTTCGCCACGTAGAGCAATGGTTTCATCGTGAGCAGAAAGAGCTCGCGGGCGGCGGCGCGCTCGTCGTCGGACATCTCCATCGCGGCGGCGCGGTGGCCCTCATTGAGCCAATCCACCAGGCGCTTCGCGACCTCGAGCTTGGGGGCGAGCGCGCGGTCGCGCTTCGATTCCTTCTCAAGCTTGGGGATCTGGCGCTCAAGCGTCTGGATGTCGGCGAGGATGAGCTCGGTCATGATCGTGTCGGCGTCGCTCGCGGGATCGACGCGGCCGTCCACGTGCACCACGTCGGGGTCCTTGAAGTAGCGAACGACCTCGCAGATAGCATCCGTCTCGCGGATGTTCGCGAGGAACTGGTTGCCCAGGCCCTCCCCTGCGTTCGCGCCCTTCACAAGGCCCGCGATGTCCACGAACTCCACGGTGGCCGGCATGATGCGGCCCGGATGCACGATGTCGGCCAGAGCATCGAGGCGCGCATCGGGCACGTCCACGATGCCGATGTTCGGGTCGATCGTCGCGAACGGGTAGTTGGCGGCCAGGCCGCCCTTCTTGGTGAGGGCCGTGAAGAGCGTCGACTTGCCCACGTTGGGCAGGCCGACGATGCCGATCGACAGTGCCATGCGTCCATCCTTCTCGTTGAAGCCGGGAATCCGGCGCGTTTTCCAACCATCTACGATAGCACGCTCGGACGGCACCTGCGATGAGGTAGGCCCAGCCCCTCACAAAGCGTCGCGGCACACGGCAGCACGGCGAACCCCGCCTTTCACGCCTCACGACGACAAACCATGCGCGTTCTGTACCAGTTTTGGACTCACCGATGAAAACCTAACGCCACTTGTACCAGTTTTCAGCTGATCGCGATGTAGCCTCCGATTTCCATCCAGAAGAAATGCAGTTCAGAAGCGTGCGTGAAAACTGGCTACTCACGGCATAGCGTCAAACTGGTACAAGAGGCGTGAGTTTGGATTCCCGAACCGCAAAACTGATACAGAAGGCGCGAGGTTTCACCATTTGCCAGAAAAGAGGCGCATGAGCGAGGGTGAGGCCCATCGACTGCACTGCAAGCATCTGGATGACATCGAACGGCCAGATGAGAGCCGCCCGAACCGGACTGCCGATGAAGAAATCGCGGGCTTTGAGACCTTTGCTGTCTGAGGCGCCGCGAGACGCATTCGATTAGACCGGGCCGCATCGATCCAGGAATCGGGCAGCGCCGGCGATCCCTCAGGTCAGGATGCGTCCCGCGCCGCCGCACCGCGGTGGAGCCGTCGTGCAACGAAGATGTTCGCCGCATTCACCGCAACCAACAAGAAGAGATATAGGACAGTCGCGCCCACGTACACGCTCCATACGTCCCCGAAGAAAGCGGGATCGGATCGGCCCAAATCGGGGGCCAGGGCGGCTCCCAGACAGATGATGTAAGCAAGCACGACGACGGCAAACGCCCCGCTTACCCCCGCGCCTACCGCATGGAGTCGCCGATGGCGGCTGAGAGCGCCCCCCACGCAGAAGCACGCGGCGGCTACGAGCGAGGCCACAGCCGCCGAGAACACGAGGACGAAAACGGTCGGAGAATAGAGGACGGACTCGAGTGGTCCCATCATGTCATCACTTCCTTCATACGAGACTGCCTACGTGCATCCGCGACGCGCGGGGGCATCGAGTGGCTCCTAGTTACAATTGACTATGTTATTTTTATATTATTGCCACCCCTCTGTTGCAATACAAAAAACGTACTAAAAAACCGCGGACCCGTAACAGGGCCCGCGGTTTCACCGCATGCGAACGATGCGTCCGCGGGGGCGCTACTCCTCGCTCTCCTCGGGGCCGTCGGCGTCGTCGGAGTCGACGAGCTGGTTCAGGAGCTCATCGAGCGAGGCCATATCCTCGTTGATCACGCCGCCCTCCTTCTTCTTGGAGGTGTCGGCGGGGGCGCCGAGCATCTCCTCGTCGGAGTCGAAGTGGCTGCGGGGCGCGGAGGCGCCGAGCAGGATGTCGTCTGGGCCGTCCGGGCTGAACACCATCTGCAACAGCTGGGAGAGGTCCTCCTCGTCGGCCATGTCCTCGGAGTTGTCGAGGATGTAGAGCAGGTTGTGCTGTTCCAGCCCCTCGCGGAGCTCCTCGATCGCCTTGGCGCCGATGCCGTCGATGCGCAGCAGGTCCTCCTCGGACTTGCCCACGAGGTCGCCGACGTTCTCGATGCCGACCTCGCTGAACTTGTTGGTCCAGCGCTGGGACACGCCCAGGTCGTCGAAGAGGTAGAGGCGGGCGTCCTCGGCCGAGATCGTGCGGCCGTTGCGGGTGAAGAACCCGTCGCCTCCGCCGTACTCGTCGTAGCCGGCCCAGTCGAGCTCCTGCGGGAGCTGCTCGTCGAGCTCCTTGAGCTCCTCGGGCGCCCACTCGGGCAGGCTCTTGGAGCCCGCGGCCGTGCCCTCGACCGAGCGGTAGCCCTCGGACGTGCGGTAGGTGAGCTGAGCATCGTGGTACGGCGCGAGGCCGGTGCCCACGGGGATCTTCTTGCCGACGATGACGTTCGACTTGAGGTCGAGCAGGTGGTCCACCTTGCCCTCGATGGCGGCCTCGGTGAGAACTCCCGCGGTGCGGATGAACGACGCCGAGGACAGCCAGGAGTCGATGCTCGAGGCGACCTTCAGCGTACCGAGGATCACGGGCTCGGAGGCCGGCGGGTTGCCGCCCAGGCGCGCCACGCGCTCCACCTCGTCGGCGAACTCGTAGCGGTCCACGTACTGGCCGAGCAGGTAGCGGGAGTCACCGGGGTTGGTGATCTGGACGCGGCGCAGCATCTGACGGGCGATGACCTCGATGTGCTTGTCGTTCAGGTCGACGCCCTGGCTCGTGTAGACGTCCTTCACGCTCTCCACGAAGGTGTGCATCGTGGACTCGATGTCGGTGAGCTTGCGGAGGTTACGGAAGTTCACGAAGCCCTTGGTGATCTGGTCGCCGGCGCGGACGGTGCAGCCATCCTCGATGCCCGGCATGAAGCGGACGGAGGCCGGCACGCGCCTCTCCTCGAGGACGCGCGTCGGATCGTCGGCGTCGGTGAGCGTGAGCACGTACTCGGACTTCTCCGGCTTGATGGCGAGCTTGCCCGAGAACGGGGCGAGGTCGGCCTCGCGGCCGAGGATCTTCTCGTTCACGTTGCCGACGACGTCGAACATGCGGCCGACCGTGGGCAGGCCCTGGGTGATGTCGTCGACGCCCGCGACGCCGCCGGAGTGGATCGTGCGCATCGTGAGCTGGGTGCCCGGCTCGCCGATGGACTGGGCGGCGATGATGCCCACCGCGGTGCCGATCGCGACCGGACGGCGGGTGGAGAGGTCCCAGCCGTAGCACTTCTGGCAGACGCCGTACTTGGAGCGGCAGGTGAGCAGCGCGCGAAGCTTGACCGTCTTGAGGCCCGCGTCGATCATGCGCTGGATGTCGCCCTCGGACTCGATGTAGCCGCCGGCGGCCATGAGCACCTCGCCCTCGGGCGAGACGGCGTCCTCGGCCAGGCAGCGGCCCACGAGGTCGGCGTTCATGTTGTCGGTGCCGGCGATGATCAGGTTGTAGGTCACGCCCTCGGCCGTGCCGCAGTCCTCCTCGCGGACGATGACGTCCTGGGCCACGTCGACGAGGCGGCGGGTCAGGTATCCGGAGTCGGAGGTGTGCGACGCGGTGTCCACGAGGCCCTTGCGGGCGCCGTAGGTGGAGATGAAGTACTCGAGCGGGAGCAGGCCCTCGCGGAAGTTCGCCTTGATGGGGAGGTCGATGGTCTCACCGGACATGTCGGCCATGAGGCCGCGCATGCCGCCGAGCTGGCGCAGCTGCGTCTTGGAGCCACGGGCGCCGGAGTCGGCCATCATGTAGATGGGGTTCTCCTCGTCGAAGAGGTCGAGCATCTTCGCGGCGACCTCGTCGGTCGCGGCCGTCCACTCGTTGACGACCTCGATGTGGCGCTCCTGCTCGTTCAGGAAGCCCTCCTCGTAGTACTCGTTGATCTGGTCGACCTTCGCCTGCGCGGTGTCGAGGATCTCCTGCTTGTCGTCCGGGATGAGGGCGTCCCACAGCGAGATCGTGAGGCCGGCGCGGGTGGCGTAGTGGAAGCCGGAGTACTTGATGGCGTCCAGGATCGGGCCGACCTGGGCTTGCGGATAGCGGTCGCAGCAATCGGCCACGAGCTTGGCCACGTCGCCCTTGACCATCTTGTAGTTGATGTACTCGTAGTCGGTCGGCAGGCACTGGCGGTTGAAGATGATGCGGCCGATGCTCGTCTCGAAGCGCGCGGTCTTGCGGCCGGTGACGTCGTAGTCGACCGACTCGCCGCGGTCGGTGAGCACGCGGAAGATCCTCGTGCCGTCCTCGAGCTCCACGTTGGCGTCGGCGGCGCCCACGCGGACCTGGATCTTGGCCTGCAGGTCCACCTCGGAGCGGGCGTCGTAGGCGACCATCGCGTCGTCGAAGCTCGCGAACACGCGGCCCTCCCCTGCCAGGCCGTCACGGACCTGGGTGAGGTAGTACACGCCGATGATCATGTCCTGCGAGGGGATGTTCACGGGCTTGCCGGACGCCGGCGAGCGCAGGTTGTTGGCCGAGAGCATGAGCACGCGGGCCTCGGCCTGGGCCTGCAGCGACAGCGGCACGTGCACGGACATCTGGTCGCCGTCGAAGTCGGCGTTGAACGGCGAGCAGACGAGCGGGTGCAGGTGGATGGCGTTGCCCTCCACGAGCACGGGCTCGAAGGCCTGGATCGAGAGGCGGTGCAGCGTCGGAGCGCGGTTCAGCAGCACGAGGCGGCCGTCGATGACCTCCTCGAGGATGTCCCACACGAAGCTGGCGCCGCGCTCGATGGCGCGCTTGGCGCCCTTGATGTTCTCGACCTTGCCGAGCTCGACCAGGCGCTTCATGACGAAGGGCTTGAACAGCTCGAGCGCCATGGTCTTGGGAAGGCCGCACTCGTGGAGCTTGAGCTTCGGGTCGGTGACGATGACCGAGCGGCCCGAGTAGTCCACGCGCTTGCCGAGCAGGTTCTGGCGGAAGCGGCCCTGCTTGCCCTTGAGGGCCTCGGCGAGGGACTTGAGCGGGCGGCCGCCGCGTCCGGACACCGGGCGCCCGCGGCGGCCGTTGTCGAACAGCGCGTCCACGGACTCCTGGAGCATGCGCTTCTCGTTGTTGACGATGATCGCCGGGGCGTCAAGGTCGAGCAGGCGCTTCAGGCGGTTGTTGCGGTTGATCACGCGACGGTAGAGGTCGTTCAGGTCGGACGCGGCGAAGCGGCCGCCGTCGAGCTGCACCATCGGGCGCAGGTCGGGCGGGATCACGGGGACCACGTCGAGGATCATGTTGGCCGGGTCGTTGTGGCCCTTGAGGAAGGCGTCGACGACCTCGAGGCGCTTGACGGCCTTCTCGCGGCGCTGCTTCTGGCCGTCCACGTCGGCGATGATGGCCCTGAGCTTCTCGGACTCGGACTCGAGGTCGATGGCCGCGAGCAGGTCGCGGACGGCCTCGGCGCCCATGCCGCCCTTGAAGTACATGGAGTAGTAGCGCTTCATCTCGCGGAAGAGCGGCTCATCGGACACGAGGTCGCGGTCGGTGAGCTTCATGAAGGCGTTGAAGGCGTCCTGGCGGAGCTGCTTCTCGTCCTTCATCTCCTCCTCGATGTCGATGATGCCGGCGGCGACCTCCTCGGGCGTGAGCGGGTCCTCGTCGGAGAACTCGTCGAAGTTCGCGGGGTCACCCTGGGCCTTCAGGCTCTCCACCTGGCGGGCGCACTCGGCGTCGATCTCCTCGAGGTCGGCGGCGAGCTCCTCGCGCAGGTCGTCGGCGTCGGCCTCGCGGGCCTCGTAGTCGACCTCCGTGATGATGTAGCTCGCGAAGTAGAGCACCTTCTCGAGGTCCTTGGACTTGATGTCCAGAAGACGGCTCATCGGGAAGCTCGTCGGGCTCTTGAAGTACCAGATGTGGCTGACGGGGGCCGCCAGCTCGATGTGGCCCATGCGGTCGCGGCGGACCTTGGCCGAGGTGACCTCCACGCCGCAGCGCTCGCAGACGATGCCCTTGAAGCGGATGCCCTTGTACTTGCCGCAGGAGCACTCCCAGTCCTTGGCGGGACCGAAGATCTTCTCGCAGAACAGGCCGTCCTTCTCGGGCTTCAGGGTGCGGTAGTTGATGGTCTCCGGCTTCTTGACCTCACCGTGCGACCAGGAGCGGATCTGGTCGGCGGAGGCAAGGGAGATCTTTACCGCGTCAAAATCAGTAGCTTCGAAATCTGCCACAGAACTACTCCTTCACAGAGGTGGTGGCCACGGGCTCGCCGATGAGCTCATCGGCGGTGGCGTCGGCGGAATCGATGGAGGGGATGCCGGTCAGGTCGGCGAGGACGTCCTCGACCTCGGCGTCGAGGCCGTCCTCGGCGGGCGCGGCGGCGCGGCGCTCCTGGATCGGCTCGATGTCCAGCGCGAGCGAGCGGATCTCCTTGACGAGGACCTTGAAGGACTCGGGGATGCCCGCCCTGGGGACGTTGTCGCCCTTGACGATGGACTCGTAGGTCTTGACGCGGCCGATCGTGTCGTCGGACTTGACCGTCAGGATCTCCTGCAGCACGTTGGAGGCGCCGTACGCGTAGAGCGCCCAGACCTCCATCTCGCCGAAGCGCTGGCCGCCGAACTGGGCCTTGCCGCCGAGCGGCTGCTGGGTGACGAGGCTGTAGGGGCCCGTCGAGCGCGCGTGGATCTTGTCGTCGACCATGTGGCCGAGCTTCAGGATGTAGGACGTGCCCACGGTGATGGGCTCGCGGAACTGCTCGCCGGAGCGGCCGTCGAAGAGCACGGTCTTGCCGCGCTCGTCGAGCTGGGTCACGAAGGACGGGTCCATGTGCGAGCCGAAGCGCTCGGAGGCGAGGTTCAGCAGGTTCTTGTTCGCGCGGCGGATGACCTCGGCGATCTCATCCTCCTTGGCGCCGTCGAAGACGGGCGTGGAGACGAAGAACGGGCCGGGCACGTAGCGGTCGGAGTCAGCGGACTCGGGGTCCCAGCCGGCGGCGGCGGCCCAGCCGAGGTGGCACTCGAGCAGCTGGCCGACGTTCATACGGGAGGGGACGCCCAGCGGGTTCAAGATGACGTCGACGGGCGTGCCGTCGGCCATGTAGGGCATGTCCTCCACGGGCAGGACCTCGCAGATGACGCCCTTGTTGCCGTGGCGGCCGGCGATCTTGTCGCCCTGCTGGATCTTGCGGCGCTGGGCCACGTAGACGCGGACCATCTCGTTCACGCCCGGGGCGAGGTCGTCGCCGGCCTCGCGGCTGAAGCGGACCACGTCGATGACGCGGCCGTAGGAGCCGTGCGGCATCTTCAGCGAGGTGTCGCGGACGTCGTGCGCCTTGGAGCCGAAGATGGCGCGGAGCAGGCGCTCCTCGGCCGTGAGGGCGCTCTCGCCCTTGGGGGTCACCTTGCCGACGAGGATGTCGCCGGGGCCGACCTCGGCTCCGATGCGGATGATGCCGTCCTCGTCGAGGTTCGCGAGCATGTCCTCTGAGAGGTTCGGGATCTCGCGGGTGATCTCCTCGGGGCCGAGCTTGGTGTCGCGGGCGTCGATCTCGTGACGGGAGATGTTGATAGTGGTGAGCAGGTCCTCGGAGACCAGGCGCTCGGAGACGACGATGCCGTCCTCGTAGTTGAAACCCTCCCACGGCATGTAGGCGACCGTGAGGTTCTGGCCGAGCGCGAGCTCTCCGTGGTCGGTGGAGGGGCCGTCGGCGAGCGGCTGGCCGGCCACGACCTCGTCGCCCACGCGCACGAGCGGGCGGTGGTTGATGCAGGTGCTCTGGTTGGAGCGCTGGTACTTCGGCAGGCGGTACTCGTCGAGGCCCTCGGCGGACTTCACCGTGACCTTGCTCGCGTCGGCGAAGATGACCTCGCCGGCGTGGCGCGCGAGGGTGACCTCGCCGGAGTCGATCGCGGCGCGGCGCTCGACGCCCGTGCCGATGTAGGGCGCGGCGGGCTGCACGAGCGGAACGGCCTGGCGCTGCATGTTCGCGCCCATGAGGGTGCGCTTGGCGTCGTCGTGCTCGAGGAACGGGATGAGCGTCGCCGCCACGGAGATCATCTGGCGCGGGGAGACGTCCATGTAGTCGACGGCCTCGAGGGGCACGTCGGCCGGGGCGCCGAAGGAGCCGTCGAAGTCACGGGTGCGGGCGACCACGGTGTGCGGGCGCGAGACGTTGCCCTCGGCGTCGACCTGCACGAACTCGTTCGTCTGAGGATCGAGCGGGGTGTTCGCCGGCGCGATGATGTGGTCCTCCTCCTCGTCGGCCGTCATCCAGTCGATCTGGTCGGTGGCCACGCCGTTCTCGACGCGACGGTACGGGGCCTCGATGAAGCCGTACTCGTTCACGCGGGCGTAGAGGGCCAGCGAGCCGATGAGGCCGATGTTGGGGCCCTCGGGGGTCTCGATCGGGCACATGCGGCTGTAGTGCGAGTTGTGGACGTCGCGGACGGCCGTGGGCACGTTGGTGCGGCGGCTGGAGCCGGACTTGTGGCCGGCCAGACCGCCCGGGCCGAGCGCCGAGAGGCGGCGCTTGTGGGTGAGGCCGGTCAGCGGGTTCGACTGGTCCATGAACTGGGAGAGCTGGCTGGAGCCGAAGAACTCCTTGATAGCCGCCACGATCGGGCGGATGTTGATGAGGCTCTGCGGGGTGATCTCGTCGATGTCCTGGGAGCTCATGCGCTCGCGGACGACGCGCTCCATGCGGCTCATGCCGATGCGGAACTGGTTCGCGACGAGCTCGCCCACCGTGCGGATGCGGCGGTTGCCGAAGTGGTCGATGTCGTCCACCTTGAAGCCGGGCTCGCCGGCGGCGAGCGCGAGCAGGTAGCGCAGGGTGGCGACGATGTCCTCGTCGGTGAGCACCGTGACGTCCTCGGTGGTGTCGAGGTTCAGCTTCTTGTCGACCTTGTAGCGGCCCACGCGGGCGAGGTCGTAGCGCTGCGGGTTGAACAGCAGGCCCTCGAGCAGGCTGCGGGAGGCGTCCACCGTGGGGGGCTCGCCCGGGCGCAGGCGGCGGTAGATCTCGATGAGGGCGTCCTCGCGGGTGAGGGCGGTGTCGCGCTCAATGGTGCGCTTCACGACCTCGGAGTCGCCGAGGAGCTCCGTGATGTCGTCGTTGGTGGGCGCGATACCGAGGGCGCGCAGGAACATCGTGGCCGACTGCTTGCGGCGGCGGTCGATGGACACCACGAGCTGGTCGCGCTTATCGACCTCGAACTCAAGCCAGGCGCCGCGGGCCGGGATGATCTGGGCCTTGAAGACCTGCTTGCCGCCGTCCATCTCCGTGGAGTAGTACACGCCCGGGGAACGGACGAGCTGGGAGACGACGACGCGCTCGGTGCCGTTGATGATGAAGGTGCCGGCGTCGGTCATCATGGGGAAGTCGCCCATGAAGACGAGCTGCTCCTTGATCTCGCCGGTCTCCTTGTTGGTGAGGCGGACATCGGTGAGCAGCGGGGCCTGGTAGGTCATATCCTTCTCGCGGCACTCCTCCACGGAGTGGGCGGGGTCGCCGAACTGATGCTCGCCGAAGGACACCTCGAGGACGTGGTTCTGGCTCTGGATGGGGCTCGACTCCTTGAAGGCGTCGCGCAGCCCCTCGTTCATGAAGCGGGTGAAGCTCTCCTTCTGAACCGAGATGAGGTTCGGGAGCTCCATGACTCCGGGGATCTTCCCGAAGTTCACGCGCTCACGCTCTGTGGCCGTCTTGGCCGGGGTGACGTTTGCACTCAGCACCAGGTGTTCCCTCCTTTTGGGAAAGAGAATGGCCGGCATCGGATGATGCCAGTTGTCGCAACGTATTAGTGTAGCAGGTGAAAACCGTTCGGCAAGAAAAGTCTTGACCTTATCGGTCGTTTGGGGTATAGGAAATTTTTTGTTGAGAAATCGCTGGTAGGATGCGGTGCATCGAACGTATGTTCATGGGTTTTGAGTGAACGTGGAAAATGCGCCACCCGCGGCGGGCGGCAGGCGGCGGGCAGGCGGATGCGCGGGGGGCGGCACTCGGGCGGCAGGATGCCGAGCGTTCGTAATTCGGCATTTTCGGCACGTGAAATGGTCAATTGCGAACGCTCGGCATGGTAGCTCGTGGGGCTGGGGGACGCCGTCGGACGTGGTCCTTGCGCCGTGCACGCGATTCCGACGAAAGCGTCGATATATTGAGGAAGGGAGCGCAAAACGCCACATATTTTGAGGTTCGGAACCAGGCGGCTCTCAACCTCAAGATTTATCGCGCCGCTGACCTGCTGCTCATGGATTCATGGTTTTGCAGCGTGGTCCGAAGCTCAAAAAAGCTCCGCAAAGAGACGGACGGCAAGCCGAAACCGGATGTTTTCGAAGTCGGGAGCGATCGTGTCTCCACCGAGGATGCCCCGCGTCGCCTACCTGTCTTTGCGCTTGCCCCGATGCCCAGTGCCCCGCCCCCTGCATCACCGCTCGCATCGGGATGCGGTGGTGCGCTGCGCCGCCAGGCCGCCTGCGTCGGCTGCGGCCCACTCGATTGTGCCACGAGATGGCGGCGGGCATGCTCCACATGAGAGCAGCCTCCCCGTCCGGCGAACCGGGTGGGGAGGCTGCCCTGTCACCTGCGATCGCAGGCGCGTTGACGCGGGATGGATGCGCTATTTACGGCGGCGGATCCAGGTGCCCCCGGCGGCGAGCGCGGCGCCCGCGACGGTTACGAGACCGAGGACCGCGACGACGTCGCCGGTCTTGGGAAGGGAGCCCTTCTTGACATCATTGCTGTTCCCCGACTTCGATCCCTGAGCGTCCTTGCCGGACGCAGACGGGTCGCCCTTGCCGGCACCGTTGCTGCCGTCGGAGCCGTTGTTGTTGCCTCCGGAACCGTTGCTGCCGTCGGAGCCGTTGTCGCCGGTGCCGGGTTGCTCGGTACCGGGCTCATTCGTCCCCGGCTGCTCGCCACCGGTCTCCCCGCCGCCCGGCTGCTCGGTCCCCGGCTCCTCGTCCGGCTCGGCCGCGGCCACCTCGACCGCCACGCGCTCGGCGGCGGCCTCCTCGCCGTTCAGCGAGAAGCGCACCTCGTAGGTGACAGCCTCATCGGCCGCGTTCTCCGGGAACGAGATCGTCCCCGCATACGTGGCGACGTCATCGGCCACGGCGGCGCGGGCCGCCACGCCGGACGCGGCGCGGACGAGGGTCACGGTCGCCCAGTCGGCGTCCACGGCCTGGCCGTCAGCGAACACCTGGGCGGTCACCGCATCGGTGCCCGCAAGGTTCAGACCGCTCACCGACGCCTTGACGGCACCGCCGTCAGCCGGCAGGGTGAGCGCCTGCGCCGGCGTTCCCACAGCCCCGTCGGCGGCCGTGAGCGCCGCGCCGGAGATGGAGCGCACGGGCACGGGCTCGGGCTCAACCACGGGCGCCACCTCGCGGGCGACCGCCATCAGGCCGTCGTACATGCGCGCGGACTCGGCATGCGTCAGCAGGCGGGCCTCCTCGCTGGCCGGCGCGGCGGTGTTACCCGTGATCATGGTCGCGTCGCCGCGCTCGAGCGAGTCGATCAGCTCGTCGATGCGGCCGGCCTCCTCGGGGAACTCCTCCTTCAGGTACAGCGCCTTGCAGACGTCGCGAACGCCCTGCTTGAACATCTCGTAGCGCGGCGTCGAGTAGAAGCCGTCCGGGTTCTTCGCGAGGTCGTCGGCCGACTCGAGCGGGTAGATGAACCAGCCGTCGCCCGGCTCCCAGTAGCGGTACGTGGCGTTGCCGAACATGTCGTTCACCCAGTTGTCCCAGGCCCAGCGCAGGAAGCCGTCGGTGTGGGTGGAGAGCGCGTACCACATGGTCCAGTAGTTGTCGCCGGGGTCGTTCCGCATGAAGTTGTTCGGATAGCCACCGGTGCAGTTGTAGATCGTGGTGGTGAGCCCCTTCTCAGCGCGCTCGTCGGCGAGCTTGCGGAAGTCGGCCTCATGGTTGATGTTCATGATGTTCATCGAGATGTCGTCGATGTCATCGGAGAGCGAGATGATCTTCGTGTCAGCGTCCACGTTCAGGGCCGACGACAGCTTGATGTCGAAGCCCTCGGACTCCTCAACGCCCCAGACCAGGTCGACGACGGGCTTGAGCTGGCTGTAGCCGCGCTCGTCCATGGAGATGTAGGTGATGTCCCAGGTGCCGAGCTTCTCGGAGTGCGCGTGGAAGTCCTTGAGGAAGGCCTCCCACATCGCGCGCCACTCGGGGCTGCCCTGCGTCACGCTCGAGGGCAGGGCGCGCATCTGGCCCGTGGCCTCGTCGAGGTAGCGGAAGCCGCCCCAGGAGACCATCGAGTAGCACTTGATCCGGCCGATGCCCTCGGCCGGATCAATGACGCCGCACTCCTCGGCGAAGGCGACCCACTTGTCGTAGAGGGTGTAGTCGAAGCCCCAGGTCCCGTCCGCGCGCTTGATCCAGGTGACCATCGAGGTGTCACCGTAATAGGACTGGTGGTCCCACGCCTCCTCGACGATGTTCGCCACGAGGTCGTGCCCGCCGATGGAGGCGTACTCCTTGAGCGAGCCGCGCATGAGATCCTTGTGCTCATCGCTCATGAAGGTCTTGATGTCGGCGTTCGCACCGGTGCCGCGCGCCGCGTTCGCCGTGGAGTTGGCGAAGTAGTAGCCGCTCACCGAGAACGGGTGCTGCCAGAGCTGCACCTCGTAGCCCGCCTCGTCGGTGGTGGGCTGCGTGAGGCCGATGACCTCGAGGGTGTAGGTGAGCTTCACGGGCGCCTTCACGCCGTCGGCCGTGACCGCGAGCGTGCCGGTGTAGGTGCCCGGCACGGCATCGGAGGGCACGGAGAGGGTCACCCACGCGAGGGCCAGGCTCTCAGCGGGGATGTCATGGCCGTCGTTGGCGTGGTAGATGATGTCCGGATACGCCTTGACGCGCCCGCCGACGCCGCGGTACTCGCGGGCGTCGACCGTGCGGAGCCACTTCGCCTCGACGTTCTCGGACGAGATCACGTCGCCCGACTCGCTCGTGAAGTCCCCCGCCTCGATGCGGACGTTCTTCACCGCGGCGTCGCGGGTGGCCACGCCGATCTTCGAGGCGCGCTTGTCACCGAGCCAGGCGGTGTCGGACCAGGTGTCCGTGAAGGTGGTCTTCGCGGCCTCGTAGGCCTCGGCGGGGATGTCGAGGATGCTCGGGTCGGCGACGAAGGCGTTGAAGCCCTCGACCTTCGGCACGATGGTGACGGGCACCTCGGTCTTGATGCCCGCGTCACCCGCCAGGGCAACCGTGACCGTGGTCTCGGTGCGCTCGGTCACGTCCTTGGCCGTGACCGAGCCCGTGGAGTCGATGGAGAGGAGCTTGTCGTCGAAGGTGAAGATCGCGCCGGGATCGACGGCCGCCGAGGGGGACGCGCTCGCGGCGATCATCGCCTCGGAGCCGCCCTCGAGCGTCAGGGAGGACGGCAGCGCGGAGATGCCCGTGGCCGCGATGGGTTTGTGGGTGACCTCGGCGTAATCGATCTGGATGGCCTTGCCCGACTTCAGCGACACGGTCAGCGTGTGCTCGGCTTTCGGGTCGAGGTTGTCGTAGGACCCGAGCAGCCGCTTGTGCAGGCGGCCCTGCGTGGAGTCGGCGCTCATGTCGGGCATGTTCTTCCCGTCGAGGGTGACGGCGTAGTTGCCGTGGCCGGAGTTGATGGAGCCGAACACGTCGATGCGCGTGCCCACGAACTTGATGGTCCACGAGGCGCCGGCCGTCGTGGAGTAGGTGTCGGTCCCGTTTTGGAACATGTGCGGGTAGCCGGACTCGGGCACCCAGTTCTTGCTGTCGAACTGGAACTTGAGCAGCTCGCCGGTCGTGGTCGTGTGCGAGTCGTCGATCTCGGTGACGACCGCGGTGTCCATATCGACCTCGACGCCGAGGGCGCGGGCGAACTCGACCTGGGCCGGGAACATGTCGGCTGCGGAGGTGCTCGCCGGGTTCTTGCGGGAGATCGACTTGACGTGCAGCACGTGGTCGCCACGCGTGAGGCCCGTCGCGCGCACGAGCAGGGAGCTCGGGGCCGCGGCCTCGGCGTACAGGTCGACGACGTGGGCGTCGTCGGTGTCAGCGGGCTCGGCGGCGTCGTCGAGCCACCACTTGAGCATGCCGTGGTTCGAGGCCTTCTTGCCGAAGAGCTCGATCCCGGTGCCCTTGAAGCTCACGTCGAGTGTGGCGCCGGCGGGCTTGTTGGCCCAGTGCTCGGTGGCCGCGGGCGAGCCGGACCCACCAAAGCCCCAGCCGCCGTTGTTCGCGTCGCCCGCAGAGAAGGAGAAGCGGGGATCCATGTCGTCGATGAGCTCGATGCCGCCGCCCACGGTCACCTCGGCCGCGCGTGACGGCGCGGGCGATGCGAGCTGGACGACAGCGAGGGCGAGAAGCGCGAGCGCGAGCATGAGGAGCCGACGCTGCGTTCGCCTGATTCGTGCCATATTCGACCTCTTTCCCTAACGGCGGGCGCGCGGATGCCCCCGCCTGCTTGTACCTTGGGGTCGACGGCCGCGAAGCGCGCGGGGCGGGCACCGCGGGGCGGGCGGACCACGGCGGCGCACAGGGTCGAGCCGTCATTACAAGGGTGGGACATTATCGGTCGCATACGTTGTTGTGCAACTCACCGAACCGGTCAGCGGTTGCCATTTTTAGGTGAGTGGATAGGCCTTCACCTGCTGGTTTATGGTATCCGATACCAGGTTGACCGAGATCGGGAACCCTGTTGGGACGGCAGCCGGCACGGGAGGGAGCGGGGGGGTGGGGCGGTTGCGGGTCGGGACGGGAGCGAGGCGCGGGAGACGGCGCGGACGCGCAGCGCGCGCTGGGGAGGTGCATTCACGGGGAGGTTGCGAGGCGAGGACACGGCGCCGGCTGCGAGGGTAGAGCCGCGGGGAGGTTGCGAGGCGAGGACACGGCGCCGGCTGCGAGGGATCGATCGCGCGGGCTGCAAAGCAGATGATGGCGCAAGCGCGACAAAGACGGGGTGCGAAGCGGACCCGCGGAGCCGGTCGCGGGAAGGAACGGGCGCACGGAGCGGCCTGCAACGGTCCGGGCACGTTGCGGAGAAAAAATGAGCTTGGGAGCAAAAAACGTCATGAATTTGGAGGTTGGGATCCCGCGGGTCCCAACCTCGAAAAAGATGACGCCGCTGAGCCGGCCTTCCTCGAACCGCGCTGTCGCTGAGCGGTCCCAAACTCAATATTTCGACGCTCCACGCAGCATCGCTTGCAGCCGCCGGAGAAATATCGAGATGCGGCGCGAAAGATCGCCCCCAGCGCGGCACGAAAAGCCGCACTTGAGAAGCCTCTCGCCCGAAGGCGCAGACGTCGGCCCCAAATCAAGGGCACAAGCTCTCCGTCGCGTATCAAGAGGCCTTATTGCCCCGAACGCCCGCGCAGCAACGCGCGCATCTGGAGCCAAGCGCAAAGACCACGAGGCAAAGCGCGCATCTGAGGCTGAACACGAAGGCCACGAAGCCAAGCGCGAAGGCCGCACAGCAAGGCACCGCACCCCGTCGCGAACACGAAAGCACGCGGCAAAGAGGCGCGTCTGGGATCGAACGCGAAGACCATGCAGCGAGGCATCGCCCCTGTCACGAGAACGCAAGACGCTCAACGAGGCATCGCCCTTGTCACGAGCAAGAAAACCACGCCGGCGGGACGGCGGGCCCCATCTTGAGCGCGAAAACCGACCAGCGGGGCGGCAGGCCCTACCTCGAACATAAAACCGCACAACGAAGCATCTCACCCGCCACAAACGCGAAGACCGCCCGGCACGCCTACGCGCGCAGGGCGGTCTCAACCGCATGCATCGAATCATCCGGGCTCGGCGCCGCGGCGGGCAGCCTCGGTTTAATCCCGCTTGAGCCCACCGCGCTCGTCGATCGCGGCCCAGAACTCGCTCGAGAACCGCGGATCGGCGGCGGCCATGAGCGCGTTCGTCGCCATCCAGCCCGACGGGGTGCCCGTATCGTAGCCGGAGAGCGGATCCACCACCACAGCGTACATGGCCTCGCGGTCGAGGCTGCGCGCCATGGCGTCGGTGAGCTGGATCTCCCCACCCTTGCCCGGCTCCTGATCGGCCAGCAGATCCATCACGAGCGAGGAGAGCAGGTAGCGGCCCACGATGTAGAGGTTGCTCGGGGCGTCCGCCGGAGCGGGCTTCTCCACCAGGCCCGAGATGCGCCACACGGCGCCGGGCTCCTCGTCGCCCACGCTCTCGAAGCCCGCCAGGGCGCCCGCGCGCTCGCCCGCGACCACGCCGTAGCGAGAGACGTCCTCGGGGGCGCAGGGGGCCACGGCGATCACGGAGGCGCCGCCGTGGGCCTGGCTCGCCTCGAGCATCGCCTTGCAGATGGAACGGCTGGGGACCACGTAGTCACCGAGCAGCACCAGGAAGGACTCGCCCGCGGTGGCGTCGGCGGCGCTGCGGATCGCGTGCCCGAGGCCACGCGGCTCGTACTGGTAGCGGAAATCGACCGGCATGCCGCCGGCCTCGGCCACGGCGTTCGCGTACTCGGCCTTGCCGCGCTCGCGCAGCAGCGCCTCGAGCGAGCGGTCGGGCTGGAAATACGAGAGGAGCTCGGGCTTGCCCGGACTCGTCACGATGATGGCACCATCGACCTCCTCGGGCTCGAGCGCCTCCTCCACCACGTACTGGATGACCGGCTTGTCGAGCACCGGGAGCATCTCTTTCGGCGTGCATTTGGTTGAGGGGAGAAAACGGGTGCCGAGACCGGCGGCGGGGATGATGGCCTTCATGGGGGACGTCCTTTCGGGGGCGCGATGCCCGACGGCAGATACGATGGCGCCGCGGCGGCATGCCCCGGCGAGACGCCGCCCACTATCATAGCAAGGCCGTCCGCACGCCCGCGCCCTCTGACAGGAAATGCAGAAGGAGCGCAAATGTGCGAACCGCTCAGCAGGTTGAGATCGACCGTTCGCGGCGGGCGCGGGGTGCTCGCCGGGGCCTGCGGGCCGGTGCATGCGATGGGTGCGGCGACCTGCTCGAGAGGGCGGCGGGGGCGCCGATGCGCAAGAATGGGCCGTCTGGGTACCATCTCCTCGTATACGAGTCCCGCCCATATCGAACGAGGAGGAGCCATGAGGACCGAGGAGCATGAGGAGAGCGTCCTGTTCATCGCGGAAGAGGGGGCGCGGGCCGGTCAAGTCGTCGCCGAGGTCACCTTCCCCACCGCGAAGGACGGGGTCGCCGAGATCAACCACACCTTCGTCGACGAGTCGCTTCGCGGCCAAGGGGTGGCCGGACAGCTCTTAGAGCATGCCGTGGCCGTTATCGAACGCGCTGGCAAGAAGGCTCGACCGACCTGCTCCTATGCGGTGCATTGGTTCAGCCGGCACCCGGAGTGCGCAGACCTGCTCGCATAACGCAACGCCCGGCCCATGCCGAGCGTTCGTAATACGACATCTCGGCGGCCAAAAATGCCGAATTGCGAACGCTCACGAAACAAACCCGGATGCCGAGCGTTCGCAACTCGGCATATCTACGCGATTTTCTGCCGTATTACGCACGCTCAGCATCTTCCGAAGTGGGCCGAGCGTTCGTGATACGGCATTTTTCTTGCTAAAAAGGCGGAATTGCGAACGCTCGGCATCTCCGGCAGCAGCGGCGCCGTCCGCGGCGTCCTCGGCGGCGTCGACGGCATGGGCTGCGGCGGCCTTGACGAAGGCGCGCCAGAGGGCCGCGTCGCTTCCGATGCTCCCCCAGGTGTACTCGGGATGCCACTGCACGCCCAGCGCGAAGCCCGGCCCCGTGGACTCGATCGCCTCAGGCACGCCGTCCGTCGCCTCGCCCACGAGCCGAAGGCCCTCACCCAGCCGCTCCACGCAGCAATGGTGGGCGGAGTTCACCTGTATGACCTCCTGGCCGCCGACGATCTCGGACAGTTTCGAGCCCGCCTTCACCTCGACGGGGTGAGACGGGTTGTTCAAGATCCCGGAATGGCGCCACAGGGCCGTCCCCGGGCGCGGCGTGAAGTTGGGGACGTCCATGTTCAGGGTGCCGCCGAGCGCCACGTTCATAACCTGCATGCCGCGGCAGGTGGCGAACAGCGGGATCCCGGCCTTCACCGCGCGCTGCACGATGTCGATCTCGAACCGGTCGCGGCGCGGGCACAGGAACTCGGGGTGCCCGTAGCCTTCCACGCCCCACAGCTCGGGGCTCACGTCGTGCCCGCCAGGGATCGCGATGCCGTCGGCGATCGAGAGGTACTGCTCGATCGTGGCCTCGTCCTCGGTGATCCCCATCGTGAGCGGGATGCCGCCGGCGGCGAAGACGGACCGCGCGAAGGCGTCCGTGATGCCGGCCTCGGGCCCCACGTGCTCGGGCTCCTGCAGTGTGCGCTCCCGCGACTCGAGACGCGGCGTGATCAGAATAAGCGGTTTCCCCATGTGGTTAATGCCCCCTGATGGAATCGAGGAATTCTCGGGCACGGTCGGTCTTCGGATGCTCGAAGAACTCCTCGGGCGCGCCCTCCTCCAGTATCTCACCGTCTGCCATGAAGACCACGCGGTCGGCGACGCGCCGCGCGAAATTCATCTCGTGCGTGACGACGATCATCGTCATGCCCTGGCTGGCCAGGTTGACCATGACGTCGAGCACCTCGTTGATCATCTCGGGATCGAGCGCCGAGGTGGGCTCGTCGAAGAGCATCGCGCGCGGGTGCATGGCGAGCGAGCGCGCGATGGCGACGCGCTGCTGCTGGCCGCCCGAGAGCTGCGCGGGGACCTTCTTGGCCTGCGAGGCCACGCCCACGCGCTCCAGCAGCTCCATGGCCTCGCGCTCGGCGTCCTCGCGGCTCATACCCAGCACCTCGGTGGGGCCGATGGTCACGTTCTTGAGGATGTCCATGTGAGCGAAGAGGTTGAAGCTCTGGAACACCATGCCGAGCTCGGCGCGGACGGCCGCGAGCTCGCTGCCCTCCTCGGGCAGGGGCTCCCCCGAGATCAGGATCTCACCGGAGTCGATCGACTCCAGGCGGTTGATCGTGCGGCACAGCGTGGACTTGCCGGACCCCGAGGGGCCGATGACGACCACGACCTCGCCGGTCTGGACCGAGAGGTTGATGTCCTTGAGAACCTGCAGGTTGCCGAAGGTCTTGTTCACATGCCGCATCTCAATGACGGGCGCGGCGGTGTCTGTGCCGGGCATGGGCGCTCCGATCGGTCAAAGGGACAGGTACGGTGCGCGGGGCTTGGCGGCCCCGCGATCAGGTGGGGTTCTGCGTCATGCGGTCGACCCGCGTGGAACCCGTCTTCTTGGAGGCGAGGACCGCGAGCTGGTTGATCGCGTAGTTCAGCAGGATGTAGATGATGGCCGCGACGAAATACGTGGAGACCAGGGCATCGTAGTTGGTGATGAGCACGCGGGCGTTCTGCAGCAGATCGGGGTAGCTCACCACGTAGGCGAGGGTGGTGTCCTTGACGACGACCACGAGCTGCGAGATGAGCGACGGGATCACGAAGCGGATGGCCTGCGGAACCACGATGAGCATGCGCGCGCGGAACGGGCGCATGCCGATGGACAGCGCCGCCTCCATCTGCCCGCGCGGCACCGCGTTCACGCCGGCGCGCAGCACCTCGGCGAGCACGCCGGAGGCCGCGAGCGCCACGGGCGCGGTGAGCATCCAGAAAGCCGGGAGCTTGATGCCGTACTGCGGGACCACCAGGAAGAAGAAGTAGATCAGCAGCAGGCTCGGCACGCCGCGGAAGAAGTCCGTGAGGATCCGGCAGACGACGGCGAGAGGCCGGATGCCGCTGATGCGCCCGAGCATGAGCAGGAGCGCGAGCACCAGGGCGATCGCCGCCGCGCTCAGCGAGACCGACAGCGTCCCCAAGAAACCGGAGAACAGGAAGCCCCAGGTGGTGGGCTGGGTGAAGAAGAGCCAGTACTGCGGGTCGAGCTGGCCGGTGGCCCAGAACTGGTAGACCACGAGCGCCAGCAGCGCGGCCAGAAGCAGCGCGGCGATCCCCGTGCCGATGCGGATGCGCCGCCTCGTCTTGGGGCCGGGCTCCTCGTAGAGGGCGTCGCGCATGGAGAGCTGCGCGGACCGGGTGTTCACGCTCATCGCAGGACCCTCACCTTCCGGTCGAGGCGGCTGCCGGCGAAGCCGATGGCGAGCGCGGTGAGCACGTAGCCGAGGGCCGACACGGCGAACGCGAGGATGCCGCCGGTGGAGCGCGTGTTGATGTAGGACACCACGCCGGTGAGCTCGGGCGGGTCGAGCGGGACCTGCGAGCCGAGCGCGGTGGTGAGCATCACGGCGATGAAGAGGTTCGTCATGGGGAGCACCGTGGAGCGCAGCGCCTGCGGGATCACGATCCGGCGGAGGATCTTGCCGAAGGACATCCCGAGCGAGCGCGCCGCCTCGATCTGGCCGACGCCGATGGTGTTGATGCCGCTCATGAAGTTCTCGGAGCCGAACGCCGAGGCGACGAGCACCACGGTCACGATCACACTCGGCAGGTAGTCGACGACGACGTTCAAGTACGGCAGGGCGTACACGACGATGATCAGGAGCGAGACGCCGGGGATGTTGCGGAAGATCTGCACGTAGAGGTCACCGAGCCACCTCAGGGGCTTGAACGGCGACACGCGCAGCACGGTCACGAAGACCGCGATCACCATGACGAGCGCGAAGCAGACGAGGGTCATCCCCCAAGTGGTGAGCAGCGCATCGATGTAGTTCTGCCCATACGTGGACCAGAGCTCTGTGAATCCCATGTGCCTCCCTCCGAACATCGGGGGCCATCAGATATGGACGGCCCCCATCATCGACCCGCGCGGACCGGAACCGCTCCCGGGGGCGCGGAGTTCTCAGATTGTTTACGCTTACGCCTCGATCGCGGGCGGAGTGGGAACCTCATCGACGCCGGCGCGGTCGCCGATGGTGATCTTCCACAGCTCTTCCCAGGTGCCGTCCTCCTCGATCTGCTTAAGGAAGCCGTTGACGAAGGCGACGGCGTCGGAGCCGAGCGGCAGGCCGATGCCGTAGGGGTCGATGGGGCCGAACGGTTCGCCGGCGAGCTGGTACTTGCCCGGCTGCTTGATGATGGCGCCGAGGAGCATGTTGCGGTCGATGACGTAGGCGTCGACGCGCTTCTGGAGCAGCGCGCTGCGGGCCTCCTCGTCGGTCTTGAACTCCTGGAGCGTGGCGTCAGGCGCGAGCTCCTCCATGATGGACGGGCCGGTGGAGCCGGACTGCACGGCGACCTTCTTGCCCGCGAGGTCGTCGACGCCCTTGATGTCCTCGTTGCCCTTCACGACCAGGATGGACTGCTGGCTTTGGTAGTAGGGGCCGGCGAAGGAGATGATCTTCTTGCGGTCGTCGGTGATGGAGTAGGTGGCGAACACGGCGTCAACGGTGTCGTTCTGCAGGACCGACTCGCGCGTGTCGGAGGTGACCTGTGTGACCTCGAACTTGCCCTCGTCGCCCAGAATGTAGCGGGTGAGGAGCTGCGCGAGGCCGGCGTCGAAGCCGCGGAGCTTGCCGTCCTTCTCGTCGAGCAGGCTGAACAGCGTGGAGGTCTGGGTCATGCCGAGGCGGATGCTGCCGGCGTCCTTGATCTTCTTGGCCCAGGTGCTCGCGGAGATGGCGGCGTCATCGGCCGTGGTGCCGGAGGCGATCAGCTTGTCGTAGGCCGCGGCGTCGAGGGCGACGGGCGTCTCCTCCTCAGCGCTGCCGGCGGCGCTACCGGCGGGCGCGGGAGCGGGGGTGTTGCCGCAGGCGGCGAGGCCGAGGGCGGCCACCGCGCTGACGGCGCCGAGGCCCAGGGCCTGGCGGCGGTTGATCATGAGCTTGCTTGCGGAGTTCTTCATAATGAACCCTTCTCCTATCGCGGGGGCAGCTGCCCCATGGATGGCTTATGTGCTCGATAGTATACCTACCTGGCCGCGGTCTTATACACATATGCGCAGGTCAAAAATAATTCATAATAGACCAGTAGGTTAAAGGGTTATTAAAGGTCGCCAGCATCGGGCGACCCGGGCGGCGGACCGGTTTACAGCCTGGCGCGAGACACCGCCCGCCCCGCACGCCAAAAGAAAGGGGCCGACCCGGTATCCCGGATCGGCCCCTCGCACCCGCAGGTGAATCGGTATGAAACCGAAGTTACTTCAGGGTGACGGCAGCACCGGCGGCCTCGAGCTTCTCCTTGGCGGCGTCGGCGTCCTCCTTCTTCACACCCTCGAGGACGGCCTTGGGAGCGCCCTCGACGACCTCCTTGGCCTCCTTGAGGCCGAGGCTGGTGAGCTCGCGGACAACCTTGATGACCTGGATCTTGTTGTCGCCGAAGCCCTCGAGCACGACGTCGAACTCGGTCTTCTCCTCAGCGGCGGCCTCGCCGGCGGCAGCCGGGCCGGCGACGACGGCGGCGGGGGCGGCGGCGGAGACGCCGAAGGTCTCCTCGATCGCCTTGACGAGCTCGGAAGCCTCGAGCAGGGTCATTTCCTTCAGAGCCTCGATGATCTCATCGGTGGTGAGCTTAGCCATTTCAAATCCTTTCGGTTCCCGCGCCGGTGGGCGCGAAGATCGTTATGTGATGACGCACGGGACCGTGCGCCGGGTGCGCGACCGGACCGCGCGACTGCTAGGCAGCCTTCTGCTCGGAGACCTGCTGGATCGAGCGGGCGAGCCCGCTGGACACGCCGTTGACGCAGACCGCGAGATCGCGAGCGAAACCGTTGATGAGACCGGCGATCTGGCCCAGGAGCTGATCCTTGGTGGGGAGCTCGGCGATAGCCTTGACCTCATCGGCCGTGACGGGCTTGCCCTCGGAGATACCGCCCTTGACCTCCAGGACGCCCTTCGCGTTCGCGGCGAAGTCCTTGAGGACCTTGGCGGCCTCGACGGGCTCGGTCTCGTAGAAGACATAGGCCACGGGGCCGACGAGGAGCTCGTCGATCTCGGGCTGGCCCTGGTTGTTGAGGGCGATGCGGGCGAGGTTGTTCTTGTAGACCTTCATCTCGGCACCGACCTCGCGAAGCTGATGACGCAGATCCTGCGCCTGCTTCACCGTGAGACCGTTGTAGTTGACGACGAAGACACCGGCGTTGGACTCGATGTGAGACTCGATCTCGGCGACCTTGTCGATCTTGTGCTGCTTTACTGCCATACGTACACCTCCTTCTTCGCTTTCTCGGGCATGACCCGCCGACGAGCGGGCGCTCCGAAAAAGGAAGCCCCCGCGCTGCGAGAGCGACGGGGGCGAGAAGTCAGGTTGACTTGTCGACCACCTCGGCTGGCGGGAACCCCATTACGCCGTGGGGCACGGGCCCCTGGCACCAGCTGTCTCTGGCAGCAGATCATGCTTTGAACATGTGGATTATGCCAAGCGGGTGCGGGGCCGTCAAGCGCGGCGCACCCTCCCCCACCGCACCTGCACAAAAGCGCCCGCGCTCAGGCGGCGCGGTCGCAGCGCAGGGCGTCGCGCATCTCCCCGCCCACGGTGCTCGTGAAGAGCGTGAGGGGAAAGCCGGCGCCCACCATGGCCGACCGGTCCGCCGCATCGATGACCTCGTGGGTGGCGACCGTATAGGGGAACACGTTGCCGTCGAGGTCCGTGAACGTGAGGGCGTCGTGCCGCCGCACGCACCCGCGGACGGGCGGTTCCATCGGTTGATGGATTGCCACGCGCGCGCCTTGGCTGCCTGCGCTCGGTTTGGCTGCCCTCGTTCGCCTTGGCTGCCCGCACGCCTTGGATGTGCCGTGAAGCGGGGTTGCGGGCAAACCTTCATGGCATCTTGGCCCCAAACCGCGTTGCTTTGGGTTCAGATCGTTCGAACGCACGCGAGATGCACCGATATAGATGTTTGATTTCATGGGTTCAGGCCCCCGTATTGATACTCGGGCCTCTGATACACAACGCCTGCTAGGCAGTTTGGCCTCATCGCCTTCAGGTTGAACCCAAAGCAGCGCGGTTTGGGGCCACTTCGTCGAAATGGTTTAGGGAAATTCGCTCGATGCATATCTTTTCCTATGCATTTGGCGGGCGCTGGGGCGGCGTGGCATGTGAAGGGCGCCGCGAACGGCGATGCGGGGCCCGCAAGGGTGCCTGCGCCCCTCTTCCGAGCGCGGTTCTGTCACACTTGAAACCAAGAGAGGAGACTCGACACATGAACACCGATCATACGATGCCCGCAAAAGACGCAGTCGGCCCGCGACCGAGCGCACGGCTCCCCCGCCGCATCGGCCTTGTCGATTTGGATGCCAGCTCACAGCCGAGCACCGCGGGCCTCCTCCTTGAGGACCTGACGGAGGCGCTGCTCGCATACGATCGCGTCTCCAACCTTCCCGGCGCCGAGACCGATCCACCGCAGATCACGCGCATCGGGGCGGGTGCCAGCTCGATCGCGGGCGTCGACGCGTTCATCATCGGGGGGCGCCTCGACGGTGACCACGCGAGGCGGCTCGAGCGGCTGCTCCCACATGGAGGGGAATCGCTTGCCGGCACCCGCGTCTACGCGGTCGCCGTCACCGAAGCCGCGAGTGCCGCTCCCCTAGAACCCTCCCTGGACGACCTCGCCGCATGGTGCCAAGAGCACGGGTTGATCTGGAGCGGGGGCGTGATCGTCCAAGGGGAGGCGTTCACGCGGGCCGTCCAGGGGACCGCTCGCATGGGATGGCTGCGTCGCCGCTGCTCAGAGGCTATCGACCGCCTCATCGGCGCCATCCGCGGGGGCATGAGCGTGCCCGAGGCGGCCGTCGCCTACGGGGGCCCGCGACGCAAGGGCAGGCGCGCGTCCGGCATGCGCCCCGATGCGATCCATGTGGCGCCACCCCTCCCTCGCTTTCTCCTCCGCCCGCTGTCCCGCCTGCTCTTGCAGCGAGGCGAGCACCGACACCAGGGCCTGTGACCCCCGATCGAAAGGAACCCCGTGCTCATCCTCGGCATCGATGGCGGCGGCACGAAGACCGCCTGCACCCTGTTCGCCCCCACCGACCGCGGGCTCGAGCCGCGCGGCCGCCTCACGCTTCCCACCTGCCACCACGCTCAGGTGGGACGCGACGGGATGCGAGACGTCCTCGCAAAGGCGGCCACGTGGGCGCGCGCCGAGGCCGCGGGCGCACCCCTGGGCATCGCGTTCGCCATCTGCGGCTACGGTGAGGGTGCGGAATCCTCCCGCGCGATCGAGGAGGCCTGCGCCGACGTCGCGAACGGGGATTCCCATATCGTCGTCAACGATGTCGAGGCGGCCTGGGCAGCTGGCCTCGATCTGGCAGACGGCATCGTCATCATCGCCGGCACCGGCTCCATCGCCTACGGCGTGAGCGACGGGCGCGCAATGCGTTGCGGAGGCTGGGACTACCTGCTCGGCGACGAGGGCTCCGGAGGATGGCTCGGCAAGGAGGCGCTGTTCGCCTACACGCGGCAGGCTGACGGACGCGCGGCGCGAGGTCCGCTCTTCGAGCTCGTCAACCGCGAGCTCGGGCTTGGGGACCCGTTCGACCTCATCGCCTACGCGAACCGTCATTTCGCCGACCGCGGGGCCATCTCCGCGCTCGCGCCGCTCGTGACACAGGCGGCGGCCGAAGGCGATGCCGGCGCCCGGTCCATCCTCGCGCGTGCAGCCGAGGAGGAGGCCGCCCTCGTGGAGGCGATCATCCGGGAGATCTTCCCCGCAGGCGGAAGCGAGATCCCCGTGTCGTATATCGGCGGCACCTTCAAAGCGGGCGCCCTCATCTTGAACCCGCTTGCGCGCGCCCTTCCCGCGCGCTGCCGGCTCACGGCGCCCCGGCACACGCCGGAGGCCGGGGCCGCGTTGCTGCTTTTGAGGGACCGGGCGCCCGAGACGCGGTGAGGGCCGTCGGGTGCGCGGCGGCTCGCCGTTGAAACCGGGGGCGCCGGTGATCGTCCGAGGCCTGAGCGCGGGAGGTGGGGCACGACTGGAGCCTCCCAGAGCCTGAGGCGTCAGGCCCGGTTGCGTTTCTTACGGCTCTGCACGCTTTCGCGAAACAAAATGACCCCTGTGCACATCGACGTGCAAAGGGGCCATTTTTGCAACCGCGCCGAACTGGGGAAACGCCCCCGCTACTCCACGTACCGCCGCGCGGATGTACACAGCCGCTAGAAACGCAACTCACCTCGGCGCGCGGGCGTACACAGCCGCAAGGAAGGCAGCCGACCCCGCCCCGAAGACTCCGGACCCTGAGATCCCGGTTCCAGGCAGATCAACTCCGAGAGCCCCATGCCCAAAGGCGTCCACCCCGGTTGCCGCAGCACCCCGAAGCCCCCTTGCACCGGCGACATCGCGCCCCAAGGCCGGCCGCAAGGGCACCCCGGACGCCCCGCGCACCGCGCCATCCCAACCATTCGATATCGTCTTTTCGGACGCTTTCAGGGCGAATCACACCGCAAATCGTCCGATTTTGCGACTTTAAATCAACAGACACCCTCCCACGGCAGTCGCAGCAGACTTCGCTCAACCGCAACCTCGCCCAGAGGCCAGAACGGCCATCGCATGGGGACAGCCCGACCACGACCCCGCCAATGGCCACGACCCCGCCCAAAGGCCGCGCTGCCCGCCGCATGTAAGCGGCCGTCCCACAGCACGCAAACAAAAAACGCCCCCGCCCGAAAGCTCCGGACGGAGGCGCGTCCATGCCGCAGGGCGTGTCCTGCCGAGCCTGCCTTACGCGAAGGCCTTCTCGAGATGGGCGATGATGTCGTCGGACTCATAGAGCGGCTTGCCGTCGATGAACAGGCACGGCACCTGGGTCTTACCGCCCACGCGCTCAAGCTCGGCGGCGGCATCGGCATCGGCCGCGATGTTGCGGGTGGGGATCTCGATATTGCGCTCCTTCATGAACGCCAGCACCTTGTTGCAGTACGGGCAGAAGGGGCGGAAGTACAGGACGAGGGACTCTTCATTTGCCATGGTGGCCTCCTTGGTTTCATACGCACCGGGACGGGTGCGGTCGGTCGCCGAGAGTATACCCACGCTCGGCGGGTGTTTGCGCGGACGCGGCATGGGGAACATATTGAGCAAGACGGGCGCACAGGGCCAACCGCTGACCACGACATAAGGAGCACCATGATCATCACCACCACGCCAGGCGTCGACGGGCGCCAGATCACGAAGTACCACGGCATCGTCTTTGGCGAGGTCATCACCGGCACCAACGTGTTCAAGGACTTCGCCGCGGGCGTCCGCAACCTCGTGGGCGGACGCAGCCGGAGCTACGAGAACGAGCTCCTCGCCGCGCGTGAGAAGGCCGTCGCGGAGATGGGCCGGCGCGCCGAAGCGCTCGGGGCGGACGCCGTCGTGGGCGTGGACATCGACTACGAGACGCTTGGGACCGACAACGGCATGCTCATGGTGACGGCCAGCGGCACCGCCGTGAAACTCTCGTAAACACCGTCTCACCTGCATGTTCGCACGCCGCGCAGGTCCGCAAGGGCCTGCGCGGTCTTCTATGGGCGCACCCACGCACCCCGGACCGTCAGCGCGCCGGACCGACGCCCAGATCGCGCAAGACCGCGCCCCATCGCTCGACCAGCCGATCGAGCGACCACGCCGCGTTCGCCGGACTCGTGGACGGCAGGACCTCCGCCGCAAGGCCGATCCTCGCCTGCTGATGCCGCCGATAGAGCCTCCCCGATGCGGCCCCGTTGCAAAGCACCGCCTCGATGGACGCGACGTCGAAGATGCGGGAGAGGTCCGTCGGCACCGCGTTCTTGATGCTCGCATCGCTCGAACCCTGGATGTCGCAGCTCGCGATCGCATCCCACAAGGCGATGCCGTGGCCGAGCAGCATCGTGCGCTTGGCGTCGTTCGATTCGGGGAACGGCTCATCGAGGCAGGCGGCCATCATGCGCCAGAAGCGGTTTTGGGGGTTGCCGTAGTAGAACGCGTTGGCGCGTGAGAGCACGCTCGGGATGGACCCGAGCACGAGCACGCGCGAGCGCTCGTCGAAAAGCGGCTCGAACCCGTGGGAGATATGTTGGTAGGCGGCTTCCATGCCCCGTACTCTAGCGCATTCCTAAGGTGGGCGGCCGCTCGGACGGGTGCGGCCTTAGGCTCACTTGCCTGCGAAGCGCCACAGGAGGTAGAGCGTCCCGAGGCAGAGCGCGGCCATGACCAGCAGCGTGAGCACGCATCCGGCAACGCGGAAGATGCCGCGACGCGGGCGCGGGGCCGGCGCGGGGAGATACGGGCTCCGAGCCTCTGCATAGGCGCCGGGCTGCGGCGTTGACGGGTCGGGCACCGCCGCGGCCGGGACGGGGCCGAATCCGGCGCGGGACAGGTCGCCCGAGGCGATCGCGGTTGCGGGCGTGTACGACATCGTGCTCATCCTGGGCTCCTTCTGGTCGCGGCTTTCTCACACCCTCATCCTCTCAAGATGCGCCGGGCGGTGCCATCGATTTGCCTTACAGCTGGGTGACGATGCGGTAAGGTGGCGTTTCGCGTGGTGGCCTTTGGAGGCGCGGACGGCGGCATGGGAAGTCCTTCCGGGAGCAGGTCTGCGACTCGTGCGGGGCGCTTGCAACCTTCTGCCTGGGGACACCCTCGTGGTGAGGGCGGAAACGCCTGGGCGGGCCGACATTCCCCGGCGCCGCGTCTTCTCCGGAGCCGGCATTCTCTATAGTCGGTTTTTTCTGGTTTCAAAAATTTTTCTCTATAACCATGAAACGTTTTGAGGAAGTGGGTATCAAGGTGCTGACAGGCGTTTGCGCGCCACCCTGAACACAAGGAGGCAGCCATGAGCTACCAGGACATCATCAACACCCGCCGCACCGTGTACGCCTTGAACGACCAGCTGCCGATCGCCGAGGACGAGGCCGTCAAGATCATAGAGGACGCCATCGTGGCCAGCCCCTCCGCGTTCAACATGCAGAGCGCCCGCGCCATCATCCTGCTCGGCGACCAGCACAAGGCCCTGTGGGGCGACATCGTCACCGGCGAGCTCGAAAAGATCGTCCCGGCTGAGAACTTCGAACCCACGCAGCAGAAGATGGACATGTTCGGCGCCGCCCACGGCACCGTGCTGTATTTTGAGGACGAGGACGTCGTGAACCAGATGAAGCAGCAGTTCGCCACCTACGCCGACGCCTTTGACGCGTTCTCGGCCCATGGGCAGGGCATCGCGCAGGTGAACGCTTGGAACGCGCTGGCCGAGGCGAAGATCGGCGCGAGCCTGCAACACTACAACCCCGTGATCGACGACGCGGTGCGCGAGTGCTGGAATGTGCCCGCGTCCTGGAAGCTCGTCGCCCAGCTGGTCTTCGGCGGCATCGTCGAGCCGGCCGGCCCGCAGGAGCGCATGCCTGCGAGCGAACGCATCCGCATCGAGCGCTAATTCGCGTCACACGCTGCGGTCGGCCTCCCTGCGGCCGCACGTCTGAGGCCCCCGTGACGGCGTTGCCGTTGCGGGGGCTTTCGTGTGCGCGGATGGTGGCATGGGATTCGGAGTCGCTCCGAGCCGGGGCGGGGCGCTCGGCAACTGCGGGGCGGGCCGCGGCGGTGGGGTGCCCGACGGCGGCTCGGGGCACAGCACGATGCGCGAGCCGGGGCGGGACCAGGGCACCGGGGTCGGGGCGCCGGGGCATGGCGCGACGCGCGAGCCGGGGCGCCGGGGTCGGAATATCCTGCTTGGCAACGGGGCGAGGCAGCTGCGTCCAATTTGGCGGTGGTGCGGCGGGCTTCTCTGCTTGGAAGTGACGCGGCCGGGACAAAGCGATGCGGATCTGTCCCTCGGCGTCCTCGACTGTATGACGCAGTTGCGTTTTTTACGGCTTTGTACATGCTTGCGAGGTGACCTGGAGTATCGGAATGAAAGCCGCAGGTCAACGCGGTTGCGTTTTTGACCCCTGTGTACCCCAATGTACACAGGGGTCGTTTTGTTTGAGAAAAACGTACAGAACCGCAAGAAATGCAACCGGACATATGGAGCGGGGCGTCAGAAACAGCGTTCCGAACAACATTATTTCATCGAAGTGATATGAGATATGTGATAGGGAGCCTGCGCCGACGAAGCTGGGCCACGACGGGCCGCTCCCCCGCCGGCACCGGGCCGCGGCGTTCATCCAATCCCCCGCCTACACGTCCAAGATGCGCTTGGACTGCCGCTCCACCTGAGCCGGGTCGCGGTGGTCGAAGAAGAAGGTCGCGCGGCGGTCGAGCGCGGCGATGCGCGTCATCTCCCCCTCGCTGAGCTCGAAGTCGAACACATCGAAGTTCTCCTCCATGCGCTCGCGGTGCACGGACTTCGGGATGCAGACGATCCCGCGCTGCGGCTGCCAGCGGAGGATCACCTGCGCCACGCTCTTCCCGTGCGCCCGTCCGATCTCGGCGAGCACCGGCTGCTCGAACATGCCCTCGCACCCCTCGCCAAACGGCACCCAGCTCTCCATCGTCACCCCGCGCAACTCCATATAGCCCTGAGCCTCGGCTTGCTGGAAGTACGGATGGGACTCGATCTGGTTCACCGCCGGCGCCATGCGGTTGAAGGAGATGATGTCGGCCAGGCGATCGGGATGGAAGTTCGCCGCGCCGATCGCGCGGATAAGGCCCTCGTCGACCATGTCCTCCATCGCGCGCCAGGCACCGTGCACGTCTCCGTAGGGCTGGTGGATCAGAAAGAGGTCGAGGTAGTCGAGGTCGAGCCGCTCGAGCGTGCCGGAAAGCCCGCGGCGGGCCCCTCATAGCTCACGTCGCTCACCCAGAGCCTGCTCGTGATGAAGAGCTCCTCGCGCGGGACGTCGCCCGCCGCCAGGGCGCGACCGACGGCGCGCTCGTTCGCGTAGATGGCCGCCGTGTCGATTGAGCGGTAGCCCACCGCGAGGGCGTCGGTGACGGCCTGCTCGCAGGCCGCCTCGTCGCGGATCTGGTGCACGCCGAAGCCGAGCTGCGGCATGACGACCCCGTTGCTCAGCGTCTTATAGAGCATGGACGCCCCTTCCGCCTTGGCCGCCTGCCGGGAAACGACGGCCCGCCTCCCCTAGCTTAGTGCGCCCAGGGCCCCGAAAAACGCACGCTCGACGATTCCGTATGATGCCGAGCGTTCGTAATTGCCGCTTTTCTGCATTGAAAAGGCCGGATTACGAACGCTCGGCATCGCGCGATTCGGGCGGGGCGGCCGGGCGCGTGGCAGTGGGGCGCCAGCGCGGCGGGCGGCGCGGCGGAAGGCGGCGCGCCGGATGCCTTCGCGCGGCAGCCGGCGCGCTCGGCATCGCGCGCATCGGTCCCCGTCAGGCCACAGCCAAGCCCCCGCTACAGCTGCTCGGCGATCTCGAGCACCATGCGCTCGGTCTTCTCCCACCCAAGGCACGCGTCGGTGATCGACTTCCCAAAGACTCCGCCGTCGACCGGCTGGTTGCCGTCTTCCAGGTACGACTCGACCATGAACCCGCGCACGAGCTGGGCGATCACGTCGCTGCGACGGCAGGAATCGGCCACCTCATGGCAGATGCGCTGCTGCTCGAGCGGCCGCTTGCCCGAGTTGTCGTGGTTGCAGTCGATGATGGCGGCGGGGTTCGCGAACTCGGGCTCCCGATAGCGCTCGGCCAAGCGCTCGAGGTGCTCGTAGTGGTAGTTCGTGTGGTTGCGGCCGTCCGGCCCGGTGTAGCCGCGCAGGACCGCGTGCGCAAGCGGGTTGCCCGTGGTCTCGACCTCCCAGTTGCGGAAGATGAAGGTCTGCTTGGCCTGGGCGGCTGCGATGGAGTTCAGCATCACGGTCATCGACCCGCCGGTGGGGTTCTTCATGCCCACCGGACACGGCACGCCGGAGGCCACGAGCCGGTGCTCCTGGTTCTCCACCGAGCGCGCGCCCACGGCGACGTAACTCAGCAGGTCGATCAGGTACTGGTAGTTGCTCGGATAGAGCATCTCATCGGCCGTGAACATGCCCGTCTCCTCCACCACGCGCAGATGCATGCGGCGGATGGCCTTGACGCCCTCGAGCAGGTCGGGCGCGGCCTCGGGGTCGGGGTTGTGGAGGAGCCCCTTGTAGCCCGTGCCCTTGGTGCGCGGCTTGTTGGTGTAGACGCGCGGGATGACGATGAACCGCTCGCGCACGCGCTCGGCGAGGGCGGCGAGCTTCTCCATGTAGGCGAGGACCGAGTCCTCGCGGTCGGCCGAGCAGGGGCCGATGATGAGCAGCCGACGGTCGGCATCGGCGCCGGAGAGCACGGCGGCGACCTCGGCGTCGAAGCCGGCCTTGCGCGCAGCGGCCGCCTCGGAGAGCGGCATCTCCTCGCGGATGTCCTTGGGGATGGGCAGCAAGCGCTTGAAGTTCATGGACATGGGAGGCCTTTCGGATGTTCTTCCGCGCTCGGGTGCGCGCGGACGGGGCATTGCGGGCCATTATCGCCCAAAGGCGCCGCCCGGCACAAGGCCGAGGGGCGCCCCGTGAATTCTTCTCCGGCTCCCGCGCACCGCCTGCGCGCCCGGCGCAGCCCGAGCAGGCCGCAGCCTAGCCCCAGACCTCCTCGGCCACCTTCTTCACGAGGGCGAGCTTGGCCCACTGCTCGTCCTCGGTGAGCTTGTTGCCGATCTCGCAGGACGCGAAGGCGCACTGCGGGGACAGGCAGAGGCGGTCTTTCGGCACGAACGCCGCGGCCTCCTCGATGCGGGCGGGCGCCCGGGGTTTTGCCTGTTGGAACGCATCCTACCGGGTGCCGGCCCAGCCGCCCAATATGAGTTGACGATGCGCGGCTATAGGGGATGGCTATACAGAGAGGTAGCCGCCGCGATTTGACGTGCTTGGGCGTTCGGCGCCGAAGGAGCCTGGCCGTCGGGTCCGGGATCGGCGCGGCGCGTGAGACGGCGGGGGCTGCCCCAGGCAGAACTGATTGCGTCGAGTTCACCGGAAAGTGCATTGATTCCGCGTCGATTTATCTCGGAAGTGCTCGATTGATGCACTTCTAAAATAAATCGACGTTCATCTACCTGGGTTTTCTCCAAGCTATCCGGCCGGTGCCTACGACAGCAGTGCACTTCCGCACCTTCTCGACCGAATCGCCCGACCACAGCGCGCCGGCTGCGTCTCACCGACCGAGCCGCATCGCGCCCCGGCACGCCGCGCCGCCGCACCCGCCGCACCGCCCCAGCCACGCTCGCTCCCATCGCCCCGCCGCGCCCGCGGCTCCCCCACCGCGCCTTTCCCGCGCGACGCGCCGTCTCGGCCGTGCGCGTCAGCTCCTCGATGTAGCGCTCGCCGAGTGAACCCGGCGCCACCCGCGTGTGCGTGATGTAGCCGATCTCCATGGCGTCGTCCACCTCGAGGGGGACGGCCACGATGTTCGGGCCGTAGAGGTCGGAGTCGATGACCCCGCTGCTGATCGTGTAGCCGTCGAGACCGACCGTCAGGTTGAAGAGGGTCGCGCGGTCGCGGACGAGGATGTCCTTGGTGCTCTCGCGCGTGCTCTCGAGCTCCTCGGCGAAATAAAACGCGTTGTGCTCACCCTGCTCGTAGGACAGGCGCGGAAACGGTTCGGTCGGCCAGGGTGACGCTCGCACGGCCCGCGAGCCGGCTGTCCGTCCCCACGAAGACATGCGGGCTCGCGATGAAGAGACGCGTGAACCGCAACGCGTTGTCCTCGAGGGTGCACGCGATCACGGAGCGGTTGAAGTCGTTGAGGTAAAGCACGCCGATCTCGCTTCTGAGCGCGGCGACGTCCTCGATGATCTCGTAGGTCTGGGTCTCGCGGATGCGGAAGTCGTGCTCGCGGCCGCCGTGCTTCTTGATGAGGGCGACGAAGGCCTCGACGGCGAAGGAGTAGTGCTGGCACGACACGCAGAACTGGCGCTTGACGGGGGCGGAGCCGAAATAGCGCTCCACGATCAGGTCGGCCTGCTCGATGACCTGGCGCGCATAGCCGAGGAACTTCTCGCCGTCCGTCGTGGTGACGACGCCGGTGCTCGTGCGTCGGAAGAGCGTGACCCCGAGCTCGGCCTCGAGCTCCTGGATCGCGGCGGAGAGGCTCGGCGGGGGATGAACAGCATCTTGGCGGCGCGGCTGATGGAGCCCTCGCGGGCGGCGGCGAGCACGTATTTGAGCTGGACGAAGGTCATGCGGGGGCCTTCTTTCGGCGCGGTCTTGGGCGCGTGCTGGAGCGGACCCATCGTACGCCGCCGCCTCCCCGCGCTCTTGGATGCCGAGCGTTCGCAACACGCCCTTTTCACCGTGAAAGAGCCCGGATCACGAACGCTCAGCATCGCTGAGAGCCGTGCACGAAGGCCGCGGCCTACCTGACGCCCATACCGTGTTGCCACCCTTTTGATGCCGAGCGTTCGTAATACGGTGCAACGCGCTCTGAAAATGCCGAGTTACGAACGCTCGGCAAGACAGCGTGCCTACCGCGGTCGCACGGGGGCCGGCCCATGATCCCCTATGATGTGTTCCATCCACACCATGTCGTACCAGCGGCCGAATTTCGATGCGCAGTTTTCAAACGTGCCGACGAGGTGGTACCCCAAGTGCTCGTGGAACTCGATGCTGTTGCGATCAAGATACTCGTCGGGTGTCCGCGTCGAGGAGATGCAGGCATACATGTTCATGAAGCCGCGTGCGGTGAGCTCGCCGGCAAGCGCCTTGTGGAGGGCACCGCCGATTCCCTCGCGCGCGTGGTCGCGAGCGACGTAGATCGAGGTCTCAACCGACCAATCGTAGGCGGCGCGGTCCTTGAAGGGGCCCGCGTAGGCGTAGCCGACGATGCCATCGGCACCCTCGGCGACCAGGTAGGGGTACCGCTCGATCGTCTTCTCAATGCGCAGCCGGAACTCCTGGGCACTCGGCGGCACCGTCTCAAACGTGATGGCGGTACCCACAACATATGGAGCATAGATGGCAGCCAGCGCTGGCGCGTCTCCAGGTGTCGCCGCACGGACCTTGATGCCTTGCGTCATTGCGTGCCCCTCTTTCCCCAACAAGCCTGAAACGTTGTTTTGAAGTATAGACATCCACTCCGGTCAAGAGCGCGCAAACCGATCGCTCGCCAATTCACAGGCGACTCGATGTCCAAAATGGGAAACTCATTTCACGCAGACACGCTTGAAAGGATACGCCATGGGCCTCCTGAGACCTCGTGACCTCAAAAACGCTGAAGAGGCCGGCACCTCTTCACCACGCGTTGATAAAAGGCGCGGCCGCGGCGCTCGCCTCCTCTCCCTCAAAGAGGCCGCGGGGGTCGCTGCGAGCCGGCTTGGCAAGGCGGGTAAAACCTCGCTGGGCTCGGGGAACGCGCGCGAGGCGCGGTACGGCGCTGCGGCCGAAGGCGACGTGAAGCGCGATGACGGGTCCTATCGAATTCCTGATCCTATCCTCGACGAGCGCGAGCTGTCCGACATCGATGCGCTCAAAGAGCGCTACGACCGCCTGCGTGAGCCCGGCGTCATCACGCGCGCCGGCAAGGAGCTGTCGAAGCTCATCCCGAAGGGCATCGGCAGGCTCGGCTCCGACGCCTTCAAAGGCCTCGCCAGCCAAAAGCTCTACGAGGGCGGCATCAAGGTCACATGACCGGCTTCAAGAAGGCGGAGAGCCAGGCCAGGTCGTTCACGATGGGACCCGACGCCGTGATCCGCTCCATCAACAACGGACCGCAGGAGGAGCAGGTCGCCTCGCTCGAGGAGATCACCCTGCTGCGCGGATACGACGTCGCCCAGGCGGCCCGGCGCGAACGGCGCGAGCACATCGGGGCAGCGCTCGTCGAGGGCGTGGCGACTGGCATCCCCGGCCCCGTGGGGATCCCGCTCAACCTGGTGCTCAGCACGTTCTTGCATTACCGCGCGGTCCAGTCCATCGCGATGCCCTACGGATACGACGTGAGAAACGACCCCTCCGAGCCCATGATCGCCGGTCAGGTCTTCACCCAGGCCATGTCACCGGAGGGAGAGGATACCGGGCAGGGCGAGGAGCTCCTCATCGCGAAGGTGATGGCCGTCATGCAGACCGAGACGGTGAAGAATATCAATCAGGGTTGGTCTGCCGTGGCGCGGGAAAAGGGCCTGACCCTGCTCATCGTGCAGATGCGGGCACTCGCGCACCAAGCTGCTCAGAAGGGGCTCACCGACGCCGGCCAGAAAGGCCTCGAGAAGACGATGTTCGAGCGGATCTTCTTCGAGGTGGGTCAGAGGCTCTCGCAAAACGTCGTCAAGAAGGGCGTCCCGGTGATAGGCGGCGTGATCGGCGGGGTCTTCGACACCTACATGATGAGCCGCGTGCTCGAGCTTGCCGACGCCTTCTATCACAAGCGGTTCCTGCTTGAGAAGCAGGCGCGCGTGGAGGCGCTCATGCGCGGGATTGACGTGGGGGAACTCGCGGCGGAAGAGGTCGTCATCGAGCGGATCGATGATGCAGACGGGGACGTGAGCGGTTAGGCTGGATGAGAGCAGCTTCTTGTCCAGCCAGCGGATTCGGCCAGAACCCACCAGGAATGACAGTGCCCGTCCTGAGCGGGCCTTCTACATCGCACCCCATCGCCGCTGCATGCCAGGACCCGCGAAAATGGCCAGCTGAGCTGTCGATGCGCTCGAACGCGACGAGGCTTCTGGTGTCCGCCCACCTTTCGAGCGCGAAATGCTTGCAGGCGACACATGGGGTCAGAGCCTTCGAGGCCTCGCGCATCGACGTCCCTGGCGAAATAAAAACAACCTCTCGCCAGCGTTAAATCTCATCGAAGTGGTTTTCGCCTTCCACGGTCACGAGAAAAAGACCGACCGGTACACATTGAAAGCCGAGCCCGATAACCTGACCGCCCTACAGGTGGTCCAGCATCAGTTCCTCAACCAATGCACGGGGGGTAACGTCATAACGAGTGGCCGAGAGCGCCCATACCTCGGCAGGCACGCTGCACCAAGCGGCGGGGTGCAAAACTCCACCCACTTGTACCAGTTTGGGGGACGGGCGATCAAAACTCGCGCGACTTGTACCAGTTTTGCGCCCGCTCTGAAGTAGCTCGAAAATGCACAGCCTCTTTACCTGGGGTTTCCCTGTCGAAAAAAGGCGGTCTACCGGCCGGGGCGCCCGAAAGCGGTACAAGAGGCGCGAGGTTTGCATCCAACCGGTCGAAACCGGTACAAGTCGTACCCAGTTTGCCACAGGCCGGCCTCCGCGGCGCGGGCGCGCGGCCTCAGCAGCACGAAAAGCAAAATGCGTTCAATCCGCTGGAACGAACTTGGGGGTAGCAATAGGAATTACCACACCATTCGCACGCGATTGCCGAGAGAGTCTGCACGTGATGCCATGGATTATGCTGCTCGCACCAAGACCCGACGGCAAGACCCCTGTTCGATGAGATGGGCCGAAACCCGTCAATCAATCGAGTCTTTACACTGCGCCGGTGACCTTGCAAGCAGAGCTTTTCACTCTGCCCTCGTACTGCAGAGTATCTCCACCTGCTCATTGGTGAGCTTCGTAATCGCCCCCGTGCGGGAGATCGAAATAAAATCGCGGAACTCGTCGATATGAATCGGGGGGTTCTATGAGGGAAATTGAATCAATCGGCGCATAGTACACGCTGCGCCAATGCAGTCCATCGCGGGCCGCCACATTGTCGACAATCACCTCACCGCAGACGGTCCCCTGCGCGAAGATCGCCCCGCCGCATTTGCGATAGAGGTCCTCTCCCCTGTTGAGGGCTGCGAGGAGGATGTCATAGTCGCCAGAGGCCAATTCATCTCGAGCCCTCTCGAGCTCTCTTTTGAGATGGCGGATCGTGTCTATGGATGTCTTTGAATGCATGAAGAACGCGGTATCGCCAACTTGAGCGCCTTTTGGTGCTGTCCACTCAACGTAGATGGAGCCCGCCACCTCCTCAACGTCAAACCTACCCCGCTCCTTCATGAAATACAGCACTTCATCGAGGCTTTTCGGAAACGAGATGTTGGTTATGAATGGACGGCTCATCTGCCAACCCCTTCCCAGTCTTCCACTAAAAGGACCTGACAACAGGCATCAAGACGCTGCCGAGCGTTCGAGATACGGGCTTTTTCTTGCTAATCATGCCGAATCACGAACGCTCGGCATCTTCAGGTGGCGGTCAGGTGGCGCGTTGCGGACATGCTCAGATCAGCACGTCCTCGAGCGCGCGCTTCGGCACGTGGTGCACGGCGTCCTCATCCCGCCAGTAATCGGTGCCCCCATCCGGAGAGGCTGAGAGCGGCTCCAAGCGCACCTCCTCGACAGGCACCCCGACCGCGAAGACCATGAGCGGTCGCAGGCCATCGGGCAGATCGAGCGCACGCGCCACCTCCGCTTTGTTGAACGCGTGGAGCATGCAGCCGCCGAGACCCGCCGACGTCGCCGCCAGGAGCAGCGTCTGGGCCGCGATCCCCTCATCGACCTGCGTCGTCGCCCCGTGGCCCGCATCGCAGATCACGATGTAGGCTCTCGGCCGCTCGCCGGGCTCGGGACCGTCCCACTCAGGCAGCGCACCTGCCCATTTGAGCTGAGCGAACACGTCATCGCGCTCGGCCGCATCCGTCACGAGCCGGTACCGGAGCGGCTGCCGGTTCGCGCCCGAGGGCACCTGACGCGCGATGTCCACCAGCGAGGTGAGCGCCTCGCGCGGCACCGCGGCGCCCTCGTTGAAGCGGCGGCGGCTTCGCGCGTTCCGCACCAGCGCGCCGAACGCTGCAAGATCCCGCTCCTCCATACTCTCCCCTTCCCCGATATGAAAAGGGCCCGCACCCCCAGGCGCGGGCCCGCAGACAGCCGGATTTCACCTTAGAGGCTGACCGGTGTCGCCGTCTCCTTCAGGACCTCGTTCAGCTCCTCGACATTCTTACGCCCCTGGTCGCGAAGCCACGCGACGGCGCCGTCCTCACCGCCCTCGCAGAACGCCTTGACGCCGTCGGCCCAGGTGGCGCGACCGCACAGGACGCCGTTGAAGGTCGAACCGGCCTCCTTGGCGAAGCGCAGGGTCTCACGGAAGAGCTCGGCCGAGACGCCGGCGGAGAGGAAGATGAAGGGCAGGTCCGTGGCCTCGGCCTGCTCCTTGAAGGCCGCAGCCGCCTCGGCGGCCGTGTAGACCGGCTCGACGCCCTCAGCGGTGTAGCCCTCGACGAAGGCCATGTTCACCGGCACCTCGACCTTGAGGACGTCGACTCCGTAACGCGGATCGCTGAACTCGCGCATGGACTCGATGACCTTCTTGGGCTTGGCCGAGGCGAACTCGGCGCCCTTGGGGTCGGCACCGGCCGCGTCGTAGGTCACGATCTCCACGAACAGCGGCATCTCCTCGGCGGCGCACTCGCTGCCGATGCGCTCCACGAAGGTGCGCTTCTGATCGTTGATCTCGTCGCCCTCGTCGGGATCGAAGTAGAGCAGGAACTTCACCGCGTCGGCCCCGGCCTCCTTGAGACGGCGCGCGCTCCACACGGAGAGCAGGTCGGGCAGGCGGCCCGGGACCGTGGCGTCGTAACCCGTCTTCTCGTAGGCCACGAGCAGGCCCGCGTTCTTCGCGCGGAGCTCGGAGGCCGGCAGGCCGTACTCGGGGTCGAGCAGGATCGAGGAGGCGTACGGGGTGAGCTCGCGGGAGACGAGCTTCTTGAACTCGACGATGTCCTCGTCGGTGGGCTCACGGAACGCGCCGATGAGCTTCTTCATCGCGCCGCGCTGGTCGATGGCGAGCGCGGCGATGACGCCGTCCTCATCCATAGTGGCCGCAAGACGGGCGCGCTTCTCTTCGGAGATCTGCTTGGTGAATGTCGTTGCCATGGCGATCATCGTCCTTTCGGGTACCGATGGCGGTTTCACATCACAAGCTATATAACCGCTCGGGGCCGATCTAAACGACCGGTCGCCGATGAGCAGAGAGACAACGGCGGCGCAGGCCGGAGCGGGCGGCGCACCCGAGATGCCGAGCGTTCGTAATCCGGCGTTTCACGCGGCTTTCATGCCGTATTGCGAACGCTCGGCATCTGGGCGCCGGGCAGCGGGCATCGGGCAGCCGGGCAGCCGGGGTCGCGGCCGCTTAGGCGAGCAGCGGCGACAGCTCGCCCTCGGCGAGGATCGTCACCTGGTGCATCGCGCGGGAAACGGCCGTGTAGAGCTGCCGGCGGGCGAGCTCGGTATCCGGATAGGTCCGAGCGTCCGCGTCGGCGATCACCACGTGGTCGAACTCCAAGCCCTTCGCCATCGACAGGGTCACGATGACCGCCCCCGACGCCGGCAACGACTCCGTCCGCTTGAGCACCGAGACGCGTCCGCCGAGCGCTCGGCCCAGCCGATGCGCCGCGCCGCCGTCATGGGCCACGATCGCCGTCAGGCCCTCGGTGTCGGCCAGCGCCTCGTCGGCCACCGCGCCGAGCGCCTCCACGAGCGCGCCCTCGTCGGCGAAGACCTCCCGACGCACGGCGCGTCCCTCGCGCCGCACGCTCGCGAGCTTGATGTCGTCGCCCATGTTCACCAAGCCGCTGAACACCGCCGTTACCTCCGGCGAGGAGCGGTAGCTCGTGAGCAGGCGGCACACGTCCACCTTCCCATGGCTCGCCTCGAAGATCTCGCGGATCTCGTCGAAGCTCGCGGTCCCCTCGCGGATCGCCTGGTTGGGATCGCCCAGCAGCAGGAAGTGCGCCCCGCTGAAGAACCGCGCGAGCACGCGCAGCTGCGCCGCCGAGTAATCCTGCACCTCGTCGACCATGACGTAGCGCACCCCCGCCCCGGCACGGCCGGCGATCAGCAGCCGCAGGTAGAGGAGCTCCGTGGCGGAGAGCGTCTTCTGCCCGAGCAGGCGCATCCCGATGCGGTCGAGCCGCAGCCACGCCATCTGGTCGATGGACTCCTCGGCCTCGGCGGCGAAGAGCTGGTCGAGATAGGCCCGCGTCAGCTCGGCCGTCTCCTGCTCATCCGACGGGTTCGCAGTCACGCCCAAAAGCCTGATCTGCTCCTCGACATCGAGGGCGAGCATCCGCTCCTGCCAGACCTCGCTCTTCGCCATGCTCGCGAGCCGGCGATCGAGCCGGTCGTGAAGCTCATCGCCCACGAGCGCGCAGAACCGGGGCCCCACCCCGAACTTCAGGTTCTTGGACACCGCGCTCGCGATCTGAGTGCCCGAGAGCAGCGTCTCCTCCCCCACCGTGATCGCACGCACGTCGGCATCCTCGATCGCGGCAGTGGGCAGGCGCTGCTCGAGCAGGTCGAGCGAGGCGGCCGGCGTCTGGGAGCCGTCGTCGCGGTTCCCCGCGCCTTGGCGCTCCACGAAATCGCGCCAGGTGAACAGCTGCGGGTTCGCCTCGCCCATCGAGGGCAGGACGCCGTCGATGTAGCGCTCGAAGACCTCGTTGGGGCTGAACAGGTACACCTGATCGGCCGACAGCGACTCGTGCTCCCGGTAGAGCAGGTAGGCGATACGCTGCAACATGACCGATGTCTTGCCCGATCCGGCGATGCCCGCCACGAGCATCACCGGCACGTCGGCATGGCGCACAACCTCGTTCTGCTCGCGCTGGATCGTCGCCGTGATCGCCTTGAGCTTCTCGGAGTGGTGTGACCGCAGCGCGTTCAGCAGGAGCGAGTCCTCGATGGCCACCGTCGTATCGAAATAGGCGCGCAGGGTGTCGCGGTCGATATCGAACTGCCGGCGCAGCTCAAGCTCGACGGTGCGCAGCGCCCCGTTGACCGTGTAGGAGGTGGTCCCGTTCTCTTGGTTGTAGTACGTCTCGGCGATGGGGTTTCTCCAGTCCACAACCAACGGGATATGGTGCTCGTCGGTCATGCCCGCGGCGCCGATGTACACGTCGCGCGCCGGGCGGTCGGGACGCATCTTCAGCCGCACCTTCGCGAAATAGGGCTGGCGCAGGAGGAGCAGCACGCGTCGCAGGCGGTCGACGCTGAAATCGTGGTACTGGTTGTACGCGTCGATGACGGCGTTCAGCGTCTCGATCGCAGCGAGCGTCTCCATGGTCTCGTCGGCACCGCCGAAATCGGGGCGGATCTCCTCGCTCATGGTCACCAGGTCGGCAGCGGCCTGCTTGTGATCGTGCTCGAGCTGATGGGTCAACTCATCGCGGTAGGTGATGAGCTGGGCGTAGATCGCATCGAGATGCGCCTGCTCCTCGCGCATGACGGGGTCGTCTGGCGCCTCCGCGGGCGCGGTATCGGGCGTGATGTCCTCTGACATAGGTCCTCCTCGTGTTCGCGCCTCAAGTGTACCCAAGTTGCCCCGAGACGGGTTGCGGCGCGGGCGGGCGGTAGGGGTTTTCCAGGGTGGCTGATTCGGGCGCACCCCGGGGTGCAGCGCCATTATGTCGACTTCTTGCGGAAGTGCACCGCCCGTGCGGAAGACTCCGTTCAAGCCCAAAGAATCCGCAGGTCAGAGCACGTCAAGATATTCCGGAAGTGCATCGATCGAGCACTTCCGGCATATCTCGACACGAAATCGATGCACACCCGCCAAAACTCGACATGATTCGAGGCATCCCACGCAGGCGGCCCGCCACAGCCGGCACTCGCCCGCGCCCGAGACGCACGCCCCGCGCAGGTGGCCCGTAACGTCCGGCACTCACCGGCGCCCGAGACGCACGCCCGACACCCCTCGCAAAACAAAACCCGGCCCGCCGACAGGCGAACCGGGTTGCACGCGATGTGTTTGCCTCAGGCTTACTCAGCCATGAAGTCACGCTGGACGGAGGAGTCAACCTTGACGCCCGGGCCCATCGTGGAGGAGATGGAGATGCTCTTGACGTAGCGGCCCTTGGCGGAAGCGGGCTTCACGCGGAGGATCTCGGTGTAGAGCGCACCGTAGTTCTCAACGAGCTTCTCGTTGTCGAAGGAGACGCGGCCCACGGGGACGTGGCAGATGCCGTACCGGTCGGCGCGGTACTCCACGCGGCCGGCCTTGAGCTCGGAGACCATCTTGGCGACGTCCATGGTCACGGTGCCGAGCTTGGGGTTCGGCATGAGGCCACGGGGACCGAGGATCTTACCGATGCGGCCGACCTTGGCCATCATGTTCGGCGTGGCGATCGCGGCGTCGAAGTTGATCTCGCCGCCCTGGATCGCGGCCACGAGCTCATCGGAGCCGATGACGTCAGCGCCGGCCTCCTCGGCCTCGCGCGCCTTCTCGCCCTCGGCGAAGACGGCCACGCGGACGGTCTTGCCGGTGCCGTGCGGCAGGGAGATGGAGCCGCGGATGCTCTGATCGGCCTTGCGGGTGTCGATGCCCAGGCGGAAGTGGACCTCGACGGTCTCGTCGAACTTGGCGTGAGCGGTGCCCTTGACGAGCTTCACGGCCTGGAGCGGGGTGTACACAGCGGTGCGGTCGATCTTCTCAGCCGCAGCGCGGTAGTTCTTGCCATGCTTCTGTGCCATAGCGATTACCTCCTGTGGTGCAAGCGGGCGGTTGCCCTTCCACATCGTGCGCGGCCGCCGGATGCGGCTGCGCGGTTACCTGAAGTGAGCGCCGAGCTACTCGGCGATGGTCACGCCCATGGAGCGGGCGGTGCCGGCCACGATCTTCTTGGCGGCGTCGATATCGTTGGCGTTGAGGTCCGGCATCTTGATCTCGGCGATCTTGGTGAGCTGCTCATCGGTGAGCTGGCCGACCTTGACGCTCTGCGGGGTGGCGGAGCCGCCCTTGAGCTTGAGCTCCTTCTTGATCAGGTGGGCCGCCGGCGGGGTCTTGGTGACGAAGTCGAACGTGCGATCCTCGTACACGGTGATCTCGACGGGGATGATGTCGCCCATCTTGTCCTGCGTGGCGGCGTTGAACGCCTGGCAGAACTGCATGATGTTGACCTGGGCGGCACCGAGGGCGGGACCCACCGGAGGAGCAGGGTTGGCCTGGCCGGCCGGGATCTGAAGCTTGATGACGGTGGCAACCTTCTTATCAGCCATGTCATATCCTTTCAAACACGTGCGTGTGAACTTGCTATAGCGCAAGCGCCCTCACCCCAAGAAGCACGCCTTGCCGGTGAGCGGCCGGCAGGCGATGAGGCTCGCGCGCGAGGCGACGGGGAAGCAGCTAGGCGATGACCTCGATCTGGTCGAACGTGAGCTCGACCGGGGTATCGCGACCGAAGATGAGAAGCGACACCTTGATCTTGCCCGCCTCGGCGTTGACCTCGGAGACCTGACCGTCGAAGCCGGCCAAGGGGCCGCTGGTGACGCGGACGGAGGTGCCGACCTCGAGGCTCACGGCCGTGCGCTTCGGGGTGTCGCCCTTATCGGACTTCCGCATCATCTTGTTGTACTCATCACGGGAGAGCGGGGCGGGCTTGCCGTTGGCGCCAAGGAATCCGGTGACACCGGGCGTGTTGCGGACGCAGGTCCAAGCGTCGTCGTCCATCTCCATGCGCACGAGGACATAGCTCGGGAAGATCTTGGCGTCCTTCACCTCGCGCTTGCCACCCTCTTTGATCTCGGTGACGCGCTCGGTGGGAATCTGGATATCGAAGATGCGGTCCTGCATCCCCATGGTGTCGATGCGGTGCTCGAGATCGGCCTTGACCTTGTTCTCGTAGCCCGAATACGTGTGAACGATGTACCAGCGCTTGGACATGCTACCCCCTCAGGCTCGAGAAGAGCACCAGACCCTGGCTGATGACCAGATCGAGCAGGGCGATGACGACGCCCACGACCACGAGGGAGACGCACACCGCGACGGAGTAGTTGATGAGCTCCTTCTTGCTGGGCCACACGACCCGACGCATCTCGGAGCGCACGCTCGAGAAGTAGCCGCGCACGCGCGCGGGGAACCCGGGCTTGCCCTTCTTCGTCTTCGTCTTGTTGGCCATCGCTCCAACCTCCGGCGTCTCCGCCTAATCCGTAGAAACCGTAAGCCTCCGGAGAGGCTTACGGATGAATGACTGGCACGCCAGGAAGGACTCGAACCCTCAACACTCGGTTTTGGAGACCGATGCTCTACCAATTGAACTACTGGCGTGTGGGATGTGGGAGACTAACGCGTCTCCTTGTGCAGCGTATGCTTGTGGCACCAAGGGCAGTACTTTTTGATCTCCATGCGGTCGGGCTGGTTAGCCTTGTTCTTGGTCGTCGTGTAGTTACGACGCTTGCAGTCCGTGCATGCGAGTGTAACCTGTGTACGCATTCATCCTCCTGTAGACAATCACTGCCAGACGTCTGTCGCTGACAGCGCGGTTGTAGACAATATCAGGTAGCGGGGTTTGTTGTCAACAAGGAGGCCACAAGAGCTGCCGGTTCGACAAAACCACCACGTATCTGCCGGGGGGGGGGTCGATGGCTCCCTCTCCCCAACAGAAAGCCCGGCACCTGCGAAAGGCGCCGGGCTTGAAACAACCGTTACCGGTTTTGTGCGAACTTAGGCCTCGATCTTGGAGACGATGCCGGAACCCACGGTGTGGCCACCCTCACGGATAGCGAAGCGCAGGCCCTCCTCCATGGCGATCGGGTGGATGAGCTCGGCCTCGATCGTCACGTGGTCGCCGGGCATGGCCATCTCGGTGCCCTCGGGCAGCTTGATGGTGCCGGTCACGTCCGTGGTGCGGAAGTAGAACTGCGGACGATAGTTGGAGAAGAACGGGGTGTGACGGCCGCCCTCCTCCTTGGTGAGGACGTAGATCTCAGCGGAGAACTTGGTGTGCGGGGTCACGGAACCCGGCTTGCAGAGAACCTGGCCGCGCTCGATGTCCTCGCGCTTCACGCCACGGAGCAGGATGCCGACGTTGTCGCCAGCCTCGCAGAAGTCCATGGACTTGCGGAACATCTCGATGCCGGTGGCGACGGAGTTGCTGGTCTCCTTGATGCCGACGATCTCGACGGGGTCGTTGAGGCGGAGCTCGCCGCGCTCGACACGACCGGTGGCGACGGTACCACGGCCGGAGATGGTCATGGTGTCCTCGACGGCCATCAGGAACGGCTTCTCGTTGTCACGATCGGGCGTCGGGATGTACTCGTCGACGGCGGCCATGAGCTCGCGGATGGCGTCCATCCACTTCTCCTCGCCGTTGAGGGCGCCGAGGGCGGAGCCGCGGATGACGGGGGTGTCGTCTCCGGGGAACTCGTACTCGGAGAGGAGCTCACGGGTCTCCATCTCGACGAGGTCGATGAGCTCCTCGTCGTCGACCATGTCGCACTTGTTCAGGAAGACGACGATGTAGGGCACGCCGACCTGACGGGCGAGCAGGATGTGCTCGCGGGTCTGGGCCATCGGGCCGTCGGTGGCGGCGATGACGAGGATGGCGCCGTCCATCTGAGCGGCACCGGAGATCATGTTCTTGACGTAGTCGGCGTGGCCGGGGCAGTCAACGTGGGCGTAGTGGCGGTTGGCCGTCTCGTACTCGACGTGGGAGACGGAGATGGTGATGCCGCGCTCGCGCTCCTCGGGGGCCTTGTCGATGTTCTCGAAGGCGGTGAAGTCTGCCTTGCAGCCCTCGGTCTCGGAGAGAACCTTGGTGATGGCCGCCGTCAGGGTCGTCTTGCCGTGATCGACGTGGCCGATGGTGCCGATGTTAACATGCGGCTTAGTGCGCTCGAACTTTTCCTTGGCCATAAAGCCCTCCTCCTTAAAGGTCGTCCCCTTTTGGGACCTTGCCTTCTAACCCTAAGTGGCCCGCCCGGAGATCCGAATGAGCCACTTTAGTTACCTGGTAGCGGTGACTGGATTCGAACCAGTGACGCCACGGGTATGAACCGTGTGCTCTAACCAACTGAGCTACACCGCCGAAACTGGAGCCCACGACCGGACTTGAACCGGTGACCTCTTCGTTACCAACGAAGTGCTCTACCTGCTGAGCTACATGGGCAAATGGTGGGAGCGCAAGGATTCGAACCTTGGAAGGCGTAGCCAACGGGTTTACAGCCCGTCCCATTTGACCGCTTTGGTACACTCCCGAATTTCGCTTGTGTCATGTGTAATTTTCAAGCTGCCGCCTGCTTATCGCACTCATTCGTGCAAAGCAAGCAAAAGAATAATACGCAAGTACCCGCAGGTTGTCAACGGCTTACACGCCCCCGGGCGTATCTCCATTTTTCCTTCCCATTTTGCCATTCACAGATTCATAAACCCCTGCGCGAATAGGCGATTGCCCACATCATTTAATATGTGAACCCGCATTTATCCCCTACTCATTAATAAGGAGCATCATGCAACAGGGCGATGTTTTGGTGATTGTAGCCATCCTCATCTACTTCATCGTGGTTATCACCATTGGTTTCATCTACGCAAAACGCTCAAATTCCTCGGCTTCCGAATACTTCCTGGGAGGACGTAAGGTTGGCCCGTGGTTCACGGCGTTGTCGGCCGAGGCCTCCGACATGAGCGGTTACCTGCTCATGGGCCTGCCGGGCCTTGCCTACTTCAGTGGCGCGGCCGACGTGGGTTGGACGGCCATAGGTTTGGCCATTGGCACCTACCTGAATTGGCGCCTGGTGGCCCGTAGGCTGCGTAGGTACTCGGTGGTGGCTAACGACTCCATCACCCTACCCGGCTTCTATTCCAACCGCTTCCACGACGAGAAGAATATCGTCGGCACCATCGCCGCTATCATCATCCTTATCTTCTTCTGCGTGTATTGCGGCAGCTGCTTCGTAACCTGCGGTCGTCTGTTCAACGCGCTGTTCGGTTGGGATTACTCGGTGATGATGGTGTTTGGTGCCCTCATCGTATTCATGTACACCATGATCGGCGGCTACCTTTCGGTTGTGGCCACCGACTTCGTGCAGGGCACGCTCATGTTCTTCGCGCTGGCCATCGTGGTCATTGGCTCCATCACCATGGCGGGCGGCGTGGATGCCACCGTGGCATTCCTCTCCGATATTCCCGGTTACCTTTCCATGACGTCAATGGCGGTGCCAGCGCTCGATGAAGCGGGAACACAGATGGTACAAGGCGGCGCGCCGGTATTCGACATACCCGCCGAGTATGGCCTGCTCACCATCATCTCCACCATGAGCTGGGGCTTGGGCTACTTCGGTATGCCGCAGGTGCTCGTGCGCTTCATGGGCATCCGCTCCGACAGCGAGGTCAAGCAAAGCCGTATCATCGCCATCGTGTGGGTGGTCATCTCCATGTTCTGCGCCGTGATGATTGGTCTTATCGGTCGCTACCTCATCCCCACCGAGCTGCTCACACAGTCGAGCGCCGAGACCATCTTCATCGTGCTTTCTCAGATGATGCTCCCCTCGTTCATCTGCGGCTTGGTGGTATCGGGTATTCTGGCAGCCAGTATGTCGTCGGCTTCCTCGTACCTGCTCATCACCGGCTCCAGCGTGGCCGAGAACATCTTCCGTGGCGTTTTCAAGAAAGACGCCACCGACGATCAGGTGCTCATCGTCAGCCGCATCACGCTGGCTGCGGTTCTGCTCTTCGGCATTCTGGTTGCCTGGGATGAGAACTCCGTCATCTTCACGGTGGTGAGTTACGCCTGGGCCGGCCTGGGTGCTTCGTTCGGCCCGCTTACCCTGTTCAGCCTGTACTGGCGCCGCACCACCAAGCAGGGTGCCATCGCAGGTATGATCGCGGGTGCGTCCATGGTTCTCATCTGGCATAACCTCATCAAGCCCCTGGGTGGCGTCTTTGGTATTTACGAGCTGCTGCCGGCCTTCCTGTTCGGCTGCCTGGCTATTGTGGTGGTGAGCCTGCTGACCAAGGAGCCCTCTGACGAGATCAAGCATGAGTTCGACCATTACATGGATGGCGTGGGCGCCAAGCGTAATATGGACGTGGTACTTGAAGGCGGTATGCCTGCCGATGGTATTGCTGAGCCGGCAACCACCTACCCCGAGGGTCGCAAGAGCAAAGAGGAGTAATTGAGATTCTTCGTTGCCTTCGGCTCCTCAGAATGACATATTGAGTTCACCAATCACCTCTGTCATTCTGAGTAAGCACCCCTGTCATTCTGAGCGAAGCGAAGAATCTCACCCGTAAGGAGAAACCCCATGAGCGCCTACCGCGATATGAACACCGAGCAACTGCAGGCCGAACTGGCTGTCCAGCAGGAACGCTACGCCACCTTCAAAGCCAAGGGCTTGGCCCTGAACATGGCGCGTGGCAAACCCGGCGCTGAACAGGTTGCTCTTTCGCGCGAGATGCTCACGAACCTGAGCGCCGACGAGGCAGGCATCGCCGAGGACGGCACCGATGTGTTCAACTACGGCAACCTGGAAGGCATCCCTGAGGCGCGCGAGCTCATGGCCACCATGCTCGATGACAACATGGACAACGTCATCGTATGCGGCAATTCCAGCCTCAACATCATGTACGACATGGTCATGCGCTGCTACGTATTCGGCACGCAGGGTCACACGCCCTGGAAGGACGTGGAGGGCGTGAAGTTCCTCTGCCCTGTTCCGGGTTACGACCGTCACTTCTCAATCTGCGAAGCATTTGGCATCCAGATGATTCCCGTGGTTATGGGCGAAGACGGCCCCGATATGGATGAGGTCGA
>SUUG01000012.1 GCA_015062655.1 Coriobacteriaceae bacterium
ACTGCTCCAAAACCAGCTTCCATCGGGTTTGACATTGAACATGGTTTGACTACCAGTCAGGATGTCACTGCTCCAAAACCGCACCGCGCGGCAAATCGCAATGATCTTGTTTGACTACCAGTCAGGATGTCACTGCTCCAAAACCATTGGAGCAAATTCCCCTACTGCATGGAGACGGACACCCTGACTATCTGGAGCATTATTCTTCTAATAACTGCAAGTTAACATAGGTCTTGACCTCACGCTCAAAGGATCTCAAGTCATGCTCCCGTTCAAGCAGGAGAACTTTCAAATCGTGAAAAAAGATGCGCTCATACACCTCATTGAGCTCATTTTCACCCAAAAAATTCTTCAATCCCATAAACACCAGAACGCCCTTGAACCCCATGTCCGACGCGAAGTCAAGAAACGATATAAGGCTTTCAATGTACGCACCATGTTCCGAACGATCAACGGAAAACGCGTATGCCTTCAAGAACCTCGGTAGATCCCATTCTAAATCGAAACGGTACTCCCCCTCTATCTGAAAACTCGCCCGATCGATCACTCTCCTCAACCTTGCTCCCGCAACTTCGATCTCTTGACGCAGCTCCTCGTCCTCAAGCAGAAATGACTCCATGACCGCAGGAAGCCTGCCTCCGAGTCGCTTTTCCTCCCATGGAAGCGCGAGCGGGTTTCCCACGACCAGGGGTGACCGCTCGGCGGGCGCCCTCTCATCCCCATCCCAGACGTTGACGTAATCCCGCTCCCCATCCTCACCCAGACGCGCCATAGCTCGGCACACCCGGCAATAGAGTCGCCGGTTCTCCACCTCAAGCACACGCGGCACGCCCGCCTCCACGTCAATGGCCGTCTCAACGCAGTTGAACACAAACCTCATAGCACCAGCAGGCATTCGCTCGTATCGACCTCCGCATGCTCGAGCTGTTTTCCCGTAATGCACTCCATGCACGCAAACTGCTTCTCGGTAACGCGCAGAACCTGCACAAGACCGGAGGGCGGCTTGTTTTTCCTCAAACGCCCTATCGTCCCCGCCGCCGATGCCTCGTTAATCGCCAGCTTTGCATAGACTGATTTCTGAATCATGAGGAACCCGTCTTTAACGAGATACCTTCTAAACTGCGAATACCGTTTCCTTTGCACCGCAGTCTGCATCGGCAAGTCAAAGAAGACCAGCAGTCTCATATACCTATCCCTGTGTCCCTCGCTCATTCGACGGAAAACCTTTCGATTTCATCCACCGCAATCCTCTTGCAGAGAGCGTTAATGCAGTCCTGAACGTACAGCGAAACCACCGAGCCGAGTTTGTACGCGCCCCCGCGATACGCGAGGAGTCGATTCGGCATATCGGCGAGCAGGCGCTTCTCATCTGGACCAAAGGAATCCGCCACCCAGTCGTCCACAGTCCGGTCGACAACCGGTCGAAATGGCTCCATCAGATCGCAAGCGAAGTTGAACTCGTTGTACTCGCTTCTATGACAGATCCCCTGTTGTGTTAGATAGCCGCGGGAAACGATCTCCCTGTTAACCATGGAGAGAAGCACAGCGTACCCGTAATTGAGCGCCGCGTTCGTCGCGCAGTCGATATCGCGGTTGAACCCCGGGCCGAACAGCGCCTGGAAGTAAACGCGCGCTGCATGCGCTTCCCGATTTGTGGTATCTCCCGACCTGACGTCATGCACTGCGTCTCTGAGCATCTTGGCCTCTTCGAGTCCCCGATCGCTCAACAAATCCGCTTGTTGCCGGATCTTATCGCGCACCACGCGCTGCCATACGCGCTTTTTGATGGGCTCGCTCCAGGCCATCTGCTCCATGATCCGTTTGCTTGTGTTATGCGCACCGTAAAGCGGAAGATATTGCCCAACCGGGTTGTGTTTCTCATTGGTGATGACCAGGGAGATCTTCTGTTTCGCAAGCTCTGACAGGAGATAAGCCCCCACGTTAGCCTGCAACGTGTGCAAGACGACGCAGGAGATCTCTGACAGATGAACCTTGACCGTCTCATCTTCCTTGTGAACAACCATATAGCCGCTTTTGTAACTCAAACGGCACGGGTTCTCGATGAGAACCGTCCTAAAGCTCGTCAATGAACGTCCTTTTCTCGAACAGGCCTGTCACCGACTGGTCGATAAAGGCGAAGTTATGCGGTTTGAGCATGCTTGAAGCAATGTTCAACTGCATGCACCCACTTAGACGTGCCCCACCGATCGGCCTCATATCCTCCATATTTGATTTTGCAGCCATAAGAGCGATGAGCCCCTTGAGCACAAGCGTTTTATCGCTCACATCCAAGCCGGGGAATGACCCCATTCTCTCTCGGAGCTTCAGCTTCTCTGCGAGCAGGCCGCAGTTTTTCTCAATTGAATGAAGGATGCTTACGAAGAGGCTATCAACCTTTTCCATTTCATCGGAGTTTATCGGCTTGCCCTCTAGCATGCGGAGAATTAACTTCGTATCTTTTTGGTCAAATGCTGGAGGTGTTGCGCACCGCACCTCGTTTTTCCCACGCAAAAGAACGCGAGATCCGCCTATCTCAATAACTTGCTGCTTCGGGATTCTCGCTCTCAGCACACGCACGAACGTAAACGGGGCGTCGCGCGACTCGATAGACGCTGCATGCCGGCGCGCTACCTCATCGATATCGAAATTTGGAGATGTAGCCTGTTGGACCGATACTTCGGCGAACTGTATCGAGCGCCGACCCTTGCAATCCCGCGCCTCGTAACAATAGAAATACGCAAACTGCTCGCGGCTAAATCCTCCGTACTTGCTCACATCAAGACCTTGTTTCAGAGCAATGGAAAGGCTCTTGCGTGCGTCTCGCGGGGAATAAACCGTTTGGTCCCAGAACGCACCATGATCGATCTCAGTCATTCGCGTGAGGAACGCCTGCTTGCAATTCTAATATTTTCTGATCCGCTCGCATTCGAACCTGGCGTCCCAGAGATCGTTTTCGCGGAACACCTCACCGGTCTCGCGGTCGAGTCCGGATTTGAGGAAGCTCGCAATGAAGAACCCTCTCGTACCGGGCATTTTGCCTCGATTGCGCTCCTCGGCGCCCATCTCGCGGATATACGCTTTGATCTTCTGCTCGTATCCCACGCGGTTCTCAAAGATCTCCCCATGGCGATACAACAGGAAACGTCCGATTTGGGCAGCGAGCAAGGCATCATGTGCGTGATGGAAGTCGTTGATCTCGCGGCACTTGAAATAGCCCTTGGCTTCACGCAGCTCACTTGAAAGGCTGGCGCGCACAGGCACATAGCGGCAATCGGGATAATGGTTTTGAACCATCATCTGGAACAGCTTGATGCTTTGGCTCGTTTCGACGAGCTGTCGAGCGATGAAACCCTTCATCTTGTTGTCGCTTATCGTCGTGCGCATCAAATTGTTATATTTTTTCTCCCCCATCATCCCGGCACGATGGAGCTCAAGCCAACGATCGCGCTGCGATCTCCTGATTGCAGGGCTGATGAGCAGATGGTCCGTCTTATCCTGGTTGTATTCCGAGAGGACGAGTGCCTTGTTCTCCAGGCTGTCATCCTTGATATACGCCTGCGGAATGATGTGGTCGATCTGATACTCGGAAAGCCGGTTGATGTCGAGCGACCTGCCCGAGTACAGGCATTTGCCGCCCTGCAGGTAGTACAGAATGACACGCTCATCATCGAACGCCTTCGGATCCTGCTCCTTGAACTCCTGTTTCAGCCCCCTGTACTCCGCCCCCAGCACATTGACCGCGTCTTTCACCCTGTTATAGCGGCTCGTGGTCCTCCTTTTATCCCTCTCGTCCCTCGTCACCTCAACGAAAACGTTCACAGGCGGCTTGCCAACGATCCGCGCGATCTCATCGAGGATCCGTACCGCCTGGTTCACGGTCCGCCGAACGGCCGGAGAGCCAGGCAGGTCCTCGACCTGCAGTTCGCCGGTCGCGGGAAGTTTTGCGAGGTTCTCCTGCTCGATCAACCCCTTGAAATCCAGGTTTTCGTCGTGGAGGACCTCCATCAGGACCATCGCACGCGTCCTGCCCGAAGCACCCTGCTCGCCTTCCCGCAGCACATCCATAATGGACTTGGGCCCGTTATCCGTCTTCGCCTTCAGGCCCCGCAAGAACCTTTTCGAGAGCCTTCCCCAGCCACTGAAGCGCTTCTTGCAAATCGTCTTGATCTGCTCTGGTGTGAGCCGGTCACCGTAATTCCGCTCCAACTCCTCTTTCAGGATCTTTCGATCTTCAAAAAGGGTGTTCCACAGAATGATCTCCTCGATCATGGGGATCCACGCCTCATCAAGCTCATCGACATGGAACACGTCTTTGCAGAAGAAGCGATATGATGCCAAGCTGCTCTCGAACCCAGCCTCACCTTGGCCGCCGCCAACGCGAACATGCGGGCCCGCGCTCCCATTGCGCTGCAACCAGTTGGCGACATCCGCGAACTTGACCTTTCGTTTGCTTTTGAAAAGATCCTCGAAGATGCCGAGACGGTCATTGAAAGAATCGAAACGACGCCGTTTGTCACCGTCTTCAGTGAACCATGCCCCGTTAAGCTCATTGAGCACGCAGAACTCCTCGTAGAGCAGGGAGCACCGTGGGAGAACAGGCTCGTCGAGCAAATACGTGCAGTCGTTGGTCATGCGCATGATGAAGTCGTTAGCGGCACGGTTCTTGTCGATGACCTGGTCCCAATTCCAGGGACGGATCGGCTCATGCTCCTTGCTGGGAAGGCACTCAGCCCAGGAGAAGCGGCGAGCACCCTTTGCATCGCGAGCCGCATTGGCCTTTGCAAGCGGCCCGACGTAGTACGGGATACGAAACGTCACGAGCGACGTGAGCTTATCGCGCTCATCAAGCAGGAAGGGATAGTTCCTGCCCTGGTTATCGATGATCGCATTCATCTCCTCAAGATGCAGCTGGTAGGGGATGCTGCCGTTATCCCCCGTCTTCTGACGACGGAGGAATCTGCGCTCCTCGAACTTCTGCATCATCTCAAGGTAACGCTCGTCTTCAAGCGCCGGCGTGCCTGCGAAGAGCTTCTTGATCTCTTTGGCGAACTCCTCGTAATCGGTTTTATGGACTTCGTTGTACCTGGTATAACCCTTCGCGGCCTGCTTGTCGTAGAGCTTCGTTCCCGGATAGAGCTCCCCTCTGAAGAAAGCATCATATTCACGAGGGGCATACGCCCTTACAAGGCTCTTGAGCGTTGCCAGATCCCTGCCATATTTCTCATACTCGCGCACCTGGCAAAACGACAGCGTCTGTCCGTTCATGCCGGCGACAGCGCCCGTCTTTATCTCGCCTTCGCTCAGCCGCAGGATACCCATGAGGACGTATGCGCTATGCACCTCGTAAATCGCGTTGAACAACGGCAGACACTCATCGGGCACGGCAGGCAGGATCTCCTCCATCTTGTCGTCATCGCCCAGCGATGCCGATCCGAGCTCGACCCCCTCGAGCATGAGAATCTTGGAGAAATCGACCTTATATCCCACGAGCGCGCGGCCAAGGACCTTTGCGGTGGCCTTGAACTCGGGTGCTTCGATCCGGATCCTCTTCTGGATCTCGCTGGCGATGGAAGCCCGCTTCTGCTCCCCCGCTTTGAACGCCTTCGCGATCGCGACGGCATCAACGGTCACGGCGCATTCAAGGGCTTCACCGCGAAGCGCAAGCTCCTCGGCCATCTTGTTGATAGCATCATCGATGTTCACCGTGCGGGCGCTCAACCGCTTGTTATCCTGCTGCAGGAAGTTCCCTCGATGCTTCACGATATTATGAAACGCCAGGTAGATGAGGCGAATATCAGCCTTTTCATCGGTGGTCATGAGCCAGGCCCGAAGATGCGAGAGGGTGGGGAACCGCTTGTAATACTCCTTCTCGCTCAGGTCGGTGTCGTTGAAGAGCGGAGAATGAAACCCGCGGTCACTTGGCAGGAGGCGGGACTGGTTGAGGCGGTCGAAGAAGCTCCCATCGATCTTCTTGACCTCTTCGAGGAAGAGCTCTTGAAGGAGATTCAACCTCCAGCGTCGGCGGACATAGCGCCGCCGCTGGCTACGTTTGAGCCGGGTCTCAGCTGCGGTGGCGGCGGTCGGAAACACGCGGCTCCCCCAGACTGGTCTCCCCTTCCAGCGGGGGAGCTCTCCGTCAGGCGTGATGACCGCCCAACCCACCGAACCGGTTCCGAGGTCGAATCCGATACTGTACTCGTCAAGCTCCCTCAACTTCATGCTTGCACCCTTCATCAGATGTGATATTCTGCAATCGTCTTGATACCAGTCAGGACGTTACTGCGAGTCAAAATACGGCTTGAGCCACACTAGCCTTCGGGCGCCATGTAGATGGCATTTTGACTTCAGACGAGGGTCCCATTTGGGGCTCTCGTGCTTTAACCCCTCACCTTCTTTCGCACCGTCCTCATAAGCGCCTCAAGTGCTCTAGCTGTACACCTTTACCTTCTGCGCACAGGACGATATGGTTGCGCAAATCGGTCAGCGGTTTGTTTTCGCCCCTACTCCGACCGGCTGCGGCGTGCGGGCTGAATCAGCACCGGGGAAGTCGCCGCATGGGGGTGTCGGCGTGCTATGCGCACAGAGGGCGTCTGTCGAAAGTGCGCATGGTCAAGGCTGGCGGATCATTTTATTCACGCCTCTGTAATGGGGATAACCGATCGTCTCGGTGCTTTACGTGATGCTGAGGACGCCCCAATCCGTACCCTCGTGCAAAGGGCGACTGCTACATATTGTAGCCTCGAAAGACTCAGGCCATAGATATCATTCCCGGAGCGGTTTTTAGGCAATACGCGAGCGCTCACACCGCACGATCGGCACAGGAAGCAAGGTGCGAACCGCCCGGAGAAATCGTGAGAGCCCTATGTTCGCACCGCTCGCTCATGCCATGCGATCTTTGACTGAAAAGGTACCTTGCTTCACGTTACGTCATCGAGCGCGTTCGCTCGTCGCACACAGTGCGCAATTTGACCAGTGGCGAAGCTGCAGGCCGACTCGCCTAAAACTGGCGCCCTCAGCCCAAAACGAAATGCCAGAAGTCCCCGCTGTGAACGGTTTTCCACTCAAATGTATGAAACAATATGCTTGTTCACTCTTCTGACCAGCTCGCTTGTTGAATTGATTCCAACGCGAGGGGTTGTATATTCGTTCACAGAGGGGACTTCTGTCAAAACGGCCCCCTGCTCGAAGGCTGTCAGAGCATAAAAGCAACAATACGTCGCCGAACTCGCAAAGAAATCGCGCCGAGCGGCACCTCAGCCACCCAAGGCCGCACCGAGCGTGCGTAACACGACATTTTCAGCCGAAAAAAGGTCGAATTACGAACGCTCGGCATCCCCCGGCGCCCGCAGCGGCCCCGGGCCCACCGTGCCCCGCGCTCACGCGCGCAGCATATCGAACACGGCCCGGGCCACGTCCTCGGGCACGCCCCGCACCTCGGCGATCTCCTCCGCGCTCGCCGCGCGCAGCCGCTTCATGGACCCGAAGTGCCTCATGATCGCCTTCTTGCGCGTCGGCCCCACACCCGGCACCTCGTCGAGCACCGACACCGTCATCGCCTTGTCGCGCAGTTCCCGGTGGAAGGTGATCGCGAACCGGTGCGACTCGTCGCGCACCTGTTTGATCAGGTAGAGCGACGCCGAACCCGTGGGCAGCACCACCGGAGTGTCGTCCCAGGGCACGAACACCTCCTCGTCGCTTTTCGCCAAACCGCAGACCGGTATGTCGAGCCCCAGCGCCTCGAGCTGCGTGAGGGCCGCCGTCAGCTGCGGCTTGCCGCCGTCGACCACGAGCAGGTCGGGCTTGCTGCCAAAGCGCTCGTCGGCCATCCGCTCCGGGGCGTAGCGCCGACCGAGCACCTCCTGCATCGACACGAAGTCGTTCGCCTCGGTGAGCTCGGCGCGGATCTTGAACCGCCGGTACTGGCTCTTGTCAGGCCGCCCGTTCGTGAACACCACCATCGAGGCCACCGTGAAGCTGCCGTGCAGGGTCGAGATGTCGAAGCACTCGATCCGCATCGGCGCGGCCGGCAGCGCGAGCGCGCTCTCGAGCTGCAGCAGCGCCTGGTTGGTGCGGTCGTCGGCGTAGCCGGTGCGCACCATGTAGCGCATGAGGGCGTGGCGGGCGTTGCGCTCGCAGGTGTCGAGCAAATGGCGCTTCTCGCCGCGCTGGGGCCGATGCACGCGCGCCACGCGCCCGCGCTTGCCCGTGAGCCACTCACCGAGCAGGTCGGCGTCCGCGAGGTCAACCGCCACGTCCACCTCGGCCGGGATGTCGGCCGTCTCGTCGTAGTAGCGCTTGAGGAACCCCTCGGTGAGCTCCTCGGCGCTCACGTCGAGCCCCTTGTTGAGGATGAACTCGCTGCTCCTCACCGTGCGCCCCTCGCGCACGCAGAAGACGCAGGCGCCGGCGATCGTCTCCTCGCGGTAGAACCCGATGAGGTCGAGGTCCACGCTCGTGGGGAACACCACCTGCTGGCGGTCGTCGAGCCCCGAGATCACCTCGAGGCGGCGCTTGATGCGCCCGGCCCGCTCGAAGTCGAGGTCCTCCGCGGCCGCGGCCATATCGGCGCGGAGCTCGCGCACCACCTCGCTGCGCTGCCCCGAGAGGAACCGCTCCACCCGCCGCACGCTCGCGCGGTACTCCTCGGGCGTCACGGCGCCCGCGCAGACCCCGGGGCCGCGCCCCACGTGGTAGTCGAAGCAGGGCCTCCCCTTCTGGGCGCAGATGAGCCCGATCACGTCGGCGTCCTCGGGGCGCCTCTCAACGAGCCGGCGCACGCCGCGCCACTCCGCGCAGGTGGCCGAGCAGATGGGGATGACCTTGCGGAGCGTGTCGATGGTGTCGCGCGCGGCGCGGGAGTCGGTGTAGGGGCCGAAGTAGCGCGTGCCGGGCCGGTGCCGCTCGCGCGTGTACTTGATGGCCGGGAACAGGTCGCCTTTCGTGATCGCGATGAACGGATAGGACTTGTCGTCCTTGAAGTCCACGTTGAAGTACGGGTGGTACTGGGCGATGAGGTTCCGCTCGAGCACGAGCGCCTCGTGCTCGGTGTCCACCACGAGGTAGTCGAAGCTCGCCACGACCTGCATCATCAACGGGATCTTCTCGCGGTCGTCCGCAAGCGTCACGTACTGCTTCATGCGGGCGCGCAGGTTCTTGGCCTTGCCCACGTAGATGACCTCGCCGGCGGCGTCGCGCCACAGGTAGCAGCCCGGGTCGGTGGGCACGCGGGAGACCTGCTCGGCGAGGCTCGGCACGCCGTCCGCGCCGGCGGCGCTCACGTGCGCCGCGGCGGCGGCCGCCGAGAACGGCGCCACCGGCAGCGAGCCGCCGGGAAGCCCCCCGGGGCCGAGCTTTCCCCGCTCCCCCTCAGCCATGGATCCTCCCGTCGCCGCTCATCGCAGACCGCATGCTCACGCGCGGTCCCACACGTAGCGCTTGAACTTCTTGATCTGGTTCAGGTAGACCGCGCGCGCGAGCAGCTTGTGCTTGAGCGTGTCGGGCGCGTAGTCGTAGGGGAACCGCGCCCGTCCGGCGGCGTAGAGGCCGAGCACCTCGTCGCGCAGGGCGTCGTTCTCCACCGTCTTCTTGATCACCTGCGCGGGCACGCACGAGTACAGGAACGGCTCAAAGGCCTCCTGGTAGGGGATCTCGCGACCCAGCACGTACTCGTCCACGAGCAGCCGGGCGATGTTCGCCCCGCCGAGCGCCATGTAGTAGGTGTTCCGCCCGGGCCTGGTGTTGACCTCGAAGAACTTGTAGCCGCCGTCGCGCTCGTCGTACTTGATGTCGAAGTTCGCGAACCCGCGGTACCCCGTGCGCCGCACGAAGGCCTTCGCGTCCTCGATGATGCGCTCCACGCGCTCGGAGAGGATGCACAGCGGGTTGCCGATGAGCTGGGGCGAATGGTCCTGCACCACCACGCGGCCGCCGGACACCACGCGCACCTCGCCCGCAGCGTCCGAGAACGTCGTCAGCGAGCGGATCGCGTCGTCCCCGCCCGGGATGAAGTCCTGAACCACGAGCTCGCGCTCATAGCCCGCGTCGCGCAGCAGGTTGAAGACGCGCCGGAGGGCCGGCGCGTCGGCCACCTCGTAGACCTTCTCCTTGCACGGGAAGCGCAGCAGGTCGTAGCTCGCCGAATGCGAGGGTTTCGCGATGAGCGGGTAGGTGAAGGCCTCGGCGTGGATCTCGACGGCGGCGTCGGCGCAGTCGAAGGTCCAGGTGCGGGGGTAATCGATCCCCAGCTCCTCGCACAGCTCGTAGAAGCGCTCCTTGCGGGTGATCTCGTCCAGCAGTTCGAAATCGTTGTACGGAACGACGAACCACTGCGAGAGCAGCTCCTTGTTCTCGGAGAGCAGGCGGGCGTGCCAGTCGGCGCTGCCGATGACGAGCGCCACGCGCCCCTCGGCCGCGAGCTGGGAGCCGAGACGGGAGAGCAGGCCGAGGATCGCCTCGTCTCCCTCGCCCATCTCGGGGCAGACGCGGTAGTCGACAAACCGGCTCGACGAGGTCACCTTCACGTCGACGGCGGAGAGCACCGTGGTGCGGATGCCGTAAGCCTCGTGCATGCAGCGCGCCAACGAGTAGGAGAAGATCTCCCCGCCGAGCACGATGGGCACGAAGCGCAGAGGGACCTCCTCCTCGGTGAGCAGGGGTGAGAGATCGCGCGAGGACACGCTACGCCTCCTTCCCGGCCGAGCGCAGGCGGGTGCGCAGGCCCTTGGCACGGACGAGCGCGCCGTAGAAGGCGCGCTTGACGGGCACGTCGCGGTCGGGTGCGACCGGGCGCACGCCGTCCTTGGCGAACTTCGTCTTGAACGTGTTCAAGCTCATCATCTCGGGCGCGAACGCGCTGCCAATGCCCATCTGATCGTACTCGCGGATGCCGGCGCGGCCGAGCTCGCAGCATTCGAAGAAGATGAGCCGATCGGTGGCGAGGGCGCGTGCGGCACCGCTTCTCGAGGCGCCGTAGTAGCGCGTGGCGCGGTGACCCGACAGCGTGGCGATGGTCCAGGTGATGACCTCGTCCCCGTCGCGTCCGGCGAACAGCCGGCAGTGGTCGGGCCCGAGGACGCGGAGCATGTCGCGGTACAGCGAGGCCGGAGAGGCGCTGAACCCGTCGCGCTCGGCCGTCTCGAGCATGACCCGGTAGTAGGGATCGAAGTCCTCGGAGGCGCGGGCGGTCTCGTCTGCGAACGCGAGCTGGCACTCGCGCAGGGCCTTGCGCACGTCGCGGCGGCCGCGGGGCTTCATGCGGGCGAGGATGTCGTCCTCGGTGCCGGTCACGTCGATGACGACGGTGGTGTCATAGGGCAGCGTTGAGAGGCAGGGGCGCGTGAGGTCGGACTCCTCGCGCACGGCGATGCGGAGGAAGGCCTGCCGGCGGTCGCGCGCGCGCACGAAGGAGACCAGGGCCGCCAGGGCGGCGCGCTCCTCCTCGGCCGTGGGCTCACGGCGCCACACGGGCGCGTGGCGGGCGCGCAGGTACCGGTACCCGTGGGTCTCGAACTCCGTGAAGCATACGACGGCCACGAGCTCGCCGTCCTCCTCGATGCCCACCGACCCCCACGGGGCGCGGCCGGGGATCGTGGCCTCGAAGCGCTGCCAGACGGGCAGCTGCTCGATGGGGGCGTCCCCCTCGAAGCTCGCGAGCGCGCACTCGTACTCCTGCTCCGTGAGCATGTTCACCTGCATGGAAAAATCCCCTCTCAACGGGCGTGATGCCGAACCATTGTACGGCACCGGCGCGCAGCGGCCGCGCCCTCTACGAAGTGACCACGTCCCGCACGACCGCGGCGATGCGGGCGGCGTCCTTAGCGCCGACGGAGGCCGGCAGGGTCGCCACGCGGGCGATGACGTCGTCGGTGACCGACAGGCGGGCGCGATCGCCGGCGGCGGGCACCCGGTAGGCCCCCTCGTCCGTAACGCCGGGCGTGAGCTCCGGACGGTACCAGGCCGTGGTGTAGAACCCTGCCGCGCAAACCTCCTCGGTGATGCGGTCTGCCGTCGCGGTGTCGGTTGCCAGCAGGGGGAACCGCAGCAACGGCTGACCCGTCGCCGACGCGCCCATGAGCGAGATCTGGGGGATCCCAACGAGCTCGCTGCGATACACCTCGACGGCCGCCGCATGGGTGCGCTCGAGCTCGTCGAGACCCTCGAGGGCGGCGAGCGCGCGGTCGCAGACGGCCGGCGAGGGCCGCAGCGGCTCGTGCGAGAGGCTGCCGGCGCGCTCGGAGGCGGACACCGCGGGTTCGAAGAGCCCCCAGCGCGGCAGCGCGTCCCACAGCGCGCGGCGCGGACCCTGCGGCAGGTGGGACAAGACGCGCAGCTCGTTCACGTAGATGCGGCAGAGCGCGTCGAGGCGGCCCCCCATGACCGGCAGGGAGCCGAGGCGCCGCGCGAGGTCGGCAGCGAGATCGGCGAAGGGGCTCTCCGGGTTCACCCAGACGGCGCCGCCGAACTGGGAGGGCAGCATCTTCTCGATGCCGAAGGAGTGGATGCTCACATCGGCGAGCGGGCGGCCTTGGGCGTCGCGCGCCATACGGCCCGCGCAGTGCGCGCTGTCCTCCACCACCACGATGCCCGAGGCGTGGGCGCACTCGGCGAGCACCCGTGCGGACTCGTCATCGACAAGGCCGTAGGTGTGCTGGATCACGAGGGCGCGGATCGGATCGGCGGGCACCCAGCGCATGGGGTCGATCGAGGCGGTGTCGGCCGAGATCTCCTCGTAGCGAGGGACGAGCCCGGCGGCGAGGATGGGCGCGACGGCCGTGCAGCAGGTGAGGAGCTGGGTCGACACGCTCCCCTCCCCGAACGCGTCGCGCACGGCCTCGAAGGCGACCTGCATGCCGTAGCGCGCCTTGAAGACCGGGAACCAGTCGGAGGAGGTCGTCTTGGTTCGACTCGCCAGGGCGCGCGCCAGGCGGTTCTCTGCGGGGCTTCGGTTCATGCTGCCTCCGATGGCGACGGGTCTGGTTACGAACGGGCGGCGCCGGGGCGCTTGAGCCGTAGGGCCGTGGCGATGAAGGACGCCTCCGGCACCTTGAGCGCGAGGGCGAGCCCGAAGGTGGCGATCACGGCGGGGAGCCCGGCGGCGACCGCGTAGGCGATGGCCTGGATCGCGCTGCCCGAGAGCGGGGCGATGAGGTGCTCGAGCCCGAACAGGCCCGCGAAGCCCACCGCCGCGCCGAGGGCGCCAAAGGCGAGCGACTTCACGAGCGAGGCGAGGATCTTGCGGCCGCCGATGGAACCGAGCTCGCGCCGGATGATGAACAGCGTCACCGCATCGATGGCGATGAAGAAGAAGGTGGAGCTGAAGCCAACGATATTCAGGCCGAAGATCGGCGTGAAGATCAGGCAGATGGCGATCTGGATGGCTCCGGCGACGCACTCCGCGAGCGCGAAGATCCGCATCTTGCGCAGGGAGGAGCAGGCCTTCTGCAGGTAGGTGCACACGCCGTAGCCGGGCAGCGAGATGGAGAGCCACGCGAGGTAGACCGCCAGGCTCTCCGCCGTGCCCTCGGGCATGCGCGAGCTGCCGAGCATGTAGGAGAGCGCGGGCGCGAACACCATGAGGTACATGGCGAAGGGCGTCAGCATGAAGAGGATCTTGCCGCAGCCGTCTGCCACGCCGTCGATGAAGCGCTGCATGCGGCCCTCGGCCACGAAGACGGAGAGCTCCGTGAACATCGCGACGGTGACGGGGATGGCGAGGACGGCGTAGGGCAAGACGTACCAGACGCGCGCGTAGTAGGTGATCACGGCGCCGTTGGGGTCAACCTGCAGCGAGGTCGCGCTCTGCACCGAGTTGGTGGCGAACGAGACCACGGTGACGATCAGCGTGGGGATGCCGATGGAGAGCGTCTCGCGGATGCGCGGGTCGTGGATGTCGACGCGCAGGCGCAGGCGAATCCCGTGGCGCTTGAGCGACGGCACCTGCACGAGCACCTGAATGAGGACGCTCAAGGGGTTGCCGATGGCCAGCACGAGGATCGCCGCCTCGGGGTGGCCCATCGAGACCAGAAGGCCGTAGAGCAGGAAGGCGGCCGTGGTGACGATGTTATTCGCGACCGGGGCGAGCGTGCTCCACAGGTAATCGCGCTCGGCGTTCAGCACGCTCGAGATCACCGAGGAGAGCGCGTAGAACACGATGCAGATGGCGAAGTAGCGAAAGAAGTAGACCGCGAGGTCGAAATCGAAGCCCTCCGACGCGCCGAAGGACTGCGAGTAGATGATGGGGCCCGCGAAGATGAGCGACAGCACCGTGAGCGCGACCATGAGGATCGTGACGAGCGAGATGAGGTTGGAGGCGTAGGAGCTCGCCCCCTCCTTGCCCGCCTGCTTCTTCGCGGAGACGTACACCGGCAAAAAGGCCGTCACGAGCATGCCGCCCATGACGAGCTCGTAGAGCTGGTTGGGCATGCCGTTGGCCACCGTGAAGGCCGAGGCGACACCGAGGGTGGCGCCCATGCCGTAGGCCTGGGCGATGGTGCGGAAGAAGCCCGTGATGCGGGAGATGATGACGAGCACGCTCATGAGCGCGGCGGAGCGACCCACCTGGGCCTCGCGGTCGGAGTCGTCGGCGGCGGGGGCAGCGGTGGGCGCGGGGGCCGCGGCCGGCGCGGGCGCGGCTGTCCCGGCAGCGGACGCGGCGGGCGCGTCCTGGGCCAGCGATGCCACTGAGGCCGTCACGTCCGGCGCGGGCACCGGGGCGGTGACGGCGAGCCCCTCGGGGCGCGCGACGTCGGCGGCAAGGATGAAGGCGGCTGTCTCGTCGGGAGAGACGGGGTGCGGGGTGCGCGGCCGGGCCGCGGGCCTCGGGAGCGCCCCGGGCTCGATCCCGGCGGCGATCAGAAACGCCGTGGTCTCATCGGGCGCCGCGGGCCGGGTCGTTCCGCCCGAGCGCGCGGGACGGGCACCGAGGGTGCGCCGCGCGTCCGAGCGCGCGGTGCCGCCCGCGGCGAAGTGCGCGCCGCGCGGGCGCCCCTGCCTGGGTTCGTCCATCTCCCCTACCCCTTCCTGCAGATGCCGGCCGTGATGGCGCCGGTGTGCGCGATCAGGTCGCGCGGGCTGAGCTTGAGCTGGAGGCCGCGTCGGCCGCCGGAGATGAAGATCGCATCCCAGCGCTCGCACGAGCGGTCGATGATGGTCGGGAACCGGCGCTTCATACCAACCGGCGAGCAGCCGCCGCGCATGTAGCCGGTCGTGGGAAGCAGATCGTGCACGCGCAGCATCGACAGCGACTTCTGACCGGCGGCGCGGGCGGCGGCCTTGAGATCGAGCTCGTGCGCGACGGGGATGCACAAGACCGCGTGGTCCCCTGCGGGCGACACGGTCACGAGGGTCTTGAACCCCTGCTCGGGGTCCTCTCCCAGCCGCTCGGAGACGTGGATCCCCGAGAGGTCGCTCTCATCCACCTCGTAGGTGAGCGCCTCGAAGGCGATGCCCGCCCGCTCGAGCTCGCGCATCGCGTTGGTCTTCTGGATCCGCGCCATGGGCGCCCCGCCTTTCACTCAACCCGTCTAGAACCGAACGGCGCCCCTGAAGGACGCCGTTCAGATCAGATGCGAACGTATGGTGGCAACCGCCCGCTAGACGATCGAGCCGCCGCCCATGAAGTTGCCGATGTAGCTCACCGAACGGTAGCCCACGCCGGCGCCGGGGATGGAATCGATCATCATGCCATTGCCGATGTAGATGCCCACATGGCCCACCGCACGGGGGCCGTAGCTGAAGAACACGAGGTCGCCGTACTTGAGCTTGCTCATGTCCTTGGTGATGTTCACCTTGCTGTACAGCGACTCGGGGCTGTTGGAGTTGGTCCTCAGGCCGAGGGCGTAGTCGATGACACCCGAGCAGGTGAAGTACGAGCTCGAGGTGCTCCCGGTCCAACGGTAGCCCGAGTAGGAGTACCCGGAGCCGATGATGGACTGGGCGCGGGCAACCATCGAGGAGGCACTCGACGAGGGGCTGCCGCTCGAGGAGCCGGAGGTCGACGAGGACCCGCTGGAGCTCGAGGTGCTGCTCGAGGCGGCACCGCCATGGGAGCCGCCGTTACCGGTGCTCGCGGCCGGTGCGGAGGGAGCGGCACCCGCGGGGGCGCCCGCGTTCGAGGAGGCCTGGGTCTGGGCCGGGGCGCTCGCGCCCTGGGCGGCTGCGGCCTGCGCGGCCTGGGCCTCGGCCTCGGCGATCGCCTTCTGGCGCGCGGCCTCCTGCTCGGCGGCGATCTGCTGCTTCAGCTCATCCGAGAGGCTGTCGTAGTACGACTGGGCCTCGGCGGCCGCAGCGCTCGCCGCGTTCGCCTTCGCCTGCTGGTCGGCCACGAGGGCCTCCTGCTTCTGCTCGTCCTCCTTGAGCGACGCCTGCTGCTGCTCGAGGGTGGCGCGCAGATCCTTGGACTCGGAGATCACGCCCTCCTGGTACTCGGCGACCTTCGTGGCGCTCTTCATGTTCGACAGGAAGCTGTTGAAATCGCTCGAGCTCAGCACCAGGGTGAGCAGGTTGAGGCCGCTGCCCTTGTACTGGTCGCTGACGACGGTCTGGAGGTCGTCTTGCAGTTCGGCGAGCTTCTGCTTGGTCACGTCGATCTGGGCCGTGGTGTCGGCGATGTCCTGCTTGGTCTGGTCGAGCTTGTTCCGCACGGTGACGAGGTCGTCGTTGGCGTGCTCGGCAGCCATGTACAGCGCGTTGAGCTTCTCGGATGCGCTGTCGAGCTGCTGCTGGAGCTCGGTGCTCGTCGCGCCGTAGGCGGCGAGCGGGGCTCCGGAAAGTCCGAGAACGATAGCGAGCGTTGCTGAGGGAATGGCGATGTGGCTGCGTTTAAAGTGTGCCATTGCTACGTCTCTCCTAACTGTTGGGTTGAGGTTAACGTGCTGCTGGACATTTTATCAGGTAAGCCCCGCCTGACACGACCTTACATCCCCCCTACATACCGCCCGCTCAACGATGCCGAAAAGGTTGTTCTCACCGCCATTGCGCGTGTGCGCAAGCATGTTTCACAGGGTCCGCGGCGCGGCGGCGGCGAGCGCTCGCGAGCGGTGGGCGCCGAACGTGGACGGCCACCCGACGCGACATTGCGCCGGGCGGCCGTGTCCGCGCCGGCCGGGCCCGCACGGGGCGGACTCTGCGGCCGGCGGATCTCGCCTTGCTTTGGGGCCTTAGGCCTCGAGCGCCTTGAAGGCCTGGTCGAGGTCCCAGATGATGTCGTCCGCGTCCTCGGTGCCGATCGAGAGGCGAATCGTCGAGGGCGTGATGCCCTGGTCAGCGAGTTCGGCCTCCGTGAGCTGGGAGTGGGTCGTCGTGGCCGGGTGGATCACGAGGCTCTTCACATCGGCCACGTTGGCGAGCAGGGAGAAGACCTGCAGGTGATCGATGAACTTCCAGGCGGCCTCCTGTCCGCCGACGATCTCGAAGGTGAAGATCGAGGCGCCGCCGTTCGGGAAGTAGCGCTCGTAGAGCTCGTGGTCCGGGTGCTCGGGCAGGCTGGGGTGGCTGACCTTCGCGACGTGCGGGTTGCCGGCAAGGTACTCCACGACCCGCTTGGTGTTCGCGGCGTGGCGGTCGAGGCGCAAAGACAGCGTCTCGAGACCCTGCAGGAGGATCCAGGCGTTGAACGGCGAGATGCAGGGTCCCTCGTCGCGCAGGAGGATGGCGCGGACGTAGGTGGCGAAGGCCGCCGGACCCGCCGCGTCCACGAAGGAGACCCCGTGGTAGCTCGGGTTCGCATCAGCGATCAGCGGGTACTTGCCGCTCGCCTTCCAGTCGAAGGTGCCGCCGTCCACGATGATGCCGCCCAGGCTCGAGCCGTGGCCGCCGATGAACTTCGTGGCAGAGTGCACCACGATGTTCGCCCCGTGCTCGAGCGGACGGAAGAGGTAGGGCGTGCCGAAGGTGTTGTCGACGACGACCGGCAGGCCGTGCTTGCGGGCGATCTTCGCGATCTCGTCAACGTTGGGGATGTCGGAGTTGGGGTTGCCGAGCGTCTCGAGGTAGACGGCGCGGGTGTTCTCGCGGATGGCCCCCTCCACCTCGGCGAGGTCGTGCGCGTTCACGAAGGTCGTCTCGACGCCGAACTGGGAAAGGGTGTGCTCGAGCAGGTTGTAGGTGCCGCCGTAGATGGTCTTCTGGGCGACCACGTGGCCACCCGCCTGCGCGAGGGCCTGGAGCGTGAGGGTGATGGCCGCGGCGCCGGAGGCCACGGCGAGGCCGGCCACGCCGCCCTCGAGGGCGGCGACGCGATCCTCGAGGACGCCCTGGGTGGAGTTGGTGAGGCGCCCGTAGATGTTGCCGGCGTCGGCAAGGCCGAAGCGGTCGGCGGCGTGCTGGGAGTCGCGGAAGACGTAGCTCGTGGTCTGGTAGATGGGGACCGCGCGGGCGTCCGTGGCGGGGTCGGCGGCCTCCTGGCCCACGTGGAGCTGCAGGGTATCGAACTTGAAGGTGTGCTCGGGGTTGTTGACGAACGTGCTCATGGTCGGCTCCTTTGCCTGTTGGATGCGGGGATGTGAAACGTCGTTTGAGGGGTCTCCCGACCGAACCGCATCAGGGAGGCGAGGGCCTGGCTGATGCTAGCGATGGCCCCGTATGCGGGGGCGGATCGCACGGTAAGGCCGAGAGCTCGGCATTCGCATCATGAACATGGCGGTGAGCTGCATGGTCGGCCTCCTTCTAGATCCGCGGTGACAAAACCCATTTGCCTACGGGGATGAGAGTATATGAGTGCGCACCCGACGTCAACGGGCGGGTGCGGATGTTACCGCACGGTTTCCACTCCGTTTCGTCCCGCGCCGCGGCGGGCCCCGCGGCGGGCCCGTGGCCGACACCGCAGCGGGCACGCGGCCGACACGGGGCCGGACATCAATGCCGAGCGTTCGTAATACCGCCTTTTCAACGCGGTTTTTGCCGTATTACGAACGCTCGGCATGCGCAGGGGCCAGGCGCCGAGGCGGGCACCGGGCGCGGGCTCACTCCGTAAGGGCCGCGACGACCTTCTTCGCGAGCTTCTTCTTGCTGCCGGCCGAGACGAGCCGGCCTTCCACGCGCACGTACACGCGGTCCTCGAGCTCAGGGCGCTTCTTGCGGCAGCAGCCGAAGCACCCGCGCGCGATCTCGTCTTTGGGAACGCCGGCGTCGACAAGCTTTCCGGGCTTGATGCCCGAGCACTTCGGACAGAGCTTGATACGGGCCTTTGACATGGGGCCTCCTGATCGTCGTCAATTGCGACCATCTTATAGCAATTCAGGGGGACGGGAGCGGAGAGCCGGGACCGCCCCGTCCGCCGTCGAGCGCGCCTGCTCAGGCGCCTCCTACATGCGCACTGCGAACTCGCCCTCCTCGATACACGGGGCGAACCGGTAGGAGTCGAGGCACACGCGACTGCCGAAACGCTGGTAGCGGCGGTGCAGCTCCTCGAGATGCCTGTCAATCAACGCGGGCTCCCCCTGCACCTCCATCTCGACGCGGCCGTCATCGAGGTTTCTCACCCAGCCGGTGAGGCCGCGCTCGCGAGCGAGCGCCTGGTTCGTCCAGCGAAACCCCACGCCCTGGACGGTGCCCGAGAAGAGCAGGGACACGCGGACGGGGCCAAAGCCGCAGGAGGACAGGTCGCCGAGCAGCCGCGCCTCAGCGGCGCTCACCTGCGGCCCCCCGCCGTCGCCCGCGCTCTCGCGCCCAGGCAGGAAGCGATCGAAGAATCCCATAGCGCCTCCCATCGCACGGCCGCGGCCTAGTTCTCGGCGCCTTCGATGAAGCCCCGGTCGACCTCAAGCGGCCCGTTGTCGGCCGCCGTCGTCGCGAGCTCGTCGCACCGCTCGTTCAGGGGGTTGCCGGCATGGCCCTTGACCCAGACGAACCGCACCTCGTGGGGCTCCTTGGCCGCGAGCAGTCGCTTCCACAGGTCGACGTTCTTGACGGGCTTCTTCCCCGCTGTCTTCCACCCGCGGCGCATCCAGCCTTCGACCCACCGGTCGTTGAAGGCCTTCACCACATATTGGGAGTCCGAGTGCACCGTGACCTCACAGGGCCGCGTGAGGGCCTCGAGCGCCGCGACAACGCCGAGGATCTCCATGCGGTTGTTCGTGGTGCGCTCGAAACCCGCCGAGAGCTCGAGCGTATGGCGCTTGCCCGAGGGCGCCGTGTAGGTGAGGACCGCCCCGTAGCCGCCCGGCCCCGGGTTGCCGCGCGCCGCACCGTCCGTGTATGCCTCGACCTCCATGGGACCCCCTTGCCGTCGGTGTGCGGATGCCCGCTTTGCGGAAAGAACATTCTAGCCGAGTCGCGCGGACGCAGATGCGCGTCAGCCGCAACCCTGTTTGCGGTCCTGCTCGCGGTCGATGAACATCACGAGGAAGGCAAGGGCGAGGAGCACGGCCGCGCCCATGATCGCGCGCAGGCCGAACCGCGAGACGCACCAGTTGCCCAGCACCGCGCCGGTGACGAACACGAGGATCACACCGAGGTAGAGCACGCCGCTCTTGAGCGCGCTGCGGCGGCGGGTGAGCAGGTAGTCGTCCACGCTCTGCAGGGCGCTCCTCAGGTTGCCGATGCACATGGTGGTGGCGATCCCGCGGCCGTGGATCTTGCGGAAGCTCTCCACCTGCATGCCGCAGGCGAACGACGTGAGGCAGTTGGCGAGGAGGTCCTCCGAACCCGGCAGGAAGGCGACGCCGGCCAGGATCAGGGCCTCGAGCAGCACCGTCACCTGGCGCCAGTGCAGGAGGTTGTCGAAGCGCCCGCGGATGAGGTCGGTCAGGATGATGCCGACGGCGAACGAGATGACCGGGAACAGGTAGCGCAGCGACGACGCCGGGTCGCCGTCGGAGAGATGGACGCCGACGAGCAGGATGTTGCCGGTCTGCGCGTTCGCGAACACGCCGCCGCGGGCCATGTAGGAGTAAACGTCCATGAAGCCCCCCGCGAGCGCGAGGAGGATACCCAACTCGATTGACTCCGACGTCTGCTTCGCGCGCTCCATGCGACTCGCACGCTCCTCTTCCCGTATGGATCCGCTCCCCGTCATCCTAGCCCAAGTTCAGCGTGACAGGCGCTTCTCCGCAAAACGGGCGCTTCCCCTGCCGGGGCGGCGTCGCCGCGGGGCCGTCGCAGGGTGCGTCTCGCACGGCCCCGCCGCCCGCCGCAGAAGCTGAGCGTTCGCGATCCGGCATTTTTCGCGCGCGAAATGTCGGATCGCGAACGCTCGGCATCACCGGGGCGAGGGACGCGCGGGCGGAGGGGCAGGCACCGTGCACCCGTGCGGGATATACTTACGGCACCCGACCGCTGCCGCGCGCCGCATCACACAACGGCGGGCCCGCACCGAAGGAGGACCCATGGCCGACCGCAGCGACTTCCTACCTGTCTCGCCCGCCGACATGCGCGAGCGCGGCTGGGACGCCTGCGACTTCGTCTACATCTCGGGCGACGCCTACGTCGACCATCCCTCCTTCGGCATGTCCATCATCACGCGCCTCCTCGAGGCCCACGGGTACCGGGTAGGCGTCATCTGCCAGCCCGACTGGCGCGACCCGGCGGGCGTCGCCGTCCTCGGCGAGCCCCGCCTCGGCTTCCTCGTCTCCGCCGGGAACATGGACTCCATGGTGAACCACTACACGGTGACGAAGCACCGGCGGCGCGGGGACGCCTACACGCCGGGCGGCGTCGCCGGCGCGCGGCCCAACCACGCCTGCGCGGTCTACGGCAACTTGATCCGACGCACGTTCAAGGACACCCCCATCATCATGGGGGGCATCGAGGCGAGCCTGCGGCGCCTCGCCCACTACGACTACTGGCAAGACCGCCTCAAGCGGTCGCTTCTGCTCGACGCGGGCGCGGATCTCATCATCTACGGCATGGGCGAGCACCAGATCGTCGAGGTCGCCGACGCGTTGGCGGCGGGCCTCACCATCGACCAGGTGACCTACGTGGCCGGCACGACCTACCGCACGGGCTCGCTCGACGAGGTCTACGACTACGAGCTCCTCCCCTCCTGGGATGAGCTCGAGGCCGACCGCCTCGCCTACGCCCGCAGCTTCAACGTCCAGTATGGCAACATGGACCCCATCACGGCGACGCGCCTGGTGGAGCCCTACCCCCACGGCGTCTACGTGGTGCAGAACCCGCCGGCGCTCACGCTCACCGAGGAGGAGATGGACGCCGTCTACGCGCTGCCCTATGCGCGGGCCTGGCATCCCGACTACGACGCGGCCGGGGGCGTCCCGGCCTTCGACGAGGTGCGATTCTCGCTCGCGAGCAACCGCGGCTGCTTCGGCGAGTGCTCCTTTTGCGCACTCACCTTCCACCAGGGACGCACGCTCCAGGTGCGCAGCCGCGAGAGCATCGTGGCCGAGGCCCGCGAGCTCACGCGGGATCCCGCGTTCAAGGGCTACATCTCGGACGTGGGCGGACCCACGGCGAACTTCTTCCGCGTTGCCTGCGACAAGCAGCTGAAGCACGGGGTCTGCCAACACAAACGGTGCCTGTGGCCCCGCGTGTGCCGGCAGATGGTCGTGGACGAGAGCGGCTACACGGCGCTCCTGCGCGAGCTGCGGGAGCTCCCCGGCGTGAAGAAGGTCTTCGTGCGCAGCGGCATCCGCTTCGACTACACCATGGCCGACACGTCCGACGAGTTCCTTGAGGAGCTGGTCGAGCACCATGTGAGCGGGCAGCTGAGGCTCGCTCCCGAGCACGTGAGCGACAACGTCCTCGCGCTGATGGGAAAGCCCTCGCGCTCGGTGTACGACGCCTTCTGCCGTCGCTTCGAGGAGATCAGCCGCAGGCTCGGGCGCGAGCAGTACGTGGTTCCCTACCTCATCTCGTCGCATCCCGGCAGCACCCTCGCCGACGCGATCGAGCTCGCGATCGCCGTGCGCGACATGGGGTACATGCCCGAGCAGGTGCAGGACTTCTATCCCACGCCGTCCACGATGGCGACGGCCATGTTCTACACGGGGGTCGATCCGCGGACGATGGAGCCCGTCTACGTCGCGCGCGACCCGCATGAGAAGGCGATGCAGCGGGCGCTCATCCAGTACCGGAAGCCTGAGAACTACAAGCTCGTGCGCGAGGCGCTTGAGCGCGCCGGCAGGCAGGACCTGATCGGCTTCGACAAGCGCTGCCTCATCAAGCCGTTTCCCCCGAAGGGGGCACGCGGCGGCACGGGCTTGGACCGGAAGGGCGGGAAGGGTCCGCGCGCACCGAAGCAGAAGACGGGCGGCGCCCAAGGCCGCGAGGCGCAGGCGGGCGGCTACCGCGGCTCCGCCGGGAGCGCCCCGGCCGGTCGGAACCGCGCCGCCCAAGGTCGCGAGGGAGCGCGGGGCGGTCGGCGGCGGTAGCGGGTGGCTGCGTCGGCGAGCCGAGTGCGCCGGGCGGCGGCTCGCTCGGGGCTGGTTGGTCTCAGGTGGCGGGCGCATGCCCGGGTTGGAGGATCCGAAAGGTGGCTGCATGCAGGATGCGGGCCGCACCGGGCGGCCGCGCATGGGCTGGCGGACTCGAGGGGCAGCGGCGCAAGGGTTGCAGGCGGTGGGCGCGGGCCTGTGGGGCTTTGCCGAGGAACCGCAGGGAGATACGCGGGCCCGTGGGCAAACCGCATTCATGAAACGGCCGCGGATTTGATCCAGGTGCCCGCGCAAGCCGGTCACCGCGCCGTCGGAACGCCCAGATGATCGGGAGCGCCGTCAAGCTCGCAAAACCTCGCGCGACTTGTACCAGTTTCGATGCAGGCGCGTCAAACCTCACGCGACTTGTACCACTTTTTGCCGGCACGCAAAGTAGACGCCAAAGAGCCACCCTCTTTTAACTGCAGTTTTTATCTTGAGTAACCGCGGGCTACTTCGCCCTGAGGCCAAAACTGGTACAAGAGGGACAAGGTTTGCGCGCGCCACGTGAAAACTGGTACAACTCGCGCGAGGTTTGAGCATCGCAGCATCCCGCGCGCCCGTCTCGGTCTACGCGCGATGTCGCAGCGGCCGTCGGCGGTCCGGCGCAGCCGGACGGGGCGCGCAAGCGCCCCGCTTGCAAACCCGACGGGCGGGCAAACGTCACCCGCTCCATGCAGGCGAAACTCGCGATCAGAGAGGGGTCCGCCCCGCCCTAAGAGTCGCACCGCGGCACGGCGCCGTCAGGCCACGGCGGGACCCGTGCCAACCTGCCTCGTCGCCTTCCCAAACACGAAGACGCCCGCAGCGAGCAGCACGGCCCCCAAGATGAACGGCACCGGCGCTCCAAGGGGCTCGAGCATAGCGCCCGCCACCTCGACCCCGTAGGACGAGAAGTTCACCACCAGGTGAAGCCCGATGCTGTATCCGAGGTTCCCCGTGCGCCAATACACCCACGAGAGCAGCACGCCCATGGGGAACGCGTAGGAGGCCTGCACCAGATTGAGATGGAGCGCACCGAAAATCAGCGAGGTGAGCAGGATGGACGCTACGACGGCGACGCGCGTCGGCTCCACGTCGCGCGCCCCCGTGCGGGGGTTCCAGCCCCGGTGCATCGCGCGCATGAGGAACTCGAAGACGAGGCCGCGGCAGGCGACCTCCTCCACGATGGGTGCGAGAATCGCCACCGTCAGCGCCGAGAGCACGGAGAGCTCGGAAATACCGCTCCCCTCCATAAGGGAGGCGTACTCGGCGGCGAGGTCCGGCAAGAACTGCAAGACGAAATCGAGCAGGTGGCTGACGGACAGCTGCACGCCGAGACCGGCCGCCACGACGCCCAGCGTAGCCCGAAGCGCTCGAACGCCGCGGGGCCTGGTGGCATGGGCGGGGCCGAAGGCGCGTCGCCGCACCGCGATCCAAAGCGGGAGGAAGACGATGAGGGCGAGGACCTGCCCCAGGATCGACGAGATGAGCGCGGCATCGCTCGAATCGACCGCGATGTCGGGGGACATCCCGGTGCTTTCCGCCGATATCGCCACGGCAGCATAGCCCACGATCGCGCCGACCACCGTGAGGGCCAGGAACAGGATCGGGATGGCGATCGCCGCGGCAACCCAACCGACCGTCTGGCCGGCGCGGCGGGGAGGGATCTCGGGGCGAAAGATGTCGATGGTCCCCTCGGGGGTCATCGGCGGTATGGAGGGGTCCTCGGCGGGCGCGTTCCGTGCGCCGACGGATCCCAGAGGCGACACCAGCCGATACGGGCGCTCACCGGTATCGGAGCCGCCCGCTGCCCACGGAGGTGTCGGTCGTCCGTCTGTCATAGGAGCCTCCCATCGCCGGGGCCGGATCGCGGCGTCAGCCGTCTTACGAGAACGCCGCCACCGCGAAGGTGGACGGCGTCCATCGTAGCAAAGGTCAGCGGCGCCCGCCATTATCGCCCGGACGGCGTCCCGAGGTGCGGCGACGCGGGGCCGAGGCCGCGGCGGCGGCGTGCTGCGAGCGGCCGCGCCCACCGCGGCGGTCGTCGGGCACGTCGTAGTTGCGCCAGTCCGCCTTCTGGCGCGGGCGCTCGTCGCGGTTCTGCCGCTTGCCGCGGCCGCCGCGCTCCTGGCCCTGGGAAGCCCGCTCTCCCCCGCGCTGCCCGCGGTCCGAGCGCGCCTCGCCATTGCGGCCCGTGCGCTCGCCGCCGCGCGAGGCAGCATCCTCCGCGTGCACCCGGGTGCGGCCCGAGCGCTTGCGGCGCGAGGGCTTCGGGGTCTCGGCGACCGCCTCGCCCTCGGCGCGGGCGCCATGGCGCTGCTCGCGCGGCGCCTGCTCGCCACCCTCGGCCCGGCGTCCGGAACCCTTCCGACGCGGCTGCGCAGCCGCGGCGCCCCGGCGCAGCGCACCGGCCGGCAGGCCGTCCTCGCCGTACTTGGCCGCGAGCTTCTTGGCCACGCGGTCGCGGCGGCGCTTCTTCTCCTTCTTGCCGGCCACGTGATCGCGGGGCACGCGCTTCGGGTCCACGTAGACGGGGCTCTCGCCGAGGTCGAGCTCGGCGAGGTCCTCGGGCGCGAAGAGGTCGGCGGTCTTGCCCATGAGCGCCTCGATGTCGTAGAACTCCTCGACGTCCTGCTCGGTCACGAACGTCACCGACCAGCCCTCCTCACCGGCGCGTCCCGTGCGGCCGATGCGGTGGATGTAGTCAACCGGCTCCTCGGGCACGTCGAAGTTGATGACGTAGCGCACGTCGGAGATGTCGATGCCGCGGGCCAGCACGTCGGTCGCGACGAGCACGTCCACCTTGCCGTCGCGAAAGGCGCGCAGCGCCCGCTCGCGCTGGGCCTGACTGCGGTCCCCGTGGATCGCGGCGGCCGAGACGCCGGCGCGGGAGAGGCGTCGGCACGCGGTGTCGGCGCGGCGCTTCGTGCGGCAGAAGACGATCACGTGACCGGTCCCGAAGACCTCGAGCACCTGCGCGAGCAGGCCGTTCTTCGCCTCGAGCGAGACCGGCAGCACGAACTGGTCGACGGTTTCGGCCGTCGAGGTGGCCGGGGCGATCTCGACGCGCGCGGGATCGCGCACGAGGTCGGTGATGGAGCCCACCGCGGCCTCGTCGAGGGTCGCGGAGAAGAGGAGCGTCTGGCGGTCGGCGGGCGTCTGCGCCACGATCTTGCGAACCGTGGGAAGAAAGCCCATGTCGAGCATGCGGTCGGCCTCGTCGAGCACGAGCACCTCGACCTCGTCGAGCATGCAGGCGCCCTGGTTGATGAGGTCCTCAAGGCGACCCGGCGTGGCCACGAGCACGTCGCAGCCGCGCTTGAGCGCGCTCTTCTGCGGGTTGTAGGAGACGCCGCCCACCACGGTCACGGCCGTGTGCTTGGTGCGCGCTGCGATCTGGCTGCAGACGTCGTCGATCTGCTGGGCGAGCTCGCGGGTGGGGGTGATGACGAGCATGCGCGGGCCGCCACCTACGGAGAGCCTGTTGCCGCGGGTGCGCTTCACATGCGGCAGGCGGTCGAGGGCCGGAAGCAGGAAGGCGGCCGTCTTGCCGGTGCCGGTCTGGGCCGCCGCGAGCAGGTCGCGCCCGGCGAGCACCTCGGGGATCGAGGCGGCCTGGACGGGCGTGGGGCGCTCGTAGCCCATGTCGGACACGGCGGCGAGCACGGTGTCGGACAGGCCGAGGTCGGCGAAGGAGGTCGTGGGCGTCTCTGCGTTCTCTGAGGTCATATGTGCTGTTCCGTTCCGCACGATGCCGCGGGCGGCGGCGCCGTCCGGATCATCGCGTCACTGTGGGGCGAATCGTGCGCGAATCCTCGCGCGGGCTGCGCCCTTGACCCAAGTGAGCGACCGCTCCGATCAAACGCGCACGCCCGAACCCTGTGGTCGGGCGAATACCTGCAGCTAGTATAGGTAATTCAACCGCGGCGCCCCCAACACGGGGGCCGATTCACACGCAGGCCCCATATTCGCCGGCCCCCGCCGGCCCCTCGCCTAACCCCCAGACGGCGGAAGGCGGCCGCCCCGAGACCCGGGACGGCCGCCTTCCGATACGCAGGCGCGTTGCGTCTCGCTCGCTACACCTTGAGGTAACGGCGCATGGCGATGGCTGAGCCGAACAGGCCGATCAGCACGCCGAGGAGCACGAGGGCCCCGTAGGTCGCCAGATGCAAGATGAAGGGGATCTCCATGTTGAAGAAGGGCATCCCCGCCTGGAGCTTCGGGAGCAAAAGGTTGCGCACGAGCTCGAGCGCTCCGATCGCGAGCGCCGAGCCGAGGATCGCCTGGATCACGCCCTCCGTGATGAAGGGCCCGCGGATGAAGCCGTTGGAGGCGCCCACGAGGCGCATGATGGCGATCTCGCGGCGGCGGGCCGTGATGGACAGGCGAATCGTGTTGTTCATGAAGATGAACGCGACGAAGGTGAGGAGCCCCACGAGCACCACGGCGGCGATGCGGATGTAGCCCGTCACCTGGAAGAGGCGGCCCACCTCCTCGCGGCCGTAGGAGACGGACTCCTCGACGTCCCCGCCGTCCACGATCTGCTGGAACTCGGCGCTGTCGCGGAGCTTCTGGGCGGTGCCCTCGACCTGCGACGGCTCGTCCATCTCGATCACGTAGGAGCGCGGGAGCGGGTTCTCGCCATCGAGCGCGCTGATGGTGGCGTCGGCCTTGCTCGACGCGGTCTTCTTGTAGTCGGCGAGCGCGTCGTCTTTGCTCTTGAACTCGACGGACTTGACGTTCGGCCAGCCCTGGAGCTCGCCCAGAAACGCCTGGACGTCCTCGTCGCTCGCGGCGTCGTCGATGTAGGCGTTGATGGTCACCTGGGCCTCGACGCCGCCGATGACGGCGTTCACCATGCTCGACCCGACGACGAACAGGCCGATGATGAACAGCGACAGGAAGATCGTGATGACGGCGCCGATGGACGTCGTCAGGTTGCGGACGAAGTGGCTCGCCGCCTCGCGGATGGAGTATCCGATGTTAGTAGGCACCATAGTTGCCGTAGCCTCCCCTCTCCTGGTCGCGGATCACGCGGCCGCCCTCGAGGGCGATGACGCGGCGGTGCATGGAATCGACCATCTCGCGATCGTGCGTGGCGACGATCACGGTGGTGCCGGTGCGGTTGATGCGCTCCAGGAGCTTCATGATGCCGAGCGAGATGGCCGGATCGAGGTTGCCCGTGGGCTCGTCGCAGATGAGCAGCGGCGGGCGGTTGACCATGGCGCGGGCCACGGAGACGCGCTGCTGCTCTCCACCGGAGAGCTGGTCGGGCAGGGAGTTCATCTTCTCACCGAGGCCCACGAGGCGCAGGACCTCGGGGACCTGGGCGCGGATGACGCCGCGCGGCTTGCCGATGCACTGCAGGGCGAAGGCGACGTTCTCATAGGCGGTCTTGTTGGGCAGGAGCTTGTAGTCCTGGAACACGGCGCCGATCTGGCGGCGGAGGAAGGGGATGCGGCGGTTCTTGATGCGCATCAGGTCCTGGCCGGCGACCATGACGCGGCCCGAGGTGGGCTTGACGTTGCGCAGGATCGTGTTCAGCAGGGTGGTCTTGCCGGAGCCGGAGTGGCCCACGAGGAAGACGAACTCGCCGGGGTAGATCTCGATGTTGATGTCATCGAGGGCGGCCTTGTTGGGCTGGGCCGGATACACCTTGGTGAGGTGCTCCATCAAGATGACGGGCTCCACGCCGGCCTGACGGGCGGCGGCGCGCTGGGAGGCGTCGCGGTCCTCGTTGATCGGCGCGAAGACGGTGGTGAAATCGGGGCTCGCGAGAGCGGCGTCGAGATCGGCCACCTGCCGGCGCTCGTCGGCGTCGGTGGAGGGAGCGGCCGAGCCGTCGCGGGTGCGGAAGGTCGCCGGGTCGAGCGCCGGATCGGGACCGGTCTGCTGGTCGGCGGCGGGCATGAAGACGTCCGCACGGGAGACCGGGGCGAGCGGGTCGGGGATCTGCGCTGCGGCGGGCTGGACGCCCGGGCCCGGGGCCGCGGGGGCGCCGGCGAGGAGATCTGCGTTATCGAATGGGTCCGGGGCGGATGGGGCGGGCGCTGGTGCTCCCGGCGTCGGCGCCGTGGGCACCGGCTGCTCATCCCCGGATGTACGGAAGTGGTTACCCACTGGTGCTCCTTCGTGTCGCGCGTTTAAAGTACTGAGCGGACCCATTCTAGCAGGTCGCGGGCGTTTGCACAGAATTGGCGCATCTACGGGCGCGGGTGGCGGGCGAACGGTGGCGGCGGCGCTGGGCGAGCGGGTCGGGAGCGGCACGGGCGCCGGGCGGTGCGGGGCTGAGGGGCGCCGGGCCGTGCGGGGCTGAGGAGTGCGGCGGCACGGGGCTGAGGGGCGCGGGACGGGCCCGAGCGGGCCGGCCTCGGCGCTGGACGAACCGGCCGCCCTCGGTGCGGGGCCCTGAAATGCTCCCATCCTTGAAAAACCTCCGCGTCTCGCAACGCGGCCGCTGTTTCGCGGAGGTATTTTGAGTTTTGGACCCCAAGCGCTTGCCGTGCCTCGTAACGCCCCAGGTCAAGACCGTCATGTTTTTCACGGTCGGGAGCACAGGGCTCCCAAACTCAAAACTCATGACACTTTTCACTCCCAACCTCGATTTTTCTCCGCTTGCGCCCCCGATACGAACGGGCCCCAGCTTCGAAACCCCTCCGCCCCTGGGCACGCCCCAACACAGCCGGCCAAACAAGCCGCATCCAAGGCACCGCATCACACCCCAGGTAAACGGACGGGGCGCGAACAGGCAATGAGCCGCGAAGGCATCCCGACCATCTGCCCCACCCAGCACCCCCACGCGCATATCGAACGCAAAGAGCCCGCCTCATGCTCCGCTCACGCCGACGACCGCCTGGGCCCAGAGGCGCCTCAAGATCCCGGCACGCTGCACTCACAGCACACGACGCAAAACGAAACGGCGCAGCCGCTCCTGACGTTTTGCAAAACCCGGATCGAGCGACGATGGCCGGATGCCCACACGCTTCCTGATCGCCTCCATGAACCGCAAGAAGGACAGCCGGCTGAAGAACGCTCCCCTCCGCACCACGATGACTTGATGGCCCATGGCCCGAAGCGCGTTCTCGCGCTCCTCGTCGGCGACGCCGCGCGCCGCCCGCTCGTGTTCGGAACCGTGGTATTCGATGGCGAGCCGCACCTTCCGGATGTAGATGTCCGTCACGAAGTACCGCCGTCCCGTCATGTCGCGCACATGCCCGGAGACCTCGATCCGGTGATCCATCACCACGTCGCGGATCCCCAGGCCGCCGTCGGCGCGAGGGAGCGTGAGCATCATGACGAGCGCGGTCTCCATCGGCGACCGGGACCCGTCGCGCACGTACCTCAAGGCCCGGCTCGCCTTACGGATCCCGCGCACGCCGGCCATCTGATCGAAATACGAGCTCAAATCCGACACCGAGGTCAAAGGAAGCCGTTCGCGATACCCCCGCCCTTCCGCACCGTCGAGCGAGTACGCGCCGCAGATCTCATAGAAGTACTCGATGAGCTCGACGAACTCAAGGTCCTCAGCCGCCTGCAGCGCGCAGAGGCGGATATCGGCGACATACAGCCCTTCATCGATCTTGAGGAGGGAGCCGGCGGGAAGCTCCCCACCGTGCACATGCGAGACGACCCCCTTGTGCCTTCGTCGCTGTCCGTGTTCGGCCACCATCACGTGAAGAGGGACCTCCCCCGCATCACACCCCTGTCGGAGCATGAGGCTCCCCAGCCTGCGGACGTCCTCTCGCGCGGCAAGGCCGCCTTTGAACCTCGAACGGCGGGATGGCAGGGCACCTCGGGGCGATGCGGGTGGGAGCGCACGGTGGAGCGCGCGTGCGGTGCTATGTGATGCGACGATGCTCATACCATCATGGTCGCAGCGGGCAGACCGATCAACGGTGTGAATTTCATATTCTCGACCGCGGCCTTACAGCTGGCTTCCCGCTTTCTTACAACGTGCCCATCGAAGTCGCAAGGTCTGCAGGCAGCGGGCAAAATAGCGGAGATTTTTTGAGGATGGGAGCGAAAAACGTCATGTTTTGGGAGCTTGGGAGCGACCGCTTCCCAAACTCAAGATTTATGACGCGTTTAACCTGGGGGTTTCGAGTGCGTAAGCGAGGGAGGGGTTCCCAACCTCACTATTTCGGCGCCAACGCCACGCGCACGCGGCAAAACGGAGAAAAAACGAGATCGGGACCCATCATGGTCCCAACCTCGAAAAAACTCCGGACGAACCTGACGCCCTCAAGAAGATCGCCCCGCCCGCCCCGCGCAACGGCATGACCTCGCAGGGACATGGGCGGAGCGTCTCCGCCGCAGCCTCGGCATGCGCGCCACCGCACGCGAGGGCCGAACACCCGCCACCGCCGTGCCGACTTCGCGCCGCAGCAGCACGCCGACGCAGCCCGCTGCAACGGCACACCGCCGCGCCGCAACAGCACGCCGCCACCGCCGTGCCGCAGCACACCGCCCTCGGCACGGCACCACCGCCACGCCGTCGCACCACCGCCGCCGTCGCACCACCGCAGGCAGCCCGCCGCGGCCGTCCGCGCCCCCGCCGTCGGCGCTAGATCACGGTCACGCGGCCCTTGTTGCCGACGATGCCCTTGACCTCGGCAATCAGCGGGATGCTCCGCGCGTTCACGCGCGTGGGGATCTCAGCCCGCATGGTCTGACCGTCCCCCTGCTCGATGAAGAGCTCCACGCGGTCCCCGCCCGGGTTCGTGGCGAGCACCGTCGCGAGCCGCGCCATGTTCCCCTGCGAGAACCGGTTGCTCGGGACCATCACCTCGAAAACCCGCGGCCGGTTCGTCTCCTCGTTGAGCTCGAGCGCCATGACCTCCTGTGCGATGATCTGGTCGCCGCGGTCGCTGCGCTCCACCTTGCCGTGCACGCGGATGAACGCGTCCGAGAGCACCGCCCCCGTCTCGGGATCGGTCTCACCGTACAGGCAGCCCTCGCATTCCTTGTAAGTCTTGGGGAAGATCACGACCGTGGCCTCGCCCTCCATGTCCTCCAGCCGCACGATCGCCATCGGGTCGCCGTTCTTGGTGACGCGCTTGCCCACCTCGGCCACCATGCCCGCGAACCAGAAGGACTTGCCCTCGGGGATCTCCTGGTTGATGGTGCCGCCGCCCGCCGGGTCCATCGTCTCGTAGCCGGTGTCGATCTGGGAGAGCGTGAACTCGCGCGCCTTGCCGAGCGCGTACTCGTAGGGGCGCAGCGGGTGGTCGGACACGTAGATACCCAGCACCTCGCGCTCCGCCGAGAGCTTCATGTGGCGGTCCCACTCCTGACCGTCCGGCTCGGGCACGACGATCTCGAAGCCCGACCCCGCCACGTCGCCGAAGACGTCGAACAGCGACGTCTGCCCGCTCGCGCGGTCCTTCTGGCGCTTGGCCGCCGCGTCGATGATGTTCTCGGGGTTCGTCTTGTCCACGAAGCTCATGAGCTGACGGCGCGGGTAGCCCGAGAAGTCGAAGCCGCCGGCCTTGATGAGCGCCTCGATCACGCGGCGGTTCGCCTGGGAACCGTCCACGCGCTCGACGAAATCGTGCAGGTCCTTGAAGGGCCCGCCCTGGGCGCGCTCGGCGATGATGGCGTCGGCCGCACCCTCGCCCACGCCGCGGATGCCCGCGAGGCCGAAGCGGATACCGTCGGCGGTTGCCGTGAACTCGCGTCCGCTCTCATTCACGTCAGGCGGCAGCACGGCGATGCCGTCGTGGCGGCAGGCGGAGACGTAGTGCACGATCTTCTCGGTCTTGCCCGTGTAGCTCGTGAGCACGGCAGCCATGTACTCGTTGGGGTAGTGCGCCTTCAGCCAGGCGGTCTGCATGACGAGGATGGCGTAGCCCGCCGAGTGGCTCTTGTTGAACGCGTAGGAGGCGAACTCCAAGACGTCGTCCCAGATGCGTTGCGCGACCTTGCGGTCGTAGCCGTTGCGCTCGGCGCCGTTCATCCAGTGGTCGTAGGTGGTCTCGTCGGAGCCGTCGTCCCAGTGGAAGACGGTGCTCGTGAGCAGCTTGATCTTCTTCTTCGCCACGGGCTTTCGGATGCGCGAGTCGGACTCGCCCGCCGAGAAGCCGCTCATGCGGACCGAGATCTGCATGACCTGCTCCTGGTAGACGATCGTGCCGTAGGTCTCGCCCAGGATCTCGGAGAGGCGGTCGTCGTAGAAGACGACGTCCTTCTTGCCGTTCATGCGGTCGATGTAGTCTGACACCATGCCGGCGCCGAGCGGGCCGGGGCGGTAGAGCGCGATCAGGGCGACCACGTGCTTGTACTCGGTGGGCTTCATGTTCTTGATCGTGGCCGTCATGCCGGCTGACTCGACCTGGAACACGCCGGCCGTGTGGCCGGAGCCCATGAGCTTGAAGATCTCGGGGTCGTCGAAGGGGATCGCGTCGACGTCGACGTCGATCCCGTGGTTCGCCAGGATGTTGGCCTTGGCCTTGGAGATGACCGTGAGGGTGCGCAGCCCCAGGAAGTCCATCTTGAGCAGGCCCATGTCGGCCACGGTGTGGCCTTCGTACTGGGTGATCTCCACGCCGCCCTTGGTGTCGAGCTTGGTAGGCACGTGCTCGTTCACCGGGTCGCGGCAGATGAGGACCGCGCAGGCGTGCACGCCCTCGCCGCGGGTGAGGCCCTCGATGGCCAGGGCCGAGTCGATGATGCGGCGCGCGTCGTCGTCTTTCTGGTAGGCCTCGGCGAAATCGGGATTGAAGAGGTCCTCCTTCTTCTCGGTGCGCTCGAGCACCTGCCGAAGCTTCACCGACGGGTCGGAGGAGATCATCTTCGAGAGGCGCTGCGCCACGTAGACCGGGTAATCCAGCACGCGGGCCGCGTCGTTGATGGCCTGCTTGGCCTTGATCGTGGAGTAGGTGATGACGTGCGTGACCTTCTCGGGGCCGTAGAGCTGGCGGACGTGCTCCACCACCTCGAGGCGCCGCTCATCGTCGAAGTCCATATCGATATCGGGCATCTCGGAGCGCTGCGGGGAGAGGAAGCGCTCGAACATGAGGCCGTTCTCGAGCGGGTCGAAGGTGGTGATGTTCATCGCGTAGGCCACGATGGCGCCGGCGGCCGAGCCGCGGCCCGGCCCCACGCCGATGCCGTTCTCCTTGGCCCAGCGCACGTACTCGGCCACGATCAGGAAGTAGGCCGCGAAACCCTTGTCGCAGATGATCTTGTACTCGTACTCGAAGCGCTCCTTCACGCTCTGGCCGTTGACGACCGCGTGCTCCCAGTCGTCGCCGTAGTACTTGGCGAGGCCCTTCTCGCATTCGCGGCGGAACTGCGACTCGTGCGTCTCACCGGGGTCGAGCAGCGGGTAGCGCGGCAGGATGATGGAGTCCCAGTCGAGGTCGACCGAGCACTTGTCCGCGATCTCCACCGTGTTGTCGCAGGCCTCGGGCGCGTAGGGGAAGAGCTCGCGCATCTCCTCCTCGGACTTCATGTAGAACTCGCTGCCCTGCATGCGCATGCGGTTCGGGTCGTCCACCTTGGAGTTCATGCCGATGCACATCATGATGTCCTGGATGGGCGCCGCGTCGCGCGTGAGGTAGTGGAAGTCGTTGGTGGCCACGACCTTCACGCCCACCTGGCGGGCGATGTCGATGAGCTGATGCGACAGCTGCTCGTCGGTGAGGCCGCCGTCGGTGGTGATGCCGTGCTCCTGGATCTCGATGTAGAAGTCCCCGGGCTCGAAGACGTCGCGCAGGGTCTCGGCCCACCGCACGGCACCGGGGATGTCGCCGCGGTCGATGTGCTTGGGGATGATGCCCGCCAGGCAGGCCGAGGTGCAGATCAGGCCCTTGGCATGGCGACGCAGGTTGTCGAGGGTGACGCGCGGCTTGTAGTAGAAGCCCGAGACCGCGGCCTCCGACACGAGCTGCATCAGGTTGATGTAGCCCTCGTTGTTCTTGGCGAGGAGGATCAGATGGTAGAGCTCGGGCTTGCGGTCGCGGGCGAGGGTGTCGTCGGGCGTGAAGTAGACCTCGCAGCCGAAGATGGGCTTGATGACGGGCGGGGGCTCGAGCTCGTCGATGTTGCCCTGGGCGTCCCACAGCGCCATGTCCTTCAGGTACTGCGCATGGGCGCGGGGGTCCTTCTCGGGATCGGGCTCCACGAGCTCGTCGCGGCGGTCCTTCTCGAGGAACTCCTTGTCGTGGCTCCAGGTCTTGAACTCGGGCGTGCTCTGGTTCACGGCCTTGCAGGCGAGATCGAGCTCGGGGACGCCGTACATGTAGCCGTGGTCGGTGATGGCCACGGCCGGCATCCCGAGATCGACGGCCCGCTTGACCATGTCGGCCACACGGGTCGCGCCGTCGAGCATGGAGTACTCAGTGTGGTTGTGCAGGTGGACGAATGCCATTGCGCGCGTGCTCCCTCTCGTCTCGCGCCGAGGCGCCCCGATAGGGTGCAGGAGCTGGGGCACCGCATTTGACACCATCTTTTACCTGCGGAAATAGAACCTATGGAACGAACCTCGAGCGCTCTTCTCACGCTCTAGATTCTAGCGCACCGCCCGGACACGGATGCGCACGAGCGGTCGGCAAAAAGAAAGCGGCCGCCCGAAGGCGGCCGCCAACCCATACGAGATGGAGTCGAGGCTAGTCCTCGACGGCCTCGAACTGGTCCGGGCCGACGCCGCACACGGGGCAGACGTAGTCCTCGGGCAGCTCGGGGGTGTCAACCTCGGCCTCATAACCGCAGACCAGGCAGACGAACTTGTAGGTCTTCTTCTCGTCACTCATAGGTTCCTCCTCTTGGTTGGGGTGCACAACGGCGACCTCAGTATACTCAAAAGTGTTTTGATGCGACAGCCATTCCCGGGGCTTCACGCCAAGACCCGGGAGAGGTCCTCACGCCTGGTAGGAGCTGGCCTTCTTGGGCGTCTTGCCCTTGAGCGTGGTGTGGTAGTAGGAGTAGGTCATGGGCTCCTCGTCGTTCAGGCGCTCGGAGACCTCGACCTCGCCCACGAACAGGTAGTGCGTCCCCACGTCCACGGTGTCGATCAGGCGGCAGGCGTACACGGCGCAGGCATGGTCGGGGCAGTACGGGACGCCGCCGGCCTCGGCCACGCCGTAGGTGGCGAACTTGTCGTAGTCGGCCGAGCAGCGGAACCCGAAGTTGCCGAGATAGGGCATGTCGGCCGTGATGTCCACCGCGGTCACGGCGAACTTGCCGGCGCGCGAGATCACGCCCGAGGTGACGTTCTCCTTGTTCACGGCCACCGTGAGGCGCGGGGGCTCGGCCGTCACCTGGGTGGCGGTGTTGATGAGGCAGGCGGCACGCTGCTCGCCGTCGTCGGCGCTGACGACGTAGAGCCCGTAAGACATCTTGAACAATGCGGTCAGATCCATAGCGATCCCCTCTTTCTATCCGGTTCCGGCTCGTGGCGACACGCGCCGGCATCCCCGCTATTTTAGCAGGCCCGGGCGGGGCACGGCGCCCACGCCCCGTCGCTCACCGCGGCGACGATCCTGGTCTCGCTCGCTATCGCGCTCGCCATCGACACCGTGCTCGCACGGCCTGCCCAGAGCCTTTTCGACCTTGCGATACAGCGCATCGAGAACCATCGCGCTTAGAAGCTGGAAGGCATCCGATCCGGAAGCTAAAGCCCCCCCCCGCACCCTGGAATCCCCGCTAGCGGCTGCGCTCCTTCAGTGCGCGGTCGATCTCGCGCTGCATGTCGCGCTTGGCCATGTCCTCGCGCTTGTCGTAGAGCTTCTTGCCGCGCCCCAGGCCGAGCGAGAGCTTCACGCGGCCGTCCTCGTTGAAGTAGAGCTCGAGCGGGACGAGAGCGTAGCCCTTGGTGCGGAGCTTGCCGTCGAGGTAGTCGATCTCCTTGCGGTGCAGCAGGAGCCGGCGGCGCCGATCGGGGTCGCGGTTCCACACCCCGCCGTTGCTGTAGGGATGGATGTGCATGCCGATGAGCCAGCACTCGCGGTCGCGGATGAGCGCGAAGGTGTCCGTGATCTGGCTCGCTCGCTCGCGGAGGCTCCTGACCTCGGTGCCGGCGAGCTCGATGCCGCACTCGAAGGACTCCTCGATGAAGTACTCATGCCGGGCCGAGCGGTTCTTGGCGATGAGCTTGCGCTCGCGGCGGGCGGGTGCGGCCATCAGGCGCCCTCCGTCCCGGCGCCGGCTGCCTTCTCCTGGGCGAGCTCGGCGTCGCTCTCGTTGATGAGCTGGATGAGGGCGCGGGCCGCCTCGTCCCCCACGAGGCCGCGGGCGCGGACCGTGAACGCGGCGGCGCGGTGGGTGTCGCCGGTGCGCGCGGCATCCGAGGCGCACATGAGCAGGCAGATGGCCATCTCCGCCGACATCTGGGCGGGCACGCCCGTCGCCTCGAGCTCGAAGAGCACCTCCTCCTCGGGTGCCGCCGCGGCCTCGGGGGCCTCCTCGGCAAGGCGCGACGCGAGCTTCTCCACCCTCGCCTCACCAGGCGCCAGGCGGCTGGCCAGGCGCGAGCACGCGGCGGCGGGGCGGGCGCTCTGCTCATCGAGGAACATCTGGCCGAGGTTCGCGTACGCCAGACCGGCCGAGCGGGCGTCGGAGGCGCGCTCGATCACGGAGTAGCTGAGCTGAGCCCACTCCTTGGCATCCCCCAGCGCACGGAAGATCTCGGCGAGGTCGAGGCGGTACGCGCAGTTCATGGGGTTCCAGCGAACCGCCTGCATGAGCGCGTCGCGGGCGGCGGCGAGATCCTGCTGGCGAATGCGCACGAAAGCCAGCGCCGCGTACAGGCGGCCGAGCGGCGCGTCCACCTGGACGAGCTCCCGGGGGTCCTTCTCGACGCGGCGGTACGCCAGGCGATCGAAGGCGTCCTCGAACGCGAACCACTGCCGCTGCCTCGTGTCGGCGCACTCCTCCTCAGCCCAAGCGTCCGCGCTGCCGGCGAGCTCCTCGAGGCGCCCGGCAGCCGTCTCGATGTCGCCGGCGGCCAGAAACGACTCGGCGCGCTCTACATCCTCTGCGGTGATGGGCAGATCCATTGCTCTCCTCCTTGATGTCGGTCGCTTCAGTGTATCGCAGTGCGGCCCGCGTGCACGAGGGCCAAATCAACATGGCCCCGCAGCACGTCGACGGCCTTGACCTCCGCCACCACGCGGGTGCCGAGGCCTATCACGGTGCCGGTCGTGGTCCCGGTGATGGTGAGCGAGCGCTCATCGAGGTCCCACCACTCGTCGCCGAGGGCGGCCATGCGGATGAGGCCCTCCGCCCCGGTGTCGTCGAGGCGCACGAACGCGCCGAGCTCGCCGACCCACGAGACGGAGCCGGAGACGCGCTCGCCGATCCGGTCCCCGAAGTACTGGGCGACCTTGACCTTCTGGCTCGCGTGCGCCGCCGCGTCGGCGATGCGCTCGCGCTCGCTCGCGTGGCGGCAGAGCTGCGGCAGGATGCGCTCCATGGCCTCGGGCCCCGTCCCCGTGAGCGCGGGTGCGCGGCGGCGGGCGTCGGCGCGTCCGAGGGCGGCGCGAGCCAGCTGGACCTTCAGCTGCCGATGCACGAGCAGGTCGGGATAGCGCCTGATGGGGCTCGTGAAATGGCAGTACGCCGGAGCGCCGAGGGCGAAATGCCCCTCGTTCTCGGGCTTGTAGAGCGCGCGCTGCATCGCCCGCAGGAGCAAGGCGTTGGCGAGCGGCTCCACGGCCGTGCCGTGGGCGGCCTCGACGGCCGCCTCGATGGCGCGGGGGTCCCCCGCCTCGATGTCCAACGCCTGCGCGGGCGACAGCGCACCCATCTCGCGCAGGACCCGGGCGGCGCCGGCCAGCGCGTCGGGCGCGGGCGGCTCATGCACGCGGAAGGCCGCGGGCGCCCCCGCGTCCACGAGGTACTCGGCGACGCACTCGTTCGCAAGGAGCATCGCCTCCTCGATGAGCGAGGTCGCGGCCGTGCGACGGCGCGAGACGATTCGTTGGGGCAGGCCCTCCTCGTCTAAGAGCGCATGCACCTCGACCGTCTCGAAATCGATGGAGCCCCGCTGCCGGCGCAGGCGACGGCGGGCGCGGGCGAGGTCGTCGGCGTCGCGGAGGAAGCGCGCGAGGTCGGCACCGGCCGCGGCGGCCGCGGCGATCGCGTCGGCCGCCCGGCGGGTCTCCTCCGTGCCGTCCTCCCCCACCCCCGCGAGCACGGCGTCGGCGGCGTCGTAATCGAGCCGCACGCGGCTGCGGATCGCGCTCGGGAAGATCTCGTACGATCGCACGGAGCCCGACGGAGAGAGCTCGATGTCCACGGTCATGGCGAGGCGGTCCTCGTTCGGCCGCAGCGAGCAGAGGTCCTCCGAGAGCGGCGCGGGCAGCATCGGGAGCACGCGGTCGGCGAGGTAGACCGAGGTGGCGCGGGAGCGGGCCTCGAGATCGACGGCGTCCTCCCAGCGCACGTAGTGGGAGACGTCGGCGATGTGGACACCGAGCCGCCATCCTCCCTTGGCCGTGCGCTCCACGGAGACGGCGTCGTCGAAGTCGAGCGCGTCGGCCGGGTCGATCGTCACGAGGAAGCGCTCGCGCAGGTCGCGGCGGATCGGGTCGTCAAGCGCCCCCTCCACGTCGAGCGCGAGCTCCCCGGCCGCGGCCAGCGCGCGCCCGGCGTATCCGTCCACGAGGCCGAAGCGCGCCATGACGCACTGGATGCCGAGGTCCGGTGCGGACTCGTCACCGATGAGGCGCGTGAGGCTCACGATCCCCGACTCAGCCCCCGTGGGGTACACCTCGATGCGGGCCGCCACGATGTCCCCGGGCTCCACGCCGAGGCGCGCGGCAGAATCGTCCTCGGGTAGCACGAAGAAGTCGCTTTTGATCCGCGCGTCGAGGGGGCGCACCACCCCGAGCGGGCCGGCGACGGCATAGGTCCCCACCACCGAGGAGTGCGCGTGCTCGATCACGCGGTCCACGACCGCGCGGCGCTTCCCTCCCGGGCCGCGCACGAGGCTCACGGCGACGACGTCGCGGTCCATCGCCCCATGCAGCCCGCGGCCCGTGACCCGGTAGGTCCCGACCGCGGTCTCCACCTCGGCACGCCCGGCCATGACGCGCACCGTGCCCTCGATGCCGGGCCGGTGCTGGCTGCGAACCGGTCCCTTCCTGCCCTTCGAGCCCGTGCGCCTGCGTCCCATGGCGCCTCCTTTCCGCACGCGTGCGTTCGCGGGCGCGCGAGACGCCCCTCTTCGATCGTCTGCACTATACCCATTTCCGCGAACGGGGCGAGAAAGCCGATCGGCGAGAGGCGGGAACGCGGGCCTTACGAAGCGTTTACCCGCACCTCACAGGGCGCTTGGAAGCGGACCGTATCCTTTGAGTAAAGAAGGGTCGGAAGAAAGGGGCAGACATGATGGCGATCATGTATGCGGCAACCGCCGCGATCCTCCTCATCTCGTTTCTCGCCTTTCTCGCGGTCGAGTACTCGCGCATCGCGCTCGAACGCGAGCAGGTGAGCGAGGACGCGCCGGGGCCTGCGTCCGGCGTGCGGCTCCCGCTGGAGCTCCCGCTGTCTTAGCGCCCGGCTCCGTTCGCATCGCTCGTGCCGATCCCCTCGATTCCGGAGAGGGCGACCGACACCGCCTCATCGACGTCATCGGTGACATGGAGCATCGCGGGATCGAGGTCCCCGATCATGCCGCTCTCGCGCACCGGGCCCGAGAGCCACGAGAGCAGGCCGTCCCAATACGCCGACCCCACGAGCGCGACCGGGGTCTTCGCCACCTTGTGCGTCTGCACGAGGGTCAGCAGCTCGAACATCTCGTCCATGGTGCCGAACCCGCCGGGGAAGATGATCGCGCCGCGCGAGTACTTCACGAACATGGTCTTGCGCACGAAGAAGTAGCGGAAGGTCATGCCGAGGTTCACGTACTTGTTGAGCCCCTTCTCGAACGGCAGCTCGATCCCGAGCCCCACCGAGGTGCCGCCCGCGATCGAGGCGCCGCGATTCGCGGCCTCCATGATCCCCGGCCCGCCGCCCGTGATGACGGCGGCGCCCTTCGCGGCGACCTTGTAGCCGGCCTCGCGCGCCGCATGGTACATGGCGTCGATATGGCTCGTGCGGGCCGACCCGAAGATCGACACCGCGGGCCCGATCTCGGCGAGCGCCCCGAACCCGTCTACGAACTCCGCCTGGATGCGCAGGACGCGCCAAGGGTCCTCATGCAGCCAGCCCGTCGAGCTATCGGGCGCGATGAGGTTGGCGTAGGTGTTGTCCGTGGGGATCATGCGGCCGCGGAAAAGCACCGGCCCGCGGTGGTAGACCTCCTCCTCCAGCGGCCCGCGCTCGGAATCGGCGCGCAGCGCCTCCTCGTAATCACCCATCTTCGGCTCCCTTCGCATCAGTAGTCCGCAGCGCCCGCGGACCCCATCCAGCTGTCGACGAAATCGGCGTAGCGCCCCTCGATGATGGCCTCGCGGGCGCGCCTCATGAGGTCGAGCAGGAAGTAGATGTTGTGCTCGGAGAGCAGGATCCCCCCGAGCATCTCCTTCTGCGTCACCAGGTGGCGGATGAGCGCCCGGCTGTACCCGCCGGTGCAGACCGGGCAGGTGCAGTGCTCGTCGATGGGGCCCGCGTCGTGGGCGAACCGGGCGTTGCGGAAGTTCAGGCGCCCCTCGCTCGAGAACGCCGTCCCCATGCGCCCCGTGCGCGTGGGCAGCACGCAGTCGAACATGTCCACGCCGTGGGAGACGGCGCGCACGAGCGTGGTGGGGTTGCCCACGCCCATGAGGTAGCGCGGCTTGGAGCGCGGCATGTGCTCGGACACGAGGGGCGCGAGCGTCTCGAACATGGTCTCGTGGTCCTCGCCCACCGAGTAGCCGCCGATCCCGTAGCCGGGGTAGTCGCCGCTCTCCTCGAGGTGCCGAAGGCTGCGCAGGCGCAAATCGAGGTGCATGCCGCCCTGCACGATGCCAAAAAGCGCCTGGTCGGGGCGGGTGTGGGCGCGGTAGCACCGGTCGGCCCACATGCTCGAGAGCTCGACGGCCCGCTCCACGAAGGGGCGCTCGGCGGGGTAGCCGGGGCACTGGTCGAGCTGCATCACGATGTCGGCGCCGAGCTTCTGCGCGATATCCATGTTGTCCTCGGGCGTCCAGAACACGTGGCTGCCGTCGTAGTCCGTGGCGATGAACCGGACCCCCTCGTCCGTGAGCTTGACGGCGTCGCCGTGCGAGAAGACCTGGAAGCCGCCGGAATCCGTGAGGATCGGCCCGTGCCAGTTCATGAAGGAGTGCAGGCCGCCCATCTCCGCCACGAGGTCGGCGCCGGGGCGCATCGCGAGGTGGTAGGTGTTCGCCAGCACGATCTTGGCGCCGAGCGCGCCCACCGTCTCGGTGGGGATGCCCTTGACGCTCGCCTTCGTGCCCACCGGCATGAAGATCGGCGTGGGGACGTCTCCGTGCGGCGTGTGGAGCACCCCGGCGCGGGCATGCGTCTTGGGGTCCTCGGCGACGATGTCGTAGGTGAAGCGCTTCTGATCCATTCCATCTCCTCGTGCTCGCTGCGTCCGCCGTCTATCTTGCCACACCCGGGCACCCGGCGGCGAGCGCGGGCTCAGAGCCGGCGCGCGCTCGCGCGGTAGCGCCCGTCCTGCCCGATCGTGTCGCGCAAAAGCCGCAGGAACGGCCCGGCGCGCTCCCAGAGGTCGGCGAGGTCGGCGTCCTCGGGATGCACGGCGCCGGGGCCGTCCGGCGCGGTCGCGGCCGCCGGGGCGTAATCGTAGAGCCGCACCGTCCCGACCATCTGCCATACCCCGTCAACGCAGGCGATCCGCTCGGCGATGACCCCCTCCCGCCAATGCCCGACACCCACGAGGTGCGGGTCGAGGACGTCGTAGCGGCGCGCGTCAGCGGTGTCCTCGAGCACGGCGACGCCCGTCGCCCGATCCTTGTCGCGGATCGAGAACCGTGAGAAGAGCTGCGTGGCCGCGACCTGCTCGAGCCGCGCGAGCGTCTCCTCGCCGACATCGCGGTGGCTGCGCGCGAGGTACTCCTCGAGGGGCGTCCCCGCCGGGCCGAAGCGGCGCTCGAACAGGAACCACTCGGTCATCGCCGCGTTCATGAGCTCGATATCGCGCGCCGTCGGCCGCGCCGCGAACACGGCGGCGGGGCGCACGATGGCCACGAACTCCTGCGCCACCGTATCGAGCCACTGGAATTTCCGCAGGGCCCACCAGAGCGCCATCTGAGAGATCTCCTGTTCAAGCACGGTCTGCCCCATGACCCTCCCCTTTCAGCTCGCTTCCTTGACTGCAAGCCTACGGGAGCCGAGGGGCCGGGTGCGGGGGCGCGGGGAAGAAAAACCCGCGGCCTTACAACGGGCCGTCTTGCGCCTCAACCGGATCTGCCCGCATGTTGAACCCGAGCCGCACCGAATCTGAAACGCCGAGATGGGAGACATGGTCATCGAGGCATTCGCTCAGACCGAACCCATGAAAAAGCCCGCCGGGAGCGGGTTGAACCGCCTCCCTTTTCTCATATCCAAGAAAAGGGAGGCGGTTCAGGTCCGGGCGGGCTTTTTTGGGGGAGCGATGCGCCAGCGCTTAGTCGCGGCGGCCCACGATCGCGAGGATGCGGATGAACACGTTCACGAGATCGAGCCAGATCTGCACGGCGTTGAAGACGGCCATCTTGACCGTCGCCTCGCACTGCTGGGCGCGATAGGTGTCATAGCCGATGAAGCCGCAGAACACCAGGATCACCGCGTAGTCGAGCCAGCCCATGGCGACCCCCATGAACGAGCCCACGACGCTCACGATGATGAGGGCGAACAGCGCCGTCAGGGCGATGCCCTGCACGCGGGCGAAGAAGGCCGGGAAGGCGGCGCCCAGAAGCGTGAAGAGGGCGGCGATGAGCGCCGTGCCCACGAAGGCGTTGGCGATGCTCGGGAGGTCGTACATCGGCAAGACGAGGCCGGTCGTGAAACCGATGGAGCCGATCACGAGCGCGTAGCCGGCCAGGGCCATGCCGAAGCCCTCGCGCTTCATCCCGAGGTGCAAGACGATGATGCCGGCGAGGCTCGCGATGACGGAGCCGAGCATGATCGGGAAGTAGTTCTGGTAGACGGCCAGCAGGAAACCGGGGGTGGCCGCCAACGCGGCGCAGGCGCCGATGACGAGGAACCCGAGCATCACGAGGCCGCCCATGATGAGGTTGTAGGCGCGGCGCGAGAGCCGGGCGCTGTGGTCGCGAGCGGGGTCGAACGGCGATATCGCCGCCTGGTCCTGGCCGGTTTCAAAGTGACGGTCGTCCATGGGTGCCTCCTGCATCCGTAAGGGTTTCAAACATTATACCCGCTCGGGGCCGTCCCAGCGCGAGCGCCCGCAAGGCGCGCCGTCACCGCTTCGCCGCCCGGCGCTCCTCGCGCAGGCGGGCGCGGTCGAGCGCCGCCTCGGCCGCGGAGAACCGGCAGCCGCAGTAGTGCTGGCGGTACATCCCGAGCTCGCGGGAGCGCAGCGTCGCCTCGGCGTACCAGGGGCGCCAGTCGCGGATGAGCGGCGTGAGGCCGTGGGCGGGGGCCAGGCGCTCAAGAACCTCGTTGCAGGTGTCGAAGAGCTGGTAGGGCGAGACGGCGAGCGTGGTCCCCACATGGGTGAACCCGCGCTCAGCGGCCACGCGGCAGGCCTCGGCCAGGCGCAGACCGTAGCAGGCCCGGCAGCGGCGCTCGCGGTCCCGGGCGCCGATGGGCGCGACCCCGCGCTCCCAGGCGAGGTCATCCTCGTGCGCGCGGATGAGCTCGATCCCCTCGCTCGCGCACCAGCCCTCGAGCTCATGCAGGCGCCGCTCGCGCTCGGAGAGCGGCTGGATGTTCGCGTTCGTCCAGCAGATCACGGGCTCAAGGCCCTCCTCGCGCAGGTGCCGCACGGGCTCGAGCGAGCAAGGCGCGCAGCAGGCGTGGAGCAGCAGGCGCGCTCCCCCGCTCATGAGCGGGACCTTTCCAGCGCGCGCTCGCAGGCGACGCGGACGGGGTCCCCGTCATCTGCGCGGGCCAGGCGAAGGGAGCCGCGCTCCTCGAAGCCCTGGCGGGCGAGGAAGGAGCGCATGGCCGTGTTCCCCGGATGGGTGTCGGCGCGCAGGCTCTCGCAGCCGGCGGCCGCGGCCTCGTCGGCCGCGTAGGCGAAGAGCGCCGCCATGACGCCGCGGCCGAGCGCGCGGCGGGCCGTCGCCACCCGGTGGATCGCGGCATAGCGCAGCTCGGCACCGTCATCGCCGGTCAGCCAGGCCACGCGCGACGCCTCGTAGTCGGCGTCCTCCTCAAAGCGCAGCGCGAGCGTCGCCGTGATCTCGCCGTCTTCAACCGCCACGCGGCAGGCGCCGAGGCGGATGTCCTCCTCGACCGTCGCCCGATCGGGGTACCCGCCCTGCCATTGGTCGATGCCGAGCTCGGCGATAGAGCGGCGGCCGTCGGCGAGCACGGCCATGACGGCAGCAAGGTCCGCAGGCTCCGCGGCGCGGAAGGTCAGCTCTGCGCCCACCTCAGTACTGGCTCTCGTGCTTGCGGAAGAAGTCGAAGCGCGGCGGCAGGGGCTTGACGGCGTGCTCGCCCGGGCACTCACCGGCGGCGCGGGTGAGCTCGTCGACGGTCTCGAGCAGGTGGTCCCAGCTGAAGAAGAGGTGCGGATCGAAGGCGAAGTGCTCGCAGATGAGGTCGCAACCCGCCGGGACGATGCCGTGCATGAGGACCGTCGCCACACGGAGCTCGTGGAAGGCGTCGCGGAGCGCGGCGGCCATGAGCTCGTCGGAGCGGACGGGGTCCGCCTCGTTCTTCGCCGCCTTGCTCGCGTCGCTCCAACGCTTGTTGGCCTCGCGCAGGAACTCATCGCAGATACCGAGGGCGTGGTGGAGCTCGAAGGCGTGCATCGCGTGCTCGAACGCGAGGACGGCCCGCTCGGAGGCCTCGAGCACCTCAGGTGCAGCAGCGCCCGCGGGGATGCGCCCCGTGCGCACCACCGAGGCGTCACCCTCCTTGGCGGCCACGGCGTAGAAGCAGGATCGCGCGAGGCGGTTGAACACGCCCGTGAGCATCGCGCCCTCCTTCAGGGCCGGGTCGATCACCCGCTTGTCGTCGCAGGCGCGCAGGGGCTCGCCGTCGGCGGTCTTGCCTGTGACGCGCGTGTCGAAGGCCTTGGGCGAGAAGCTCACCGGCTTCTCGCCGAGACCGAGCGAGAGCCAGTGGGCGCGCAGCTGCTCGGCGGTGTAGTGCTCGAGGAGCTCGTGGGCGAGCGGCGGCGGGGTCTCGGAGCTCGAGCTCGCCTTCTTGCCCATGTAGAGGATGTGGTAGTTGGCCGCGATCGTGCTCTGGCGCATGCCCCAGCCGAGTGCCTCCCAAAGCGCCGTCTGCGCGATGCCGTAGAAGTAGATGTTATCCTGGCCGATGAACTGGTAGACCTGGGCGTCTTCCGAGCACCACCAGTCGCGCCAGTCCAGATGGCGGGAGCGGGTCGTGCGCGGGTGCGACAGCGGGCCGTCCGCGGCGCTGAAATCGGCGAGCTCGGCGTCCGCGCGGGCCGGGCCGGCCTCCCCCTCGGCCGCCGCGGCCGCATCGCGGGCGAGGACCGTGCGCGAGAAGCTGATGGGCGCCCACAGGCTCTCCGGCCAGACCCAGCAGGTGAGCCCCTGCGTGCCCTCGAGGTCGGGCACGGGCACGCCCCAGGGGATGTTTCCGGTGATGCGGAACGGCACGAGCGCCTTGCCGGAGCGGAAGCGCACGCCGGCGCGGGCCAACGGCTCATGGGCGGCGTCGCGCTCCTCCCAGCTCGGGAAGACGACGGAGAACGACCCCTTGCCGTCCGGCGACTCGACGACCTCGTGCGCGGGGAGCTCAGGCCGGACCGCCTCGAAGGCGTCGCGGAACTTGACCTGGATGTGGAGCTGGGCGGGATGGAGCCACTCCGCCATGGTCTTGGTGACGACCGAGCGCACCGTCTCATCGGCCTCTCCGGCCGCCACATGGGTGCGCAGGGCCTCGAGGTGGGCCGGGAGGTCGAAGTAGAGGTTGTCGACGGGCACGAGCTCGGGGGTCTCACCGGTGAGCGCGCTTCTGGGGGCGATGAGCTCCTCGGGCTCGAACTGGTGCCCGAGGTCGCACTCGTCGGCATAGGCCTTCTCGGACTTGCAGCCCTGGATGGGGCAGCGGCCGAGCACCTGGCGGCCGTTCAGGAACTGGTTCGCCTTTGGGTCGAAGAACTGCTTCGTGGAGCGCTTGCGAAGCTCGCCGCGCTCGTGGAGGCGGCGGACGATCTCGTCGGTGACGCGCTCGTGCACGCGGACGGCCGGCTCGAGCGCGCTGCCGGCGTAGAGGTCGCAGGACACCTCGAAGCTCGCGAGATCCGCCTCCTGGCCGTCATGGTTCTCGCGGACGTAATCGCGGATCGTCCCCTCGAAACCCTCGCCCTCCCGGCGCTTGCGGAAGCCCTCCATGATAGGGGAGCCATAGCAGTCGGTGCCCGAGACGAAGATGACGTTCTCGGGACCGAGCAGGTCACGCAGGAAGCGGGCGTAGAAGTCGGCGGGTATGAAGACGCCCCCCACATGACCGAAGTGCAGGCCCTTGTTCCCGTAGGGCATGCCGGCGGTGACGACGGCGCGCTGCGGCCAACGGGGACGCTTCGCGCGTGTGGGATGAGAGGCCATGGGCGCTCCTTTCCACGGGTTCGATTCGTTCAATTCCCCCATTATCGCACAGCGGGCAGGCGCCCCGGGGGCCGGGGCGAACCCTCACTTCCCGTGGCTGTTGCGCCAGATCTCGCGGCCGAGACCGAGCGCGAGCACGAGGGCGGACGCGTACCCGAGGAAGCCGATGACGGGGATGCCGAAGATCACGGGCTCGATCTTGGCGTAGTACACCACCGAGGAGCCGATGAAGAGGCCGGCGATGACGATGGACATCGAGAGGCGGTCGATGATGCCGCCGAGGTGCTTGAGCACCTGCTCGCTGCCGATCAACTGCGTGTTCACCTTGAGCTGCCCGCGAGTGAGCATGCGGCTGGCGAGCCCCAGGTGCTCGGCGGCCTCGAGCGCGCCCGAGACGGAGCGGCGCGACCGGCACCAGGCGCGTGCGGCGCGCTCCTCGAGATGAGGCAGGCCCGCGTTGGAGCGCCGCACGTGCGCCGCGATGATGTCGACCATGTTGACCTCGGGCATGTGCTCGGCGAGCAGTCCCTCGAGGGTCACCATGCCGCGGGCGAACATGGTGACCACGCTCGGGAGCTCCACGTTGTTGCGCCGGGCGAGGCTCACGAGCGCGGTCAGGAAAGCGCCGATGTCCAGGTCTTTCAGATCGACGCTCGCGAAGTCCGCGACGATGAAGTCGAGGTCGGTGAGCAGGGCCGTGTGGTCGAGCTCGGCCACGTTCCCGCGGGAGACGGCGAAGCGCATGAGCGCCTCCTTGAGCCGGGGCGTGTCGCCCTCGCCCACCGCGTAGATGATGTCGCCCAAGATCGCGCGGTCATGGCCCGAGATGCGACCCACCATGCCGAGGTCGATGAAGTAGACCGTGTCCCCGCGGCAGATGATGTTGCCGGCGTGCGGGTCGGCGTGGAAGAACCCGTCGTCCAAGACCTGCGTGGCGTAGTCCTCCACGATCATCGCTCCGACGTCGCGCATGTTGAGGCCGCAGGCGGCGAGGCGCTCGGGATCGTCCAGGGAGGCGCCGTCGATGTAGTCCATCACCACGACGTGCTCGGTGCAGTGCTCCAGGTAGGGCTCGGGGCAGGAGATGCCCGGCGTGCCCGCGTGGAGGTCGTGGAACTCCTGGAGGTTTCTTGCCTCCATCAGGAAATTCGTCTCCTCGCGGAAGCTCTGCCACAGCTCCTCGACGACGCCCCTGAAGTCGATGAACTGCTCCTCTTTCATGAAGCGCGTGACGTGCCGGGCGATGGAGCGCATGATGTCGATGTCTTGGGCCATGACCTGCTGCGCCCCGGGACGCTGCACCTTGACGGCAACGTCCTGCCCGTTCACGAGCCGCGCCCGGTGCACCTGCGCGAGCGAGGCGGACCCCAACGGCTGCTCGTCGATGGCGGTGAACACCTGGTCGAGCGGGCGGCGGTACTCCGCCTCGAGGCAGGCCCGGACCACGGAGAACGGGACCGGCTCGACCTCCGTGCGCAGATGGGCGAGCTCGTCGCAGTAGGCCTGCGGCAGAAGCTCCGAGCGGGTCGCGAGGATCTGGCCCATCTTCACGAACATAGGGCCGAGGTCCTCGATCAGGCTGCGCAGCCGCTCCGGGGAGAGGCCGCGCCACACTTCATAGGACCGCGCGAGGCCGAACAGCTGCCCGATGCGCTGCCGCCTGCCCACAGGCGTCAGCTGGTAGAGCTCACCGGGGCCGGCGGCGACGGGCTGCTCAGGAAAGGCGTCGCGGGCGCGCGGGCGTCGGTGCGGCGCATGGTGCGCACCCGCGGCGCCCTGCGGGGGACGCGGGGTCCCGCTCGCAGGCTCCGCCCCTGCCGCCTGATCGCGCCCGCTGGGATCCACGTCCGGCCCTACTCGTCAGCGTGCTCGATGGACGGGGCGTCACCCTCGTCGGCATCGGACCCGTCGTCGGCGGCGGCTTCGGGCTCAGCGTCGCCCTCGTGCGTCTCGACGGATTCGACCTTGACGCGCACGGTCTCGACGTCCGCGTTCTCGATGATGTCGGTCAGGTGCGCGATGAGGCCGGGACGGTCGGTGGGGTCGATCGCACGGGCCCGCATGAGCACGAGCTCGTCGAGCACCTTCTCGGCGAAGCTCTCGCCCTTGGTGGAGAGCCGCTCGGTCACATCGCTGACGCGGCCGCCGGCCGCGGAGAACGCGTCGGTGACGGAGCGCGCGAAGTCCGGCACCTCGGCCTCGCCGCGGACCTGCTCGCCGCGGGCGTTGAGGTCGTCGATGGCGGCCTTGCCCTTCTCCGCCGCGATCGATGCCGCGCCGAAGCTCACGTTGATCATGCTGTTGATGATGTCCTCGAATTTGCTGGCCATGGTCCCTCCTTGGGGTTCGGTTATGCACCTCTTGTACCCGTGAGGCGCCCCGCGCGGAGGACGGGCTGGCGGCCTACATGGACTCCCCATGCGCCGCGGGCCGCCCCTCGCGCTCAGCGCTCGTTGTCGCTCATCGAGAAGCCGTTGGACATACCGCAGCTCGTGGTGTAGAGCACCTGGCCGAGCAGCCGCTCCGTGGCGTCCTTGAGCGCGGACGCCATCCGCTCGTTCGCGGCGGCCAGCGCGGCCGGCACCTCCTCGGCTGCGGCGTCGGCGAGGGAGGCCGCCGTCTCCCGAAGGATCTGATGGCCGAGGGCGCCCATCTTCTGCTGATAGGACTCGACGGCGGCGGCGTTCTCATGGAAGCGGGCGTCGGCGAGCACCGCGATCAGGCGGTTCGCCCAGTAGAAGCTCTCGCTCGTCACCCGCGCGGTGGTCTCGCAGAGGTAGGCGGGCAGCTCGTCGACGTTTCCAAACAACGGAAACAGGGCGTTGAACGGGTTCGACCCGAAAGCCATCCACTGCACGGCCGAAAGCGCCTCGGGAACGCCGGGGCGCAGCTGGAGGACGGCCAGCTGCCCGTTGCGGTTGATGCCGATGGGGCGGTAGGCAACGCGGGTGGCAGGCGTCCCCTGCCAGCCGTAGCAATCGTAGGGCGTCCCCTGGTAGTGCGCCGAGAGCACGTACTTCACGTCCTCGATCGTGAGCTTGCGCTCGGGCACCCGGCACCAGGGGATGTCGTCGGACTCGGGCGTGAAGGCCGCGCCCTCGCCGTCCCACCCATCCGAGGGGTTCAGGCAGCGCTGCATGTACCAGGCGCGCGGCGTGTTGTACACGTGGTCGGCGTCGGAGTGCGAGCCGAAGGCCTCGCGGGGGTTGAAGGTCGACCCGTCCGCGTCGAGCGTGAGGTCGAGGTGGTTCTCGGCCATCCAGGTGCGCAGATCGGCGCTGGCCATGAACTCGCGGCGCGCGCCCTCCGCGTCATCGAGGTCGAACCAATCGATCCCGAGCTGGTTGGGCATCGTCACATAGGCGTCGTCCGGTACGCGGCGGGCGATCCAATGGTGCCCGCCCACCGTCTCGAGCCACCAGATCTCGTCGACGTCCGAGAACGCGATGCCGTTCATCTCATAGGTGCCGTACTCCTCGAGGAGCGCGCCCAGGCGCTCGACGCCCTCGCGCGCCGAGGCGATGTAGGGCAGGGTCACCGTGACGAAGTCCTCCTCGCCCAGACCGCCGCGGCGCGCGGGCACGTAGCCGGCCTCGCCCTCCGTGCCCGTCGCGGGCTGGTACCCCACGAGCGGGTCCGCCCCGAGCACGCGCTCGTTCGAGGTGATGGTCTCCGTGGCGGACATCGCGACGTTGCGCTCGTTGAAGCCGGCCGCGGCCCAGATGCCGTGACCCTCGATCGCATCGGGGACCGAGGTGTAGCGCAGGGGGTTCGCGGGCAGCTCAAACGAGAAGTGCGAGGCGACGCTCGTGTAGGTGCGGGGCTGGTCGGCCGCAAGGACGACCTCCATGCGCTTCGGCTCGAACTGCCCGTTCGGGGAGTCCTCGTTGCGGGCGATGATGGTCGAGCCGTCGAAGCTCGCGCGCTTGCCGATCAAGATCGTGGTGCAGGCCATGGGTCCTCCTCGCTGCCCCGGGGGGCATCGGACATCGTGTTGTCTGCCAGTGTAGCGCGTCGTGCGGACACCGCGAACGGCGCCGGTGACCGGTTGAACGTAAGGGCTTTATCTCAAAGTCCATTTCTCGACTGATGCCGTGGGGCAAAGGGGTAACATACGGATTCGACGCGCTGGATTATCGGCGCGCGGTGATCGTCGCCTCCCATGGCGGCAGAAAGAAAGGGTTAGCATGGCAACCGGTACTCTCAAGAAGTCGTTCTTCCGCGAGAAGGGCTTCGGATTCATCACGCCCGACGAGCCGATCGAGGGCTCCAACGGTGATGTCTTCGTGCACTTCAGCGCCATCCAGATGGACGGCTTCAAGTCCCTCGACGAGGGCGATCGCGTCGAGTTCGAGGTCGGCCCCGGCAAGAAGCCCGGCGAGACCCAGGCGATCAACGTCGTCAAGATCGGCTAGGTGTTCAGTGCCAAGACGTTGTTTACGCCCGGAGGGTGACAGATAGGGATGGCTCCCGCATGCTGTGAGTTGTCTAGGCTTACGGCAGAGGGGGCCATCCCATGTCACAGCATCCTAACGCAA